>CACYUI010000014.1 GCA_902777605.1 uncultured bacterium | reverse complement strand
GAAGGTAACCATAGGTCGAGTAAGAGATTCGGCGAATGCCGAACATGAAAAATGCCCGTAAGGGCATAGAAAACGATTGCGTGTTTCTCTCTTTCTTTTAGTTTCTGTTTTCTTTCTCTCTTTTCTTCGCAACAAAAGAGAGAAAGAAAATAGAAAGAGTCATTTTGACTAAAGTTGGTAATACTAAAAGTATTGACGGCTTTTACATCAAAATATATAGACAGTTGAATTACTTTTAATACAAAATATAAAAATAATTTATTTATTATCTTCCTATTTCTACAGCTTTTGCAGCCATAGATTTAGAAATATTTACTAGCGCAAGGTTAGCTTCGTACGCTCTTTGAGCCATAATTGCATCTGCCATATCAACCATAGCATTAACATTTGAAGCTCTTATATACCCGTTAGCATCTGCATCAGGATGACCCGGAGAATAAATTCTCTCCCCAACAGTCGGATCTTCCACACAGCCATTAAAAACAACACCGCCTTGCAGATATGGAAGTGTTCCTGTGCCAAAAACATCTTCCTTCATTGCATTCATAACACCATGGAAAGAAATATCTTCACTGGCATTCAAAACAGGTATACGACGGACATAATTCGGGGTATCTACATTTGCAATGTTTTTTGCATGAATATCCAATCTTAGACCGTGTGCCTTTAAAGCATTTGAACCGATATTTATTGATTCCATTATACTCATACTGTGTCACTTCCTCTCAATTAATTTTACTTGCCTACATTAACGACTGTTTTCATCTGTGTAATTATATTCGACATTCTTCGGGTTGCCATTGTGTAAAGAATTGAATTTTTTTGCATTTCCGTAAGTTCTTCCGCAATATCAATATCTTGTCTTTGTTTTTCTTCTAAAATTCCTGATGGCCCCAATTTTGTTGATAATTCTGTTTCCAGCGGGCTATTCATACTGCCTAAGTATGCAGAAAAATCAATATCTCTTCTTACATACCCCGGGGTATCTACATTTGCAACATTTGAGCCTAAAGCTCTTTGTCTTTGGGATATCAAATCCATCATTAAATTAGTTTTGCCTAAAGCATCTAAACTTGTAAAACTCATTTTATATCACCTTACTCTCTAATGTTAATTGCTTTATTATACATATCGTCAGCTACTTTCATAAGGTTCATGCTGGCAATCATTGAGGTATTCAATCTCATCATTTCATTAAGTTCATCGTAAATATTTACATTAGATACTTCTGTTGCATATTGTCTTACACTTTCAGGATCTTTTACGAGTCTTGGCAAGCCTGTTTCATCATTGTATACCATCTTATTATTATGACCTTGTTCTAATGCTTCGGGGTTATCAAATTGAACTATCGGAATTGTTCCGATTTTTTCAGGTAATGAACCTGCGTTATCATAATTGATAACATCACCGTTTGGTCTTATTTCAAACTTATAAGAATTTGCAGGAATTTTTATTCCGTCACCAACCATCCAATCATCCACGGTTACAAGGTAACCGTTTTCTCCTCTTTTCAATGCACCATCTCTTGTGTATTGAATTTCACCATCAGGAGAAACAACAGGAATATATCCTTCACCTGAAATTGCGATATCATATGGGTTTTTACTTATTCTGATTGATCCTTGAAGGGTATTTCTTCTTATTGCCCCATCAACCATACCGTCTTCTCTCAGCATTTGTTCAAATGAGGAGGTTTTATAAGCTGCAGTATTATAGTTTGCAAGGTTATTGGCTACATAACCGAGTCTTTCAAACTGCATTGTTGCATTGTTTATACTTCTTCTTACTACTGCTTGCATATTGTACATATATTAGCCTCCTTCCTAGTTAGCCGAACCTAACTGGCTGATAACTTTTTGTAAATTACTGCTCTCTATTAGAAATATCTGACGGTTAGCTTCAAAATTTCTAACAACAGGTTTTACTGCCAAAAATTCATTTTGAAGAGTTACATTTGAATATTCGTTATATCCTTGCTTAACATCAGGGTTTAAAACTGCCATACCGTTTGCATCAACAACTCCTAAAAAGCCTGCATCAAGCAGTTTATTAGAATTTTTGTCATAAACACTTACTTTACCCTTACTATTTACGGCAACTTTGTCAATATTATCAGGAACAACTGGTAATGTTATTGGCATTCCTGCATCTGATAAAACAGGAAAATCTTCTAATGTCAGCAGGTTACCTGCTTTATCCAGTTTAAATCTGCCATCACGAGTAAGTTTTACACCATTTGGTGTTTGAACCTGAAAATAACCTTTGTTTGCAAGAGCTATATCAAGAGGATTTTTCGAAACCATGATACGACCTACTTGATCGTCTACGGTGCTTGATAGACCATGGATACCAATATACTCTGTCATTGTTGAAACAACAGGTTCTTTTCTTTGAAAACCGACTTTGTCAAAACCTTCTACATTTTCATTAATCATTCCAAGGATTTCGCTTTGGACATGCATAGCTCTAATCGAAGCTCGCATTCCCGGTTCACAAAATCTTACACCACCGTTGATTTGCATAGTTTACACCTCTTTTATTTGGTTTATCGGATAATTAAATTACCTGCTTTAGAGAATATTTGTAAAATCATCTGTTTGGAGTAATTCAACATGTATATAAGGATGTTTTTAGGAAAGTCAACATTTGTATCAAATTATATATTTTGGCGCAAAAAATCTTAAAAGTAGGGTTTGGTTTTAACCGAACCAATAACATTAAAAGGTGCGTCAAAACGACGCACCCTACTTCCTTCCTACTTTAGCGCCTCGACCGTGTTACCGAAGGTAACCATAGGTCGAGTAAGAGATTCGGCGAAAGCTGAACATGAAAAAATGCCCGAACAGTCGCAGACTGGAGGGCATAGAAAACGATTGCGAGTTTTTCTCTTTCTTTTGGGTATTTCTTTCTCATTTTGCATCGCAATCAAAAAGAGAAAGAAATACCCGAAGAATTACCATTTTTAGATTTTTTGCGCCAAAATATATAAAAAGAATCGTACTAAATCTATCAACTAAAACAAATTAACTACATTTTGTTTTTCAAAATAAGGACATGTATTCCAAATAAGAGTCTGAATCATATCACCTTCAACTCTTTTTCCATCAAAATCACAATTACATTTGCCTGTTACCATGTTTGTAGAACCGTCAACAATCGGTTGAAAATACTTACAACATTGGCAAACTTTCATTGATAATCCGTAATCATTTAATTTTTGTGAAAGCTCTTTTAGTGCATCTACCATTCTCAGGTGATTATTTTTTGTTGTATAAGTTTTATTCTTATTAATAAATTTTACCCTTGAAAGCCCGTCATCGGAGATTAATTCTATTTTGCAGCTATAATCATTTTTTCCGTCCGTAACAATTACATCGGTAACCATTTTTTCAATTGTATGTTTTCTGTTTTTTTCAGCTGCAAAATTTCTCACAAACCTTATGGGCGGGAAATTTACTATTATATGACTAAAAGATAATATCGGATATGAGAAAAGATAAATATACTCTTTTGCATAAATATTTGCATTGAATAAGCTTATACAAAAAGCAAGTGCCAATATGATAAATGAAATTAATACGGTAGAAAAACTTACAATAAATGGGAAATAATATGTATGAGATAGCAATATTGCATAAATCAAAACACAAGCAAACCAGTTTGGCACAATGAGTGATGAAATATATTCAAAACTCATAAAGTTTTTACATTTCCAAAAATTGTTCCAAAATATTCCGATTCTCTTTGATAAAGATGGAATTCTGTTATCGTATTTATCTATATCTTTGTAAACTTTTACATCACTGACTTGAGCAACTTGTAACCCTTCTCTTGCAAGCTGTAGTGTATAATTTGTTTCGGATGTTTTATTTCTAAAATCAAAAGAGCCTATTTTATTCAAGATATCTCTTCTTATTACAAATGTATCGGTGTTTATCAAATTTGTAAGACCAAGCCTTGTTCTTGAGTTGTATATAAATCTGGTTACATATCTTGAGTATGTTGCCTTTACGCAATCCCAAAATTTAAGGTTTGAATATTCACCGAGATAACTTACGCTTGGAATGAATACTTTATGCTTTGTTAAATAAAAGTTTATATTGGATATAAAATCTTTGTCTACACATGTATTTGCATCAATAAACACATAAGCATCAAGATTTGGAGTTTCACTGAGTTTTTCCGCCATAATTGAATATGCCTGACTTTTCCCGATAGGTTCAATGTTATTGATGTTTATAACATTTATTTCCAAATCGGTCTGAAATATAAATTCGGGCGGATTTTCTACCTTGTCTAATATTACATAAATCGAATATCTTTCTTTTGGGTAATCCTGACTCTTTAATTGTTTAACCAAATGCTCAAGATATCCTGATTCTCCTGATGCATAAACAATTACACACATGTTAGAGTCTTTGGAAGTGTATTTATCTCTAATTTTTCTCTCGGATTTAAGACTTACCAGTGCCAAAATAATATAATATATTGTAAAAATAGTTATATAAAAATATAAAATAGTCATAATTTTCTCCAAAAAAAGTATATCCCAAACAGGGGTAAATATAAAGGGGGGGGTTAAATATAAAGGGGGGAGTAAATGTAAGGGAGGGGGTAAATGTAAGGGAGGGGGTAAATGGTGAGATAGGGAGATGTGTTGAAGCCATGTCCCCTCGCCCCTTGAGGGAGAGGGTTAGGGTGAGGGGTCGAAAGCCCCATCCCTTGCTAGGGAGGGCAAGGGGTGGGTATTGATTGTGTTTAATAAGAAAAACCGTTACCCCACCTAGCCTCCCCTAATCAGGGGAGGGATGGAGTATGTTGTCCCCTCTCCTTACAGGAGAGACCACAAAGCGGAGAGGCTGAGGAGGGGGTAAATGGTGAGATAGGGAGATGTGTTGAAGCCATGTCCCCTCGCTCCTTGAGGGAGAGGGTTAGGGTGAGGGGTCGAAAGCCCCTCCCTTGCTAGGGAGGGTGAGGGTGGGTATTGATTATGTTTAATAAGAAAAACCGTTACCCTACCTAACCTCCCCTAATCAGGGGAGGGATGGAGTATGTTGTCCCCTATCCTTACAGGAGAGACCACGAAGTGGCGAGACTGGGGAGGGGGTAAATGGTGAGATAGGGAGATGTGTTGAAGCCATGTCCCCTCGCCCCTTGAGGGAGAGGGCTAGGGTGAGGGGTCGAAAGCCCCTCCCTTGCTAGGGAGGGTGAGGGTGGGTATTGATAATGAAGTAGCGAAGTTGTAACCCCACCTAGCCTCCCCTAATAAGGGGAGGAATGTAGTTTGTTTGTCCCCTACCCAGTTTCACCTGACAGCTTTGATACTCCTCGTAATGACAAAAAAGTTATGGCGATTTTTCAGGGGTAAATGGTTAAAGGAGTTCAGAATGACGAAAAAATAGTTTTGTAAACTTTTGTAACAAATTTTTATCAAAATCTAAAGTTTTGCCCCAAAAATGCCGATAAACATGTAAAAGATAAACTAATAAAGGGTGGACACCTCACCCCAACCCTCTTCTACGGGAGAGGAAGAATGTTTACCCCAAAAGAAAAAACAACTCGTCGGAAACGGAGGGATTATGACAATAAAGGACTCATTTAACATTACACAAGCACTAGGTAATCAAGCCTATGCTTACAAATGTTGGTACAATTACAATTACGAAAACAATACCATGGGAATACCTTCAAGCGACATGGGTAAAATTGTAACGCAGTACAAAGGGTGCCTTGAAAATTGGAAAACTGTTGCTACCGACGATGAAAACAAGTATGAAATTTCTGATGATGATTTTAACTCTGCAGTAGACAAAGGGTTTGATGATACTGCTAATAAAACAGGATATGAAGGCAACGGAAAAACCGGCATGGTTTTGAGAGGTGCTACCGATGTTGCGCTTGGTGTAGCAGGGGTACTTGGCAATACGGTGTTGAAAAGTACAGCTACAAGTTTAGGAAAAGGAGCAGTCCACGGAGTTGTAAATGCATTTGGTGGAAGCACAGGACATTTTGATAAAGTAGTAGGAGAAAAAGGTGGCGCTTGGATTATAACAGCACCGCTTGCTTTGGCTACAGGTATTAGATATCAAAACAGTAAACCAAACAAGGCACAAGTAGAAGCAGCAAGACAATTGAGAGATGAATTGCTTCCGGAGGCGCAAGTCAGAGCCACAGAGGCACAAGCCGATATGGAAACAGCCGATTCTGAACTTATTGATTTGACGGACGAAGCTGATATGGTGAACTCTGATGCTAATGATGAAATAGAAGAAAATAAATCCGAATTTGATTTGTATAAAGAATCATTTGATGCTCTTATAAAGAAAGTTGAATCAGGCGAAACTTTAACAGAAGAAGAAAAAGAACTCCTAAAAGAGTTGGTTCCTCTAATGCAGCAATTAGGCGAAGATATTAGTCAGCTGAACGATGATACGATAGAATACATTCAAGAACTGTATGAAGATATGGCGGATTATCAAGAATACTATGATGCTGCAGCAGAAACTATTGCAGCAGTACAAGGAATAACAGATTATGCAGAGAGTTTCGACCAAATTGCACAAACAATGATGTATGTTGAAGCAGGTGCTCAAACATTAAATGCTGCAACAGGAACTCAAGCTGCTATTGATGCGGCAAAAGTAGCTACAAAACCATTCATGTGGTGGGCTTGGGCTTTTGTAGGTATGGGTGCAGCAGGCGCAGCTATGAGCGGACTCGGTGCAATGGAACAAATGAAATGGGCGAGCGAAACGGGTGCTGAAATTGACCTCAGAGTTGCTACGCAAGATCTTAATGCCGCTACAAATGATGTATATGACGAACGTGTAGCAGACTACGAAGGATATATGGAAACTGTCGAAGATTTAGAGATAGAAATACCTGACGACATAGAAGCTCCTGAAGAAACACCTGAAATACCTGAGGGTGAAGAAGGCGAGGGTGATGATAAAACAGGAGGAGTTAATCCGGCAGGAGCTCCTGCAAACGGAGCTGGCAATCCTGGTAACTCAGGAGGTGTTAAGCCGACTGATGATATCGGAAGAAGCGATGACTATAGCGCAGTAATGGGATATGGCGCAGATTACTCACATATTATTAATGGTGACATGCCTTTTGAACAAGGAACTGTACTTGTAAACAACAAAAACAAAGTTGTTATGAGTCAATCATACGCAGCAGCAATAACAGCCGCAACCGGCGATGTTTCAGGAAAACGTTTCAGCACAGACAAAGTTCCGACAATTATTGCAAACTTATTGCCTGATCCATTCGATGAAGATATGATTCGAAAAGTAATGAAAGGCAAAAAACTTGATGAAGAGTATTCAGCAAAACTCATCAATTCACTAAGCGGTAAACAAACAGGAAGCACGACTGTCAATAACAGTAACAAAGCTACACAATTAGCTAAAAATGTAATAGATTTCTATTCTGCTATATTTAAAGGTGCCGCAAACAGAGGTTGGACAACAGGTACTGCCGGTGATATGGATAATTTGAAAAAAGTTAAAGTAGGATAATAGTTTAAAAAAGTTTGTATGTTATCCCCCTCCCTATTTAGGGAGGGTCTGGGTGGGTATTGATAATGATTTGTGCAGAGAAACTGTTACCCCACCTAGCCTCCCCTTATTAGGGGAGGGATGAAGTAATATTGCTCTCTCCCTTGTTAGGGAGGGTTGGGGTGGGTATTAAGGGATGAAGTAATATTGCTCTCTCCCTTGTTAGGGAGGGTTGGGGTTGGTATTAATAATAATTTGTACAGAGAAACCGTTACCCCACCTAACCTCCCCTAATTAGGGGAGGGATGAAGTAATATTGCACCCTCCCTTGTTAGGGAGGGTCTGGGTGGGTATTGATAATGATTAAACTAAAACCGTTACCCCACCTAACCTCCCCTAATAAGGGGAGGGATGAAACAATATTGCACCCTCCTTTGTTAGGGAGGGTTGGGGTGGGTATTAATAATGATTTGTGCAGAGAAACTGTTACCCCACCTAACCTCCCCTAATAAGGGGAGGGATGAAACAATATTGCACCCTCCTTTGTTAGGGAGGGTTGGGATGGGTATTAATAATGATTTGTGCAGAGAAACTGTTACCCCACCTAACCTCCCCTAATCAAGGGAGGAAAAGTAATAAAACAGAAACAGGGATTGAACTTTAAAGTTCAATCCCTGTTAATCTTATTCAATTAAAATAACTACTCTTTCAAGAATGTTTCATAATTCCTTGCAAGAAGGTGTGTTCTTATCTGATTAATCAAATCGAGCGCAACACCAACCATGATGATTAGAGAAGTTGCCCCAATACCTTGGAATGTTGTTATCTTTGTAGCAAAACTTGCAAAAGCCGGAACCAATGCAATAATACCAAGAGCAAAAGCGCCGATAAAAGTTGTCTTTGAAAGTATTTTATCCAAAGCCTCTGCGGTAGGTTTCCCCGGTTTTATTCCGGGAATTGATGAACCGTACTTTTTAAGATTGTCTGCAATTTCTTTTGGCTGCATATTCGGCATAATTGATGCATAGAAAAATGTCAAAAGAACAATCATCGCAAAGTAAATTACATAATATGTTGCACCGCTTGGGTTAAACATCTTATTCAACCAGAAGAATATATCTCCTGCGGTTCCTGTCAAATGTGCCTGACCAACAATACTCAGAACAGTTGACGGGAATAGCAGTATTGCAATCGCAAAGATAATAGGCATTACTCCGCCGGGGTTGAGTTTGAACGGTATGAATGTGTTAACACCGCCATAAACTTTATTACCAACCTGTCTTTTAGGGTTTACTATGATTACTTTTCTAACGGCTTCCTGCATAATGACTATGAATATCATTGTTGCAAAGAATATTGCCATCAATAATACCAAACCCCATCCTCTGGAAGGATCGCCTGCAAGTAATTGGCTTGTTCTTTCTATATATAGAGGTATACCTGCCAAGATGCCCGCAAAGATTATTAAAGAACCTCCGTTTCCGATACCTTTTTCAGTAATAAGTTCAGATAACCACATAACCAAAACAGAACCCGCTGTCAAACTTACTACCGATGATATATAAACCATAATTGGGTTTATTCTCGGAACAATTGAACCATGTAAGTGAGCAAGGTAAGTAACAAAAATTATTGATTGAAACAAAGCTAAAAATACTGTGAAAACTCTAGTATATTGAGAAAGTTTTCTTCTCCCGGCTTCGCCTTCCTCTTTTTGTAATTTTTCCAAATGAGGAATAATAACAGCCATCAATTGGATAATAATTGAAGATGTGATATAAGGTCCGATACCAAGTGCGAAAATAGAAACATTTCTAAGCGCGCCGCCTGAGAATAAGTCCAAAAATCCTATAATATTATTACCATTGTTGCTATTAATTATGCTCTGGAAAAATGCGTTATTTATACCAAATAACGGTAAACAAATGCCCAAACGGAATAAAACTATCATCCCGAAAGTAAAAATCAATTTTTCTTTCAAGCCTGATGCATTCCACATTGACATTAAGTCTGCCGAAGTAGGCATTCTCATTCCTGCCATATTTAAAATCCCTCCTAGGGAGTACAATACAATATCGCTTTACCCCTCACCCGAATTTCAAACTTTCGAGGGAATAAATCCCTCTTAAGTTGAAATTCTTCCCTCTCCCTCAAGGGGCGAGGGGAATATAATTATTATACAAGCTCTATTTTGCCGCCTGCTGCTTCGATTTTTTCTTTTGCAGAAGGTGTTACATAATCAGCTTTTACGGTAATAGCTTTTTTGATTTCACCGTTACCTAAAATTCTCAAACCATCGCAAGAAGGATGAGCTTTTTTAGCTGCCTTTAATGATTCTAACGAAATTTCATCAAGTTTTAAATCAGCCAATCTGCCTACATTGATTTGAGCATATTTTCTTTGATTGATAATTTCAAAACCTTTTAATTTCGGAAGTCTTCTGTATGCCGGCATTTGTCCGCCTTCAAAACCTCTTTTTGAAGTTCTGCCTGATCTTTGTCCTTCACCGTTATTACCGCGGCTTGAAGTTTTACCGCATCCTGAAGAACGACCACGACCTACTCTTACTGTCTTTTTAGTAGCGCCTTCAGCAGGTCTTAAATCTTCTAATGTAATTTTATCTGCCATTTTTATTTTTCCTTTTCTATATTTTTTACTAAACTACTTTACTACTCAGTAACTTCTAACAAATGAGAAATTTTGTTAACCATACCCATGATTACAGGGCTGTTGTCATGTTCAACAACCTGGTCTTTTTTAGTAAAGCCTAATGCTTTTGCTACTCTGCATTGTGCTTCTGAGCAGCCGATTAAACTTTTAACAAGTTTAATTTGTATTTTTTTATTTGCTGTTTTTGCCATTTTTTTATTCCTTATTCATTGTGTAGATTAAAAAATCTACCCTACTTTTTGTGGTGCAAAAATTGCACCCTACATTTTATTTGATTAGTTTAATAACTCAGCCATTGTTAAGCCGCGTTTTTTAGCAATTTCGTGGAACGGTCTTAAAGATTTAAGAGCATCTAAAGTTGCATATGCTGCATTTAATGGTGATTTTGAACCTTGTGATTTTGAAAGAATGTTTTCAATACCTGCAAGTTCCAATACAGGACGAACTGCGCCGCCTGCGATAATACCTGTACCTTGTGAAGCAGGTCTTAGCATTACGGCACCGGCACCTGATTTACCTGTAATCGGGTGTGGAATAGTTGTTTTGAAAATAGGAACTGTAATAAGGTTCTTTCTGCCGTCTGCAATTGCTTTTTGAATAGCAATAATAACTTCTGCAGCCTTTGCGCAGCCAATACCAACTTGTCCTTTTTGGTTACCTACGATAACGATAGCTCTGAAGCTTAATTTCTTACCACCCTTAACAACCTTTGTTACACGGCTGATTTGAACAACTTGTTCTTTCCATTCTGATTCAGGTTTTGCTTCTTGAGTTTCAACTTTTTTCTTTCTGTTGCGTTGTTTTTTTGCAGGAAGATGTTCTACAACTTCTTCAGTTACATCTTCTTCAACAGTTGTTTCTTCAGTTGTTTCTTTAGTTGCTTCTGCAGCTTCTTCAACAACTTCTTCAACTTTGTTTTCTAAATTTTCTTCTGTCATGTTATACCTTTCTTAATTTTTTTAAGTTGTAACACTATTCTATTTCTGACTATATTTTTTACATCCAAATATCAAACAAACATAAAAGCGCCTTTAAGGCTACTTTAATGATATTCAAATGTGGGTTTTTTCTGACAAAGAAAATTCTATAATAAACAATTATTAATTGCAAGGGGTAAAATCAATTTAGTTTTTATATACCCATTGTTGTAATATCTGTATAAGCTGATATTAGCCTGTTTCTTACCTGTATTGCCATTTGCATACTAAGACTTGCTTTTTCTGCAGCAATCATTGCATCGTGAATGTTGGTAGAACCGCCCATTGCTATATCTTCTTGCATTCTGTCAGCTAATATTTTTTGATTGTTTACGGCGTTTAAACTGTTACCGAAAGCGGTTCCGAATTGACTTGCAAAATTTCCTAGTCCCATCGGGTCTTGTTTATCGTGTACAGGATAATTTTTTGCAGCATTTTCCAGTGCTGCTTCAAACTCCGTAGGCTGAGTAGAATCAAACTTAAAAGATGCGTTATTCTTAAGAAATTGATTGTAATCCCCGATTGCATTCGTATTATAATTTGTTACATATTCTGTTATTCCTGTAGAAAAATCCATACTCTTACCTCAAAAGTTCTTATTATATTAAGCTTGTAGTTTCGATACCAATAAGGTTATATTTTTATATGTTCATTGCACTCTGCATCATTGTTTTGACGTTTTCCGCAACGGTTGCGTTTGCTTGATAAGCACGAGAAGCTGATATCATACCGACCATTTCCTCTACAACATTAACATTCGGTAAATCTACATAACCGTCCTCATCTGCATCAGGATGCGATGGATCATAAACAGTTTTTACACCATTTTCTGATTCATATATTTCATCAACTTGTACACCACCTGTTAACATTCCGTTATTTAGTGCTATATCTGCATTTATGAGCATATTTCCTGTCTTGGGATCAAATTGAGCATCTGCACTATTGCTTGAAAAATTTTGAAAACCTCTGTTTAAAGAGTCTTCATAAACAGTTCTGAAAGCAACATCTTTTTTGATATAAACACCTTTTGAACCGTCAGGACGGCGAGTTGTGTTCACATTTGCAATATTACTTGCAATAGTATCCATTTTTACTCTTTGGGCAGTCATTCCTGAACCTGCTATATCAAAAATATTAAAACTCATATTTCTCCTCCCTCCTCTTTTTCATCCCTCGTCTTACAAGGGAAAATCAGGGCTTAGTTTCAAATTTACTGTCCTCTAATTACTTCTGACAGACCGGTAAATTGTCTTCTTTCTAAATTTGAAAGTACTAGATATTTTGTACCTGTTTTAGACAAATCCATCATTTCTCTTTCAAGTTCTACATTATTGCCGTGGTTATCAGTACCGCTGTATATATCTGTAACGACTTGCGGATTGTATTGATCATAGACATTAGATTGCAAGTATGCTTTTTCTTGAAGAGTCGGAACTCTGTATTTGTGAACTTCGCCTGTAAATACATCTACCATTGGAGGTTTGTATTCAATGCTGTTTTGTCCTTTTATAAAATCTTTTAAATCTTCTCTTTCTTTTATTTCAGAAAGTTGACTTTCAAAAGCAACTTCTTTTCTTTGAAATCCCGGAGTCATAACATTTGCAATGTTTGATGCTATAGCATGCTGTCTTTGCATAAGACCGTCCATGCCGAGCTGAGTTATATTCATTGTTCTGCTTGTTATTAAATCCATACTAATTAACCTTTGCTATTTTTATTACAAACTCTGTATAATCATCACCTGTGTGTTCAAGATAGAGTCTGCCATACATTTCTTCAATAGATTTTTTGCAAATTGCAAGTCCTAATCCTCTTCCTGATGTTGATTTTGTTGAAAAACCTTCTTTGAAAATTTTATCAGGTTCTTCTATTCTGCCTGCGTTGTTTGATACCCTAACAAGAGCAAACTCTCCGTCCTCTTCCGTTTTAATTTTAATATACTTACCATCTCTGACATTATCGTCTGTATTATTTCCGAATGCTTCTGCGGCATTTTTGACTAAATTTATTATTGCTGCGCTGAATTTATTTTCATCAACAGGTATTTTAGTATCAACTTCGTTTTCTAAAATACATTCAACATTATTACTTTCAAAATATACCTTGGTCAAATCTGCGGAAATTTCTATTAATTCTTTCAATTTGTAAGGTTTAATTACATTTTTTTCTGTAGATTTTAATGACAAAAGAGAGTTTCCTGCCATTTTTATCGCTCTTGAAATACAAGCTAAAGAGTTAGAAATACCTTCTGTTTTTATACCCTCTTTTGCACAATGCTTTTTCATGATTTCTGTATACAAATCACAAATAGAAAGTTGATTTCTTATCTCGTGTGCAATTTCTCGTATATTTTGACTTACCTCTTCTTCTTCTTTTTCGGATTGAACCTGAGCAAAACCAAGCACTGCATCCTTTGAAGCTTCATCAAGATTAGAAACCATACGACGCAAGGAAGAATTTAAAAGTATGTTATCACGCCTGTCCGGTTTAAAACTTTCCTGAAACTCTTTGATGTTTATATCAACATTTCTGTCAATAATATCTAATGCTTCGTTTTGAAGTTTTGAATTGTAAATAGAATAATATCTGACATAGTGCGGACTTTCTGTTTTATTATCCCAAATTAGAATTACAACAAATCTGTGAGTCAAAACACAGAGGAACTCAGTATTTGCCCAAACTTTTTCTCTCAGGTGACCTCCCTCATCAGAAAAATCATAAGAAACAACTGTTGAAAACTCCAGCCTTTTCAGTAATCCTTGAATACCAGCTTTGTCAATTATTCTATGAAGAACAACTCCTTCTTCGGGCTCATCAAGAAGAGGCTCTAACACTCCTCTTGTAATACATCTGAGAGCAGACTTTGTAAGAGGTTGATTGTCTTGAGATTCAATCAACTCTTTTAAATAATTTTGCTGTCTTACTATCTTCTTCATTAATTAGCCCTGCTCTCTCTCTTTTTAAAAGCGACAATATTCACATATCCCTATACAGCCATTTTAACTTTTTTGGTTAAAAAGCCGTTATTAATCGCATACAAAACTGCTTGAGTTCTGTCATTAACTTGTAATTTTTGGAAAATGTTGTTTACATGGGTTTTAACAGTAGTTTCTGAAATAAACAATTTGTTAGCAACACCTTTGTATGTAATACCTTGTGTTAACAGTTCCAAAACTTCTTCTTCTCTTTGGGTTAATGCATCAAGCAGATTTTCTTCATCAGCTCCGTTCTCTTTTCTTTCTGTTTCTTCTCTGAATGATTGTTGAAAATATTCAAAAAATCTTGAAGAAAGTGCAAGCGGTAAATAAATTTTTCCGTTAAGAACTTCTTCTATTGCATAAATAAGTTGTGCAGATGCCATGGTTTTAAGAACATAACCTTTTGCACCAATCTTCATTGCTCTGAAAATTAAATCTGCATCATCATAACCTGATAGAGCAAGAACTTTTGTGCCTAATCCTAACTTGCCGATTTCGATAATTCCTTGTAAACCGTCTTTTTCAGGCATATTCATGTCTAAAAGTACAATGTCAGGTTGATATTTTTTGATTAAATTCAAACCAACCGTAACATTTGTTGCGATACCAACAACATCAAAAGTTCCTTCAAGGTTTAACAATTCTCTGATACCTGCTAAGTGTTCATAATTGTCATCAATAAGTAAAACTCTTGATTTTTTCTTAAACTCATGTCTCATACTCTCTCTTCTCCCCTAAAATTATTAAATTGTAAAATTTGTAATCCTTTTCTACACTATTCATATTACCTGCGAATAGAGGATATTTTCATCGTCAAAATGATTAATTTTACTGTATTTAAGGTAGATACAAAGATATAGACCATATGGTCTATATAAGCCTAAAAACAAATAATAATAACTATTTGAAAAATTAGTATAAAAAAAGTATGTACAAAAAATTTGACTAGAACAAAAGTATGAATAATAAAATCCTACTTGACAGAAATAAATATCCTGTAAATCGAAAAAAAAGAGGAAGAAAATAAATTAAAATTTATTTACCCCTTCCTCTAGGAATTAAGAATAGCTGGAAGTATGAAAAAGATTTAATAATTATATTTAACCCAAACCAAAACTTCTTCACCATCAGTAATATGGCTAGTTTTTATGTTAGACAGCGGAGTAATATTTTTCCATTATTTACCTAGGCAACATTTTCCACCCTCTTGCATGTAAAAAATGTCTATGATAATATTTTTTTGTCAGACTGCTGAAAGACGCTCTTTAATGGAGCAGAAATTAGTTCAGTAAGTGACGAGTACTCGGGGGCAAGTAATGTTCCTAATGCGAATAAAGACGCTTTTCAAAGCATACCTGTTTGCATTTAAGAAAATTAAACTACCCTCAAAACGAAAGGAAAATGTATGAACACAGATCCTATAGCAGATATGCTAACAAGAATCAGAAACGCAAATGTAGTTTCACATCCATCAGTAGAAATGCCTTCTTCAAAGCTAAAAGTAGCTTTAGCAAAGCTCTTGAAAGAAGAAGGTTTTATTTCTGATTATTCAGAAGATGCAGAAGGCAAATTCAAAACTTTGAAAATTGAATTGAAGTATGACGAGTCTAACAAACCTGTTATTACTCATCTTCAAAGAGTTTCAAAACCCGGCCTTAGAAGTTACAGCAAAGCTAAAAACTTACCACAAGTAATGGGTGGTATGGGTATTGCTGTTGTATCTACAAGCAAGGGCTTGTTAACAGACCGTAAGGCAAGAAAAGAAAACCTTGGCGGCGAAGTTCTTTGCTACATCTACTAAGCGTAAGCCAGTGTGAAGTCACGGGTTGCGTTTGCACAGGCAAATGCAAGCAGGTGACGAAACACTAAGATACCGCCATTACGAAGTGAAGTGAAACGGAACGAAGTGAAGCAATCTTAGATTGCACAGGCGGAAAAGATGCGTAAGCCGGTGTGAAGTCACGGGTTGCGTTTGCACAAACAGAAATAGTGCAAAAGTCATAATATAATTTACATTTATGGCTAACAACGAAATTTAAAAACAGGTCATTGACAGAAAGCCTGTAAAAAGAAAGGAAAACATTATGTCAAGAATTGGTAAAAAACCTATTGATATTCCGTCAGGAGTAGAAGTTAAATTAGACGGAAATACAATTACTGCAAAAGGACCTAAAGGTACTGAAGCAGTTTCATTCAGAGATGAAGTAAAAGTTTCTGTAAAAGAAAATCAAATTATTGTTGAACAAAATTCTGAAGACAGAAAAGCAAATGCCCTTCACGGTTTGTACAGAACCCTTATTGCAAATGCTGTAACAGGTGTTTCAAAAGGTTTTGAAAGAAAACTTGAAATCGTTGGTGTTGGTTATCGTGCAGCTATGGAAGGTAAAAACCTTAATATGGCGCTTGGTTACTCTCACCCTGTAATCATAGAAGCTCCGGAAGGAATTACTTTCGCAGTTGAAGCTAACACAAAGATTACAGTTTCAGGTTCTAATAAACAAGCTGTTGGTGACATAGCAGCTATTATCAGAGGAAAACGTCCACCTGAAGTATATAAAGGCAAAGGTGTTAAATACGAAGGTGAATACATCAGACGCAAAGCCGGTAAAGCAGGTAAAAAATAATGCGTAAGCCGGTGTGAAGTCACGGGTTGCGTTTGCGCAGGCAAATGCAAGCAGGTGACGGAACACTACGATACCGCCGTTACGAAGTGAAGTGAAACGGAACGAAGTGAAGCAATCTTAGATTGCACAGGCGGAAAAGATGCGTAAGCCGGTGTGAAGTCACAGGTTGCGTTTGCGCAGGCAAATGCAAGCAGGTGACGGAACACTACGAAACTAGTTGACATTCAGTAAAAGCCCAAATGAACTCTTGAAACAGTCAAGCAGGTTCGGGTAAAGGAGAAAAAAATGATAAAACAAGAAATTAGAAAACCAAAAGTACAAAAAAGACACCAATCAATCAGGGTTAAACTTTCAGGAACAGCTGAATTCCCAAGATTGGCAGTTTACAGAAGTACAAAACACATTTATGCTCAACTTATTGATGATGAAAAACATGTTACAATTGCTTCAGCATCATCTGTTGATAAAGACTTGAAAGAAAAATTAGCTCACGGTGGAAACATCGAAGCAGCTAAGGTTGTTGGTGAAGCTATCGCAAAGAAAGCTAAAGCAGCAGGTATTGAATGTGTGGTATTTGACCGTGGAGGTTTCTTATATCACGGAAGAGTTGCAGCTCTAGCTGATGCAGCAAGAGAAGCTGGACTTATGTTCTAGAGATTTAACTCTATAATAAAAAAAGACTGACTTTTAAAAAGTCGGTCTTTTTTACTGTAAAAGAGCATGCAGTTTGAGTATTTTGAACAGAAATTTTGAGAATTATAATAACGAACAAATATCCTGATATGCAGGAAATACTCTCAAAATAAATAGTGTATTTTGTTCAACTTTGTATAAAATTAAATAATTTTTTCTTACGACATAAAACCTTACATTTTGATATGTAAAATCTGGTTGTTTATAGCCAAGATAGGGATATTCTGCTAATGTTTCAAAAGTTGCATAAAATTGTTTTAAAAGATTTGATGCAGCAACGATATTATCTTGAGCAATGTAACTGCCGATTAAGTCCATATCTTCTTCTGCTTTATCCAGTATTCTTAAGGTTAGTTTACTCATATTTTGCAATAAGATTCCTCATAACCTCATGTCCATCTTTATGTTTACCTTGTTCTAAATCGGATAATGCTTCTTCTATATCCTTATTTAACATATCAATTCTTGATTGAGGTATACTCTTACGAGAAATAAGCAAAGACAACGCTTCTTGTATAATATCGTTAACGGATTTATATAAACCTGTTGCCATTTGTTCTTTTATAAAATTATCAAAATCTCTGCTTAAAGATATTTCCATAATTAACTCCTTTATTATTCTTAATTATATCAAATGTTTTTGAGTTATTCAATAAAAGATAACAAATTCTATTTTTTAAATTAAATGAAGAAATAAGAGATAAAAACCAACTTAATTCAATGATTGAGCAGGCAGGGTGCGTCGTTTTGACGCACCTTTTAAATTTTGTTGGTTCGGTTAAAACCAAACCCTACTTTTCAAAGATTCTCTATTTAATTTATTAACTTAATGATTGAATTTTTTTGTATAAATCAATAATTTCTTTTGATAGGTTTTTTGGGACTATAATTTTTATTTTAGCATTCAAATCCCCGTACCCGCTTGCTTTTGGCAAACCAAGCTGCTTAAGCCTCAATGACTGTCCGCTTGATAC
This sequence comes from uncultured bacterium, assembly GCA_902777605.1. Lineage (GTDB taxonomy): Bacteria > Cyanobacteriota > Vampirovibrionia > Gastranaerophilales > Gastranaerophilaceae > CAG-196. The sequence continues at coordinate 37,943 of CACYUI010000014.1, read as the reverse complement.
TCCTGCAGGAATTTTGATATTTATTTTACCATGGAGCGTATTTATATCTTTTGAACATCCTAAAACCGCCTCAGGTGGTGTTAGTTCGACTTCTTTTGTTATGGTATCTCCGTCAAAACTGTATTCACTGTCTTTGAAATGCACTACAAGATATAAATCACCTTTTCTGCCGTAAGCATCTGTTTTTCCTTCGCCTTTTAGACGAACTTTTTTGCCTTCTTCAACACCTTTAGGAAGTTTAACTTTTACAGTTTTCGGGGTTGAAACAATTCCTGTACCGCCACAGTGAGAACAATATCCTCCGTGGCATTGAGTACATTTTTCTATTTCAGTAAAAGTGACTGTAATCGGTTTTCCTTCAAAAAGTTCTTTTGCAGTAACATTAAGAGTTTTTGTAATGTCCAAATCTTCAGCTTTTTGTTCAGGCTGTGTTCTTCTTGTTCGAGAGGAAGTTCTTCCTCCGCCAAAATCAAATCCGCTAAAGCCTTGAGAAGTTTGACCGGCTCCCATTTCTCCCATCATGTCGCCAAACAGTGAGCTGAAGAAATCGGAGAAACCTCCTCCTCCAAAGTCAAAACTTTGCGCACCGCCTCGATTAAAATTAAAACTGAAGTTTTCAAATCCCGGAGGCGGTGTCCAATCAGCTCCGCCCTGCCAGTTTGAACCAAGACTGTCATATCTTTGGCGCTTATTTTTATCAGATAAAACTTCATATGCTTCGTTTATATCTTTAAATTTTTCTTCCGCTTCTTTTGTTTTATTTACATCAGGGTGATATTTTCTTGCAAGTTTTCTGTATGCCGATTTGATTGTGCTGCTGTCAGCATCTCTTGATACACCCAATATTTCATAGTAATCTTTATATTTCATATTTATTCCTCTATATAAATATTAATACAAAAAAGCTTTAAACTTTCTAAAATTAACAATCTTTTAATGTTATTAATGTAAAATTATCTTAAAGTTTATAACAAAATACAATAGTTTATTGTATAATGATTAAGTAGATTAAGGAGACAATAAAAGTGAGTGTTTACGAAGGTTTACTAACTGTCACAAATGAAAAATTCTGTATCGTAGTTTCAAGATTTAACGAATTTATTTCAGGGAAATTATTATCGGGAGCATTAGATGAGCTAAAGCGTCATGGTGTTGGAGATTCTAACATTGATGTTGTTTGGTGCCCCGGAGCTTTTGAAATTCCTTTGATTGCAAAAAAATGCGCAAAGACAGGAAAGTATTCAGCAGTAATTACCTTAGGAGCAGTTATAAAAGGTTCGACATCTCACTATGATTATGTGTGTGCAGAAGTTTCCAAAGGAGTTGCATCTGTAGGACTTGAAACGGGTGTTCCTGTTATATTTGGTGTTTTAACAACGGATAATATTGAACAGGCAATCGAAAGAGCAGGAACAAAAGCCGGAAACAAAGGAGCGGATGCTGCAAAATCTGCAATCGAAATGGCAAATTTAGTATCAAAAATCGGATAATACAAATGTATGTAAACCCAATCAATTCATGTACATACCGTTATAACAGGTATTGTATAAATAGAGTGTCTTTTAAGCAAAATAAGAATATTAGTAAACCGTCAAGGAGTGTGTGTATGAGTGAGATTATTACCGAATACAGAAATGAAAATACCAAGAACATTGACCTTTTATCTACTCTTGATATTGTCAGAAAGATTAATGAAGAAGATAAACTTGTTGCGCTTGCAATAGAGGATGAAACTCCAAATATTGCAAAAGCTGTAGATATTATTGCAAAACAATTTTTAAAGGGCGGCAGACTTTATTATTTTGGCGCAGGAACTTCCGGAAGACTTGGAATTTTGGATGCTTCTGAGTGTCCTCCGACCTTTGGTGTTTCAAAAGATATGGTGCAGGGATTTATCGCGGGTGGAGAACGAGCAATAAAAACGGCGGTAGAAGGGGCAGAAGACAATTTTGAACTTGGAAAAAAAGATGCTGAGGTTCTTACGGATAATGATGTATGTGTTGCCATTTCAGCGAGTGGAAACCCAAAATATTTGTTGGGAGTTTTAGCACAAGCAGAAGAAAACGGATGTAAGACAATTGCGCTCACTTGTAATCATAAAGCTGCAATTCTTGAAGAGGCAGGACATGGTATTTGCGTGGAGGTAGGGCCGGAAGTAATCGCAGGTTCAAGCAGGATGAAGGCGGGAACTGCTCAAAAAATGGTGCTTAATATGCTTACTACAGGTGCAATGATAAAAATAGGCAAGACCTATGAAAACTTTATGATTGACCTTATGCCTACGAATGAAAAACTCAGGGACAGAGCAATAAGAATAGTGTCAGAGCTTGCAGGTGTAAATGTATCAAAGGCATTGGAAACTCTTATGGAATCGGATTGGAAGGTCAAAACTGCAATCACTATGCTAAAATGCGGTCTTACAAAAGAACAAGCAAATGAAGCATTAAGAAGGAATTGCGGAGTTTTAAGAAGAACGTTAAAAAGCCTTGCTAATGTTTAAAAATATTTACATTTATAATGTTTTTGTAGCCTTACTTTAGTAATTTATAGTATAATTAAATATAGATTGGACATTGTAAGGGAGTCTTTTATATGAAATTAACCGTACTTGGACCGGGGTGCTGGGGGTTAACGCTTGCTTGGCTTTTGACCGGCAATTTTGATAAAGTTACTGTTTGGGGAAGAGAATGCGACTTGAATGAAGATTTGGTTAAAAACAAACATTGTTCAAAGCCGCTAGAGGTTCAATTAGATCAAAAAGTAGAAATAACATCTGATTTAAAATATGCAATAGACGGAGCGGATATAATACTAACAGTTGTTGCAACAGGTGGTGTCAGACCTGTTTGTGAACAATTAAAAGAAGCGGGGATTAAATCTAATGTACCGCTTGTTAATGCGTCTAAAGGCTTAGAATTAAATTCTTTAATGAGAATGTCTGAGGTTATAAAAGATGTACTACCAAATCAAAAGGTCGTTATACTGTCAGGTCCGACTTTGGCAAAAGAAGTACTTATGGGAAAACCTACCGCAGCCTCAGTTGCTTGCGAAGATATTGAAACTGCTGAATTTGTACAAAAGGCATTAAATGTTCCTAATAAATTTAGACTTTACACGAATACTGATGTTATCGGCGTTGAACTTGGCGGAAGTTTGAAGAATGTAATCGCAATAGCATCAGGTTTTGCTCACTCTATGGATTTGGGTGACAATTGTATGGGAACTCTTCTTACAAGAGGTATGGCAGAAATAGTAAGACTTGCGGTAAAACTGGGTGCTAATCCTTCAACAATGTATGGTCTTTCAGGCATGGGAGATTTGATAGCAACCTGCTCAAGCCCTATGTCAAGAAATTACACAGTAGGCTCAATGTTAGGACAGGGTAAGAAAATTGACGATATTTTAGCTACACTTGGCTCTGTAGCCGAGGGTGTAAAAACATCTAAGGCGGTTTGTGACTTAGCACAGAAATTAGGTCTTGAAGTTCCTGTTTCAAGTGCAATATATGAGGCAGTCTACACAGATATTACTCCGCAAGAAGTTTTATCAAAGCTTATGAACAGAAAACTTAAAAAGGAAGAATGCTATGATAAAATATGCGGTTAGTTATTTGAAAAATACATTTGTACCAATAAAAAGAAGTGATGGAAAAGAGTTTCCTGAAGATTTAGATGGAAAACTCGTTCTTGTTCGTACAGAAAAAGGGGAAGAAGTTTTAAAAGCTTTTCTTGTAAATTCACAGGTAGCAGCGTTGTTTGAAAAATCGGATAAAACCCCTGAACCGTTTGAATTTCTTCGTGAAATGTCACAAGAGGACATGATGATTTATGAAGAAATAAAAAAAGATGAGATTACATCATTCTTTAAGTGCAAAGAATTGGTAAAAAAACACAATCTTGTTATGAACCTTGTTCAATGCAGAATAACATTTGATAAGAGAAAAATATCTTTTTATTATACAGCTCCTGAGAGAGTTGATTTTAGAGAACTTTTAAAAGATTTAACCCAAGTTTTTAAGCGTATGAGAATAGACCTTCGCCATATAGGAGTAAGAGATGAGTCTTCTATTATGGACGGCACAGGGATTTGCGGAAAACCGTTTTGCTGTTCTTCATACTTAAGAAAATTTGAATCTATTAATGTAAAGTTAGCAAAAGATCAAGGTATGCCAATTACACCTTCAAAAATTTCAGGAACATGCGGCAGACTGTTATGCTGCTTAACTTATGAGTATGAAAATTATATAGAAGCTGCAAAAGGAATGCCGCCTGTTGGTTCTACCGTTATGACACCTGCAGGGTTGGGTAAAGTTTGCTTTATTCAATTCCTTAACGGGACCGTAGCTGTAAAATTTGAAGACGGTAAAATTAAAGAGTTTGCAAAAGATGATTTAGAAATGGTAGATGCTGATGTCAATGTTGATATTGAAGTCAATCGTATAAACAATTATTCAACTACAGATGAGAAAGTTGATGCAAAACAATTGAAACAGTTGGAAGACGATAGGAACAGCTCTACGGGTAATGTATAGTTATGGTTCAGGAACGGATTAATTTTTTAAGAGATGAATTAAACAAATATTCATATAATTACTATGTGCTTGATAATCCTTTAATAAGTGATTTTGAGTACGATAAATTGTATAAAGAATTAGAAGAATTAGAAAGACAAAATCCGCTTTTTATTACACCCGACAGCCCTACTCAAAGAGTCGGCGGGATTAGCACAGGATTTAGTGAGGTTAGGCACAAATACCGTTTGTATAGTTTGGATAATACTTATAATTACGAAGAACTGAGAAAATGGTATGAAAGAATTACAAAAGAGTTTGGGAGTAATGTCGAACTTGTTTGCGAACTAAAAATTGACGGACTGGCAATAGCATTGACTTATCATAACGGTCAATTTGTGAAAGGTGCTACAAGAGGAAACGGAATAGTCGGAGAAGAGATTACTCAAAATTTAAGGACAATAAAGGCGATTCCGCTAAAACTGTTTGAAGATGCTGATGTGGAAGTAAGAGGCGAAATTTATATGCCAAAGACTTCTTTTGAAAAACTAAACGAAGAAAATTTAGCAAATGGAGAAAAGCCCTTCGCTAACCCAAGAAATGCCGCAGCCGGTTCTTTAAGACAATTAGACAGTTCTATTACAGCAAAGCGTGATTTATCAATGTTTACATATACTCCGATTATTGAAAGAGCTCTCAAACAGCCAAAAACACATTGGGAAGGTATACAATATGTAAAAGAACTGGGATTTAAGGTTAATCCAAATATAAGGCTGGTAAAAGATATTGAAGGAGCTATAGAGTATTGTAAAGAGTGGGAAACTAAGAGATTTGAACTCGATTATGCTACAGATGGTGTTGTAATAAAGGTTAATAACATTGCTTATCAAAACGAACTTGGTTTCACATCTCGCGCACCAAAGTGGGCAACTGCCTTTAAATTCCCGCCCGAAGAAATTTCAACAACCCTGAGGGATATAGAAATCGGTATCGGTAAAACAGGAGCAGTTACACCTGTAGCTATTCTTGATCCTGTAAACTTGGCAGGGAGCGTAGTATCAAGAGCAAGTCTTCATAACTTTGATGAAATAAAAAGACTTGATGTGAGAATTGGAGATAGAGTGCTTATAAAAAAAGCAGCTGAAATTATACCCAAGGTTATTAAGGTTTGTGACTCTCCAGAACATGAAAATTTACCTCTATATCAGCTTGAAAAAACTTGTCCAAGCTGCGGTGAGCCTATTCAAGAGATTGACGGAGAAGTTAATCTGTATTGTCTAAATCCAAACTGCCCTGCTGTTTTAAAAGCAAAACTTGAATATTGGGCATCAAAAGAAGCTATGGATATTGATTCAATCGGACCTTCCGTTATAGAAAAGCTTTATAACTTGGATTTAGTAAAAGCACCTATTGATTTTTACAAATTAACAGTGGATGATTTTCTAAAACTAGATTTAGTTAAAGAAAAATCTGCAAATAATATGTATAGCGCAATTCAGACATCAAAGACAAGACCATTGTCGAGATTTATCACGGCACTATCTATTAGAAATGTCGGTAAAGAAACAGCAGAACTTCTTGTAAATGAACTTCCTACTATAGAAGATTTTAAAAGGGTAAATATAGAAAAGTTAGCGGAAATAGACGGAATCGGTGATAAAATTGCTCGAAATGTTTACGAATTTTTCCATAATGAACACAATTTAATGATGTTGGATGAGTTTGAGAAACTCGGTTTTGATTTTACAAATACTAACTCTTCGCCAAAAACAGATGAACTTAGCGGAAAAACATTTGTCTTAACAGGAACTTTACAATCAATGACAAGAGATGAAGCAAGTGATATAATAAAGTCAAAAGGCGGAAAAACATCTTCTTCCGTTTCTAAAAAAACATCATTTGTAATAGCCGGAGAAAATGCTGGTTCAAAATTGGACAAAGCACAAGATTTAGGTGTTATAATATTGAATGAAGATGAATTTCTTTCTATGGTAGGGATGAAATAAAGTTATGAAGAAAAACTTAAATGTAATTCAAATAAAAGGAATTAAAGGTTTGTTTTATATAGCATTTATCGGATGCTGCCTAGTTGCAGGATTTGGGTGGTTTCCGGGATGGACTTGTATGAAACTATGGAATTTAGCGGCATCACATTTTATGCAAATGCCAACAATAGGTATTATTCAAGGTATTCTCTTGTGGGGAATTATTGCTGCTTCGTATTTTACATTTAGAAAAGAAAAACTTGTTGTTTGTATGAAAGCTGAAGACGGACTTAGTGAAGAAGAATTAAAATCTGTTTTTGCAGACATGAAAAAGAACGCACAAAATGACACTATAATAAAAAGTATGCTAAAAGCACATGAAGCAGAACTAAGAATTAGGAATTTAGAAGAAACAGAAATACCAAAAGCAGAAAAAACAGAGGAAGACAAAGAAAAAGTCGAAATGAAATAGAATGACCAAGATATCACCAATCGCAGAATATTTAACAGCAAATAAAGCAAAAGTAATAAAAGAAGGAAATATAACGAGATTTGTAAGTCCTGAGGGAATGTATCTCGGACATCAGACAAAAAGCGAGCAAAATGGCGCCACTGCATACATTATAGAAATCTTTGCAGGCTTAAAAAAGATGTTTTTTCAAACAACAGTTGTTGGGCAAAAACTGGCTTATATAGCGAATAGAAAAGCTGAATTAGGTGTAAGCCTTGTTCCTACCCATACATATATTTTTAAAGCCGTAATGGACTTTTTTAATAATACTACTCATTTGCAAAACAGAACAAGAACATTAAACAATGACTTGACATTACTTGCTAAGGATGAAGAAACGGGTGTTGGGCTATTTGATATAAATGGTCCGTTTTTGTACAGAAATAAAATAACTCAGGATAAAACAATGCCGTTTAAAAAAGATGTGATAAGATATCATTTTGATAAAAATTAATATAAAAGGGCGGCGAACAAAATGTTCGCCGCCTTTTTTTCTTAGTAATATTGAAATTATTCTTCTTCAGAAGTTTCTTCTTCAACTTCTTCAGCTTGCATATCTTCTTCATCTAAAGCTTGTTGATTCATTTCTTCCTCGATTTCTTCTTGGATTTCTTCAGAATCAACTGCGCGTTCTTCAACTTCGTCATCATACTCGTAATCTGTACTACTACTACCGTTTACATTTACCCCTTCTTCATCTTCCATTTGAGAAATGCTCTTGATGTCGATGTTCCAACCTGTCAAACGGTGAGCAAGTCTTACATTTTGACCTTCTCTGCCGATTGCAAGAGATAGTTGATCATCAGGAACAACAACTACTGCATTTTTCTTTTCTTCGTCAGAATCATCAGTGATAATATCAACAGATGCAACTCTAGCAGGAGAGATTGCGTTAACAATATATTCAACAGGATCAGGTGACCAACGAACGATATCAATTTTTTCATTCTTTAATTCACCAACAATTGTTTGAATTCTGCTTCCTCTTGGTCCTATGCAAGCACCTACTGAATCAACTTCAGGGTCATTTGACCAAACAGCAATTTTTGTTCTGAATCCTGCTTCACGAGAAATTGATTTAATTTCTACAATTCCGTCTTCAATTTCAGGAACTTCAAGTTCAAAAAGTTCTCTAACAATTTCTGGATGTGCATGAGATACGATAACTTGAGGAAGTCTGTTTGTTTCTTTTACATTAAGAACAAATACTCTGATTCTGTTACCCGGTTTATAATATTCTCTCGGAATTTGTTCTCTTTGAGGCATTATAGCATCTGTTTTACCAATGTTTACAATAACATTTCTGTTTTCTACTCTTTGTATAATACCTGTAGTTAGAGTACCTTTCTTTTCAAGGAATTCGTTCAAGATATTATTTCTTTCAGCGTCTCTAATTCTTTGAGTGATGACCTGCTTAGCTGATTGAGCAGCAATTCTGCCGAACTGTTCAGGAGTTACTTCAATTTTAACTTCGTCATCCACTTCTACTTCATCATCAATTTCTTGAGCATCTTCTAATGAGATTTCCATATCAGGATCTTCAACTTCTTTAACAACGGTTTTAGTTGAGAATACACCGATTTCACCTGTTTGTTCATCGAAAAGTGCTTCAATATTTGCAGCTTCTTTTACATGCATATGTTTTTTGTATGCTGCAACAAGCGCATCACAAAGAGAAGAAATAATTACATCTTTAGATATACCTCTTTCTCTTTCAAGCTCTTCACAAGCTTCAAATAATGCTGTACCAATTTTAATCATTGTTATCTTCCTTTCTAATCTATATATAATTTAGCTGATTGTATATTTTCTTTTGGAATTTGAAGTTCTTCGCCATCATCAAATCGAAAGAATTTTAGTCCTTCTTTATCATCCCAATCCAAGATTTCCCCTTTGAATATTTTTTCTGTTTCACCTTCTAGAGGTTCTTTTAATTTTAGACTTATTCTTCTTCCTTTAAAGATTAAGAACTCTTTGTCAGATTTGAATTTTCTTTCTAATCCAGGAGATGAAACTTCCAAATAATATTTTACGGGAATGAGTTCATCTAAAAAGTCATTGAGACTTCTTGTTACATTTTCGCAATCATCAAGAGTAACATCTTTTTCTTTAGAGTATAGATAAATTCTTAGAAACCATCTGTGGTTTTCTTTAACGAATTCAATTTCAATCGGAATATATCCGAATCTCATTGTTGTGTTTTCAATAAGCGGAGTAATTTTTTCTAAAACTTCGTGCCTGTTGATTTCTTGTTTCATACGACTCCTTTCTTATTGCATAGCTTACTTAAATAAAAAAAGAACGGGTACTTTGACCGTTCTTTTTTAAAGAAACTATTCACAAAACCAGTATAACAAATTCAAACTTAATTGTAAATTCTTTTGTTCAATAATGTAACATTGTAAAGCTAAAACCATTCACACACATTTTGCTTGCAGAGAGAAGCTTCTAACTCGTCCATAATATTTCTTCTTGTCATTTCATATGTAACAGGAGTAATTGAAATCATGTTGTTTCTGACTGCTGCAATATCTGTTTTGGCACTTGCAGGTTCTGTAATCAATTCTCCTGCCATCCAATAGTATACTTTTCCTCTTGGATCAATACGCTTTTCATATCCGTCTGTGAACATTCTGCTTCCAAGCTCAGTTATGGCAATTCCTGATATATCGTCTTTTTCAAGTCCCGGAATATTTACATTCAGTATAGTTTTAGGCGGAATTTTGTATGTTTCAAGCCTGTTCAATAGTTCTGCAATAAAGCTTGCTGCAAACATAAAATCTTCGTATTCACTTTTTAGACTTGCTAACGATGTTGCTATACTCGGGAATCCCATCATAGCACCTTCCATTGCGCAACTCACTGTGCCTGAATATAGAATATCGGCGCCCAAATTCGGACCGTGATTGATTCCTGATATTATCAAATCAGGTTTTTCTTCTTCTGATAAAATTGCATTGATAGCTAATTTAACACAATCACTGGGAGTTCCTGTTGTCATCCAACATCTTTTTGCGCCATACTTTGGATCAACTTCTTCCACTCTTAAAGGGGTATGAAGAGTCAGCGAATGTCCTGCTGCACTCCTTTCTCTATCGGGGGCTACAACATAGACATCATGGCAAGGTGATAGCGCTTCAATAAGTGCATGAATTCCGTTTGACAGAATTCCGTCATCATTAGAAATAAGTATTTTCATTAAGACATCTCTCTTTTATGTACATATTGTATTTTACACCAAAATATATAAAACTACAAAAAAAAGAAGGTCATCAGACCTTCTTTTTTTGTTTATATTTTGGTTTTACTCTTAGTATTAGTTTTCGTATATGTATCTTGATGCAGGACCGTTTGGTACTACTACACTGTTTCTGAGTCTTAGACCGTATTGATCCTTAAATACTCTGTTTTTCTTTGATTTACATGCATCTAATGTCGTATTGTCTGCATTAGCTGATGTAGTTTCACCAGAGCAATTCGAAAGAACATTCGGACCTTTTGCTCCGTTTGTATCATAAATAATTCTTATACCATGAGGTAATCCGTCTGCTTCCATTACTTTTACTGCGGCAGTTGTTGATAATTCTTTTGGATCAAAGTGAATAGATGAACCATCTCTTAAAAATAATGTATAATTGTTAGAATCTGTTGTTGAACCTTTTACAATTCCTTTTTTACCATCTGCGGTTTTACCCCAATCTACCGCCAACTGAGTAGAAAGAAGTGCCCAAAGAGAAGATGTGTCTTCATCTGAGGTATTATCACTTGTAATTGCACCGTAATCAAAACCTTTCACGGTAGCATTCATTTGTGCTGCATCTGTCAAAGTACTGATACCTTTTTTCAAAGCTGTTTTCGCCTGTTGCTCAGCAGTGTTTGTCATCAATGCCGGTAATGTCAATGTAGCAACTACACCTATAATGGCTAAAGTAATCAAAACTTCTGCAAGAGTAAAACCATTCTTCTTCATTACTATATCCTTTCTCTTCTTATATTCAAAATATTATAATCATCGTATAACTATTCTTATTATAACTAACTTATTATATGGTGTCAACAAATTTAATATCATTTAATCAATAATATACACCAAAATAATGAACCTTCTATAATTTTACGGTTTTTTTTCTATTAAAAATTAAGCCACAACTTCGAATTTGTCTGACTTTGTGCGCATCAAAGAAACAGCAGCCTGAGAATTCAAAAAGTTTAGTGCCCCCATGAAGCTTGTTTTTGTACTAAGCCCTGCTCTTGCTTCTTCCATATTATTTTGTATAGCGGACGCGCAAATCTTTTCTGTTAATGTTTTTGTTTGCTCTTGCGCATGCGAATTTAGTTTTCTTACAGGAAAACCGATTTCTTTCTGTTTCTCGGCATTATCCTCTATCTTATTTTCTTCAATGGCAGCATTATTCTTTACAATTTTTGAAAAAGGATTATCTTTGCTCACAAAAGAATCTCTTGCCAAATCCATGACATCAGATTGCACATCCTCATTCATACTCTGAGAACGCTCTCTTACTCTTCGAAATATCATTTCTTTAAGAGCATCTGCTTCATTTTTATTAACAAAAGAATTTAATGTATAGCTCATTTTTTCCTCTCTTACATATATAAAAACATAAATGTTAAGAAAATTGACAGTTTTATATATATTTATTATATATTTGTTACATAACTTAACATTTTTGAGCATGCTCCGTTTCTCGCTTGTTGTTGCATATTTCAGTCAAAAATCCAATTTAATTAAGAATATTTGTGTGCATTATATTGTTTGTATTTTTAAAAGTTTTAGTGTACAATGAAATTGCTATTTATATTTCGGCTAGTGTAAAATCTTAACAGGAAGGCTTTAACCGACCTGTTTTCTTTTGCCCCGTTTGGTTGATTTTTATTTGAAATATTGTTAGCTACCTTGTCTTACGGCACTACTGTCCCGTTAAAATTAACATAGTAATTTTACATAAAATGTGCTTCGTCATCACGAGGACGGTAGGACGAAGTGATCCAGACTTTTATTAACTATTCTTATTTGGTTTAATACAGAATATACAAAAAGTTATGGCGATTCTTCGGACTCCGTATAATAAAAATAAACTTCTTTAATCATTTTCCTCAGAATGACGATTTGTATGTAACTAATTACTTGACATGTACAGCAATGACAGTGTCTATTCTGTCATTACGAAGAGCATCAAAGGTATCAGATAGAACCTGACCTACTGCACTTGGGATATAACACCTCACCCTTGCCTCGCCACTTCGTGGTCTATACTGGGAGGAGAGGGAAATGAATGGAACATGTTAATCAGCCCCCTCCCTTACCCTCCCCCTTGGAGAGGGAAGAAATTGTTTTTCACGACACCTCACCCTTGCTTCGCCACTTCGTGGTCTATACTGGGAGGAAAGGGAACAAAAATATGCGGTATGCGTTTTTATTTTTATAATATAATTGTCGTATTGATTAGGAGGTATATATGAAAAAATTTTTGAGTTCTCTTTTGGCATTGAGTCTTATTGCCGGATGTATACAACTAAGTGTTTGTGCTGTTACCGCCGAAAAGGAAAGAGGTTACATTGCACTCAGCACTTCTGCTGACACAGAAATTGCTCCCGATATTGCCGAAATATCATTTGCAGTAAAAACATCAGATACGAAATCTTTACAAAAAGCAACTGCGCAAAATAAGGAAATATCGGATAGAGTTTACAGCTTGTTAAAAGATATGATTAATACTTCAAAGGGTGACTACATCAAAACCTCAGACTTTAATGCGGCACCTGTATATACATACAATAACAACAAGAGAAATCTTGATAAATACGAAGTTTCAAATCGCGTAATTGTACATACAAAATCAATTGATAAAATCGGGGATATGATTGACAAAGCAATCAGTTCAGGTGCAACAAATGTTGACAGTTTGAATTTCTCTGTTTCAAATTATGAATCTCAATGCAATTCTCTAATCGGGCAAGCTGCAACAAAGGCAAGCACCAGAGCCAACATTGCCGCAAAAAGCATGAATGCTACATTAGACGGAATTCGCTCAATGGACATCAGCTGCAGTGAAAACAGAAGTTATTCCATGCCAAGAATGTACATGGCAAAAAACATGTTGAGTGCTGTTGCAGATAGTGCAGGTGAAGCTGTTCCGACTTCAATCTCCAGCGGTGCAATTAAAGTTTATGCAAACATTAATGTAAGTTATTTTGTTAAATAATAAATTTGATAATTATTTTATACAAAAAGCGGGTGTTAGTATTTATATCACCCGCTTTACTTTTGAGCATGTTTATAATTAAATATTATTACTGAGCAGGGAATAACATATTTTCCTCTCTAGTCCACTTTAGAAAGCGAAATATAAATTTTTTGAATAATCAAAATATAAAATTAGCCAAATTTGCAGGATTCTGTTACGGTGTCAAAAGAGCCGTTGAAACAGCAAAAAAATTAAAGCAGGAAAATCCAAACAAAAACATATACATTTTAGGAGAACTTATTCATAACACAGATGTTATTAATGAGTTAGAATCATTAGGTATTAAAACTATATATGAAGTTCCAAAGCATGGTGAAGGAATTTGTATTGTCAGAAGTCATGGTGAAGCACCTGATGTTTTTGATAAAATAAGAAACGCCGGATTTGAGCTTGTTGATTTGACTTGTCCTGATGTTAAAAAAGTTCAGCAAAAAGCGATTGAGCTTGCTAAAAATGATTATTTTGTAGTCATTGTAGGCAAGTCAAATCACCCCGAAGTTATGGCAATAAAAGCCAACGCGGATTTATATTCCGACAAAGTTGCCGTTGCTACAACAATAGAAGAGCTTGAACCTTTTGCAGAAAAAATCAAAGCTCACAAAAAAGTAGGTGTTGTTGTTCAAACTACTCAAATGGTTTCTTCTTTAAACCTTGTAGTAAATTACTTAAACACAATTGCTAAAGAAGTTTTGATACACAATACCATTTGCCAATCTACCGCCATGCGTCAAAAAGAGGCAAAAGAGTTGGCTCAGGAAAGCGAGTTGATGGTTGTTGTAGGTTCAAAAAAAAGTGCCAACACTACTCACTTAGCAGAAATTCTTAAAAATTGCACAAAAACTATTCACATTGAAAACGACAGTGAATTAGACGAAAACATTCTAAAAAACATAACAAACATAGGAATAACCGCAGGAGCGTCAACTCCACAGGTTATCATAGACAAAGTCATTAACAAAATAAAAGGAGGAATATAATTATGACAACACAAGTTCTTGATGAATTTGAACAATTGTTAGAAGAAAGCTTTGCTAAAGCTAACACAATTGCTGATATCGTTGAAGGTACAGTAATTAAAAAAGAAAACGAAGGTTATTTGGTAAGTGTTAAGGGTGCTAAAATGGAAGCATTCTTGCCAAACAAAGAATTATCAGAAGGTGAAGAATTAGAAGTTGGTGACATCAGAGAATTCTATGTTCTTAAAGAAGAAAACAACGAAGATGCTATGCAATTATCTCTTAAGAGAATTGCGTTTGCTCAAGCTTGGGCTCAACTTAACGATGCTAAAATTCAAGGTGACACAATCCTTGCAAAAGTTGTTTCTACAGTTAAGGGTGGTGTTCTTGTTGACATCGCTGATTTGAAAGGTTTCATACCTTCTTCTCAACTTAGAACAGGTACGCCTTTCGAAGGTCTTGTTGATACAAAAATCGAAGTTAAGGTTCTTGAAGCTGATCCTAAGAAAAACAAACTTATTCTTTCTCAAAGACAAGCTGTTGCTGAACAAAGAGATCAAGTTGTTGACAATGTTCTTTCTTCTCTTGAAGAAGGTCAGGTTGTTTCAGGTAATGTAGTAAGAATTACTGACTTTGGTGCTTTCGTTGACATCAACGGCATTGACGGTCTATTACCTATTTCTGAAATTTCTTGGCAAAGAATTAAGCATCCTTCAGATGTTTTAACTCTCGGTGACACTATCGAAGTTAAGATTATCAAAATTGATAACGAACTTAAGAGAATTTCTTTATCATTAAAGAGAATGGGTGAAAATCCTTGGCAACAAATTGAAGGTCAATTTGAAGAAGGTCAAACCGTAAAAGGAACTGTTAACAAAGTTACTACTTTTGGCGCTTTTATTAACATTTTCCCCGGAGTTGAAGCTCTTCTTCCGGTTGCTGAAATGTCTGATGAAAATGTTAATCCGTTTAACTTATACAAAGTTGGTGACGAAGTTGATGTTCTTATCAAGAAATTCACTCCGAAAGAACACAGAATTGCTCTTTCTGTAAAAGATATTCAAAAATAATTTTCGAGGAGATGGATAGTTGATTAACGGCGGGTTTTGTAAAACAAAACCCGCCGTTCTGTTTTATCATTCTACTATCATTGGGGGCTTATCAAAATATGATGCAAATTTTTGCTGATAATCTTTTAGTTCGGTGCAATATGCTTCTAAATCCAGTGAAATACCCTTTTTGAGAGGATATGTTTTTATCCCCATTGCTTTATATATTGAGCGCATTAGTGTGTTTGATATTGCATCACTTCCTCTCTCCCAAGGTGTTGCATGAGCAAGTATCCATCTCATCTCCGCTATTGAATTATTTATTTCCGGCATGTCAGCACTTTTGGCATCTTTTAATATATAGTCGGAGTACAGTTTCGCATATATATTATTTAGTCTTGTAAAAGCATTGTTTATTGCTCTTGCATTTCCATGTTCCAAAAACTTACCGAAATCAATGTCATGTACAGGACGAGTTAGGGATATATCACAATATGGATTTTTAAGAGGATGCCCGACTCTATATTCCAGCCGATTAGCATATGTTTTATAGCGATTTTTAGGTTTTTTACTATATCTTGTTATAATATCAGGTCCCCAGTCAGATTTACTATTCCAACCTTCTCTTTTTGTTCTAAGTATCCCCGTATGCTTTCTTTTATCTAAATCTCTCGGAATTTGATTAGCTTTTATAACCCCGGCCGTTATTCGTTTTAGTGTTTCTTCAAAATTGCAATATTTTCTTATAAAATTTACTGCACCATCTGCTGTTTCTTTTATTATTTTTGCCCAATCAGAATATTTACCATAACCATTTATCCTTACATAAAAATCGCTTTCAGCAAAATTTAATTTTGGCGAATTTAAATTCACACCAAAATTCGGCGAACAATTGTACGAGCAATAATTATTTATGGAATTTATACGCATACTTTTCTAAGTACACTAAAAAAATTTTTTGCTAGGGGGGGGGTAAAGGTGTAAAGGGTAAAGGGGCACATATTAGTTTAGCCAAGTTTTAGTTCTGCTCTTTTAACAGTTTTTTGTTCGCCACTATTAAGATTTTTGACAGTAACTTCGCCTTTAGCTATTTCATCTTCACCTAAAATAACCGCAAATTCTGCAACTTTGGAAGCTTTTTCCAATTGTTTTACAAATTTTTTGTTCGTCAGGTCAAACTCACAAGTTATATTCTTTGCTCTAAGCTCCTCAGCCAGTTTTATTGCTTCCAATGTATTATTCGAAACAATATAAGCTTTTAGTTTTTCTTCTTGTCTTTCGCCCAAAAGTGATGCGAGTCTTTCCATTCCCATAGCAAAACCTATTGCCGGAACATCTTCTCCGCCAAGGTTTTTGACCAGCGTATCATATCTTCCGCCTCCGCATACTGCGTTTTGCGAGCCTAAATTATTTGATTTTATTTCAAAAACCGTTCTGTTATAGTAATCCAAGCCTCTTACAAGAAGTTTATTTCGTGTGTATTTAATACCAAGAGCATCCAAATATCCTTTCAATTCTTCAAAGTGGTCGGAACATTCTTCGCAAATAAAATCACCTTGAATAACCGCTTGAATTTCAGGTTTTGCATAAATTTCCTGACATTCGGGAGATTTGCAATCCAAAAGTCTCAGAGGGTTTTTGTCAAACCTTGTTTGGCAATCTTCGCACAATTGAGGCAGATAAGGGCGAATAACTTCTTTTAGTTTGTTTTTAAATTCTTCCCTGCATTTCGGGCAGCCGAGAGAATTTAGTTCAACAGTTAAGTCATTCAAGCCGAGTTCTTTAAGATAATTGACCGCCATAAGAATGACTTCCGCATCAGCAGTTGCCTGTTTTATGCCGAAAACTTCCACACCGACTTGGTGGAATTGTCTTTGTCTGCCGGCTTGAGGTCGTTCATATCTGAACATCGGGCCTTTGTACCATAGTTTTACGGGAGCAGATAATCTGTGCATGCCGTTTTCTATAAATGAACGAACAACACCTGCCGTATTTTCGGGACGAAGTGTCAAAGAGCGGTCACTTTTTTCGAATGTATACATTTCTTTATTAACGATATCTGTAGTATCGCCGACACCGCGCGCAAATAATTCCGTAGCTTCAAAAATTGGTGTTCTTATTTCTTTTGCGCCGTATTTTGTAAAAATTTCGTTAGCTTTTTCTTCCATAAAATGCCAAACTGTCATTTCTGCGGGAAGTATATCCTTCGTTCCTTTTTGTACTTTTATCATTCTTAAATCCTCTGTGTTAGATTTACGGCTATTGTCAGGTAAAACCTGACCTACGACTAATAATATAAATTACAGTTTTATTATAATACAAACAGAATATTCATTATTCAACATTATTGCTGAATTATAATTACTGATTGAAACCTCACCAGTTGTTGTAAATTTCGCTAATACCAAAATGAATACAATTTATACAGCTCAATAACAACAGACATCCTCTCCTTTGACACTACTGTCCCGTTAAAATTAACATAGCAATTTTACATAAAATGTGCTTCGTCATCACGAGGACGGTAGGACGAAGTGATCCAGCCTTTTATTAACTATTTTTATTTGGTCAAATACAAGATTTGTTAATAGAAATAAAAAGCTGGATTGCCACGCGTCTCAACCTTTGAGACGCTCGCAATGACGGTTCGTTATTTGCTTCTTTGCAGCGCTAATTTTTATTGTCACGAAATTATTTGTTTTACTTAATATCACATTATTGTTTTATTTGAGAAAATTATTTCAAATTTTAATGGGACAGTAGTGTTTAGGAGAGTGGAAGTTTTATGTCATTCTGAACGGAAGTGAAGAATCGCCATAACTTTTACGGAAGTTCCGGTCCTCTCAATTTTTTATACAAATCTATAACTTCTTTTGGAAGTTTTTTACCTATTACCATATCAGCAAAAGTTTCTGCTATAAATTCTCCTGGGCCTGATGTGGCATATTCTGAAACTCTGACAGCAGTTTGCATGTATTCACTATTATTTAGCCAATCCTTTAATTCTTGCGGATATTCTGCCTCTGTTTTAAATTTACCTTTTGCTTGGACTCTAGGAATATTATCTTGCAAGTGTCCCATCTCATGATAAAGAGTTCTAAATCTATTACCTAAGCTGAATGTAAAAACTACTTTGTCCTTTAGTGGCTGCATAAAGTCATCCAGTAAATAACTTTGTTCATCCAAACTCATTTGTTTTATTTTTTCAAGATTCGTTTCTAATCCTTGTTTTTGCAAAATATCAACCAATTGTTTGTGTGAAAGAATTGATTTTATTTTACTAAATGGCGCTCCATTAATAGAATGAACAGTTCTTGCCAAATTATCCAAACTCTCATAAAGATTTAATTTTTTATCAAAGCCTGTTAACTTACCATTTTTGTAGTTCATTATATCGTACGCAAGTTTTTGCATATCCTCTTCTGCAAACCAATTACAATAACTAAATTTATTGCCGTTAACATCAATCATCGGTTTCAGCTTTTTAAGATAACTATCAAGTTCCGCATCAAGATTTCTGAATAGGTTTTTATTTACATAAAATTGACCATTGTATTTTGCATATTCTCCTGTTGCATCTTTGCACACACCGGCTAATGTGTTTTCACCGAGAACTTTGTCCGTATACCATATAGATTTAGGGACTCTCAATTTCCCTTTCATTTTATTACTTGTATTGGTTAAACCTTCATTAATCCAGTTTATTGCTTCCAAATCTTGTGATTCAAATCCGCCATAATGTCTTATACCAAGATTTTCTTTTCCCCATTTAATGGCATCTTCTACTGTTTTTGCTTTTTCTAAGCGGATATTTTCAGCCAGCTGCTTAACTTCTGAATACCGATTCTTTTTTATAGCAAGCGCTATTACTGCAGCTGTTCCAAGAAGTCCGCCAACTCCAACAGCCAATTTAGCACTTGAAGAGATTCCCTTATTATTTTTTATTTTATCCTCTGAAGAAAATTCCGTTGAATCATTTGGCAAAGTTAATTGTTTGGCTTCTTTGCCCCTAAAACCAACTGCTCCCGTGCTATAGTAGTTTTGGGCGGGGGTAATGCTTGCTATAAGCGGGTTGTAGCCATAATAATTCTGATAAAAATTGTTATAACCATTAAACCTATTCAAACTATCAATTGCCATGCAAAAATTCCTATATTCCTAACCTTATCTATATAAAGTATAGAGAATTAAAAAATTTGATAAATTAAATCCTCAATGTTAAGAATTCGTTACATTCCTTTTTAAAAAAAAGCGTTTTTATTTAACTCAGAGTGAGCTTTTATATAGACATGGATTTTCAATTATTGTAATATAGCTATATGAATGATTTATTGCAAATCAAAAATTTAATACACGAAATTCGCGGAATGAAAGTCATGTTAGATAGCGACTTAGCAATGTTGTACGAAGTTGAAACCAGAGCTTTGAATCAAGCGGTTAAGCGTAATATAGAGAGATTTCCGATAAATTTTATGTTTCAGCTAACACAAGAAGAATTTCAAACTTTGATATCACAAAATGTGATATCAAAAAATTCTGGTGAAAAGAGGGGCGGTAGACAAAAACTGCCTTATGTTTTTACAGAACAAGGAGTAGCAATGCTCTCTTCTGTACTGCGTTCAAAGAAAGCTATTCAAACAAACATACAAATAATGAATACATTTGTACAAGTGCGTCACTATGTTCTTGAGCATAAAGACTTAACAAAACGATTTGCAGAGTTAGAACAGTATTTTATGCAGTATTGCAAAGATAATGAAGCAGATAAGCAAAAAATATATGAAGCAATAGATTTGTTGATGGATAGAACAAAACCTTCTAAGATAGGATTTTAGTCAAAATAAGAAAATATTATAATGGGATAAAAATATGAGTATAAAGATTACAAAAATGCAGGGGTGCGGAAACGATTTTGTTTTATTGGATTATGAAGAATATCAAAAAGGTGTTGAAGAAAAACGCTGGAAGGATATGTCTGATGCTGCAAAAAAACTCTGCGACAGAAATTTTGGTATAGGTGCTGACGGTTTTATCATTCCGAATACAAATACGGAAGATACTGATATCGGTTGGTTTTTCTACAATTCTGACGGTACAACCGCTCAAATGTGCGGTAACGGTATCAGATGTTTTGCAAAATATGTTTATGACAAAAAGTTAGTTGATAAAAAAGAGTTTGGGGTGCATACGCTTGCTGGGATAATAAAGCCAAAGCTATTAGAAGACGGCAGAGTGCGTGTGAATATGTCAAAACCTATCTTGGAATCTGAAAAAATACCGTTTGTTCCAAACGATAATTTGAAGTATAAAATATCTGTTAAAGATAGAATTTTTGAAGGAAACGCTGTTTCAATGGGTAATCCGCATTTTGTGATTTTCGTACAAAAAGAAGACGATACTTTGGCTTTGGCTAAAGAATACGGTCCTATTATTGAAACAAGTTTTGAGTTCCCTGAGAAAACAAATGTAGAATTTATAAAAATAAAATCATATAAAAAAATAGAACTTAGAGTTTGGGAGCGCGGGTGCGGTATCACACTTGCCTGCGGAACAGGAGCTTGTGCATCCGTAGTTGCAGGTATATTAAACGGTTATATAGAAAATTCCGTTGATGTCGAACTTTTAGGCGGAGTCGTTCATATTGACTGGGATGGCAGAGTCAACAACACAAATCACGATGTCTTTATGACAGGCCCTGCTGAGTATGTTTTTGAAGCTGAATTATTCTAATTCTTCTTTCCAAATATCTTACTGAAAAATTCTTTTATCGGATTCTTTTTTGCGGTTGTTACTTTGGTTTCAAAGTATAGTGTAGTACCTTCTTTGATTTGTTTTTCTATTTCTGATTCCAAATCATTAAGTGAAAGGTTCCTTAATTTTTCGACCAAGTTCTTGTCAGGAACTGTTTTTGTATGACTATCAAGCCGGTAATGCCAAATTCTCTTCGGATTTAAATTTATATCAAACAATGTTGTCCATATATCCTCATCATTTGCCATATCATTATGTTTGAAATGAAAATAATTAACCGATGCATTCGGATATTTTGCATCAATTTCTTTTAAAATATTTGAATCTTCAAGAGTTCTTATAATAGCAGGATTCCATTTTTTTCCAATGATTCGTACTCCAAAAGTTGTTGAATTATTTACATTTCCGACTTTCATATGATACTCCTTTTTATCTATTCGTTTAATATTTTCGCAGAATCGTCTAAATTTTTCAAGAGTTCTTCGTTACCTTTTGTCAGCCCTCTCTGCCTTAATGCCCTGGCTACAGCATCCGCCAAATTTGGCGCTTTACCTTCTGAAACTGCTTTATAATAATCATTTTCAAAGTCTGAACCTATTCTCAATGACCAATTACCTTTTGTTGTTCCCGGTTTGTTATATGTTTTACCAATTCCCCAGAAATCAGCAAAAAATATTTGTACGCGTTTTGCAGGACTTGTAAACAATTCTGCAAAACTTGCTGCCATAAATTTTCGCTTATCTTTTCTTATTTCTTGAGTATACTTTTTGATTTCTTTTTTTGTTGAACCATATGGTGCTGTATCCTCTGCCAGCATTGCTGTTTTATTCAAAAAATGTTTTGTATCATTATCCATATTAGTTTTTACAAAAATATTTTTAATTTTTTCGAATAAATTTCTATCTTCCGGTAAAACGACATTTTTTATTTTATTAAAAAATTGTTGGGTATATTCTATGAATGATTGGTTATCGTGAGAGCCTAGCATAATAACATTATTCGCTGGAGTATCTTTCCCTCTGTAATCAAACTGAGTAACCGAAATACCTGAAAGATTTAATTTTTTCATTACTTCTTGAGTAGGTTTATTCGGATCACCTAAATCTTCACAAATTATGGAAGATTTGTCAAAACCGTGTTCTTCTGCCGATTTGAGAATTATTTTTTCCAAAATATTAGAATATTCTTCTGCTGTTTTTTTGTATTTCCCCTCACTATATATTCTGCCTGAATTTTGAGGAGTCATTTTAGCATCTTTGACCGTATAAATAAAAGGATCAACTAAACCAATAATATGGTCTATTCGAAGTCCTCCAGGGAAGCTTTCAAAATACTTGTCATATTTTTCCTTAAGAATTTTTCCTGCCTCGCCCAAAGAGCCGTCTTTGTTGAATAGTTTTTCAGGATCAAAGTATCTGAACCCCCACCTTTGTCCATCAGGTGAAAAATAATCAGGAGGGCAGCCTATTGCCTTACCTTCTAAATAAAGATTTTGGTTAATCCACTCATCTGCAGCAGGTTGTGCAACAGGAGAATCACCTATTATTTTTATGCCTGATTTTTCCGCCAATTGATTAGACTTTTTGTTTTCTAAATCTATTAAAAATTGTTGAAATTCATAATAATCTATATCTCTCTTATATTTTGATTTTAGTATATTTAATCTGCTATCTGTTATTATTTTTTCTTTTGCATTTCTTGGAGAATACAAATGCTTATCCACCTCACTCCATTCAGTCCACGAGGTTTTATATTCTTTATCCAAAATTCTGTATATGGCTCCCTGCTCTAACTCCGCACCATGTTTTGCTTTAAATTGCTCAAATTCGGGCTTCAAAACTTTTCCTATTTGAAAATTGGAATATGCTATTTGCAAAGCTCTGTCATAATCTTTATTGGCTTGCTGATAATTGACACTTTCAGAAAGCTTTCCATGAGAAACAATATCTTTAAAAACTGATATTGGTAAAATTTTCCCGTATTCCTTTGTCGTTAATTTTTCTAAGGGTATCATAAATATATTTTTCGCTGAGGATTCGGGCGCATAAGGAGAAGGGTCACCCATTTTTCTAAGACCGTTCGGTTCCTGTTGTATTCCGGTTATTCCATGCTCTCTTAAAAAAGGAATAAGTTTTTCCTGAACAGTTTTTGAAAACAATGTTCCAATACCCGTATTTTCCGATTCTACAGACGGTGCCGCAGAATTGTGTATGATTATATCCACCTGCTTATCTAAAAGTTTTAGTCCTTTTTTCAAGGAGGAAGAATACAAATACTTTTCAGCCGAATTTGGCATTCTGCCGAAATTGGTTTGATTTATTCTTTGAACTTGCATGTTTTACCTTTCTGATTCATCTCACTTATCATTCTAAAACACATAAAATTTTTATTTGTTGCTATATTAAGTTTTGTAACATTTATTTGTAATGCTGAAATCACAATGATTTTAAATACTTTTTATAAATGTAAGATTAACGAGGATATAAAATGCTTTGTTCAGCAATTTTGGCAAATTCAATAGTAAAAAATAATAAAGCAGATACCTTTGATTGGGACAATGACAAAGGTGCTGATAATTTCTGCGATAATATTGATACTTGGTTTTTCGAAGAAGATAGCGAATTCGGATTAGCATATAAACTATCAGTATTATCTCAAAAAGATAACATTATCAGTAATGCACTAAGAAAAGAAATTGATGAACAAGTAGAATATTTAATTGATATTGAAGACATAAACGATGATATCGCAAATCTTTATGAAGAAGAAATTAAAAAAAGTGAGGAATACTCTGACAGGTACGAAACACTAATAAAAAAATCAGAAAACGGCACAATTACTGAAGAAGAGAAAAATGAATTGAAAGAAATTCAAAATATACTATTTAACAGCAACAATGAAATCGAAGAAAAAAAACAAACACTTAAATCTCAGCAACAAACTATTAAAAACAAAGCAGTATGTAGTGATGATAAAATCAATTTAGCGAGAAGTTATGCTAACAAAACTTATTCATTGGGCTCTCAACTTTTAGAGAAAAAGCATGATGCTGATATCAGCAGATCTACCGAGGCGGCTGATAATTTGATGCAAAATATTAATACTTTTGAGAAAAACGACAAATTGTTTAAATAATATTTTTAATAGATTGTTTTCTCTTTAGTTTATGTTATTATTATCTCGATAACACACATAACTTCGGAGATTTTTATGCAAGCAAGACGCGCAGCGAGAGAACTCGCACTTATATTATTTTCACAATTAGATCAAGAAATTACAAAATATTCTAAAAAAGATTTTGAAGAAATAATGGTTAAATCAGTTAGAATTCTTTCTAATTCAGCTTCAGAGGAGCTTAATCTTACACTTGGTTCTTTAATTGATTTAAAAGATATGCTTGAATCATACGAAGCTGAGCACGAATCTAATCTTTCACGCCCGATGGGTGCTAAAAACAAACCTGTACAAATTCCGATGACAGATGAAATGATTAGCAAAGTTGATTCTATGCTTGATGTAGCAGAAAAAGCACTGCTTGCGCTTGAAATTGCAGAATTTACAACTTTAGAAAATCAATCAGAAGTTAAAAATTACACAATAGAAATTGCTGAACAATTCAAAATCAATCACAAAGCTATCGATAATGAAATTCAAAAATATTCAAACGGTTGGGATATTTCAAGACTTGTTAAGATTGACAAGGATATTTTAAGAATTGCAATTACTGAACTTTTATACACAAAAGGTGCTCCTATAAAAGTTATTGTTGACGAAGCTGTTGAGTTGGCTAAAAAATATTCTACAGAAGATTCTTCTTCTTTCGTAAATGGCATTTTGGCTAAAGTTATTGTAGAAAATGGCCTTAAAGGATAAAATATGGCTCCGTACACAGTAGAAGTTAATGGACAAGTAATTACATCTCTTTTGGATAATGAGAACAATCCGATTTCAAAAAAAAATTTATTTGTCTACGACAACAATGACAAAATAGTAAATATTAAAAATTCAAAATTTTATCTTCCTAATTTTGATATTGACTTGATACAAGGCGGACTGAGTCGTAGTACATATTATTTTGAACAGGATTTTTTAGAAAAATTGGACAATTATCTTAAGGAAGATTCAATAATCATTGATATTGGTGCAAATATTGGTAATCACACTCTTTACTGGGCTAATGAAAGACGAGCAAAAAAAATATATGCATTTGAACCAATTCCACATACATTCGGTATACTCAAAAAAAACATAGAAATTAATCAATTGGAAGATAGAGTAATTCTGAATAACGTAGGGTTGTCTGACCAAAAAGGAATGGGTGAAGTTAAAACTTTTTGCAAGCAAAATCTTGGCGGTACGAGATTGAAAAAATTACAAAGCGATACACCATATACAATTCCGCTAAGAACACTAGACTCTTTTAATATTAAAGAAGATACAATTGACTTGATAAAAATTGATGTAGAAGGTATGGACAATGAAGTTCTTTTAGGTGCATCAAAAACAATCAGAAAATATAAACCAATTATTATGATAGAAAGTTTTCCTGATTCATTCGAAAAAAGTGATGCGTTATTGAAAGATTTTGGTTATACAAAAGAACAAGATTTTGGTTCGTTTGAATATCTTTACATTAATAAAACTGCCGATAGGAAATAAAACATGTTTAATTTTTTTGATAAACTAAAAAATACCGTTTCTAAAACAGCCCAAGCACTTGTCGGAAATGTTGTTAATACAATTTCTGACGAAGAAGAATTCTCTGAATTTGTATTAGAGGATATGGAAGATTTGCTTATTAGTGCAGATTTGGGTATTGATTACGCATCAGAACTTGTAGACAAATTGAGAGGACAAAATAAAATTAAGCCTTCTCAGGTCAAAGAGTTTATGAAGGAAGAATTTCTTAAAACTCTTTCAGAAACAGGTTCTTCAACATTAAATTATAGCGATAACGAATTAAATATCTATTTTATAACAGGTGTTAACGGTGCAGGCAAAACTACTCTTATTGGAAAACTTGCTTATAAATTTAAGCAAGAAGGCAAAAGAGTCCTGATTGCAGCCGGTGATACCTTTAGAGCCGCCGCTGAGGAACAGGTCGACATTTGGTCAAAACGCTCAGGGGCTGATATTGTAAGACGAGATAAAGCTGACCCTGCCTCCGTTGTATACGAAGCTATACAAAAAGGAAGAAATGAAAACTATAATGTAATTTTGGTTGATACGGCAGGAAGACTGCAAAATAAATTTAACCTAATGGAAGAATTATCAAAAATAAAGAATGTTATTGATAAAAATGCGCCTGAGTCCTTGAGAGAAAGCATATTAGTAATTGATGCAAACACAGGTCAAAACGGTTTGCAGCAGGCAAAAGTTTTTAAAGAATGCGTTAATCTTACTTCCGTTGCTCTGACAAAGCTTGACGGTTCAGCTAAGGGAGCAATAGTTTTAGCTATAGCCAAAGAGCTCAAATTGCCCGTAAAGCTGGTGGGTGTTGGCGAAAAAATGGAAGATTTAAAAGAGTTTGAACCGCAAGAGTTTATAAAAGCATTATTTGAGTAACACATAATATTTTAAAATAAAGGTTTTTATAGGATTAGAAAGTACGACTTATAATTAAGAAAGCGGTTTGCAGAATTCTGCAAACCGCTTTCTTTTATCGTTTGATAAAGAGTTTATATTTCTTTATTTATTTACCCCTAGCCTTTAAGCTGGCTCATAACTTCATCAGCAAAGTTATCGCTTCTCTTTTCAAGACCTTCACCAAGAACAAATCTGTCAAATTTAACGATATTTAATTTGCCTGAAATCAATTGTTCAATTGTTTGGTCAGGGTTCTTAACGAACGGTTGTTCTACCAAACATCTTTGAGCCATCAATTTGTTTACACGACCTTCAACAATTTTTGCTCTGATTTGTTCAGGTTTCTTTTGAAGATCTTCTTTACCCATTTCAATTCTTGTTTCTTCTTCAATAACTGAAGCAGGTATATCAGCTCTTGAAACAAATTCGGGAGCAGAAGATGCTATGTGCAAGCAAATATCTTTTGATAAAGTTTCATCTTTGTTATCTGTTAGCAATAGAACACCAATTTTACCGTTGTGGATATAAGTAGAAGTGTTGCCTTCGTATCTTACAAATCTTCTAACAGTAATTTTTTCACCAATTGACGCGATTTTTTCTTTGATAACATCAGAAACTAATTTACCACATTTTGGACAAGTTGTTGCAAGAAGTGCATCAACATCAGCAGGATTAGAGTTTGCAACTAATTCTGCTAAGCCATTTGTTAATTCGATAAATTCAGCATTCTTTGCTACGAAGTCTGTTTCGCAGTTGATTTCTATCATTGCACCAAAGCCTTCACCTACAAAAGAACCAATTCTTCCTTCAGCTGCAATTCTGCCCATTTTCTTATCAGCAGATGCTATACCCTTCTGGCGAAGTACTTCCATTGCTTTTTCCATATCACCGTCAACTTCAACCAACGCCTTTTTAGCATCCATCATGCCGGCACCGGTTTTGTCACGGAGTTCTTTTACCATTGTAGCTGTAATATTCATTTAATTTCTCCTTATTAAGTTGAAAGTGGAAAGTTGAAAGTGGAAAATTTTTATAAATAATCCGTCATAAAACTTTGTGTGAGTGAAACGAATTTATATAACTTTCAACTTTCCATTTTCCACTTTCCACTCATACAACAATTGTTACAAAGTAGCAACTTCTTCAGAAACACCTGCATCAGCTGCAGTAATAGACTCAATCTTACCGCTTGTTGCTTTGTTTTCTCTAAGTTGTTTTCCTTCTAAAACTGCGTCTGCAAGTTTTGAAGCAATTAACTTGATAGAACGGATTGCATCATCATTACCAGGGATAATGTAGTTAATTCCGTCCGGATTAGCATTTGTATCTGCTAGGCAGATAACAGGTATATTAAGTTTGTTAGCTTCTGCAATAGCAATATCTTCTTTTGCTTGGTCTACAACAAAGATAATATCAGGTAAACCGCGCATATCTTTAATACCGCCTAATGTTTTGCTTAATTTAGCTAACTGTCTGTTTAATTGTGCTTGTTCTTTCTTAGGTAATTTTTCAGCGTGACCTGAATTGATAAAATCTTCAAGTTCTCTTAATTTGTTAACTCTGCCTCTGATTGTTTCAAAGTTAGTTAACATACCGCCTAACCATCTTCTGTTGATATAGTATGCACCTGCTCTTTGTGCTTCTTCAGCAACAACTTCTGCAGCTTGCTTTTTAGTACCAACAAAAAGAACATTTCTACCTTTAGCAGCATATTCTCTAACTGCATCGTATGCAGCATCTAATAAACCTGTAGTTTTTCTAAGGTCAAGAATATAGATTCCGTTTCTTGCACCATAGATATACGGTTTCATTTTTGGATTCCAGTGTTGTGTTTGGTGTCCGAAGTGAACGCCTGCTTCAAGTAATTCAATAAGTGATGCTGTTGACATCTTTTTGTCTCCTTATGTTTTTAACTGTGTGTTTTACTACGGGCTCTACAGTCACATTTGGGAAGTGAATAAGTGATTAATATTTATAATTAATATTCGGCTAATCAGTTTTCATTTACCACAAACTAGGGCGAACCTATCTGGCTATAAAACCAATAAAAGCATATTATAAACATGTTTTGAAGGCAAGTAAATTTAGCATTTTTGTTAAGTAATATTTTATTTCTATTCATCAAAATATATAAATTGGTGCAAAAGTTGTCAATACTTTTAAAACAGAAACCAAAAGAAAGAGAGAAACACGCAATTGTTTTCTATGCCCTTCAGTCTGCGACTGTTCGGGCATTCTTTTAGTTCGGCAAAGCCGAATCTTTTACTCGACCTATGGTTACCTTCGGTAACACGGTCGAGGCGCTAAAGTAGTTCGCATGTAATAAAAGAAATGAACATACAAAAAGTACATTACTTTTAAGCTTTTTGCACCAAAATATATAAATTTATGCAAATATTTTTGTATTATAATGAACAAAAAGGAGAAAATTATGCTTTCAGGACCGTTTTTAGACAGAAATTGGATGGGTGAAAATAAAGATTACAATAGTTCAGACATAGTTATGTTAGGACTTCCTTTTGACGGTACTGTTTCCTATCGTCCCGGATCAAGATTTGCTCCCGAACAAATCAGGCTTGCAAGCTGGGGATTAGAAGAATATTCTCCTTATTTTGACAAGCACCTTGAAGATTGCAACTTCCACGATGCGGGAGATTTGGAATTCCCTTTAGGTAATACTTACAAGTCTTTAGATTTAATCGAAAAAAATGTGGAAGAAATATACAAAGACGGTAAAAAAGTTTTTGGAATCGGCGGAGAGCATCTTGTTACTCTTCCCGAAATCAAAGCTGTTTCAAAATTCTATAAAGATTTGGCAATAGTTCATTTTGATGCTCACACTGATTTAAGAGAAGAATACTTGGGTGAAGAAATGTCACATTCTGCCGTTATAAGGCACTCAGGGAAAATCGTAGGGTTCGAAAACCTTAAGCAAATCGGTATCCGTTCAGGTATGAAGGATGAATTCGAATTGATGAAAAAGTACAACACAAAAGCTGTAAAGTACGAGGATTTGGATGTTTTAAAAGGCAAACCTATTTTTGTAACGGTTGATTTGGATGTTTTAGACACATCAATTATGTGCGGGACAGGAACTCCCGAAGTCGGAGGTTTGACATTTAATGAGCTACTCGGTTGGTTTAAATACTTATCTAATTTTAATATTGTAGGTGCAGATGTTGTAGAACTTGCTCCCGACTACGATTCAAGCGGAGCATCAACAGCAGTTGCTACAAAAGTTATAAGAGAACTTTTAATGACAATGTCTTAGTATTTATTAATAATATAGAATTTTTTACTTTAAAGTAATATAATACTTGCTATGGGGAAGTTTGATTTATTCAACAAATTTAACAGTGCCGTCATAGTCTTGAATGAAAAACGCGAATCTGTATTTACAAACAATGTGTTTAAGCGTCTGTTCAAGGACTTTGACAATGTTAAAAAGTTTTCCCACAAATTATACTATGATGTCTATGCACTTGAAAGCAACAACTTTTCAATTCACTCTCCTCTGTTACAGGCACTTACCTCTAAAGAAGATTTGTCTGCACACGTTATGTATCAAGGTGTTGACAGTAATTATTATTATTTTGATATGAATTCTACAAAGCGCGGTCAATACACAATGGTTGTCTTTACGGATGTAACCGCTAATATTAATCTTGAAAACACCATAAAATCAAATCAAACATCACAAAAAAAGATTGATGCTTTAGTAGAAGAAAATAAAAATTTGTCTAAAGTAAAGCTTCAAGCACAATCTCAGGCAATGAAATTACTCCTTCTTAATAATGTTTCTAATATTATTAGAGAATCTATTGATACATCAGTAATACTAAAATCAGTACTCAATGAATTATCACAAATGTTTGGAGCTTTTAGAGCTTTTTATGCCTCGTATGAAAATAATATATTTACCATTCGTGAATCTATTTCTAAAAAAGATATCAGTAAAAAAATATCTTTTGAAACAAAAGTCACAGATCAAATTTC
Source organism: uncultured bacterium (assembly GCA_902777605.1). GTDB lineage: Bacteria > Cyanobacteriota > Vampirovibrionia > Gastranaerophilales > Gastranaerophilaceae > CAG-196. Next base: position 7,333 of record CACYUI010000014.1, on the reverse strand, counting down.
TGCCGGAAAAGTTTCCTGTTTAACTTGCAGAAAAGAATTCTTAGAAGCCGAACCATTCAAAGAAAATGTCCAAAGAGTTGTTTTACCTATTTTTCACAGAAATAACCCAATTGGCATAATAGTTCTTTCAACTAAACAGAAAGTTAAATTAGACGATACTTTAGAAGTTTTGGACGGTGTTTCTTCTCAGCTTGGAAATGCTATTATTCAGGCAGAACTTTATCAGAAAAATGAGCAGATGGTAAAAAGCCTTACAAAAACTCTTAAAGAGCTTAAAGAAACACAATTGCAACTTATAAATTCGGAAAAAATGGCATCATTAGGTCAACTTGTGGCGGGAGTGGCTCACGAAATTAACACCCCTGTTGCATCTATTAAATCTAATAACGAGATAACAAAAAAATTAATTAAACAAATCAGTGACAAGGATTTAGCAGAACTTCTTTCGGAAACAAACGAAATAGACTCGGAAGCAATTGATAGGATTAATCGTTTAGTTGTTTCCTTACGAAAATTCGTAAGGCTCGATGAAGCTGAACTTCAGGAAGCTGACATAAACAAGGAAATAGACTTAACTCTTGATTTAATTAGACATGAAACTAAAAACAGAATAGAAATCGTCAAAAACTACGGAAAAATTCCGCCGATAAAATGCTATCCTAATATGCTTAATCAAGTATTCATGAATATACTTGTTAATGCAACACACGCAATAAAAGGACAAGGAACTATTTCTATTGACACAAATTACAGTAACAAGAACCTTGTCGTAAAAATAAAAGACAACGGATGCGGAATTAAAGAACCTGAAAAAATATTTGATGCCGGATACACAACAAAAGGTGTAGGAGTCGGAACAGGCTTGGGGCTTGCTATTTCACAAAAAATAATCGAAAAACACAACGGAAAAATTGATGTTAAAACAAAAATAAACAGTGGCAGTGAATTCTGTATTACTATCCCCAGTAAGTAATATATATGTAGTTTTGTAAAGAGCGCGTATCGCACATTTATTGTACATTTCAGGCAATCACCATCAGAATCAATTTTTAATTTTTGTAAAAATTTACAACAGAGTAGACATAAAAATGTAAAAATATGGTATATTGTTATTGCGCGATTAAGTGTAAAAAATACCCTAATAAATGGGTATGTAACAAAAAATTTACAAACCGAAAAATAAAGGCAATTTTTAAAACAAAAAAAACTTTATATATCTGTGTAGAAGTTAGATAACCATGTTTACATTTGGAGGTAAAGTAGTATGACAATTACAGTAAACAGCAAAAAGAAACAAGTAAAGAAAACTTTTCAAGAATTGATTAATGACCTTATGGGTTCAAGTTCTGAAAAAGTTAGATATAATGCTGCCCGTGTTCTTGGAGAAATGGGCGATTCTAAAGCTGTTGAACCATTAATTAATGTTTTAAAAAACGATAAAAATGGTTCTGTTCGTTTGTATGCTGCTCGTGCTTTGGGCGAGTTGGGTGATTCAAAAGCAACCGAACACTTAATCGAATCTTTGAGAGAAGACCGTAATGTTGATGTTAGAGTTCGTGCAGCTCGTGCGTTAGGTCGTTTAGGCGGTAAAATTGTTGTTGAACCGCTTGTTGAAGCCCTTAACGATGAAAACTCGCAAGTTTGTATCACTGCTACAGATGCACTTATTGAAATCGGTGATGTTGCAACTGATGCGTTGATGAAATCATTAGACCACGAAAAAGTTAATGTAAGATGCGATGCTACTCGTGCTTTAGGTGAAATCGGCAACAAAAAATGCGTTGATAAAATTATTAACATGTTATATGACGAATGGGTTAATGTTAGAATTTATGCTGTAACTTCTTTAGGCAAATTGAATGATACAAAGGCTGTTCCGGCATTAATCGATGTTATGAAAAACCGTTCTGAAAATGATTTGGTTAGAGCAGGTGCAGCAGCTGCACTTGGTGTTCTAAGAGATCAAAGAGCATTACTTCCGCTCCGTGAGTTAATTATGGAAGCTGAAGAACTTGGTGAGCTTGAAGACACTGCTCTTAAATCATTCAAGAAGATTATGGCAGCTAACTGGCAAGCTATTCCGGGTGCTACTCAACAAAAGAAGCCTGCCGGAGTTAATGCTTAATATAAAAACTTTATATAATAAAAAAGGAACCTTATAAAAGGTTCCTTTTTTATTGCTAGAATTTGATTAAAATCTTTATCGTATCCTTTGCTTTATTAGCGTCAAACGCTTCTATTGCATCATCCACAGAATATATTTTTGAAATAAACGGTTTAAAATCAATTCTGTTATTTTTAAGCAACCTTAGTGCCGGCGGGAATTGACCACAGCGAGAACCAAGAACGGTAATTTCGTTAATAACAATCGGTGCAAGGTTTAGTTCTTTACCCGTTGCAACTGTGCTTTTCAGAACCAACACTCCTCTTGGTTTAACCAGTCCCATTGATGTCTCAAACCCTGATGCCGTACCTGTTGCCTCTACTACTACATCATAGATTGGTTCAGGGGTGAATGAATTGAGTAACATTGTTTTGACACCCTGTTTTTCTGCAACATCAAGTTTGTTTTGGTGTTTACCAATCAAAAGAACATCCAAATTTTGAGCGTGAAGAGTCAGTGCAGTAGTAAGTCCGAGTTTTCCATCACCTAAAACAACAACTTTTTGCATAGGTTCTATATGTAATTGTTCTGTGATTTCGCAAGCTGCAGCAAGCGGTTCTACAAAAACAGCTTGTTCATCAGAAACATTTTCAGGAACTTCAAAAAGAACATTCAAAGGCATTGTCATGTATTCTGCAAAGCATCCGTCTTTTGAAACAATACCTAATGTATGTCTTGAAGGACAATGGCGATAATTTTTCTTTGCGCACCATTCACACTCAGGATCATTACAACCGTAACTTATTTCTGCTACAACTCTTTTTCCAATCCATTTCTTATCTGATTCATTATCGGAATTAACTTCTTCTACAACACCGACAAACTCATGTCCCAACACTCCGACATAACCCATATAACCTTTTGTAATTTCATAATCTGTATTACAAATACCTGCCAAAGATACTTTTATAAGAGCTTCTCCTTTCTTTGGTTCTGGTTTTGGATAGTTATTATCAAGCTTTAATTCGTTATCAAAAACAATTGCTTTCATACTCTATTCTCCTTAAAAATTTAGTAATTTAACCAACTACGGATAATTTTACTACAAAAAAAAGCCTAATTCTATTGAACTTTAGGTTTAGATGTAAATTTTTCTTAACATTTAGGGGGTAAAATTAAAAAATGTAGTAGGATGATTTTGTACCTGATTTTGAAGCAAAGTGAAAACGGCGTAGGATAAATCATTCCAAAAGGTACAGGGTGATTTGTACCCAAACAAAGTCAATTATCACAATCAAGTTGAACCTTTCGTTCGGCTAAATTTGTTATGCGGAGGTTTTATGTATCATTGCCATAAATTTAAGGCAGATGAGATTTATCGTCTTGCCGAAAATGAGTTGTACACTTCAAGATTTTTATCTATAGGCTTTTGTCCGAAATGCAAAAAGCCTGTTGCAGAAATTTTGGAATTCAGATTTGACGGAGAGGTAAATAAAGAAATTTTTTCCGGCATTGATGCCAATACTATCATGCTCTGTCATGCAGAAGAAATACTATGCTCATTAACTCACCAAAATTATAAAAAAACAAAATCAAAGCCTTACGGATGGGTTTACGGAATAAATAAGCAGTTAAAAAACGGAAAAATCAAGCAATACGCAGCTGATTTTTACGGTAACAAAGAACTCATAAAAACCTGTTGATTTGTGTGATAGGATTTTCACCCGAAGGCATTTTTTATAAACACACCTTTCTCTCTCTATTAGGAATACTCCTAAAGTATGTTTACCTCCTGCCTTCGGGTTTTCTTTACTATAAAATTTTAAAGGATTTTTTATGACAAAAAATATAAAAGAAGATATTCAAAAAAAGAAGAAAAAAATAAACGAGCAGCATATAAAATTCTATGATAAAACTCTTTCTGTTTTAGAGTTTATTCTTGATGAATACTCAAAAGAGCTTACAAGAGCTGACATAGAATTTTTAGAAATGCCAAAAAATGCTATTGCAACCCTCGATTTTTTAATCTCATCAATCGGAAAAATACAAAAAGGGCACAGGCTTGCGCTCGGTTTAGACGAGGAAGAGTACGAAAATATTGAGCCTGTTATTAACATAATTGAAGGATTAAGCGAGGATAAAATATGATTGAAGTTTGGATACCTGCAGAAAATAAGTTTTGGGAATTTGCAAAAGAGTGCAAGGCTTTATATGAACACTCTCAAAAAGCAATCACCGATTCTAATTGTTTTGAATTTATTATTAACAACACTTTTTTTTATTTATTCACCGAAAACAGAAAACTAATCGGAGCTATTTATTATTTTGTTAACCCAGAAGGCAAGCTTATGCTAAACGGATTTTCAAAAAGAAAAACTCATCTTTTAAACATTAAATGTTTAAAAATGTCACTTAAGTGGTTTCGCGGAAATATATACGCAGAAGCTCAAAACCGTGCTTCTGCACTATGTCTTATAATATGCGGATTTAAAAGAGTTCGAGAAAATTTGTTTGTTTATAGTAATTGATATTTTTAATCAAATATGATAATATAACACTCAGGAATTAAGGAGTATATATGAAAAAATTATCAATTTTTGCGTTAGCATTAGCATTAAGTTTTAACTGCGTAATTGCAAGAGATTACACAAAACTTCAAATAAAAGAGCTTAAGCACGCCCAAAAATACGGAACAACTAAAAAAGTTCTGCAAAATCAAGGAACAAATGCGAGCTACAAATTTGCAGCAAAAGATTCAACTCTCAAAGACCCGAAAATCATGAAGCTCGGCAATTTTGAAAAAATTAGCGCACAAAAGTATTCTGAAAAGCTTAAAGCAGATGAACTTGAATACGAAAAATACAAAAAACAATTATGCAAACGAAATATTGATAACTACAACGCTCAAGCAAAAGGCGAGGATTATTACAGAGTGTATCGTGTGGCTGAAAAGCTTATCAGAGCAAACAAGCTTGATTACATAAATTGGAGAATAGAGATTTATAGGGATTCAGCTAACCCGAATGCTTACACAACAAACACAAACTATATTGCGCTTTCTACCGCAATCATAGATACTTTTATTGATAACGATGATGCTCTCGCTATGATAATAGGACACGAAATGGGGCATGCAATACTCGGACATCAAAAGCGCAGAGTTCAACTTCTTACCAAATTAAAACGACAAGAAAGACTTGTCAGACAAGGTTATGGAGAGCTTACCTATGCTATTATGAAAAGAAAATTTCTAATAGATTCAAAGAACATGGAATTTGCAGCCGATGTTGAAGGAGAAAAGCTTGCAGCCCACGCAGGATACGACCTTCAAAAAGGGTCAGATGTATTATCATATCTGACAACACTTGATATAGACACTGATTACAGAAGTGACCATCCTGACGGAAGGAAAAGGCTTGATAACTATTTTCAAAACGGGAAATATTTTCCGCAAGAAATTTGGGCGGAAATGGGAAAAGCTAACATTTACAACTCTTCTGTAATGGATGTTAAGTTGTCTTCAGACAGAAGGTCAATTATTTTAACTCCTTTAAAAAACAGGGTAAACACCGACCAATACTACAGCCCAGAATCTATGCAGGAGCTTTATGCAAGGCTCGGTTACACAGCATATCTGAACAGGGAGTTTGAAAAATCTATAAAATACTTTGAAGATTTATTCAAAATTGACCAAACTAACGCATCAGCTTACCTATACGCATCTTATGCAAGCGAATATTTATACAAAAACAGCGGAAGTTCAAAGTATTTAGAACAGGCAAAAAAATACGCAGCGCTTGCTCAAAAGCTTGAACCTAAGAATAAATACATTCTTGAACAAGTAGATTCATTGTAATTTTTCATATTTCATCTTTCATTTTTTACATTTTTGTCGGACTACGAAAACTCGTAGTCCGCATTTTTTTGTTTTTTATTTTAAATTTTATACACGATTTTTAACAGGAGTTACGCTCCGGAAAGGATTTAATTATGACATTCGAGTACATTTTAAACAAAGAAAATTCACCTGAAATTTTATCACAAGAGGAAGAAGAAACTTTAGTCAAAAAGATTTCCAACAAATTCCAAGAGTGGAACAGAGAACGCAGCGCAAATTTAGAAATGGCGCAAAAGCTTTCTAACGAAATCTTTTTCAAAAATTCTTACATTCCGCAAGGCGACAAAACTCAAAGATGGAAAAGCAAGATTAAAATGTGCAAAACTTTTATGTTCTACCAAACACTAAAAGCATACATTTGGCGCAATACTTATGCCAATGTAAACTCCATGTTTGATGTCTCTGGCGAAAACCACGACTCTAACAACGCATCTAACAAACAGAAAGCAATGCTTGTCGACATTATGGAAAAAATGGATTATCAAAAAACTTGCGACCAAATTATTGATTATGCACTGCTACATGGGGAATTAATTTCTTTTACTGCTTGGAAAAAGGAGAGCGAAGAATTCCGCCGTCCGATAAGCTATTTTGCAACACAAGAAACTATGGATATAGAGAAACAGGCAAGAATTATAGAAGCGGCAAAAGAGGGTAAAAGCTACTGGGTAGACGAAAAAGAAGTTTATAATAATCCGTACATTTACCCCGTTAATCCTGCTGATATTGTATTCGATTTGGCTCAGGCTGACGAGTGGGATTCTTGTCCGAAGATTTACAGGGCTTACAAAACTCCTAACGACATACTCTCTAACAAGCTATATTCAATAGATGAAGAGATGGCGGAAGAAATTGCACATCTTATTAGTGACGGTGATAAGTTCAGCAGTTCTAAAGATGATGTGGTAAAAGGTTCAACAGTAGAAGTCCTTGAACACTGGGGAGATTTGAAGCTTTCTGACGGAAAAATTTTAAAGAACTGGCATGCGGTAGTCGTAGCCAGAAAATATCTTGTTCTTTTTAAGAAAAATGAAGCACTTATTAATCCTTTTTCTTACGGTTCATTTGTTCGTGACCCTGATACAAAGAGGGGTATTAGTCCGCTATACAGCGTGCTTTCGCTTTCTGAGGTTCAAGAAGATTTGATGAACAGAACTTGTAATCTTCAAACTCTCAGCGAAAATCCTCCGCTACTTGCGCCTGAAGGATTTTTTGATGAAGATGAATTACAATTATATCCGGGGAAAATTATTGAGTACGGTGATAATCTTACTCCGAATGCTGCGTTTCAGCAGTTACAATTTAACCCTCAAATATTCTTGCAGGATATT
>CACYUI010000013.1 GCA_902777605.1 uncultured bacterium | reverse complement strand
TTGGGTGAAACCTAACAATAACAAGACAAAGTTATGTTTTTTATATTAAAAATCATCAAAATCGGTGTTCTTTCTTCTCAAATCATGTGTTCTTTTGCAACTCGCTCGTTATAGGGGTTTTGCGGGTCGGAAGTGTAACTTTACCCCAAAAACCGATTTACTCATATTTACTCATTATTTACTCACACCGGTCGGCTACTTTCCAATAATAGCAAGAAAATTTTTAAAGCGGTTTTTTGGGTATAGAACGCTTTTTTTGGTAAGGTATGTTTTTTGGGGTAAAGTTAAAATTTATTATTTTTCATTATCAATAAAAAATGCATTTAATGAATCTATGTTTTCTCTTAAATTTTTAATTACTGGTGCGAGGTTGTAACATTCTTCTATTTCAGGTTGATTTGATACGAAGCGGATTGTCGGCAGAGGGCTAAAGCGTGTGCGTGCCCGTTTAATACCGACAACCAAGCAGTAATCAACAATAACGGCTATATTATAAACATTTTCTGCCCATTTGCTAATCTGTTTAAATTCTTTATTTGTAATATTGTATCCTGCTTCTTCCATACTCCCCTCCATATATCAGGAAACACAATACATGAAAGAAATCAAAAAAGCCAAAAAGCGGGAAATATTTTACAAAAGAACATATTTATAATAAATTTAGTATAATCAATATTGGAGTGGTTTTGTATGATAAAAGGCTATCTAAAAAATTTTTTAAATAATAAATTTGTTGATTACTTTTTAATATTTTTGATTATATTTAATATAATTTGTTTAGGTTTTGAAACGGATAAAACAATATATTTAACTTATAAAACATTCTTTTCAAAAGTTGAATTAGTATCGGTTATTATATTTACAATAGAGTATATAATGCGTTTATTTACTCTTGATAAATTAAAAAATATGTTTCAACCCCTTATGATAATTGATTTACTTGCAATATTACCGTTTTATTTACCTTTATCAAGATTAGATTTAAGAATTTTAAGGATTTTTAGATTATTTAGAATATTGAGGATTTTTAAAATTGCAAGATATTTTGAAGCATTGCAAATGATAGGAAAAGTTATATATAAGAAAAGGACAGAGTTAATAAGCATTTTTGGAGTGTTATTATTCTTAATATTTTTAAGCTCATTTTTTATGTTTTATGCCGAAGCTGAAGCTCAACCAAACGCATTTCATAATATTTTAGATACTTTTTGGTGGTCAATAGTAACATTTACAACGGTTGGATATGGAGATGTTTATCCGATTACACCTATTGGAAAATTATTATCTGCAACTATTGTTTTAATTGGTATTATGCTTTTTGCACTTCCGACAAGTATTTTAACGGCAGAATTTTTAAATGAATTTCAAAATAAGGATAAATAAAGGGGTTATTTATGAGTGATTTTATTGAAATCATTAAAAATCAATTTAATATTATATTCGGCAACAGGAAAGAAGAAATTAAAGATGTAAATAAAAATAATAAACTTGAATTTAAAGGTGAGTGTGCAAGATGTCACAGAATAGCACCTTTAAAAAAACATGGACTTTGTGAAAATTGTTTTGAAGTTAGAAAATTACTTGTTTTCGCTGCAAATCCACAGAATTATAATAATAAGTCTTATTACGATATAAATAAACAGTTAGATGAATTAACAAAGTATGACTATAATAAACTTGATATTGAAAGCACAGAAATAGTTGAACATTTAAACGGTGTAGAAAAAGCATTTTTATTATACTGTGATGCAAAATCTATTGAAGATTTTAAAATTGCGAATTATTGGTTTTATGAACATTTTATAGATTGTAATTATCTAATATCAAAATTTATTAAAAACGAATATTTAGAAATCAAATACAGTAACGATTTTTCAAAATTAACTACTAATACATTAAAAGGAGCATTAAAAAAAGCAAATTTAAAGGTTAGCGGAACAAAATCGGAATTAGTAAAAAGAATTGAAGAAAACTTTACAGATGAACAAATTAATAATTTAGCACAAAATCAAGGCAAAAAGTTTGTTGTTACTGAGAAAGGATTACAAGAAATAGGAAAATTTAAACCAATAATTACTCATGATGTTGATTTCGAAAATGATTGTTATACTTTGATTTTAGAAAATAAATTAAACGAAGCATATAAAATGATGTGTCAATATGAACATAATAAACTTATTAGCAGAGGGTTGAATTGTGATTGGAAAAATCCACCTGAAAAGAAGTTCAGAATAAATCTTGATAAAAATTTACCTTTTAATTTACCAAATTGTATGAAACCGTATGAAAAAGATGTTAAAGCAACTACAATATATACAAATATTATGGGTTCAAATCCAAGAAATTCAGTTCCTTTTTTCTGTCAAAGAGTAAATGCTGATTTTAATAGAAGAATATTAGAAAAAGCATTTATATTTTTGTCTGCTTATGAAAGCGGGGCAAAAGGGCTTGATTATTCTGACATTGAAAATTTAGAACAAGAACAAATAAGAATAGACAATGCCCCAAAAGAGATATTTGAAAATTTATCAATAGATAAATTTATAGAAGAATTAAAGAATAAAATAATTCAAGCAGGATTAGATATTAGTAAACTTGAATATGATGTTTTAAAGGACGGAACATCTAATTTTACATATCATATTGGCGATTGGAACAGTCAAATAGGTAGAATTGTATTCGGGAAGAAAAAATCTAGTATGCAGATTTTAACGCAAGATACTGTAAAATGGCTTGATAATTTGCCAATGGAAGAATATATCAAAAATATCGATAAGTGGATTTTATATATTAAAGAAATTGAAAAGCATTATAATGAATTATACAATAGTTAAAATGATTAAATGACTAATTTTGAAAATATTTTTACATCCTTCTTTCCTTTTCAGGAAGTTTTTGTGCATCTTTTGGGATTAGCCAATATTGTCCGTATTTAAAAGCACCTTCAATTCTGTCTTCCTCACAGTGCGTAGGTTGGGTGAAATCCAACAATAACTTTATTATTATCATTCGTAATCTAATTTATTTATATCGTACTTATCTTCAAAATTGCACCAATCCTTTTCATAATGTCCACCTTTAACAAATTTATTAAATGACGAATATTGCCAATCTTTAGGTGCAATATTATAATGCTTCATCGGATTATAATGTATATAATCAATATGTTTATTCAAATCTTCTTCATTAATTATCGTATGTTCAAAATATCTTCGCTGCCAAATACTTTTTTCGCCTTTGCTTTTTCTACTATCCGACTCATAATACTCCGGAATTTGTGAAATATCAAAATTGACTAAAAAATTACATTTTATATTTTTTATAATATCGGGATATTCTTTTATATTGTCTGTCTTTAATAACATATGAATATGATTTTTTAATACACAAATTGCCACTATATCAAATTTATATTTTTGTTTTGTCTGTTTTATTGCATTTCTTAACAAATCAATATTTTGTATCAAGATTTCTTGTCTTTCGAATGTGACAACTGTTATAAAAACAATGCTATTCTGTATAAATAAACGTCTATAATTCATAATAAAATCATAATACAAAAGTTATTGTTGGGTTTCACCCAACCTACTTTTTTATGTTCTCAAAATCCCTGTTCTTTCTTCTCAAACCGACTGTTATTATACATTATACTTGAATTACAGATATTGCTGTGATAACATCTTTATATAAATATACAGCATTTTTAAATAGAGGGAATTATGAAATTAGATAACACAACTGCACAAAATTCGTTTAAATACGGATGGCTTTTAGGACGAATTTTTCCATTTATAAAACCGTTTTTAGGAAGAGTTTTTTTGGGATTTTTGGTTGCAATACCTGTCGGAGCATTAGACGGTGTTGTTGCATTTTCACTTAAACCATATATGGACTATGTAATCGGACAAAAAGATTGGATTTTCCATTTTGCAGGCGGAACATACTCCGTAAGTGCATCTTTTATGGCTATAGCAATTCCTTTCGCGGTAGTTTTATTTGCACTTGTTCAAGGTGTTCTAAGATACTTAAATGAATACTTAACAGACTGGACCAGTCAAAAAATAACAAACACAATAAAAATTGCACTGTTCAACAGGCTTGTTTATATGGATACATCTTTTTACGATGAAAATTCATCAGGGGTAATATTAACCAGATATTTGTCTGATACAGACTCTGCCTCGGCTGGAATTGTAAACAATTTAAAATCAATTGTCACAAGCCTTTTTGGCGCAATAAGTTTGATTTTTGTTATGCTTTACAGTTCTTGGAGATTGGCTGTAATAGGTGTAGTTGTATTATGTATTGCATTTGTTCCTGTTGCAATTATAAGAAAAAGAGTTAAAGCTACCTCTAACAAAAACATGGTAATCGGCGGAAATATTACCACTAATTTTAACGAAACCTATTCAGGTAACAAAGTTATGAGAGCATATTGTTTAGAAGAAAGGCAAAAATTCAGATTTCAAGACCAGCTATGGAAAGCTTTTGCAAACAATATGTCACTTGTTAAACGCGCAGGTTGGATGTCACCGTTGATGTATTTAATTGCATCAGTTGGTATCGCTTTAGTTTTAGCATATGGAACTCACTTAATCACATCAGGAGTTATGACAGCAGGAAGCTTTGCGTCTTTCGTAACTTCATTACTTTTATTATACAAACCTGTGAAAACTCTCGGAAATACACTAACAAGTTTGCAAGGAATATTTGTAGCAATGGGGCGTGTATTTGAGTTATTTGACATCAAGCCTGAAATTGAAGACAGAAAAGATGCCATTGAATTTCAAGAACTCAAAGAAGGGATTGAATTCAAGAATGTCAACTTCCGATATACGGAAGACCATCCTGTTCTTAAAGATTTAAGTTTGAAAGTAGCAAAAGATGAAACACTCGCTATCGTAGGAAATTCCGGCGGTGGAAAGTCAACTTTGGTAAACTTGATACCTCGTTTTTATGATGTTAATTCAGGTTCTATAACTATAGACGGAATTGATTTAAGAGATTATTCAATGAAAAGTATCAGAGAAAATATTTCAATGGTATTTCAAGATAATTTCTTATTCACAGGTACTATAAGAGAAAATATTTTAATGGGCAAACCTGATGCAACAGAGGAAGAGCTTAATTTGGCTATTGAATCTGCTCATCTTCAAGAGATGCTGGAAGAACTGCCTGACGGTTTGGATACTGTACTGGGAGAAAGAGGAACAACACTTTCTGGCGGTCAAAGACAACGCGTTGCTATAGCAAGAGCAATGATTAAAAATTCACCGATTATTATATTGGATGAAGCAACCTCTGCTCTTGATAACAAGTCTGAAGAGATTGTACAAAGAGCATTGGATAACCTTATTAAAAATAAAACGGTATTTGTAATTGCTCACAGACTTTCTACAATCAAAAATGCACACAGAATTGCGGTAATAAATGAAGGAGAGCTTGTTGAACTTGGCACTCACGAAGAGTTGATGAACATAGAAAACGGTCAATACAAGGCTCTTTATGAAACACAGTTTAAGCATACTGAAAAAAGTTCTGAAACAACGGTTTAAGTTAGAAAGAGTGAGTTATCTTTTATAACTCGCTCTTATTTTATGCTTTTAAAAATGTTTCTATAAAACCATCCAAATCACCATCCATTACTGCATCTACATTCCCGACTTCAAATCCTGTACGGTGGTCTTTTACCATTTTGTACGGATGAAATACATATGAACGAATTTGGGAGCCAAAGTTAATATCAAAAGCTTCTCCCTTAAGTTCTGCAAGTTTCTTTTCATGCTCTCTTTGACGAAGTTCAAGAAGTTTTGAAGCAAGCATTTGCATAGCATTTTCTTTGTTTTGAAGCTGCGAGCGTTCCTGTTGACACTTGATTACAATCCCAGTCGGTTTGTGCAAGATTCTTACAGCAGTTTCTACCTTATTAACATTTTGCCCTCCCGCTCCGCCAGAGCGCATAGTATCAATCTCCAAATCTTCAGGAGGAATATTGATTGTTTTTTCATAATCGGGTATTATTGGCGAGACTTCGCAGGATGCAAAACTCGTTTGTCTTTTTCCGTTTGCATTAAAAGGTGATATGCGAACAAGTCTATGAACTCCTTTTTCAGCCTTAGCGTATCCGTATGCATATTTACCAGTAATTCTTATTGTCGCGGATTTTATTCCGGCCTCTTCTCCGTCAGACTTGTCTACCAGTTCGGTTTTCCACCCCCTGTTTTCTGCCCAGCGAATATACATTCTTAGGAGCATTGATGCCCAATCCTGTGCATCAGTTCCACCCGCACCTGCATTTATTGTCAAAAAAGCATCCGCTTCATCGTATTCTCCCGACAACATCCTTTGAATATCATATTTATCAAGCTCTTTTTCCAATTTCAAAAGTTGGGTATCACTTTCTGCAATTAATTCTTCGTCACCAATCTCTTGAGCAGTCATAGCATCTTCTATAACAGTTTCCCAACGGGAAAGTTGTTCTATACTATCTTTAATTTCTCTCGATTGCTGCCCAAGTTCGTTGGCAAAATTTTGATTTGACCAAACTTCAGGATTTTGTAATTTTGCCTCTATTTCAGCAAGTTTTTCTTCAAGGTTTTGATTTTTTTCATCACCTTTAATTTTTTCAACTCTTTCTTTTAATTCACTTATACTTGCCATAATTTGTTAACCAACTCCAAAACTTGTTTGTGAATATTCTCTATTGTATCAGATGAATTAATAACTTTAACTCTATTTGGCTCTTTTTTAGCAATTTCCAAATAACCTTGACGAACTTTATTAAAAAATTCCATGCCGGCAGATTCCATTCTGTCCTTTGTTTTACCAACTCTTTCCATAGAAGTTTCTACATCGATATCAAACACTATTGTTAAGTCAGGTTTAAGTCCGCTTGTTGCAATAATGTTTAGAGAAGTAATTCTATCAATATCCAAACCTCTGCCATATCCTTGATATGCAACAGTAGAATCTGTATGACGGTCACAAAGTATAATTTTTCCACTGTCTAATGCCGGTTTTATTATGCAATCAACATGTTGAGCTCTATCTGCTAGAAACAAAAATGATTCACAATTCGGGGATACCTCACCATCGTAGTTCAAAAGAATTTCTCTTAATTTTACCCCTAAGCCTTTAGCTCCCGGTTCTCTTGTTAATAAAGTTTCTTTTCCGTTTTCTTGCAAATATTTATTCAAAAGTTCAATCTGTGTTGTTTTTCCGCACCCATCAGCACCTTCAAATGTTATAAAAAATCCCTTATTCATCTCTTCTCCAAAATATCATAATTATATTTTATATTATAGAAAACATAAAAAATCTTCCCTAATTATTCCATAACCTAATTCTCTTTCCATGAATATCCGTAATTTATATCAACTTCCAAAGGAACTCTTAGCGGCTGTCCTAATTCCATTGCATTTAGCACAAGCTCTTTTAATTCTTCAAGTTCTTCTTTTGGAAGTTCAAACACCAGTTCATCGTGAACCTGCATAATCATTTTTGCCTTTAAGCCTTTTGCCTCTATCTGTTTTTCTACTTCAATCATTGCCATCTTTATTAAATCAGCTGCCGTTCCTTGAAGCGGTTGATTTATTGCGGCTCTTTGAGCAAATTCTCTTATCTGGAAGTTTGGACTCATTAGTTCTGTTGCGAGATACCTTTTCCTTCCAAATATAGTTTCTACATAGCCATGAGTATTCACAAATTCAACTTCACCTTGCATATACTCTCTTACTCGCGGATATGTTTCAAAGTATTTATCAATAAATTCTTGCGCCTCATTATTTGTAATACCAAGATTTTTAGCAAGACCGTATTTAGATTGACCGTAAACAATGCCAAAGTTAACTGCTTTTGCTCGTCTTCTCATTTCCTTCGTTACATCTTTTACATCAACACCAAACACCTTAGCTGCAGTCATAGTATGAATATCTTCACCGGATGTAAATGCATTAATCAAATGCTCATCACCTGATACATGAGCAAGCAATCTTAATTCTATCTGAGAATAATCAGCACTCAAAATAAGATTGTTTTCTTTATCCATAGCACAGAAAGCAGAGCGAATTTTGTTTCCTTCTTCCGTCCTTATAGGAATATTTTGCAAATTTGGATTTGAAGAAGAAAGCCTTCCTGTCACGGTAAGCGCCTGATTGTATGTTGTATGTATTCTTCCGTCCTTTTTGCTGATAAGAGCCGGAAGGGCATCTGTATAAGTCGATTTTAATTTTGAGAACTTTCTATGTTCTAAAATATATTCACATATTTCGTACTCTTGAGCTAATTCTTCCAATACTTCAGCACTTGTAGAACGAGATTTTTTCTTTTTGGTTTTTAGTTCAAGTTTATCAAAAAGAATCTCTGCAACTTGCTTTGGAGAATTGATATTAAAGGGTTCTCCTGCTAACTGATAAATTAAGTCCTCAAGTTCTGCAAGCTTTTCAGTCATATATGAAGATAATTCTTTCAAATAGTTAACATCAATAGCAACACCTGTATGCTCCATTTTTGCAAGTACAACAGTTAACGGCATTTCAATATCTTTGACAAGTTTCTGTTCATCTTCATCTAAATTATTCTGCCAATATTCATATAACTTAAATATTGTATACGCTTCATCGCACAAATATTTTACTTCATCAGAAGTATTTGTCAGGATGTGATTTAAAAAATCCAAACCCTGAGCATCTATTGTGTGCTTGCGATTAGGATCTTTTACATAACTTGCTAAAAGCACATCATACTCTAGACCTTTCATGTGAATACCATTTTCTAATAACAAATGAATATCTGATTTTGTATCATATCCGATTTTATTTATCTTTGGATTTTCTATTATTGGTTTTAGATTTGATATAAAATTTTCATCAAAATAGTAAGTAGTTCCAAAAGAAACAGAAGCACCTTTTATTACACTATCTTTTTTTAAAAATCTTATACCAATCCTTTTTGATTCAAGAAGCTCTTTTAATAATTTTTCTAAATTATCATTATTAACTATAGTATACTCAAAATCGCCATCATCAATATTTTCCTTAATTGCTTGAGAAAAAAGCCCTTGCTGAATAGGCGTGTCCGCAATTTGTTTTTTTTGTTCTGCAAATAGACTAAGATTTTTATTTACAGGAATACATTCGGCATCAAATGATGAAAGTATCTTATCAATATTTTTTATAAAAGTATAAAACTGCATTCTACGCAAAAACTCAGAAACTTTATTTAAACTCGGGAGTGTTACACAGGCAGTATTTATATCAAAGTTTACATCAACATCTCTTATAATTGTTGCCAAATCTTTCGATAAAACCGCAATTTCTTTTCCCTCGAGAACTTTTTGTTTGACGGCTTTTTCAGGGATATTTTCAGCATCCTCTAAAACGGCTTCCAATGTTGGATATCTATTCAACAACTTTTGTGCAGTTTTTTCACCAATTCCTTTAATTCCGGGTATATTATCGGAAGTATCACCTCTTAGTCCTTTGTAATCTGTTATTTGGTTAGGATAAACTCCAAGTTTTTCATAAACTTTATTCCAATCATATTCTAAAAGTTCACCCTTTGTTGGAATAAGAACCTTTACACTACCTTCCTTATCTATGAGTTGAAAGCTGTCTTGATCTCCAGTTAAAATCAATGTATTATGCCCAGATTCAGACGCAATTCGAGAAATTGTACCAATTACATCATCGGCTTCAAAACCTTCTTTTGTATAAATAGGAATATCAAAAGCTTGAAGTCCTTCGCAAATAACTCCAATTTGACTTCTTAAGCTGTCAGGCATTGCCTCTCTTTGTGCTTTATACTCTTCATATTTTTCAACTCTAAAGGTTTGCCTGCCGACATCAAAAGCTACTGCTATAAAATCGGGATGAATTTTTGCAAGCAAATCAAAAATAGCTTTAAAAAATCCATAAACAGCCCATGTCGGTTGATTTTCTGAATTTTTCATGCCGGTCCTTTCAAGCGCAAAGAATTGTCTAAAAGCCAATGCATGTCCGTCAATTAAAATTAAAGTTTTCTTTTCTGCCATACAACACTCCCAACCCTTGAAAACATTATATCATGAAATAATATTTGAATGCTGGTTATTTATTGTATCATCATTAATGAGTAATGCCGTAAATTTGTACGCTTCAAAGGTTCTTGAAAAATACCTTGCAGGTAATCCAGCTTTTTCTTTTAAAGAATTTAAGAAAATTTCTCTGTCAGGAAGCTGCTCCCATACAACAGGTAAATATACAGCGCGTCTTTCTCTTTCTGCAATAATTATTCCGTATGGATAAATTTTTGAAAGTAAATCTCTTTCATCTTTAAAATCAATTTTTTCTATAGAAGAAAGAACAGAAACTGATATATCAATGTTTCCTAATTCTTCTATTTCCAACGGATTAAATCTTGGATCTTGAAATGCAGCGTTTTTAGCATTATCTATCACATCCAATATAAGAGGTTTTGTTGGAAAAATTGAACCAATACAACCCCTTAGCTGACCATCAATTTTTAGTGTAACAAATGATGCCCCATATTGAGTAAGTACAGTAGGAATACTTCTCGGAACAAATTCCTCTCCATTAATTCCATCTACTATACTTCTTCTTGCAACTTCTAATATGTATTTTGAATAATATTTTTCTATAAAATCATTTTTTGCACCTTCGTATGCAAACCAAGAACCGTATCCAACGACTCTTTCTTTTTCACCACTAACATCGCCGGAATTGTACATTTCAGTCCTTATCATTGTATATCCATGCCTGTTAGCAAAATCAACCAACCCTTTTATACCAATAAGTCCGCAAGCCTGCTCAGGTTCAAAACACTCTAACTTACCAGTTTCAATAATAGTTGCCGTATATGTATCAATTTGTCTGCATTGCGTTTGAGTATAATAATGACTTAAGTCAGAAGAAATCACAAAAGATGAATTTTCCCAATAAGCTTCTATTAAATCTGATACAAGCCTATAGTCACATTTTCCAACCAAAACAGGAACAATTCTAATTTTTCTGCCAATTTTTTTTAAATTTTTAACAAAATCTGCTGCACTCTGTTTCTGAGGATGAAAAATGTTTTGCAAAAAAGGCAATTGCACTTCTATCGAATGTTCATTATCAAAGATTTCATTTGCAACTATACAAGGGAATTTTTCTGCGATATCTTTTATAAGTCTATTATTTACTTCCAAGCTTCCTAAAGGAGTATCAAAATATGTGTACTCAGGAAGCGCAATGTTGCTAAAGTTTTCATGATGAGAAGGAGCTATTATAAAGATATTTTCGTTCGCTTCGAGATGCTGAAACGCAGCCATAGCTGCATGGCCTGAATATACATACCCGGCATGGGGAACAATTACTGCTTTTGACTTATAATCAAATGAGCTCTCCTCTTTGTATGAATTAATCAAGTTCGTTAACTCTTCAGGTTTTTCAGGATAAAACATCCCAGCAAAAGATGGTTTTTTGTTCATACTGTTATTATAAAATAACTAAATAAACATGGCAAAAAATTTTTTTACAAGTTTTTTGGATAATATGAGAATTGCAACGACAGCTCAAAACTTTTATGGTTATAAGAATATTATATCTGATGAAATCAGTGCCAGAAACGGCATGATTACATTCATTGCAGCTCAGTTAAACGATGAAGAACAAACTGATTTAGCAGAATATAATAAATTAAAAACACTGCTTGGACAATCAGAAGATAGAATTAACAATGATTCATTGTGCATAACATACACGCATTTAAATGGTAACAAGCCAAATTTGTTTATAGATAATCAAGTTCTATTTTGGGGAAATGAACTTCGATGGCTTAGAGATAACAGACCTGCCGCAATGCCGCTTAATGAGTACAAAAAGCTTGAAGCAATAAATTTAAAAGCTTATACATTAATAGCAAGTTTAACAAAAAGAATGATATACGATAAATTCAATCATAATGATAACGGAATTAATAATGTTATTCGAAGTTTTATGAGAGTAATGACTAAGTTTACAAAAGACGACAACGCTTCTTTTGATGTTTTGCAGCACGCCTTTAGCACAAAATTTCCATTCCAAGAAACTGCAGAAAAATTTAATCAAACTTGCATTAACACTATGACAAAATTTTTCAGATAACTCACAAATCTTTTGTTACTTCTTTTAAATATTGCCTTATTGCAGGAGTTATTAGCAAATCCGGCTCAAGTTGACAAAGTTCATCAAGAAGTATTACTCCCTTTCGTTTCTCGCCTGTCTTTATATATAAAATTCCTAACATAATTTTATCATAAATACTTTTGGAAGCTGAATATTCGGAGATTTTAGTATTTGCTATATTTAGATTTACATAGCAATCTGCAAGATTCATATAATATTTCAAATTTAAACCGTATAGTTTTAAAGCATCTTCAAAACAAACCCTTGCCATATCAGGATACCCGATATAATTATAGGTTTCTCCCAAATTATTTTTAAAAATTGCAGTTGCCTGAGTATTAGGACTCAATTGAATTGCTATTTTAAATTCCTGTATAGCAGCATAATAAATTCGATCAGAGAGATAGTTTAAACCGACATTATTATGAAAAAATGCATCCTTCTCAGCATCAATAGTATACTTGTATGGTTTTCTATAAGCTGAGCATAAAAACATTATTAGAAGTAAAAATATTAATAATAATTTTTTCATATTATATACTTAACGATTTATTCAAACAAATCTAATTCTAGGCCTTCATATGCCATTATTGCATCTTCTGAAGCATACTCTTCTGCCAAAGAGTCAAGTTTTTCATCGTTATATCCCGGATCGTAATGGAAAAATACAATTTTCTTAGCACCAACCTGTTGTTTACAATCAAGTGCCATTTCAAATGTAGAATGTCCAAAGCCTTGCTTTGGAACATATATGCTTAAGTAATCTTCTGTGGAATACTGAGCATCATGAATAATTAAGTCGCAACCTTTTGCGAATTTTACCAGCTTTTTATCGCCTCCCGGGTAGCTTTCTTTATCTGTTGCATAAACAAGTGTTTTTCCTTTGTAAGCAATTTTGTATACAAAAACACCATTTTGAGGATGAGCATATGATTTATAACAAGTAATTACAACATCTTCTTTGGTATATTCATTTCCTTTGAGTTCATTAACCCTAATTATACTCGGCATTTCTTCGCCTTTTTTAAATATGATATAGTTAGTTTCATTCAAGTCACAAATTTTCAAATCGGAAGCTATATCGCCCAAATCAAGAGGAAATGACTTTGTAAATAAAAGTTTTGCAAGTTCTTGCTCCAGTGTCTCATTATAGTTAACTCCACCCAACATATTCATTCTTGTAGATGAAAGGTGGGCCGGACGGAAGAATGGAAAACCTTGTATATGATCAAGGTGTATATGACTTAGTAATATTGTGCACCTAACAGGTGTTCTATCAGTTATTGTCGTGCCGGATTGAATATATTTGTGCATAAGTTCATTACCAAGACTTATTAATCCTGTTCCGGCATCAAGAATTATCAAATGACCTCCTACACGCACTTCAATACATGCAGTATTACCGCCGTATTTTAAAAATTCTTTTTCTGCAACAGGATAGCTTCCTCTTACGCCTCGAAATTTTATCTTAAATTCATCCATTATTCTTCCCTTCTTAGTTCAAAACTTCCATTTCTGTCGGACTCTTCTCCGTACAACATCTGAGTTCCCATAACTCTGATTTTTGCGCGTGTCTGAATATCTTTCAAACCGGTTTCTTTCAAAAATACATCTACTTTAATTTTATCTTTATTCGTGTTTATGTTTATTACTCTAAATGCATTCGGAAATGTTACTAAAGATGGACAAGATATATATAGAACATTTTTATCCTGCATAAGTCTTGCTCCATGATAATGTCCTTGAAGTACTATTATAGGAGTTTTTTGAGTTTTTAACAACCTTTTTAATTCATATTCGTTTTCCATCCTATGATTTGCACTTGGAAAAGGTTCTAAGATTGGAACATGTGTACATATAATAATTGTATCTTTTGAATATTTATCAAGTTCTTCTTTTAGCCAAATAAACTCATCATTTGGAATTTCACCATTAGTAGTAATTTTATAATCAATTATTGAATCTAAGCATATTACACGATAACCTTTTTTTGGAGTAAATGCATAATACATATTCCTCTGGTTCATTCTATCATTATTATTAGCTAATATTTCTCTAAATTTATTTTTATTAAGTTCTCCGTCAATGCTTATATCATGATTACCATCTATTGCATACCAAGGATAAATAAGATTATCTGTGTGATTTAAAAATTTTTGCAACTCGGAAACTTTTGGTTTGTTAATTAAATCCCCCGTAAAAATTACAAAATCGTATGCCCCAGAAGTATTGACTTGTGTAATTGCATCATCAAGTAAATCACCTGATTTTTCCAAAAATTTATATGAAGTATTTTTTTCAAAAGATGAAAAATGTGCATCACTAATCTGTGCTATTCTAAGATTATTATTCGCTGCAGTACAGACCTGTGAACCTATCAAAACCGCAATTGTTACTGTTAAAATTAAATTCACAAACTTTGCAAACAATGATTCTTTTTTCTCTTTTTTAGATTTTGTCATAGACTAATTTTAGTTCATTTTATAATTTTAATCAATCTAAATTAGCGCAAATACATAAAACGGATGGGATAATTGAGTTATTTTTTTAAATTCTTTATATGCTAAAATTTATATATGGAAAAAATCTTAAAAAAATTAAATAATGCACTTAATGCAAATGATTATGAATCAGCAAGAAAAATTATTGAAAACGATATAAAAAGGCAAGGGAAAAAGGAAGAGTATTATTTTTATCTTGCTCTTATTTCATCTGATTTAAATAAGAAATTAGAACTTTATTCAAAAGCTCTTGATATCAAATCAGATTATTTAGATGCTCTAATAAACAGAGGTCTTGTAAAAAATGAGCTTCAGGATTATGAAGGCTCTATTGATGATTACACAAATGCCATTAAACTGGATCAGAAGTGTGCACTTGCATACAATAACAGGGGATATACCAAGTATAAAATGCAAAAATTTGAAGCTGCTTTAAAAGATTATAATAAAGCAATTTTATTAAACCCTAAGCTAAAGATTGCCATTGATAACAAAGCAAAATTACTCAATGAAGTTTGTCTAAAAGATGATGAAAATTTTAGCGAGAAATTTTATTTAAGCATGGGGATTACCGAAATAAACATGGGCAATATTCCAGAAGGAATAAATAATCTTGATGAAGCTCTTAAATACAATAAAGAATCTGATTTGGCTTGGTTCTATAAAGGAGCCGCTTATCAATGTCTTGGACAAGATGAAAAAGCCATAGATGCTTATACTCAATCGATTAAAATCAATAAAAATATGATTGATGCATATTATAACAGAGGTAAATTACTATTTAAAACAGAGCCTAAAAAAGCATTAGATGACTTTGTTACATCGGTTGCTCTTGACCCAAAATTTTTGGATGCATACTACTCTATAGCAGCTATTCAAAAAAATATGGGACAATTCAAAGAAGCGATACAAAATCTTAACAAAATTATAGAAATTGAACCAAATGCAGTTAATGCTAAAGCGCTTAAAAAATTAATTGAAACAAAATATTTAAAATAACTTAATTTCTTTACTGTAGGAAGTTATTGTAATATAATATTTTTGGGGAGTGTCGAGGTCTGTTTTCGACAATAATTTTATATAAAGGAAAGAGATAGTATGGATAATCAAAAGATTGCAGTTATAGGAATGGGAATGTGGGGGAAAAATATTGTCCGCAATTTCTATAACTTAAATGTTTTAGAATATGTGTGTGATTTAGACGAAGAATCTCTAAAAACTGTAAGAGAGCAATTTCCCGGAGTTAAAACAACAAAAGATTTTAACGATATTATTAACAATCCGGAAATCACAGGAGTCGCTGTTGTCACTCCCAGTCATACTCACTTTAAAATTGTTAAAACTATGCTGGAAGCAGGTAAAAATGTTTATGTAGAAAAGCCTATTTCTACAGTTGCCGAAGAAGCAAGACAGTTAATGGAGCTTGCTGAATCAAAAAATCTTGTTTTAATGGTTGATCACCTGCTTTTATACCATCCTGCAGTTAACAGATTAAAAATGCTTATTGAAGAAGGGCAGCTTGGAGATATTGTTTATGCTCAAAGTGACAGACTTAATGTCAATTATCATAAGAATGACAGAAGTGTAATGTGGGACTTGGCACCACATGATGTTGCAATGGTTGCATATGTAACCGGAAAAAAACCGATAAAAGTCATCTCTGCAATCGGAGCATCAAGTGACAGGAATAATATCATGGATATTACACATCTTGGTATAGAGTTTGAAGACGGTGTTATTGCACATATATCAGACAGTTGGATTACCCCGCAAAAACATGTTAACCTGCTCGTCAGAGGAACAAAAGCTACTGCAATATTTGATGATTGTGCTCCAACAGACAAATTAAAAATTTATGACAACTTTGTTCCTGCAAACACACAAAATGTTGCTCTTGATTATTTGGAAATCGAGCCGCTTAAACTTGCATGTCAACACTTTGTAAACTGTATTGCAACAGGTCAAAAAGCTCGTTCCGATGGTGCTAACGGATATGAGGTTGTTAGCATTTTAGAAGAAGCAGAACGAATTATGCTTGGTTCTAAAAAAGAAGAATTGGATAAAACAAACTTTGCACTGTCAAGAATGAAGGGGTAAAAATTTTAAACCGAATGAGAATTATATGTTTTTAGAAGAAAGATTAATAAAATAAAGTATTTTTACAACAATAAAAAGTCAGTAGGGTACAATTTTTACACCAAAAGAACAAGGGGAGTTAAAATGGCGAATTTTATATCAATATTTAGAATTTTTATTATGTTTGCTGCTGTATATTTAATATATGCAATGGAAGGTAATGCACAGGCATATTTTTGGGCTTTAATTCTAACAATTTTAGCATTCTCACTAGACGGTGTTGACGGTTGGGTAGCAAGAAAGTTCAATGAAGTTTCAAAGTTTGGCGCGCTTCTCGATATTATGGGTGATAGAATAGTTGAAAATACTTATTGGGTATTATTTGCTGTAATGGGATGGTTGAATATTTTGTTCCCGCTAATTGCTCTTACAAGGGGTTTTGTAACAGATACAATAAGAAGTGCTGCTATGGAAAAAGGGTTAACACCTTTTGGCATGCAAAGAAACCCTGTTTGCAAATGGATAACCGGCTCTAAATTTATGAGAATCAGTTATGCAGTAGCTAAAGTACTTGCTTTTATCCTTATTATTGCAGCTAAAATACCAAGTGTTCCAAATCAAGAACTCATCTGGAATATCGGTTATTGGGCAGCAGTATTTGCAATCGTATTTTGTGTAGTTCGCGGACTACCTGTTGTTATTGAAGCAAAAAGAGTTATAGAAGAGTAATACAACAAAATTAATATTTTGTTGTATAGTTCATTTATTTTTTAGTGTGACTTTCTTTATCATTAAAGAAAGTCACCAAAGAAACTGCCCAAGCGGTACTACGCTCACTAATCAATTGTAGGGTTCGACCCGAGCTCGCAAACTCGCTATGCTCAAACAATGCTCGCTCTGTTATTGTCTCACTAACATTGATTGTTCGCTTCGTAATGCTTGGGTTCGGGGCTCAACGCAATGAACAAACAATGTAGGTGAAGCAACAACGAAGAGAGTATTGTCTGAGGAACAGGCGGGTTGTAAATTCGTTGATTTATTGTAACTAAAGAATTATAAATTAAATAAAGAATTTACCCCGAATGTTCCGAGTTTACTCGATTAGGCTGAACCGTACAATTGTTTAGTGAATGAAGTTACAGCCCCGAGAGTTTCTTTCCCACTTTCTTTGCGGTCAAAGAAAGTGGAATTATAAATCTAAAATATTAATACAACAAAATATTAATTTTGTTGTATTATACTTAGTATTATAAAAGGAAATAAAATGTCTAGAATTAATGTTGTTTTATATGAGCCGGAAATTCCTGCAAACACAGGAAATATTGCGAGATTATGCGTTTGCACAGGAGCTTCACTTTATCTTGTTGGAAAGTTAGGATTCGCTCTTACCGATAAATATGTAAAACGCGCAGGCATGGATTACTGGCAAAATGTTGATTTACATAGAGTTGAATCAATGGATGAACTTTTTAAAACATTTCCAAACGGAAGATTTTTTTATTTAACAACAAAATCTAAAAAGAAATATACAGATATTGAATTTAAAGAAGGAGATTTTCTTGTGTTTGGGCCAGAATCAAGAGGGTTACCACAAGAATATGTTACACTTGAAAGCGCAATAACATTACCAATGAAAGAAGGACAGAGAAGTTTGAATTTATCTAACTCTGTTGCAATAACTGTATATGAAGTGATAAGACAAATAGGTCTATAAAAAAAAAGACCGATTTTAAAATCGGTCTTTTTAACTAAATTCTGTTTTCCCAAACACCGCCATGTCTGTCAACAACTGCATCATAACAAGACCAAATACGGAAAATTCCCGTCAAACCAAGAATAGCATGAGTTATATTCTTATCATAAGCTTCTTCATTAACTACTTGACCTAAACCCGGCCATACAATAAGAGATAATGCACCTGCGCAAACAGAGCGAGCGCTAACAGAACCATTAACACCATGTGTTCCGGCAAATGCAGGTGTAATTGATGATAATACACACAAAGTCATAATAGAAACTAAAAACTTTTTCATACTTTCCTCCTTTTAGATTTTATATTCTAGAAAATGCTTCAGCTATAGATTTATTATAATCTGGTCTTAAAATCCCTTTTTCAGTTATAATACCTGCAATTAATTCGTGCGGAGTAACATCAAACCCCGGATTTATAATATTTATTCCCTCTGCACAAATTCGTTTACCGTTTATATGTGTAACTTCTTCATGTGATCTTTCTTCTATAGGAATTTCATTGCCTGATTGTATTGAAGTATCAATTGTCGAAAGCGGCGCTGCTATATAGAATGGAATATTGTGATATTTTGCAGCAATCGCAACTGTATAAGTTCCGATTTTGTTAGCAGTATCTCCATTTGCAGCAATTCTGTCTGCACCTACTACTACCATATCTATCATACCCTTGCTCATAAAATATGAACACATTCCGTCAGTAATAAGTGTTACAGGAATTCCATCCATGGCAAGTTCAAAAGTAGTAATTCTTGCACCTTGTTGGCGAGGACGAGTTTCATCTGCAAAAACTTGAATTGTATTGTCTTTCGCATAAGCTGAACGAACAACACCAAGAGCTGTTCCATAACCAACAGTTGCCAAAGCACCTGCGTTACAATGAGTTAAAATAGTTGCTCCTTTTGGCACAACTTCTGCTCCATAATCACCAATTTTTTTATTAATTTCTATATCTTCATTTTCTAATTTAATACCGTTTTGCTTAAGTTCCTCGATTATACCTTTAATATCGGACTTTGAATTCTTTATTACATCTATTTGTTTTTGACATGCCCACATTAAATTTACGGCTGTTGGACGAGAGGTTTTCATATACTCTGCTTTTTCAATTAATTTTGCAACAAATTCTTCTCTTGATAAATTTTCTTTTTCAAGTTCTTGAGCATACAACACAACACCATGAGCTCCGGCAATACCTATAGCCGGTGCGCCTCTAACAATCATATTTCTGATTGCAAGGAACATATCATCGCCCTTTGTTATATTAACAAATTTATATTCGTATGGTACTACAGTTTGATCAACCATTTTTGAGTAATCATCAACCCATTCTATTGTTTTAATTTTTGATTTAAATTCCATATTTTCCCCCTCTCTATTAAATTATAACAAATGAACATCTGCAAAGTGTAACGATTTGTAAAGCTTTATTCATATTTTAGTCAATTTTAGACATTCACATAACTTATAGGATTTACAAGTAGTATGTATTATTATGAAAGGTTTTTTTATGAATAGATTGCCGATAATTAATCTCGGACCAACAAATTTATACGAAAATTGTATAAATTGGACAGAAGCCAACATGCATATAAAAGTTTCTGATTTTAACAAAGAATTTAATCAAAGAATAAACGGAAATCCGAAATCGTATTTGAAAGCAGCTGTACAAATGAAAAATAAAAAGAACAATTTACTGTTAAAAATATTAAAAGGTGTAAATGCTGGAGATATTAGTTATTCAGAAGGTTTAAAACAAGTTCAGTTGTTAAGCAATGCAACACTAAAAGAGTGCATGAATTTTTTAAGGCTCAAAGAGTTTTTACCAAGTGAAGGGAAAAAGAAAGATATATTGGATGCAATGGTTAAAGATGCAGCAGATTCGTTAAATTTAAAATTTGTTAAAGAAGCTTTTAAAAAGCTTATTTAATTTCAAAATCAATACTGTTATTTTGTGCAGACTCTTTATTTATACCTGTAACAACCTCGTAAACCCACGCGGTTACCAGTCCGGCAAATCCATTCATTAAGGCGCTGATTCCTGCCATTAAAATCATTAAAAGAACCATTACAATAAAGGAACCGAAACTATTGAGGAAAAATCTCAAAAAACCTTGAGTATAATTAGGGAATATCCATCCTATCAGCATACTTATAGGAGTGTATGCAACAGAGAAAGCAATGAATGATACAAAACCAATTATAGCACCAAACACACACCCTTCTCTAATGCTTATTATTCCAATCAAATCATTTTGTTTCATATAAGCTATAACAAATGCTGCTAAAAATAGCATTAGAACCATAAAAGAAATAAAACTTACATATGGAATTATTGTTACCAATCCCAATATCACGCCGGCAAAAGCACTTATTATTGCAAGTTGTTTTAACAAAAGAATATTCATATTATTAAATCCTCCTTTTAATGGTTATTCGGCAGAAATATAGCCTCTTAGAGCGGTATAAGCGGCTACATAGGGAGATGCTAAATAAATAAATCCTTTCGTATTTCCCATTCTTCCTTGGAAATTTCTGTTTTGTGTTGCTAGACAAACCTCTCCATCACCAAGTATTCCTGCATGTACACCTACACAAGGACCGCACCCCGGAGGAAGAACAGATGCATTAGCATCCACAAAAATATCAATAAGTCCTTCTTTTAAGGCTTGTTTATACACATCCTTTGAAGCCGGACAGATTAACATTCTAACATCTTCGTTAACCTTTTTGTCTTTAAGGATATTTGCAACAACTCTCAAATCCTCTATTCTGCCGTTAGTACAAGTACCTACATATACCTGATTAACTTTTACATCTTTCAACTCAGAAACAGGACGAGTATTGTCTACCGTATGCGGGCAAGAGACTGTGTGTGGAATATCTTGAGCATTGATTTCTATTATCCTTTCATATTCTGCATCTTTATCTGGCAGAATTTGTCTGAATTTATCACCTCTGCCTCTTTCTTCAAGAAAAGCTTTTGTCTTATCATCAGCAACAAATAAACCGCACTTTGCACCGGCTTCCACTGCCATATTTGCAAGTGTAAATCTTTCTGACATAGACATATTGTCAATTGTGTCACCGGTAAACTCTAATGCTTTATAAGTTGCACCATCAGCACCAATCATACCTATCAGATATAACATCAAATCCTTAGAACAGATTCCCTCTCTAAATCTACCGTTTACTACAATTTTAAATGTTGCAGGAACTTTTAACCAAGTTTTTCCAAGCGCCATACCAACTGCAATATCAGTTGAACCCATGCCTGTTGCAAATGCGCCAAGAGCTCCTGATGTACAAGTATGAGAATCAGCCCCTATTAATATTTCTCCCGGATTCACAAATGTTTCTACAAGCCTTTGGTGGCAAACTCCTGCACCCGTATCAGATAATATAGCACCATACTCTTTATGGAATTCTCTGAGAACCATATGGGTATTAGAAAGTTCCTTTCTCGGACTTGGAGAAGCGTGATCAATAAATAATATAGTTCTTTCAGGGTTATTTAACTTACTTTTTCCTAGTTTTTTAAATTCTTGTACCGTTAGCGGTCCTGTTCCGTCTTGAACCGCCGTAACATCAACTTTTGATATAACAAGTTCTCCTGCATGAACAGTCTTGCCTGCATGCTCAGATATAATTTTTTCAACAAGAGTTAATCCCATACCCTTCTCCTTATCTACATAACAATTTTAGCATAAATGGAGTATTGGGTAAACTAAATTTTATTCAATATACTTTCCATCGAAAAGTTCCAATACCATTTTTTCTTGGTCTGATTCTAAGCGTTCTTTTGCTTGATTATCTAGATTTTCTTGTTTTTGATGTTCTGCATTTTTCGCTTCTGGAACATCATCTAAAACAGAACTTCCTTCATTTTTTACAAATTTAGGTTCATTGTTTTTTTTTAATTCTACTATTGTTTCTACAGGAATCGTTGATGTCTGTGCAATTGCTCTATCGCCCTGCTGTGGAAGCCTTACAATTACGCTCGTCCCTTTTTGATTAAACATAATGTCAGCAGCCTCAACCAACATATCTTTTTTATTAGTTGTAGTAATTTGTGATACCAATTTATCATTTTTGAAAGTTATTATAACTTCATCTGCTGCAATTTTAACAGGTGTAGCTAAATTCAACAGAGCCTTTGTTGCAGGACTTTTAACATTAGATAATAGCGTTTTCCACAATGTTTGAATATCAGCCCCGGATGATTTTTTAGAAACAGGTGGAGGAGTAAAATCGTCTTCTTCTTTTTCAACTGCAAATGTTTTTTCTACATTTTTATTCTTAATAACATTTTCTTCAGCTTTTACTATTGGTTCAGGTTCAACCGGCGCAGGTCTTGAAACAGGCTTTTCAACAAAAGTTCTATGCGCAGGCACTGATACAGAACCTTCTTCTAGCATTCTTACACGGTTTTGCAGTTCTAAAAGAGAAGAATTTTCTGTCATATTGGCTAAGTCTATCATACAAACTTCCAACCACAAATGTTGGTTTGTAGCAAGTTTTACTTCTTTTATATAGTAAGAAATTCTCTCAATTAAAAATACAACCTGTTGAGTTTCTAAAGAGTCTTTTTGTTTCAAAATCTGTGCAATCTGAGGTTCATTTAATCCTGTCAATTCACTCAGTAAATCCTTTTTACAATTTTTTGTAATAAGAAGATTTTTAAAATACTCTGACAAATTTGTAAGAATTTGAAGCGGTTCATTTCCTGAATTATAAATATCGTTAAGAATCTCTATGGCTTCATTTGAAGAAGAAGAAATAATTTTTTCACTCAAATTATATAAAACATCAAAAGAAATTCTTCCCAAAATAGCATTCACATCATCAGAAGTAATTTGTTTGGAAACTCCAAGCAAACTCAATTGGTCTAAGAGTGAAATACTGTCTCTCATACCTCCTGCAGAATTTTTTGCTATACTAAAGAGCGCATCATCAGAGATATTAATATTCTCTTTGTCTGAAATAAATCTTAAATGTTTTACGATGTCTTCTGTTGTTATTCTTCTAAAATCAAACCTTTGACAACGACTCTTGATTGTATCTAAAACCTTGTGAACTTCAGTTGTAGCAAGGATAAATATAACATTTTCAGGAGGCTCTTCTAATGTTTTTAAAAGAGCATTAAATGCATGGTTTGTTAGCATATGAACTTCGTCTATTATGTATATTTTATATTTTCCATGCACAGGAACATATTGGATTTTCTCCAAAATATTTTGAGTATCTTCAACTTTTCTGTTACTTGCAGCATCAATTTCTATAACATCAATCGGAACTGAGTTTGTAATATCTTTGCAACTTTCACATTCTCCGCAAGGATGAATTGTCGGTCCGTTTTTACAATTAAGAGATTTTGCAAGAATTCTTGCCGTAGATGTTTTACCCGTTCCTCTTGGACCTGTAAACAAAAATGCATGCGCAATTTTTCCAAGCTCTATAGCGCTTGTAAGAGTCTTTTTTACATGTTCTTGACCAACAAGCGTATCCAATGTCTGCGGACGATACTTTCTATACAAAGGTACATAATTTTCGCTCATAAAAATAGTCTACCATAAAATTGCGCTCAGTAAAATTTTATATTAAAATATCCGTATTATGAAAAGAGGGCTAATTTTAATACTTTCGTTGTTATGCTGCAGTATCAAAACTTATGGTTTTGATCTTGTATACCCCGCTGAAAAGAAAAATTGCACAACTTCTGATTATGCATTTTTCTACGGACAAGCAAAAAACGGCGAATCTATAAGTATAAATGATAGTGGCGTACATATAGCACCAAATGGAGCATTTGCTTACACTTTTAAATTAAAGGACGGCGAAAATAGAATAAAACTAAAATCAGATTATGGTGTACAATTTTTTAAATTTTATAAAACAACACCAACACAACAAGAATTGCCGACTGAAACTTTTGAACCTAAAAAAGCTTTTGTAAATTCTGATAATACACCTCTAAGAAGTACACCGGTTGATGCTGGTTTAAATAGAATCGGACATCTATTTGCAAATACAAGCATTATCATCAATGGTTCTCAGGGTGATTTTTACAGAGTTCTTTTATCTAAAGATAAAGAAGGTTGGATAAAAAAAGAAAGTGTTACAATAGATACTCTTGGGCTTAGAAATACAGCAGAATTCATTTCTATGGATAGTAAAAGATTTAAAAATGCAGTAATACAAACCATCTCTTTTACCAATATTCTTCCTTATACAGTAGAAGACAGCGAAAAAGAAATCATCTTCAGAGTATACAACCCGGAACTATCCGAAGATTCTGTTTACTCTATTAATGTTCCAAAACCCACAAAATATACTTACAAAATAACTTCAGATTGCGGAAAATATACTCTAAAAGTTAAGCAGATTCCAGAAAAAATAAGTGATATTACAGTAGTTGTAGATGCAGGGCACGGAGGTTCCGAAAGAGGAGCTATCGGCTGTTTGAGGGATGAAGAAAAAGATATAAATTTAAAGATTGCAACAGAACTATCACAAGAACTTCAAAAAAAAGGCTTTAATGTTGTTATGACGAGAGAGTGTGACGGCAATATTTCCCTAGATGACAGAGTACAAATTGCAAAAGATGTTGATGCTGATATTTTTATAAGTATTCATCTAAATTCTATTGGCGGAAATACAGAAATGGATATTCATAAAAATAGAGGAACTGGAATATACTATTTCAATAACAACTCTAAGCAATTAGCTGAAATTTTGGAAAAAACAGTTTCTTCCGCTTCTGGTACAAGAAAAGACGGAATCCATACCGCAAGTTTTGCAGTTGTTCGTCCAACAGATTATGTTGGAGTATTAGTTGAATGCGCCTATATGACAAACCCATTCGATTCTGTGCTATACAGGCACAGTGACTTTGCCAAGAAAACCGCTAAAGGGATTACAAAAGGAATTATTGACTTTATTAACAGCAAGTAATCAGTCTGTTTTATTTAAATAGCTATACATTCGGTAGCAATGAATGGATTAATAATAATTTATTTTTCAGTTGTAATTAGTTTTTTCTTAACAAACATTGTGATTATTGTAATTAAACAGTTGGTTTTAGAAAGAAAAACATAGGGCAAGAGAATTGTTTTGGTGAAAAAATATAATTGGCTTTTTTTTGTTGGGTTTCACCCAACCTACATACTCAAAGAACAACACAATTATGTTTTGGCTAACTCGTAATAGTCAGTGCAAAATAACGGTCGATTTGAAGAAATGAATAATTGGGTTTAAACTTGGAACAAATTGCCGTTGATATTTATTGTTTTCTATTCAATTATGTGTTATATTTTATTCTATACAATAGGAAAATTTATTAACTAAAATGATAAGGTAGTAAAAAATTTTATGGATGATAATCTATTTCTTATTCCTAAATGTAAATCAACAAAAATTATACTTATTTCTTTTTTTATTATTTTTATTACAACTTTTATATTTTCGAAAATTCAAATGTTTTGCTTTTTTGCTATTGTTTGTTTGATAGGAATTCTTTGTGTATATCTTCAGCGAAATATCAAAATAGAAGCAACAAATTATAGTATGAAAATAATAAAATACGGTTCAAAATTACTTAAGGATATGTCTTATGAAATTAAATATACTGATATTGCTAAGCTTGACATAATTTCTTCACCTTACCTATCATTTCATGTAATAAAATTAAAAAACTGCAATAAAAGTATAAATATTCCAAATGGTTTAAATAATGATTTTGATAACTTTATCAAGCATTTGGATGAAAAATTTTGCAATAAGAAACCGAATAATAAAAATATTTCTGAAATAAACAACGGACAAATTTTACTTATAGCTTTAGCCGTTTTTTCGCTGCCTACATTAATTCTGTTAATTGTTTTAAATAATGATGTATTTACATCATTTACAATAGTTTTGTACAGTATTTTGCTCATACTTGCAATATGTTCTTATGTTAAATAATTGTAAAAGAACATGCAGTTTGACTATTTTATACACATGAATTGACCTTGTGGAATCCGAACCTACTAGTCGGTAGGTTGGGCATACTTGCCCAATGATAACTTTTGAGTGCAATTTTCAAGTCTGTAGGTTGGGTGAAACCCAACAATAAATTTATAGTGCAATTATTGGGACAAAAAGTTCAAATGAGCGGACATTTTTGTTACCTAAATCGGACATCTCGGACTTTTTGACTCTATCAATTTCCGACCTTACAAAATTGCTATAATTTACTAAAATTAGCTATCTTGCCAACTAAAATTATTTACCCCTTTCGACCAAATGTCCTGTTAAAAGGTAAAAATACACTTCATCTAAAAAAATACAAAACAGCTTGTAGGTTGGGCATACTTGCCCAACACAAGTCTGTAGGTTGGGTGAAACCCAACAATAAATTTATAGTGCAATTATTGGGACAAAAAGTTCAAATGAGCGGACATTTTTGTTACCTAAATCGGACTTTTCGGACATTTTAACTCAACCGACTTCTGACCTTTATAAATCGGCAAAAGGCTGGATTGCTTCGCCTTTACAGGATCGCAATGACATGAACAGCTTCCGACCAAATGTCCTGAAAAAAGGTAAAGTGGTTTCTCATCCTCATCCCAAAATAAAACAGGATTGAACAACTGTTCAATCCTGTTTTATACAGAGGGGATGGGATTGTCTTGCTCACTCGCGTTGAACATGTCTGCGTGTTTTGCTTCTGTGATTTCATCACATTGCAAAAGCACTCCGCACTCCGCTCCCTCGCGCTCGAACCCACAAAAAGTGGTTTCTCATCCTCATCCCAAAATAAAACAGGATTGAACAACTGTTCAATCCTGTTTTATACAGAGGGGATGGGATTCGAACCCACGGTAGAGTTGCCCCTACACGACCCTTCCAAGATCGCACCATCAACCGCTCGGACACCCCTCTTTGATTGCTCTTTTTATTATATGCAAGAGAACTCTTGTTGTAAAGTTAAATTTTAACTCCAATATCCACCATTAAAGTGATTTTTAATTAATATTCTTGAATTATAAGAATTTTATCTATATATTAAAAATAATATTGTATTATATTGAGGGAATAATATGGCAGATACAAAAATTTGCAGATATTGTGGAAACGAAATTTTTAAAGATGCGGAAACATGTGAGTATTGCGGAAGATATCTTTATAAAAAACAAAAAACACAGGGGCTATCCTGCACAAAATGTAATGCTCCTGTTAATGACGATGATAACTATTGCCAATATTGTGGTGCAGTATTTAACATAGTTCAAGACAATACAATCATAAAGAAACCGGTAAGACACAATATTAGCGGAATACCTTATAATATAATCATATTATTAACATCTTTTGCTTTAAGCATACTAATAACAGCTTTTATGACAGCTGGAACTGATAAATCTACAGGAGGAATTATCATCGTTTTTAGCATTGCATTTGTTGCTGCAGAAATTATTCAATACCTCTACTTTATACCATCAATTATTGCCATCGAAAACAACAATCCTAATGTACCTCTTGTTTACATATTAAATTTATTACTAGGAATTACCGGCATTGGATGGTTTGTTGCTTTTGGTTTAGCATTACAAAAAAAAGATTAATAAATTATTAAATTCATACTTTAGTTATAGATTTATTTAAAAATATATCATCTATTTTAATGATTTTTTTTACACAAAATATTGGTATTGTAGTAGAGTCAATTAGTCAATATAAATATAGAGAGGATGATTATGGCAAAAATTCAAAAAATTGAGTTAAACTTAGCTCAAAAAATTGCAAATCCTTTTAAAACAACTCGCAAATCATCAACAAATCCTTTTAAGTACAACGATTTTGAAGGTAATACATTAGACCTTTCAGCATTTGCAGATGTTTTTGAAGGTAGCAGCAAACCAGTTAGTAAATTAAAAATGATTACAGCTTCTGTAGTGGGTACAATGACTAAAATTCGTTCAAATATAACAGAACCTATTGTAAATTTTGTAAACAGAGTAAGAACAGGTATCACTAGTGCTTGGGATTATGCAAATAACACATCTGTTTCAGAATTTCTTGGCATAGATAAATTATCAGAAAAAATTAAAAATATTAATATCGGAAAAGAAATTACAGACAGATTAGCACTTCCACATATAAATTTAACTGAAATAAATCAAACTATATCAGGAAAGTGGGCAGGGCTTATTGAAAAAATTAACCATAAAAGAATCAGTTCAGAAACTCCTGTTGCAGAACTAAGAACTATGTGGTTGGATGAAATTGAACTAGCTTCTAAGAAAGAGGTGGCTTAATGAATAAAAATATTGCCGAAATTATAGATGCACTGGCTGCTCATCAAGATACTTCTTCAATTGGAGTTTTAGAAGAATTAGGAACAAACTCTTCTGACAATGATGTTAGAGAATATACATCTCGCGCTCTTGTGAGAAAAAATGTTCATGATTCTCTAAAAGTTGTCATCATAAACCAAGGGAAAGGCATAAACGATCTTTCTCCTGCTGTTGCAATGAGCACAATTAACGAAATATTGTCATTGAAAGACAAAACTGAAGTTATAAAAATATTGGACGATACAATAAACTTGCACTCTGATGAGAGTGTAAAGGAAAATGCTCGTTCAGTAAAATCTTTATTAGCTTTAAGCTAATAATTGCGAATTTGTAAAGAGGCGGAAGCAAAGCTTCCGCCTCTTTTTTGTTAATATTTTTCTACAAATAATTTAAAATATGCTTGCTCGTGAGCACAGACAGGACAAATACAGGGGGCTTCTTTTCCTATATGTGTATGTCCACACTCCATACATATCCATTGCGAATTTTCTTGCTTTTTGAATACGGTTTTGTTTTTTATTTCTTCCGCTAAAACAGAAAATCTGTGCGAATGTCTTTTCTCAATTTCTGCAATGTTGTAAAAAAGTGCTGATATTTCGTCAAACCCCTCTGCTTTAGCTACTTGTGATGCGTGCTTATAAACATTTTCCCACTCATCTCTTTCTGCAAGTGTAGCAGACATAAGATTTTCATAAGTATCTCCCATAAAAAAGGGGTAAATAGCATTAGGTGTGTAACTGCCGTTTGACAAATATTTATAAAATAATTTTGCATGCTCTTTTTCGTTATCTGCAGTTTCTAAAAACATTTCGCTTATTTGTTCATACCCTTCTTTTTTTGCAACTTTTGAATAGAATGTATACTTGTTTCTTGCTTGGGATTCCCCTGCAAATGCATTTATCAGGCATTGTCTTGTTTCCGAATTTTCAAATTTCATATATTTCTCC
Organism: uncultured bacterium; assembly: GCA_902777605.1. Taxonomy (GTDB): domain Bacteria; phylum Cyanobacteriota; class Vampirovibrionia; order Gastranaerophilales; family Gastranaerophilaceae; genus CAG-196. The sequence continues at coordinate 38,575 of CACYUI010000013.1, read as the reverse complement.
TTTGTTAAAAATTTATTATGTATTGTTATAAAAGTTTATTCTACAATCGGATAAACTTTTACAAACCTTAATATGATTCTGTGCTAAATTATTGATATGTCAAAGTTTGTTCCACTTCACATTCACACTGAATACTCTCTTCTTGACGGTATGATTAAGGTTGGTGACCTTGTTAATTATGCTAAAGAAAATGAACTTCCGGGTATTGCTATTACTGACCACGGTGTCATGTATTCTGCTATTGAATTTTACGAACTTGCTGAAAAAGCAGGCATAAATCCGCTTATCGGATGCGAGTTTTATGTGCATGACGGAGATATTAAAGAACATAATCCTGCTGACAATCCTTTATATCACTTGATTTTGATTGCTAAAAATGATAAAGGTTATAAAAATCTTATAAAGCTTGTTTCAACTGCTTGGTGCGAAGGATTTTATTACAAGCCTCGTATTAACTTTGAACTTCTTAAAGAACACCATGAAGGTTTAATATGTGCTTCCGCCTGCTTAGGTGGCGAAGTTCTAAAAAATCTTCTTAAAGGCGAAAAAGAGAAAGCTTATGATTGCGCAAAAAGATACAAAGAGTTATTTGGAGATGATTACTATATAGAGCTTCAAGATCACAATTTGGACGAGCAAAAGCGAACTAACCCTGAGTTAATAAAGTTATCTAAAGAGCTTGGTATAAAAATGATTATTACAAATGACTCGCACTATTTGAGAAAAGAAGATGCCGATGCTCAAGATACATTATTATGCTTGCAGACAAATGCAAATAAAGATGATGATAAGAGATTTTCTTTCCCTAATAATGAGTTTTATATTAAGTCTAAAGAAGAAATGCGACAGGCATTTTCTTGGATGGATGATGCAACATTTGAAGAATGCTGTGCAAACACTGAAGAAGTTTGTAATAAGTGTCATGTGGAAATTGAACTTCATAATGCACCGCTTCCGCACTATGATGTGCCTGAGGAATTTATTTACACATCTGATGATGTTGATGAAAAGATTATAGAGCGTCTTAAACAGAAACATAAAACTGATAAAAAAGAGGATGTTTTAGAAGAGGCAAAATATATTCAAGGAATAGAAAACTATCTTGAGCACATTGTTTTTGAAGGGTTGAAGAAAAGATACGGAGATCCTGTTCCTGATTCTATTGTAGAACGCGCAAAATATGAGCTTGGTGTCATAAACCAAATGGGATTTCCTGCATACTTTATGATAACTTGGGACTTTATCCATTTTGCGAAAACTCATGATATTCCTGTAGGACCGGGGAGAGGTTCCGCTGCCGGTTCTGTTGTAGCTTATGCACTTGAAATTACTGATATTGATCCAATTTACCATAAGCTCTTGTTCGAAAGATTTTTGAATCCTGAACGATTTACCATGCCTGATATTGATATCGACTTTTGTATCGACCGAAGAAGTGAAGTTATTGACTATGTAACTGAAAAATACGGTGAAGATAAAGTCTGTCAGATTATTACATTTTCAACTTATGCTCCAAAAGCTGCATTTAAGGGTGTAGGGAGAGTTTTACAAGTTCCCTTTGTTGAAAGCAACAGACTTACGGGACTTATTGAGCCGGGATTGGATGTGGCAAGAGCTACAAATCCTAAGGCTGAATGGCTTAGAGATATTATATCAGCCGAAGGGATGTCAGAATTTAAGCAACTGTACGAAGAAGATTACAAAATAACAAACCCTGATACCGGTAACGAAATCAGTTTTAAACGCTGGGTTGATATGGCTGTTGCAATTGAAGGTTTAAAATGCGGAACAGGCACTCACGCAGCCGGTGTAATTATTTCTCACGCACCTTTAGATACGATCCTTCCCGTTCAGCCTTCAAAAGACGGAATTGTTCAAACAGGTTATCCGAAACACGAAGCGACAGAAGTTCTCGACCTTTTAAAAATGGACTTTTTAGGTTTAAGAAACTTAACCATGATTACAAAAACTGTCAAAATGGTTAAAAAGTATAGGGGAATTGATGTAGACATCAATCACATTCCGCTTGATGATAAGCCGACATTTGATATGCTTACAAAAGGTGAAACAATTGGTGTATTCCAGCTTGAATCTCAAGGAATGATGAATCTTGTAAAAAGATTAAAACCTGATGTTTTTGAAGATTTGGGCGCGTTGGTTGCTCTGTTCCGTCCGGGGCCATTGGGTTCAGGAATGGTTGATGATTTTGTCGCAAGAAAACACGGATTACAGGCAATAACATATGCACATCCACTATTGGAACCTGTTTTAAAAGATACATACGGAACAATTGTTTACCAAGAACAGATTATGCAGGTATTTCAAGTTCTTGCTGATTATTCTCTCGGTCAAGCAGACCAAGTTCGCCGTATGATGGGTAAAAAAGACCTTAAAACTATGGAAGAACAAAGAGACAAGTTTATTGAAGCCTCCGCAAAGCACGATATGAAAAAAGAGGATGCGGAAAAACTCTTTAACCAAATTCTTGCATTCGCATCATACTGTTTTAACAGGTCCCACTCTGCGGCATATGCCTTTGTTGCATATCAAACTGCATACTTAAAGCGACATTATCCTGTTGAATATTTCTCTGCACTTTTATCAAGCGTTTCTGATAACAAAGACCAAACTCAGCTATATATAGAGGAAGCACAAAAGTACGGCAGTAAGGTTCTTCCCCCTGATATAAACAAATCATATTTAGAATATGCTCCTGACGGTGACAATATTCGTTTTGGTATGGCGGCAATTAAAGGTGTTGGAGCTCCCGTTGTTGAAGCTATTATAAAAGAGCGTGATGAAAATGGAGAGTTTACAAGCATTTTTGATTTCTGCAAAAGAGTTGATGCAAAATATGTAAACAAAAAATCTCTTGAAGGCTTAATTAAATCGGGAGCTTTTTCTGGTATAGAAAAAAGCAGAAAACAACTCTTTGAAAATATTGAACATATTCTTGATGTAACTTCAAAAGAAGCAAAAGATAAAGCTATGGGACAGGTAAGCTTATTCGCATCCTTGGGTGCTGATGATGATTTTGCAAATGCACAATATCAACTCAACGGAACAGATGAAGAATATACGGATAAAGAACTTCAAGCCTTTGAAAAAGAGTTTGTAGGATTTTATTTGACATCGCATCCGCTGTTTTCAATAAGAGATAAGTTACAATTCTTGAAAACACATACGGTATCAGAGCTTGCAGAGTGCAAGGAAGAAGAATCCGTTACTCTTTGCGGACTTATTACTGCAACAAGACAAATACCTACCAAAAAAGATCCTTCAAAATTCTTGAGATTTGTAACCCTTGAAGATTTGACGGGAAAAGTTGACTGCGTATGTTTCCATAAAAAATTGCAAGAGTATGCTGATATATTAGTGACGGATAACAAGGTTGTTATAACAGGAAAAGTTCAACATAGGGGCGAAGATCAGATTAGTATATTAATAGACTCCGTTAAGGATGTTGACAATGCAAACATCGTAACAGTAGATTTAAAAAGAGAAGTTAAGTACGAAGAACTTTGTGCAATAAAAAATGTTCTTGCACAACACCACGGCGATGACCCTGTGATGTTTAAATTGCCTGAAAATGACGGTTATAGAGCAAAAATTTTAACCTCACCTATTTTTTGGGTAAGTTCAACAAATGATTTGGTAAGCCATATAAAAAGTGTATTTCCTGACGAAGTAGATGTTTCAATTCGTTCGTTAGACAAACCACTTGCGGAAGTATAGGGGTAAGGGGTAAATACACAAAAAGCCTGTAGTAAAAACTACAAGCCAATTATAAAAAGTCTTTTTTGCCTACTTTTTTCTTTTTAGTAAAGAAAAAGTATGGCGGCGGTAAGGACTCTGCTGAGCGCGAGTGAGCTGAGGGCGGAGGTATTTTCTTTGAAAGAAACAAAGTTTCTGAAAAGAAAAACCGCAGACCCGTTAAACGCGAACGAGTAAGATTAAACATTAATTATTACGTTTTGCGAGAGGGGCGAACCCCCAATGACGAAGTTATTGCGGGTTCAATTCCCCTAGGGGTAAATATAAAAAAGCCTGTAGTTATACCTACAAGCCAAATTGTTCTTTTCTTTTTTGCCTACTTTTTTCTTTTTAGTAAAGAAAAAAGTATGGCGGCGGTAAGGGGAATTGAACCCCTGTTTGGAGAATGAGAATCTCCCGTCCTAACCACTAGACGATACCGCTACATGATTACACTCCATTTTACAATCCTAAATCTTAAATTACAAGAAAAGCTTATTTTGCGATTATAGAAAGCTTTTTGCCTTCTGCTGCAGGAACTTCTTTTACATAAGGATTAGAAACTAAATTATACTTTTGATTGTAGAAAGCTGTATTTTTGCCTCTAAATGCCATCTTTTTCAAGTGTTTCAATATCATTACACCATTTTTAGAGGTTAAGCCGTCCATTATAATTTTATTACCGTCTTTTCTTGCAATACCTAGTTTGCCATTAATTTCTTTTACAATATACTGAGCTTTATCTCTGGCATTTGCATTCATAAATATTGTACCGATAGGTAGTGCAACACCTGTCCCTAATAATATTGCATCCAATTCAGATTTCGGTTGAATAGGAACATATCTGTTTTCAGGATTAATAGAGTCTATATTATTATCTTCAAAGAATTTTTTGCGTTTTTCTTCTGTATCAAGTCCATACTTTTTAAAGTAATCGTATCTGTTATCAAATTCAACTTCACCTGCATTAAATAATGAAACAGTAACATCTCCGTTTGCAGATTGCATCATATAAGCAATTTTTGCAAGGTCTTTTGTCAATGCTTTAAGTTCTTCCTTTAAATCTACGGCTTTTTGTGAATTTTCATCCAAACCTTGAAGTTCATTTCTAATAGCGGAAATTCTTGCCTGAACTCCATCTCTGTTTTTATTATGAGCCATTACATCCATTGCATACGGAGTTCCGCTATTTAAAGCTTCAAGCTCAGGATTGCTTCTGTCTTGTAATGTTCCATCCATTAATGTTTTTACGGATTGTCTGTAACTGTTTGTTTTCAAATCTTCCCAAGGAAGAGCATTTCTGTTTTGAAGATATACATTCTTAGCTTTTTCTTCATAACCGGTCATTCCTAATTCGTCACCTGCGTACATGGTAGGCATACCAGGAAGTCCTTTTAAGAATTCCATAATCATTGCAGCTTTAGTAACTGCCGGTTCTGTAGCCGTTTGATAAATTTGGTTTATAATATCTTCTTTATTATCAATCGTTTTACCCGTTTTGAATTCTGCTTGCTTTACTGCCATAGCGAGAGCTGTTTTTACATCTCTTGCTGCATATCCGTTTTTCTTCATTGAAAGAGCAGGGGATTCTGTTCTTGAATATTCTTGTCTTGCACTGTTAACTTTTTCTCTGTTATATTTTTTGATAAAATCTTTTGTTGCTTCTATAATAACTTCTTTTGCTGCAGGATTTCTCTTTGAATCTATATAAGCTTTTTGAACAAGTCTTGCAAGCTGAACTGTGTACAAGTCATATTGCATACTGTTTTCTGATGTTCCAAGTACTTCTTCTAAATATTTGAGATTCGTTTTTCCTATTTCATCATTTGCACCAGTCCAGTCAAAGTCTCCGTGAACTAAAAAATCTGATAAATCCATTTCATTAGCTTTAGCTACAGTTTTTTGAACCATCGCATCATATTCTGCATCTGTAAGATTCAAATGATGATTTTGTTTAGCTAACAAAAGAATTTCTTTAAATGCATCCTCTACACTTGAAAGCTCTTTAATATTAATTCTTGCCATTTGAGGAGTTTCAGTGTTTTCCAAATAATTTCCGTTTGTTAAATCTACCAATGCTGATTTAATAAGCGTTCTATCTTCGTCAGAAATATTTGCACTCAAATCATCAATTGCATCCATTAACAGTTTTGATTGAGCAACGGCTCTTGATGAAACTGTCTTAAAATAGTCGTTGTTATCAACATTCAACCTAAGCTCAATTGGTACATCAGAAATTTTTTCTGCACCTGATAAAACTCTTATAGCATCTAATCTTTGCTTGTGTTCATAGTTAAAGTCTGCTTTTCCGTTATCATATTTGAACAATAAAGGAGAGTGGAAAAGTCGCATATCAATAGCTAAACCGTGAATCATTCTTGGCTTATCGTGATTTCCCATAAATGTATATAAATTTCTAAGATAATCAACACTTCTTGTTTGAAGAAGTAAGTCTAATCTATTCTTAAAAGAATCATGATTTTCTGAAATTTCTCTGCCAGATTCAAATTCAGGTGCAAATATTTTTAACAAATCAGTAAAGAAATACGAGTAGCCGGCTTCTGATGTAATTCCTGTTTCATTAAAGAACTTAGCCATAGCATCAGGTTCACCGTTAAATTTTCTTCCCAAATCTGTTAAGCCGTTATAAGGAACTGAGTCTGCTCCATATGTATCTTTCATCAAATCAGGTATATCCGTTATTTCTGCTACAATGTATGAATTAGAATTGTTTTGTTTTACACCTTGTACAAATTTTTTCCAAAAAGAAATAACATCATTCCAGTTGTCATCAAAATCATTTTCTTTATTTCTTATGGAATCCATATCCATAACATCTTTTGCGGCATCTAATCTCCAATTCAATCCCAGTCCTGCTCTTGAAGTCAAAGCTTCTGCAAGTCGAAAGCTTGAAGTATCCGTTCCAGCTATCCTTTTATTCAAAGCATTTGCAACAAATGAGATATCTTCTGAATTTAACTTCTTTAATCCATTTTCAATCTTTCTTTCAAGCAGCATTGCCTCTTCTTCAGGATTATTTCCATTCACACCTAATTGTTTCAAAGAAGTTGATTTTCTTATAGAATCATAATCATATGTTATTTCGCCATTTTGCAATGTTTTTGCTCGGAATTTATCTCCGCTTAATGATTTAAGAAGAGCATATTTAGCAATATCTTGTCCAACAAGCTCAATTACATATTCACCATATTCAGTATAATCTCCGTTCTTATCAACAAGTTTTGTATCTGAACTTTCATTAGCTCTCTTTACAACTGATTCTGCAAAATCTTTTAGTTCATTAGTAAATAAATTATTAACCTTGTTATATACATTCGCATACTCACTTACAAGATGAGGATTGTTTTGCTTCATTAATTCATATCTTGAAACACCGATAGTTTCGTCTGTTGTTGCACGATTTGAAAAATAAGATGTTGTTAGAACACTCTGTGTATTTTCACCAAATTCCAATGAATCAAGAGGAAGCTTCATTAATGATTTAACTGTTATAGATTCTTTATCAAGAATTCCTTTGGGCTCAAGTAAATACATTCCATTGAGAATATTATTCAAAATAGCTTCATTAATTCCTGCCTCTTTCGGTAATTTGCCATCTTTTATAAGCTTATTTATTGCTTCAATAGTTTTTGCTCTGCCTAAAGTTTGAGCTGTGTACATTGTTTGTATATCTTTAACCTTCGCAGTCCAATATTTACCGGCTTGAATGGTCATATCCTGAACTTCTCTTGCACCACGCTCTATCATATTCTTTTCATAATCTCTTTGAGCGCGATTTGGAATTGCCATAAGATTTTTTGTATCATATCCTGATATATGATAATTTTTCTTTGCCATATCAGTATTGGCATCCCAAGTTACAAAACCACCCTCTGTTTTTTTACCAATTGCAAAATTAGAGAATTGAGCCAAAAGTTTTGATGCTTCTGCCGAATCTAAATTTATATTTCTTCCGTATTTTTTATTCAATTCATTAATTTTTTCTACATTACTATCCAATTCTTTCAGATTTGTATTTGTTAATTGAAACTTATAATTCATCACTGTATCATCATGGCTATTGATACTTAGTTCATTAACATCTTTTCTTGAGTCATAAGTTTCTATATAAGATTCCATATTTGGATCATAATTTGGATTTGATTTTATTAAGATTTGATTACCTTTTTGTTCATATATATGAGGTGTATTAACAAATTTTACTCTAAAATATTCATCATTTTCAGGAATTAAACCTAATAAAAGAGGAGCATCATTAATACCGTTTGCTCTAAAATGATAATAGAATTGAGAGTTCTTTCCTTTTCTTAGCATGTCTTGGAAACAAATGCCTTCCAAGCCTTCTGATGTAAATGTACCATCATATACATATCCCATACCGTTTTTGTATAGTTCTCTCATAAAGGATGCAAAATTTTCCGTGTTACCCATCGTTGGAGAAATTTGCATATTATTTTTGTTCCAATAACTGTGAGAAGAAACATTATCACCATTAGCAATTGGTGTTGTCAAAAGCATTTTATATCCGTTTTTTCTAAGTTCAGGGATAGCTTCTTCAAAACCTGCAAAGGTTCCGCCTAAAGCATTTGAAAAAGTTTTAACAGTATTTTCAGCTTTTATTTGAGTATTTTTATCATAATATAAAGCCCCTGTATTCGGATCATCAAAACCTTTATACTTTACCCCTGGTTTGTAAGAATCAGGAAGTCCCATATACATCGCACCTTGAACTGTCGGTGTAGTACCGATTCTTGTTACAAGAGTATAATTGTAATTAGAAACCGGATCAATATAACCTTCGTAATTCCGTATTACTTTTCCGCTCGCATCTTTTTCTTCGTAAAAAGTCTTATCATTATGGATTCTGAATCCATATTCATCGCCTTTTTTCTTTATTTTTACACCGGTATCTGCTCCTTCTGAAACAACATTTCCGGTAACTTTATCTCTTCTTACATATTTGTAAGCAAAAGCCTCATCACCATCTAAATTTGTTAGATCTTGCAGATTTACATTTACACCATCAGGTGTCAACGGCACTGTTGCAATTGGTTTTTCAACAAGTTTATAATTGTATTTGTCGGTTGGAATAACTTTAAAAATTTGAATTTCGCAAGTTTCTTTATCGCTATCATAAGGATAGTTAAATCTCATTACAGATTCACCAACACTGTTCTTTATGTGTTGGTATCCTTTAAATCCCACATTTTGAGCGATACTATTTATCTTACTTACGAACACCCGGAAAACTCCTATCTATTAATATAAAGATTTCTAAAGAGAAAATTTTGCTTGTTTTTCGGCATGTAAAATAAAAATATTTACAAAAGTTAATATTATATATAATACACAATTTATTTATATAACAAACAAGGCTTTAATTCAATATTTATACGGCATGATAAGAACCAATGACATAGAACATTTTTACAAATTTTTCAAATTCCTTAAATGCTTTTTGGGTTTTTTCATCTAAGAGATGTCCTTCAAAGTCTATATAAAACAAATACTCTCCCAGTTCTTTTTTTGAAGGTCTTGAATCAATGTAGGACATATTAATATGGTTCTTATCTAGAATAGTTAAGATTTTGCTCAATGCACCAGCTTTGTTTTCGGTAGAAAAAGTAATACTTGTTTTATCATTTCCTGTTTTAGGAGAAAGATATTTTGCCAAAAGGATAAATCTTGTTTGGTTATTTTCTTCATCATTAATATTTTCTTCCATAACAGGAACATTGTACATTTTTGCGCATTCAACACTTCCTATTGCGGCAATATTTTTATCTGTTTCTGTTAAAGAACGAATGGCAGCCGATGTTGAAAGAGTTGCTTCTTCTATCAACGAATCAGAAAAATTAACCTGTATAAAATGCTTGCACTGAGCAAGAGCCTGAGGATGAGAACGAATGATTTTTATTTCCCTTTTATTATCAGAATATCCTAACAATGCATGTTTTACATCCATAGTTGTTTCTGCTACTATTTTAATTCCTTCTTTTTTTAGAGAGGACAAATTATCCAATGTTTCTCTAACGATTCCTTCTATTGAGTTTTCGATAGGAATAACGGCTGCAATGTCATCAGAATTTGCATCTTTTAATGCTCGTATAATTGCTGAGATAGATTTTAGATTTGTACTTACACAATTTAATCTAAAAGCTTCTATAAATTTGTTTTTTGCAAAATCACTATAAGAACCGTTTGGTCCTAAAAAAAGTAATTTTTTTATTTTTGTTGTATCCAGTACTTCTAATTCCATCTTTATGCCTTAGTTATTGGAAAAATCTCTATGAAGAATGTTATTCACTCTTTTTGTTGCTTTTTCTATATCGCCTGTTTTGTAATATAATCTTGCAAGCAGCAATTCTCTTGAAGAAGAAGGATTTATAGTATATGCCTTTGTTGCAAAAGCCAATGCTGTACCTAATTTTCTGTTTGCTGCATAAACATGTGCAATTCCTTCATATCCTTGGGCAACAAGCTCTGAATTGTTTGTCATTTGAACGACAGAATTATATTCTTTTAATGCTGTTGAAAATTCGCCGTTAGAATAGTAATTCTTTGCTTTATATAGGGAAATTACAGCTTTTTCTTCTGATGAAAGCTCATATTTTGCAGCATTATCATCTGTTGTTTTTATCTCTGTTTTTTCATAGTCTACACCTTCAGGAGCTTGTATTTCCGGAATAGTTTCACCAACATCTTCTACAGAATTTTTTAATAAATCGATGTGTACATGCTTTTGTTTTTTTGAAACAGAATTCTCTTCATTAATTATGTTTTCATTTTGCACAGGTTCAGTAGTAGTTGTTCTATTTATATTGCTAACTCTTGCTTGATTTGTAGCAAGTTGTTTATCATCAGTTGGCAAATATTCAAATGCTTTTATTACAATTATAAAAAACGCTGCACAAATTATAAACATTAATATCAAATATTTTTTTGTATTAAAATCAACATCTTTAAACATTTATTAAGCTCCTACTTTCCTTTTTTAATTCTACACCAAAAGCAAACATTGCAAAATCATATTTTATAGGATCATTAAAACAAAAACTTCTTAAAGTTTCAGTTAATTCTTTCGCAGCCGTATAATCATTACTTTTTCTTTTTAAAAGTCCCATTTCTCTTGATTGTCGTGCAACATGCACATCCAAAGGAATGAATAAATCTTTGGGTTCCATAAAATTCCAAAGACCTATATCAACAGAAGATTTTCTTATCATCCATCTTAGAAACATATTCATTTTTTTCATAGCACTGCCTTTTTTCGCATCCGGTATCATATGATAAAATCCAAAACTTACATCTTTTGGAGTGTATCTGTACATAAGATCTACTATACCTGAGAGAAAGTGGTCATATTTTATTCCTCTATCTTGTTTAAAATTTCCCCTAAAAATCTCTTCCAACCCGCCTTCTTTTGTATATATATAGTACAAAACTTTAAATAAACCTATTATATCACTATCTTTATATATTCTGTAATATGCACCCTTAAGTGCGCTAAAATCACCATTTATAATGTAATTGTATATATCATAGTCACAATATTCAAAAATTTGGCTTAAAGTTTTTATAAAAGCTTTTCTGTTACCAAATGCAAACGAAGAAGCTATAAAACCTGCTATTTCCTTATCTTTTTTTGTTTTCCCTCGATATACGAATTGAACGGGATCATCCTTTATAAAATCTTCATTTTCATATTTTAAAACTAAACTATCTAATTCCTTCGCCGATATCATTTTTTTCCCTTACATTATTCCAAAAATCTTCCAACAGTTTATTACATATTTCTTCTTCAATACCACCGTATATTTTAATTTTAGATTTTGCAATTTGTGGTAAATCTAAAACAGAACCTAGTGCACCATATTGCGTGTTATAAGAACCAAAATATACAGTTTTTATTCCTGATTGAATAATGGCCCAAGCACACATTGGACAAGGCTCTAGTGTTACATACATTTCACAATCATTTAATCTTGAAGTTTCTAATTTTGCTTGTGCTTCTTTTATAGCAAGTATTTCTGCATGTGCAGTAATATCTTCATCAACTTCTCTTCTATTATGTGTTGATGCAATAATTTTCCCGTTTTGTTTAATAACACATCCTATAGGAATATCCGCTCCGCTTTTTTTTGCTTCATTAATTGCATTTATCATTTATTTGTTCTTGTTTTGATAGTATTAGTTCCTGTTAGCGTTTTGAATCTGCTGCCCAAATTTGAAAGGTCATATATACACCTTAATGTAGCATCCAAATATGTTTCGTCAAAGTAAGGAGTATTTTCTACTTTCCTGCCATTTAATTCAAACTGTGAAAAATGCTTCCCTTTTTTATCTATACCGTGAGTAATTAAAACATCACCTTCTATTGTATGTTCAAGATTATTTATAGCTTTATGTAAAATATCATTTTTATTTACTTTATAAGAATATTCTACAACTTCTTTAAAAGCTTTATTTTCAACAATTTTAATTCCAAAAGATGGAGAACAGCTATTTAATATTTTCATGAAGGCTCCTTTAAAATTTATACTGAGATTCGCTATTTGTGATACACAGGTCGAATTTTATCCTTTAGCTTCATCACCCCAGAACTCGTCATCGTAATATGCAAGTTCCAAGTGTCCTAATATTACCACATCGCCATTTTTTAGTCCATATTTTTTTAATTCTTCGAATACACCCATACTTTTTAATATGTTTTGGAGTCTAATAACCTGCTCAGTGTTTCTTGAATCGGTAACTTTTGCTAAACGACTTATTTTACCACCCTCAATAACATAGGCATCTTTTGCAATTTTGTGAATTTCAAAAGCACTGTCATCATTATCGTATGCGGCAATATCTTCTTCTACTTCGACTTCAAAAATCGGCTTAGGTATTTCATCAACCTTTGCATCAATAAAATGCAACAATTCCTTTATACCTTCTCTTGTAACAGCTGATATTTGAAAAATGTCATTAGAATATTTTTTAAAATCTTCTACATATTTACTTAAGTCTTCTTTAGTAATTGCATCAATCTTATTCAACACCAAAATTTGATACAAGTTACCTAAATGTTCGGAATGTTTTTTTAGTTCGTTATTAATAATTTTATAATTATCCACAGGATTTTCTGCTGTCAAGTCAACAATATGAACCAAAAAACGGCATCTCTCTACATGGCGTAGGAATTCATGACCAAGTCCTACACCTTCAGATGCACCTTCAATTAACCCAGGAATATCTGCAATGACATATGAACCGCCGTCTGATTTTTGAACAACACCGAGATTAGGCACAAGCGTTGTAAAAGGATAATCTGCAATTTTAGGTTTAGCCGAACTTACAGCACTAATAAATGTTGACTTACCTGCATTTGGCATTCCCAACAATCCGACATCAGCAATTAATTTGAGTTCCAACTCTAAGACTCTCTCGATTCCGGGTTCTCCGGGTTCACAAAATTGAGGAGCCTTCTTTTGTGCGGTAGCAAATCGTGCATTACCACGGCCACCACGACCACCTTTGGCAATAAGAACCTGCTGATCGTTCTCTGTTAAATCTGCAATAATTTTTCCAGTTTTTGTATCACGAACCATTGTTCCTATAGGAACTTTTATGAATAAATCTTTTGCTCCGGCACCGTGCATACCTTTTATGCCGCCATTTTCGCCGGATTTCGCCTTATAAACAGATTTAATTTTAAAGTCTAATAGTGTAGACATGTTTTCATCAGCTACAAAATATATGTCACCGCCTCTTCCACCATCTCCACCGGCAGGCCCGCCTTTGTCTACATATTTTTCTCTGCGCCAAGCAACCATACCGTTTCCGCCATGGCCTGAGATTACTTTAATACGCGCTTTATCAAGAAATTTAACCATAATCTGTTGTATTTCAACCCTTTGTAATATAATACTAATATGAACAAAGTTAGAAATACATTATTTACCAATAAGCCCGTTACAATTGATAATAATTCACTAATTATGGCTATTGAATCAAGTTGTGACGAAACCGCTTGTGCTATCGTAAAAGGCGGCAGAGAAGTTGTATCAAATGTTGTAGCATCTCAAATTAAAATCCACGAAGAATACGGTGGTGTTATCCCTGAGATTGCGGCAAGAGAACATTTAGAAGCAATTAATGTTGTTATAGAAGAAGCTTTTAAGCAAGCTGGTATAGGGGCAAATGAACGGGACAAAATTGATGCATTTGCAGGAACGGTTGGTCCAGGACTGGTTGGGTGTCTGCTTGTTGGGCTTAATGCCGCTAAATCATTAGCATTGGCTTATGACAAACCATTTATCGGGATAAACCACCTAAACGCACATTTGGCCGCTAACTTTATTGATACCGATTTGGAGCCTCCTTTTATTGCACTATTGGTTAGCGGAGGACATACGCAGATTATAAAAGTTAACTCATATTCTGATATGCAAATAATAGGCGAAACTATAGATGATGCAGTAGGTGAAGCGTATGATAAGGTAGCACGCTTAATTGGTTTGCCATACCCCGGAGGTCCTAAACTAGACAAGTTAGCACAAGAAGGAAATCCTCACGCTTTTAAACTACCGGAAGCAAAGGTTGGAGAATATGATTTTAGCTTCTCAGGTCTTAAAACAGCTGCACTAAGGCTTGTTAAATCTTTTGACGGTAAAGAGCTTCCACTTAATGATATTTGTGCAAGTTTTCAAGAATGCGTTTCTTCTACTCTATATAAAAAAGTTAAACACGCACTAGAAGAAACAGGTTTTAATCAAGTTGTATTAGCAGGAGGAGTTGCGGCTAATTCAGAAATAAGAAAGAAAATTTTCAGTCTTGCTGATTTAGGATATAAAGTCTACGCTCCGCAAATGAAATATTGTACAGATAATGCTTCAATGGTTGCTTCTGCAGCATACTTCTTTGATAATACATTTGATAACATTGATGTAGAAGTATTTTCAAGAGTTAAGAGATAGGTATTACACTACTGTGGGCAGTTCTTTTACAATATAAAAAATTCTACCGTTTCTTACAAATTCTTGAGGGTTTGAGCTTACATAAAATTCTTCTTTTGCTGAAGAGTTTTTTTCGTTGAGCAGTTGTTTTTTAGATAAATCATCTTTTATATACTTAACAAAAATTTCTGCAGGATCAATGAATAATTCTCTTGGTGCGTATTTTACAAATTCATTCATTAAATACGGGTAATGAGTACAGCCCAAAATTATTTTATCAGGCTTAAATTCAAGCATTTCTTTTATTTCATACTGTATGTTTTTGATATTTTTTTCTCTGTTTTCAGACACACCTTCAACAATTCCTACCCAATTTTTGCTTGCAATTTCTTTAACTTGTATATTTGAATTTCCTTTTTTTAACTCCTCAGAGTATTTTCCTGATTTTACGGTAGCTTCTGTTGCAAAAACACCTATTTTTTTATAATTATTAACTCCTATACCTTTAGCGCATGTTTGTATAATTGGGTAAATAGGAAAGTTATATAATTCCTTTATTGCATCATATGCTTGTGCGGAAGAGGTATTGCATGCAATAACAACAGCTTTTACATTTTTTTCTGACATGAAATTAAGTATATCTTTTGCATAACCTATTAACTCTTCTTTTGTTTTATTACCATAGGGCAAGTGAACAGTATCACCGAAATAAACTATATTTTCATTTGGTAATATTTCTCTAAAGCGAGCTAAAACAGAGAGTCCTCCGACTCCCGAATCAAAAAATCCTATTGATGATGTATTATCTTTTATATTTGCCATTATTTGTTTTTCTTTAGATATTCTATTATACCCTCTGCAACAGCTTTAGCAGCTTCCTGTTTTCTTTTGTCTGTTATTAACTCTGCCCTTTCGTTTGCATTTGAAATAAATCCTGTCTCTACTAAAACTGCAGGAACATCAGTGTGGTTAATAACATAGAATTTTGATTTTATGATACCTCTATCTTTTGTATCAATATCTTTCACAAGATGATTTTGTATTATTTCAGCAAGATCTTTACTTTGTTCATGATAATAATGCGTTTCGATTCCGTAAGGTTCAGTTGCTACAGCAGAATTTACATGAATGCTTACAAAGATTTCAGGATTTTCTACTTCAGTAAAGTCACACCTTTCCTGCAAACCTATGTATGTATCATCCTCTCTTGTCAATGCTACTTTATAACCTTTTGACTTCAATATTGAAGCTACTCTTTGCGACATATCTAATGTGATATCTTTTTCATTTATACCTTCTCTTATGGCACCGTAATCACTGCCTCCGTGACCAGGATCAATTACGACTTTATTTTTTATAGGAGGTTTTTTAGGCTTATCAGTATCTTCTGTTTTTTGATTTTTAGTATCATTTTTGTTATCGGATTGTATAATCGTAAACTTAAGAGCTTTACCGTCAACACTTTGCTCTATTTTAATAACATCATCTTTATTGATTTTCATTGTTGTTTTTATTCCTACTTCTGGAAGTAAAGATAATGTCATAGTTTTATAATAAGAACCGTTAAAAGTTTTTATCAAATCGGGTTCATTATAGCTTTTTACATTGAATAAATATACTGACAAATAGTTATTATCTCTAATAATAGAATGAACGACAGGCGCTGTAAAAGACAGTATTAACTCATGTGTTTTGGAATTAATTTTTTTTACATAAGCCTTTTGAACATTTGCTACAGAACTTACTAAAGATTTGTGATTTAGCTTGCCAGCATTAATAAACAACATTGATTGTGAATCAGCAGAATACACCGGAATATATTTTTCAGGAGTCTCTGTTGTTACAACAATTCGAGCTTTGTTAAATTCAAATTGTCCTATTTTTGCAGAATCTTTGCACGCTTCTCCTGGACATAGATTAACCGTCGTATTTCTTATTCTTCTATCAACATATGTGTTAGGCAAATCTATTACAACTCTCTTTGGTGCATCAAGAGTAAACATTTTAGCAGCAGTCATTTGACCAAGTCCGCTGATTAAAAGCCCTCCGTTTTTGTAATAATAACCGTTTATGAAATATTTTGTCCTTAGTTTTAAAGCAGAAGATAAGTCAATTGAAACAACTGATTCAAAAGTTTTTCCGTCCGAATTATTTAAAGTAGAATCAGCAAAGGCTTTTGTTATATCGTTCATTACCTGGGCTGCGTTTTGAGAAGACGCAGATGTATTTACAGCACCGGCTCCTACTCCGGTTGAAACTCTTTGTACAACTTGAGAATTTGCGACAATACCTGAGTATGGCACAGATGAAGGATTTTCATCATATATCAGATTAAAATAATCATTTCCTAAAGTAGGTTTTGCAACCTTGACTATAATTTTTCCATCAATATTCACGAGTTTTATTTTTGAACTGTCAAAATCTTCTTCAAAACTGATAACAACTCTTACAATATCAGGATTTGTTGAAAACTGTGCAATACGAATTTCTTTAATATTACTTTTTTCAAACACCAATTGTTGTTTTTGTCCTATTAGCACAGAGTTTTGTATATCAAAATATATTCTATTCGGATTTTCAAGTCTTACATATTTAACAGGTGCGCTATCTTTTGCGGAACTTCCTTCCACATTTATATAAACCAAAGAAGAAGAGTCATCATAATTTAGCGACATCACTTTATTTGGCTCTGCGCAAACAGACAGAGTCAAAAACATAAAAAATGTTATAAAAAGATATAAAAACCGCTTCAATCTTTTCATTATGTAAGGCTCTTACCTCTCCAAATCTCTATAAAATTATACTTAAAATACACCCAAAAGTAAATATAACCTCAAACCCCTCTTTGAAATATATCAAAGAGGGGCAGATCACAAATCTTTGTGGGGTAAAAGATATGTGTTAAGAAAGTTTTCTTACCATAAGAGTGTGAGATAATGGAATACCACCTTGAACAGCAGGCTTATTTACTACTTGACCTTTAATAAGCATTACGGTTGAGCCACCTCCATCGAGGTTCATTGCATTGACACAACCGAGCGATTTCATTAAAGCGGCAAGTTCATTTAGTGTAAGACCTATTGAAGCTCCCTCCCTGCCATCAGCAGTTAGCATAATGAGATTATTATCTTTAGTGTAACCAATCGCAGTACGCGGATTCCTTCCGCCAATTGCTCCCAGTTTTTGTTCTGTCATATCTACAAAAACTTCGCCATTTTTTACTAAATAAGGTCCGCCACTAATGATATGGTTAACATTTTTCCATTCAGGATTAATTTTTATATCTAAGTCGAAATTCTTAGCATTTATAATTGTATTTAAATTCTTTTCAGAACCAACAATTACATAACCATTTGCCGGTATTTTATTTGGTGAAGTTGAAACTTTTACCAGTTTACCATTTTCTACAACAAGCTGCATACCATATTTTGGAGATAGTGGAGAAACTTCGCCCCACTCCGGCGTATATACAAGTGTATGAGTCGCCAACATTCTTGGTTGATTAATGTTATCAATTTTTAATCCTCCTAGATTTGTTTTAACTTCTGCTTTCAACTGAACTCTTGCCATTGCGTACCCTTCATCAAAGATACCCATTGCAACTCTGTCATATATCGGACCGGTGTAAACTTTTTTGTTTATCATAAGTGTTCCAAGAGGAACTCCTGTCTGAGGCTTAAAATAACCGCCGTTTATTGCAACTATTGCAGATTCTCTATTCGCTATTTTTGAAATTTTTGAGCGTGCTGCAAGTGTATCTGATGCTATTGCCGGTTCTATCGCCAAATCCCCATTAACACCTTTTGAAATTTCTACTATATTTATTCTTACCGGTTTTCCGTTATAGTATCTAATCATCCTGACATGTTTAACACCTTTTTCCACTTCTACAACATTTAAATTTTTATATTTTTCTAAAATCTCTTGTTCAAACAACTCTTCCTGAATTTTTTGTTTTTCTAAAATACTGTTTATTGTTGGTGAAATTCCTGTTAGCCCGCCTATATCCTTAGCAAAGATTCCCAAATTTTGGACAAGCAGCAAGCATAATGCAATTCCGATTCCTGCCGCGCTTGTCGCAGTCTTTTCAAGTTGGGGCTTTTGTAAAAGTAGCGTATCCATTGCTCTCACCGATTTGTTAAAAGTTACGGATACCTTTTTGTTTAAAGAGTGGCGTGGGGCTAGTTAACACTCTAGAGGTAATTATAATTTCATATACTATCTCTACTTTTATTATACAATACACTTAATACTTTTTCAAGTGGCTGCAATACAGATTATAGTAATACTTTAGAGTGATTTATAAATCGTAACAAATACACTTAATATAATTTTTCTTATTATAACTGGATTTAGACTTAAAGCTTTTTTATGATAAAATTAGTGTATGAAGGAACTGAGTTTTATTAAAGCTATTGAGAGTCAAATCGGCACAAAATATGTAGGCGATGATTGTGCATATTTAAAAGAATTAGGGATTGTAATTTCTCAAGACAGTCTTGTAGAAAACATCCATTTTAAAAGAGATTGGTGTTCCACATATCAACTCGGCTATAAATCTATGGCAGTTAATATTAGTGATATTCTTGCATCAGGTGCCAAACCAAAGTATACTACAATTGCTCTTTCTTTAACGAATGATATAGATGAAAACTTTGTAAAAGAGTTCTACAAAGGTGCCCAATCCGTTTGCAAGAATATAGAAATTGTTGGTGGAGATATAACCGGCTCAAAAAAAGATATAATGATTTCTATTACAGCAATCGGCTTAACTAAAGGCAGAAACATATCTTCAAGAAGAAATGCAAAAAAGGGGTATATTTTATTAACAAAAGGAAATTATGGCTCTAGCGCTTTAGGTTTAGAAAAGCTGCAAGAAGGTAAAAAAGATAATGAATTTGTAAAATATCACCTTGAACCTGAGTTAGAGTACGAATTTTCAGAACAAGTATCAACACTCGTAAAAGAAAATTATGCAATGATGGATACTTCAGACGGTATAGTAGATGCTCTCTTTAGAATTGCAGAAGCAAGTGGTGTAAAGCTTGTTGTAGATTATGATAAAATTCCGCATTTAAAAGAAGCAAAAACAGAACATGTTTTATTTGGCGGAGAAGATTACAAACTTGTTGCAGCAGTCCCTAAAAAATATTTAACTCTTATTAAAGGAGCTGTTCAAATTGGCGAAGTATGTCCTTTTGACGGAACAAGAGTTGAAATTGCAGGAAACAAGTATTCAAGTTATGATGAACTTAGAGTATATAATCATTTTGGAGAATAGCTATGAACAGTGAATATTATGAAAACAATACTAAAAATCCGCTTTTTTCTGTAATTATTACGGCAGGTGGCACATCCTCAAGATATGGTAATAAAAATAAACTTTTAGAAGAAATTAACGGAAAAACTGTTATAGAAGAAACTGTCTCTAAATTTACAGATTTTAATGAAATAAAGGAAATAATAATAGCAGCTAATATCTCTATAAAAGAAATATTGAAAAAAATGTTTGATTCTCCAAAAATAAAAATCGTAGAAGGCGGCGATACAAGACAAAAATCCGTTTTTAATGC
This sequence comes from uncultured bacterium, assembly GCA_902777605.1. Lineage (GTDB taxonomy): Bacteria > Cyanobacteriota > Vampirovibrionia > Gastranaerophilales > Gastranaerophilaceae > CAG-196. The sequence continues at coordinate 18,288 of CACYUI010000013.1, read as the reverse complement.
ACTAAAACATGTTAAAAATGAATATGTTCTTATTCACGATGGAGCAAGACCTTTAATAAGACGAGATATAATCGCTGCAACAATTGAAACCGTGCTCGATAAGGGCGCAGTATCTGTTATGACAAAAACAACCGACACTATTAAAGAAGTCGACATAAGCGGGAAAATAATAAAAACAATCGATCGTTCTAAACTATACAATACTCAAACCCCTCAAGGCTTTAAAACCACTATTATTAAAGAAGTTCATGAAAAACTTAGGGACGGAAATTATACAGACGATTGTTCAATGTTGGAAGAGCTTGGTATTCCTGTTTATATAGTAAATGGGAGTTACACAAACATAAAAATTACTACAAAAAGCGATTTAGATTTTGCAAAGCTTTATATTTAGTGTACTAGGCTAATTTAAAAGTGCTATAAAAATATTTCATTATTTAATAGTGCTAGTATTTTTTATTAAAATTCACCTCTGATAATTTGTAATATTCAGTCGAATACAGAAAGCTTAAAACTCAATTTATAGTGATACCAAAGGTGGTATTGCTATGCAAAAAACAATTTTATACATTTTTATTCCTATATTTTTTATATTTTCTATTTCTGTAGCGGACAGTTCAACAATAGATGCATCCATTTCTAAAATAGAAAATAGTCTGTTTGGTTATGATTACTCGAAAGATTCAAGTTCAAAAAGAATTGAAAGACTTGAAAAAACAGTTTACGGCAAGGCGTCAACAGGTGATATAAATAAAAGATTAAAGAAACTTTCAGGAGATATTTCGGCTGATGTTATCGGATTAGAAATTCCTCCTGTAAAAGATACCCTTTTGGCAGAAGAAGAAGCTCAAGAAGAGAGTAATGTTAATTATCCTATTGTAGATGAAATAGAAAAAGAATTATTTAAAACTACATACAAAAACAGAGATTTTCACACAAGAATTGTCACAATCGAAAAAAAATTATTCGGTAAAATTTACGATGTAGATGATTATTCAACACGCATGGACAGAATAAAAGAAAAAATGCATCCGGGAAGCACAATCGCATCTTCGCCAAAATCAAAAGAAATTGATTACTATGGAGACGGCAGTTATTATAACGACGAAATGATTAATTCTATGGACCTATCTGGTCTTAGCAGCAACCGTTTTGGAAATCCTTTTGGTCAAAGAAATTACACAAGAAAATACAATAACTATGGAAATACATTTGAAGATTATGATAATGTACAAACTTCGGACAATTTAGATGATGAATTGGCAAAAATGGAATACGCAACATTTGGTACGGAGTTTTCTAATGAGAGTACACAAAAACGATTAAAAAGACTTAATAGTGTTAATAAAGCTAAAAAATCATCAAAAAAATATGATTCACAAAAATTTGCACAACATATGTCAACGGCTATGGAAATTGGCGCAATGATACTTATGGTTCTTGCAATGATATTATAGTTTTTGTCTAAGAATTGAATTTGAGCCTTGACAGGTTATAAAAAGCATATCTCCCTCAACATGCAAACCATATGGTTTATCTATTCTTGAAACAAGGACTGATGCCGAACCTTGGGGAGTTATTTTAAGCACATTATTAGTATTATAATTCGAAACATAAATATTTCCGACTTTATCACTTGCTAAACTTATCGGACCGTTTATTAATTCACTTTTTAGGAATACTTGTCTTTTCCCGTCAGGTGTAATTTTTAAAATTGTATTATCAGAAAATGTTGCGACATAAACATTACCAAATGTATCTGTTGTAATACCTGTTGGACTTAAAACATTTTCATACACACCCGAAAACGATGCAACTTTAGATGGCAAATTTGCAGGTTTTTGAGGAATTGCATTTGTCATCTTAATTGATTCTGCAAGTTCTAACCCTCTTTGATAATATGAACTTGATTGAGGAATAAGAGAAATATATTCTGCAGCCTTATTATAATCCTCTATTTTAGAGCTCATCAAAGCCATTTTATATATTACTTCATAATCATGCGGATTTCTTGCATATACTTGTTTATAAGTAGACAGCGCTTCAGCGTACTGCTTTAAATATTCTAAGACAGTTGCCAAATTATAATATGCATCAATATAGTCAGGGTATGTTCTTACTGCCGAACGGAAAGATTCGATTGCTCGTTCATACATTCCAAGTTTATAAAAATCAATACCCTGGTTATAATCCATTTTTGCATCAACAGGAATTTCTGCAGCATAAGCAGAAAGTGACATTGATAACATTAAGATAGCAGCTATTCTTTTAAACATACTGTGATTATATCACAGTTTTTAATTTTAGGGTAGAATTAATATTATGAAACCTAAAGTAATAGCAGTTGCAGGCCCTACTGCAAGCGGAAAAACAAAATTGGCAATAGAACTTGCACAAAAATATAACGGCGAGGTTATTTCTGCTGACTCAAGGCTTGTTTATAAGGGTTTTAATATTGCGGCTGCAAAACCAACAACAGAAGAAATGCAGGGAATAAAACACCATCTAATTGATATTGTTGAACCGGAATTTGATTACTCTGCAGGAGATTGGATGAAAGATGCTAAATTAGCAATAGAAGAAATTCTTGCAAAAGGCAAGCTTCCAATAATAGCCGGCGGTACAGGATTGTATTTTCGAGTTCTTTTGGAAAATTACAATCTTCCTGAAGTAGAAACTAATTATGAACTAAGAGAAGAACTCGATAAAAAGGACAGAGAAGAGTTATTACAAGAACTTAAACATTTAGATTTTTTGACATATGAAAGAGTAAAAGACGGAAACAAAAGAAGAATAGTCAGAGCTTTAGAAATGATAAAAACTTTAAAAAAACCATTATCCGAACTATCACTCCTAAAAGAACCCGAATATGATGTTGATTGGGTTATGCCTGTTATTAAATCAAGAGAAGAACTTTACAACAGAATAAATAAAAGAGTCGATACAATGGTCGAACTGGGTATTGTAGAAGAAACAAGGTCGCTCTTGGCAAAGCATGGAAGAATCAAAAATTTTGTATGCACAATAGGATATCAAGAAATTTTGACTTTTTTAGACGGTCAATCGACATTAGATGAAGCCTTGGATAAACTAAAGCAACATTCAAGAAACTATGCAAAACGGCAGCTGACTTGGTTTAGAAAAAATCCTAAATTAAAAGATTATTGCAACTGCTAATATTAACAAATCTTAATACAAATCTTTACAAATTTGCGCCTTGTGTCATTTTGTGATAATTTTTATATATAGTTAGGGTTTTGTACCAAAATTGTGAGGAAGTATGAAAAGCACAACACTCAGAAGATCAAATATTACAAGAGAAAAAGTTGCGATGATGGAGGCTCTAAACAGATATAACAGAGCTCACCAAGATGAAGATTTTTATAGATCACAGCTAAAAACAAAAGAGCTTGATGCTCTTTGGCAGTCTTTTGGTGTGAAACCACAAAAAAACGAAAAAGCTCCGCAAGTATATTTTGTTACAGGTTTGATTTGTGGTGTTATTGTAACTTTGCTTATTACTACTTTTATAAGTATACTTATTAATCTTTCTACTCCGAAAGATGATACTATTGTCGCACCAAAACCTCAATCTACCGGAACCGGCAAGTTTAGATTTGTTCCTGCAGACACGGCTTCTAACAAAAAAATTACTCCGGTTGTAATGTCTAACGAGGAATATATTGTAAAAGAAGGCGATACTTTAGAAAGTATAGTTATCAGATTTTATGGTTCTTTTGATATGAACAAGGTTAATGCTATTCAAGAAGCTAATAAAATGGCGAATCCAAATGCCTTGTCAATAGGTCAAAAGCTTGTAATACCTATGAATAAAGGTATTAATTAATCATTTATGGCAAAGGTCAAGTCAAAATATGTGTGTCAGAACTGTGGTTATGAAACTGCAGGATATTTAGGTAAGTGTCCTGAATGTGGCAGTTGGGGTTCTTTTGTAGAAGAAATTGCCGATAGTAGTTCTGAACACAAAAATTTGCCCGTTATAGAAGATATTTACCCGCCTCAAAAACTCTCTGAAATAGAAATGGATACAGAAATACGATTATCAACTAACATTTCTGAATTCGATAGAGTTCTTGGAGGTGGTATTGTTCAAGGTTCACTTGTGCTTATTGCCGGAGATCCGGGTATCGGTAAATCAACCATACTACTCCAAACATCAGGAGAGTTATGCAAGAACGGGAAAAAAGTTCTTTATGTATCAGCGGAAGAATCAGCAAGTCAAGTAAAACTTAGAGCAGAAAGGCTTAGCGTTAAATCAGATAATCTTTATATATACCCCCAGACGAATTTGGAACTTATAAAAAGAAATATCGACAATTTAAAACCTGATTTGGTCATTGTAGATAGTATTCAAGCAATTTATACATCAACAATACAAAGCTCTGCCGGAAGCGTTTCTCAAATTAGAGAATGTTGCAATTCTTTGATGCAAGTTGCTAAATCTCAAAATGTTTCTATTATAGTAATCGGGCATGTTACAAAAGAAGGAAACATAGCCGGTCCAAAAGTCTTAGAGCATATGGTAGATACAGTTATTCAGTTTGAGGGCGATAAATACAAGTCCTACAGGATTTTGCGCTCAATAAAAAATCGTTTTGGAAACACATCGGAAGTTGGTATTTTTGAAATGGGTGGAAACGGATTAACAGAAGTAATTAACCCAAGCCAATTGTTTTTGAAAGAATATAATCAAACCCAAACTCCAGGGAGCACAATTATTGTAACAAGCGAAGGTACAAGACCGCTTTTGGTCGAAATACAGGCTCTTGTCGGGACAACACCTTACCCTGCACCACGAAGGGTTGCAAACGGTGTTGATACTGGAAGAGTATTGCAAATATTAGCTGTTCTTGAAAAAAGAATAGGACTGAATCTTTCTAAACAAGATGTTTATGTGAATGTAATTGGCGGCATAGATGTTAGTGAGCCTGCTGCAGATTTAGGGATAGCACTTGCTATTGTAACTTGCGTAAGAGATGTAGTATTTGACCTCCAAACAGCAATTGTTGGTGAAATTGGTCTTTCTGGAGAAATTAGAGCCGTTAATCATATAGAAAAAAGAATTAACGAAGCGCAAAAATTAGGATTTAAACGCATAATTATACCGGATGCCAACGATATTCAAGAAAAATTTGAAGGCATAGAGATTGTAAAAGTTAAACGAATACTTGAAGCTATTACTCGCGGAGTAAAACCTGTTAAAGAAGCTTAATCCGTTTAAATGAGTAATAATTTCGTTTAAGTTTTATTAAGTTTAGGGTTGTAGTTCTTAAAAAGAGAGTTATACTTAATATATAACAAATGTATTAGAGGTCGTGTGTGATGGAAATAACTTCAGTTAATAATGCATTAGATATTCAATCATTGCTGCTGAATAGTACAAACAGAGTTGACCGTACTAATAATTATGCTGCTAACCAAACCGCTGAGTATGCACAAAAGGGTGAACCGATGTACATGGCGGATATGGATACTGATGAGGACGGAACTGTTACACTCGACGAATTCAGAGAATACTGCAAGACAAATGGTATTAATAGCAACGAAATGGTAAAAATGTCTAAAATGGCATCTTTTTACCGTACAATGAAAGCTGAAGAAGACACAATAAATTATATTTCAAAATTAATCCCAAATGTTTCTCCGAAATTAAAAGGAACAAAATTTGAACCTCAACATTTAAAACAAGAAGATAACAAGTACAATATATCTAATGGCCAAAATTCAGAGAACAAGGTTAATTATAAAAACTATTTGGAATATTGCCAGTCAAATGCAACAGCTCAAGAAGTAAAAACTAATACTAAGTATGAAGAAACAAATGATGGACATTTAAAAATTTCGAATGCAGGAAAAGCATTGAATTCATACAAAAGTAGCGAAAACCATGCTGTAAAAAGCACATTTGAGAATGTTGTATAGGTAAACTCTACAAGCTGCAAAGTTGCAATTTACTACTTTTTACTCCTTAAGCCAGTCATAAAGAGTTTTGTCATCGCCAAAGAATATTTTAAACTCTTTCTCAAATTCTTTATTTGTTAAAAACTCCCTGTCTATATTAAAAGCAACCGGCTCAGTTCCGTCAGGAGCAAGAGCCACAATTTTAGAGCTTTCTTTGTCAAAAACCTCTGCATAATTAAGATCTTTATCTACACAAAACGGTACTTTCTTCTTGCCTTTACTGTCGTAAGAAATAAGTCCGAAGGTTCTGCAAATTATTGCCCTGTTATTATATACAGAGCATTTTTTGTCTATCAAAAAAGGGCATTTATACATTTTTTGTCTGGGTTTTGAAATTAATTCCTGAATATTTGCATCAACTTTATCTTTGGTATCTTGATCTAAACCCTCGTATCCCATCATCAGCCATATGAATTCCAGCTCTGACAGTGGATATTCACCTTCTTCACAGCAATATGAGCAGCCGCTTTTACATTTAATAAATGGTCTTTGACTATCAAACATTTTATGCAACTTGCTATCCAAAAAATCAAGATATTTTTTATATCTCGTTATCATTAGTATTCCTGCTCTGTCTTATTTCAGTCAATTCTTCTTTTCTTTCAAGTCTGCTAAGCAGCTGAGAGTTGATTTCTCCGCCAACAAGAATAAGAATAGAAGTATAGTAAAGCCAAATCATAAGTACTGCAAACGCACCAATTGTCCCGTACACAAAGTTGTATGTATGCAGGTTATTAATATATATAGAAAACCCCCAAGAACCTATCAACCATGAAATTGTAAAGAACAAAGCTCCGGGAAGCGCGCTTCTTCGTCTAAGTATTTCATCGCCTTTCAAATCAGGAAGTATGTAATAATGTAAATATGCCATAATAAACAATGCAACAAACGCAACAGGCCATCTTGCAAATAAAATTATGTTTCCTGCAAGCTCCGTCAAACCTAAATACCTTGTTAAAAATTGAATAATAACTTTACCGAATACAATCAGATCAATACTTAGAAATAGAACTAGAGCATTTACAAAAACCATAACCAGTGCTAGTAATCTGTTATAAATAAAAGACCTTGAATCATCAATTTTGTATGCTCTATTTAACCCTTTAGCAACTATCGCAATAGCGTTCATTGATAAGAAAACCGTAATAAAGAATCCCAAAGCTGCAATCAAACCGCCCTTTGTAAAAAACCAAACTTCATTCATGACAATTTGCAATAATGTAAGAATATCTTCAGGAATTACCTGATGCATAAATGTCAGAAGCGGTATCATAAATGAGTGTTTGCCAAGCCAGCCAAAGATTGCAGTCAAAAATAAAATAAACGGGAAAAAACCTATAACAAGCATAAAGCCCATTTCAGCTGCCATTCCGAAAAGATCATTATCTACTATTGAGATTATTATTGTTTTTATTGTTTTAAAAGTTTTATTTTTCACAGTTTTATTTCGTCCAAAAGTTTTTTTACTGCATCTTTTACACTTGCTTTGATTGTGCATCCTGCGGCAAATGTATGTCCTCCTCCGCCAAATTTTGTACAGATTTGAGCCACATCAGTTTTTTTGCTTCTCATTGATATTTTGGTAAGTTTTGTATCAACTTCTTTTGCTACAAAAGATACTTCAGTTGTTTCGATTGCTCTTAAAGTTTCTGCAATACCGTCTGTATAATCATCTCCTGCCGAGAATTTTTCCAAATCTTTTTTGTAAACTGTTGTATAAGCAATTTTATTATCTTCTAAAAACTCTGCCTTGTTTACACAATAGTTTTGGAAAAGTACAAAGTTCTTGGTTTTTGTTTCGTAACAGTTTTTGTAAAGTTCATTTGGATTTGCCCCATTATCTACCAAATCCGCAACTGCTCTAAAGACATTTGAGGAAGTATTTTCAAATCTGAAATTGCCTGTATCTGTCATAATTGCCACATACAAACAAATAGCAGATTCTTTATCAATCTTCCAGTCATGCTTTTTAAAATAGTTATACAAAACCTCACCACAAGAACTTGCTTCAGGTTCAATAATTTGATAATCGCCAAATTTCGGATTTGTTTTGTGATGGTCAATGTTTACGGAAACCTTAGCTTTATCAAAAAAGTGTTGTGCATCTAATGTTCGCTCAATAGAAGCTACATCCAAAGATATTACCAAATCGTAAACCAAAGATTTATCAAAATGCCGTTCAGCTTTATTTACATTCGGTAAAAATTTGTAGTTATAAGGAATGTTTGAGACTACGCTCATATCAGGCTTTATCTTAAACCTGTTATAAATCATGCTATACATTGCGCACATAGAACCTAATGTATCTCCGTCAGGATTCATATGTGATAATAATAGTATCTTTTTTGAAGATTTTATGATATTATCTAAATTACATTCCATAGGGGTATGATATCACAAAAAAGAAGGATTTAAAAGTTTTGGGAAAGGTCTTGTACACTGATTTTGAGGGGATTGATACTGTCATTGAATCAATGATGGATAATCCGCAATTAAAAAAAGCTGTTACAAGAACTACGCTTTTTAATTTTTGGGACAAAATTTTACCCGAAAAATTTAAAGGTAAATCCAGGCCATTTTCCATGCTACCAAAAGGTGTTATGGTTATTGCTTGCGAAAATCCGGTTGTAGCTCAAGAGCTTTCTTTGTACAAAGTTATTTTAATGAAAAAGTTTGAGCCATATTTAAAAACTCTTCAAATGAATGTTCGTGATTTAAAATTTGACCCTAAAAAATGGGTGGCATAGCAGGGAGGATATTTATGAAAAAACTTTTTGCACTATGTTTATTATCAATGCTTATATTTTGTGTTAGTGCAGCAAATGCTGACGATGATTTGACACCAAAAGAGCAGATAATAAAACAAATTATTTCAAGCAACTACAACTACACAGTAAACGGATTTTTTGAAGCTATCGGTGATGGTAATACAGAATGTGTAGACCTTTTTCTTAAAACAGGAATGGATCCGAATACTACTAACATGAAACTTCCTGCAATATATTTTGCAATAGCAAGAAAACAGCCAAAAGTCGTAGAACAGCTTTTGAAAGCAGGGGTTAGCCCGAATACAAATTTCAAGGGCAGAAGCTTATTGAATGCTGCAATTGCAAGCAAAAATTCTGATACAGTTAAAGTTCTTATCTGGAACGGAGCAAGAGTGAACGAAGTTTCATGGGGTATTGCACCTCTAAACTATGCTATAAAAAAGCGTAATGCAGAAATGGTAACTTCTCTTGTAAACGCAGGCGCCACTGTTGATGAGGAAGCTTTAGTAAGAGCACTGCATTCAAGAAACGACAGTATTAAAAATACTGTTCTTTCTAAATACAAGAAGCAGGGGTAATTGGAAGTTTAGCGAATTGGAAGTTCTTAAGGTTAAATATGACATTTTAAGTTTGAGGAAATAAAAATGAGTGATTGTATATTTTGTAAAATAATTAATGGTGATTTTGGAACAGAATTTGTATACGAAAATGAGTATGCTGTTGTATTCAAAGATATTAACCCGAAAGCTGATATTCACCTACTTGTTGTACCGAGAGTGCATGTTGAGTCACTTAACGAAACAGATGACGAAAAACTTCTTGGAAAGCTTATGATGACAGTAAAAGAAGTTACAAAAAAAGAAGGTATTAAATCATATAGAACTGTTATAAATACAGGGAAAGAGGCAGGGCAGGAAGTTTTTCACCTGCATATACACATACTTAGCGGAGGAATAAAATAAATGGTAAGGGTTTTACAAGGTATAGACGACAGAGAAGAATTGTATAAAGAAATTACCCCGGGGGGATACGGAATTGCAATAAAAACAAAAGAGGTTTTGTTTTCTGATAAATCACCATTTCAAAAAGTAGAAATTTTCAGCACCGATTCTACTCTCGGAAGAGTTCTGACTCTCGATGACTTAATGATGACAACGGAAGGTGATGAATTTCATTATCACGAAATGATTGCGCACATTCCAATGATGACTCACAAATGCCCGAAAACCGTTCTTGTTATAGGTGGCGGTGACGGCGGAACTGTTAGAGAAGTTCTTAAGCACGACACAGTAGAAAAAGTTGTTTTATGTGAAATTGATGGTATGGTTATTGATGCTTGCAAAAAATACCTGCCGACAATCGCTTGCGAGCTTGATAATCCAAAATGTGAAATACTTGTGCAAGATGCTATCGAATACATTAAAGACAAAGAAAAAATGTTTGATATAGTGCTTATTGACTCTACTGACCCGATGGGTCCCGGAGAAGGTTTGTTTACTGATGAATTCTATACAAATGTCAAAAAGTCACTTAAAGAAGGCGGTATAATGGTTGCTCAATCAGAATCACCATTTACGAATAGGGAAGAAATAAAAAAAATGTATACACAATTAAAAAGAGTTTTCCCTATAGTTTCTACTTACACCTCTAACATTCCAACATATCCCGGTGGATATTGGGCTTGGGCATTCTGTTCCGAAACAGTAAAACCGCTTTCTTACTGGGATGAAAGAAGAGGAAATGCTATTACAAAGACTTGCAAAATTTATAACAAGGAGTACCACGAAGCAAGATTTGCACTGCCTAACTATTTGAAAGAATTAATTGGCTAAATAAACAATGGTATAGTGATAAATGTGAACTACAATTTTAAATAAGTATTAGGGTGTATCGTTTTGACACACCCTTTAAAATTGCTGTTACTTACAATTTTCAATTACTTAACTAATGTAGAGATAAATCTGATAGAATCGTCTGCCAATTCTTTTACAAAATCTTTTGCAATTTTAGAAAGAGGTCTGTTTTCGATTTTTTCGAAAATAGCGTAAATTGGGTCACCACCGTTGTTAAATCTCATTTGACGGTCTTGTTTATTCAAATAATAGAATTGAAAGTTTTCAGGGATTTCTAAAGCTCCAGCCGGTTTTTTGTTTCTTTCAATTGCATCATATAATTCTGTCATTTTTTGAACTCTCTCTATTAATCATCTCTTACATATATATAAAGTATATAAGTTTCAAAAAATTGACTTTTTTTATTGGATTTGTAAAGTTTTGTAAAGATGAATTTTTAAATTTTTATTGAAAAGGCGGATTGATTAGAAAAATCAATCCGCCTTCTTATTAATTATACTTAATTATACAGCTACTTTAATAGCCTTTTGTGCTCTGTATAAAGAAGTTTCTTTACCTAATATTTCAAGAATACCGACCATGTCAGCGCCACAAGTTCTTCCTGTTATAGCTGCTCTTACTGCCCACATTGTAACTTTTGGTTTGATACCGTCTGTTTCTTTCCAGTATGCACGGAAATCAGCCAATTTCTCATGAAGATTTTCCTCTGACCATTCCCAATCTTTTGCCTTATTTACAAAGTCAACAAGAACTTTTTGTGAAACTTCGGTATCAATAGTTCCGGTTTGCACTTCCGGCTCAATTTCAACATCTTTACCGAAGAAATAAGGAACGGCATCTGTTATATCAGATAAAAGTGTCAAAGGTTCACGAGTAATCTCTACCATTTTTGTATACTGTTCATCTGTTAAAGAGTTCAAATCATATTTTGTTAAATACGGTTTTAGTCTTTCTTTTAATTCTTCCATCGGAAGCATTTTAATGTAGTGGCTGTTCATCCATTTTAATTTATCATACTCAAAAATAGAGTTAGAAGATGAAATTTCACCGATTCTAAAATCTTGAGCGATTTGATCTACTGTCTTAATTTCTTCTCCATCAGATGGTGACCAACCTAAAAGTGCTACGAAGTTTATAAGGGCATCAGTTAAGTAGCCTTCCTTAACAAAGTCTGAAACGGCTGTAGCACCGTGTCTTTTTGAAAGTTTGCTTCTATCTGGTGCCAGTATCATACCCAAATGACCAAATCTCGGAACTTCAAATCCTAATGCTTCAAAGATTAGGATTTGTTTATAAGTGTTAGAAATGTGATCTTCACCTCTTATTACATGAGAAATCTTCATTAAAGCATCGTCAATTACAACCGCAAAGTTATAAGTTGGAGCACCGTTAGACTTCATAATAACAAAATCGCCAATAAGGTTCGTATCAACATGGAGTTTACCTTTTACCAAATCGTCAAATTCCAAAATTGATGAGTCGTGGAAAGCTTTTTGAGCTTTTGCAATATTAAATCTTATTGCAGGTTTTCTGCCTTCTGCTCTTAATTTTGCTTTTTCTTCGTCAGTTAAGTTTTCACATTTTTTAGAATAAACATATGCCCTTTTTGCAGCAGTTGCTTCTTCTTTTTCTGCCTCTAATTCCTCAGGAGTGCAGAAGCATTCATAAGCAAAACCACTATCAAGCAATTGTTGAACATATTTTGGGTATATATCAAATCTTTGTGATTGTGTGTACGGACCATAATTTCCGCCAACATCAGGACCTTCATCCCAATTTAAGCCTAGAGCTTTTAGTGAATCAAAAATATTGTCAACATATTCTTGAGAAGTTCTCTCTGCATCTGTATCTTCAATTCTTAAAACAAATTTTCCGTTATTTTTCTTTGCGAATAAATAGTTAAAGAGCGCAGTTCTTGCAGTACCAATATGAAGGTTGCCGCTTGGAGAAGGCGCAATTCTTACTCTTACTTCTGACATATTTATATTCCTTCCTTTTATTAATCAGTTTTTACTGACTACTTATATTAAAGCACAAAGATAAAAGAGGGTAAATTTATTTGAAGCAGTTTTGAAATTCCATAAGGCATTTTATTCTGCAGAAAATCTAAATTTGAATAATCACAATTACCTAAAATATGCTATAATATCCATATGCAAAGGTATACATATCTAAACGGAAGTATTAAAAACGGGAATGTTATGAGATGGCCCGTTAATACTCTTACTGTTTATATTGCCCCGATGAAATTTTACTCTAAACAAGGCGAAGATATGAAATTCAGAAAAATGGTTATGGACGCTTTTTCTGTTTGGGCTGCTGCAACAGGTGGAAAATTAAGGTTTAAAATTACAAGCAACCTCTATGACTCACTTATAAATGTTGATTGGAAACGAGTTGATCGTCAAGCATTGGGGCATTGTTATTTCAATTGGGATTCACAGGGCAGATTAGCAGGTGCTGAAGTTTCTATAGGCTTAACAGACGGACGAATTCATCAGCAGTACGACAGTGATATAGAAGTTTATCACACTATATTGCACGAAATTGGGCATGCGCTCGGGCTTAATCACAGTCCTTATAAAACAGACATCATGTACACACCTCACCAATACGGAATTTCTGCTCTATCTGAAAATGATAAGTACTCAATAAACTGGTTATATCGCTTGCAAGCAGGTGCATCTGTTAAGCAGCTTGCATCAAAGTACGGTATCTCAACCTCAACTGATTTGGATGCAGTAATAAGAAAAATTGATTCTAAAAATAACCAAGGTTCAGCAGGCGAAAACAGCAAACTGCAAATTTCTACAAGAAGAGATTTGCTTGAAGAATCCGCAAACATAGGGGATTTAAAGCGCTACAAAATGATGCTCCAAAATATATCTTTAGCACCTGATGTAAAAAAATACTTAAATAATAACCGCAACGAAGGGTAGATATAATCGAACTAATACAGATTACTTCGCAGGAAATACTACAAAGCTGTTGTTTTCATCAATTACACCTTCATTAATTTTTTTGTATGCAGAAGGTGTATCTATATTTGTTGTTTCTGAAACAGGATCAGCATTACGCAATCTGTTCCACCATTTTGCATTAGCTTTTTTTGCGACTTCATCTTCTTTTTTCATAACCACAGGCTCTGTTTCGTATATGTTATTAAGCTGCGGAGAGCTTACCTGAGTCGGAAATGGGTTTGTATTTTGGAAGAAATTATCTGCAAAAACTACTGATGTTGTCATACATAAAACTAATAAAGATACTAATAATTTCATACTCAACTCCTTTTTCTTTGTATTATATCATATTTTTTAATAATATGTTATTTAGGATATAATACCTTCTTGTATCAACTGTTCTCTGATTTGTTTTTTGGTTTGAAACTCTGCATCATCCTTGCCTAAAAGTCTTTTGCTAAGCATTGCTAGCGGTGTAAGAACACCAAGAGCTAAAATACAGCTTCCTATGTTCATAACGATAGAATGTCTTTTTAATTTTTTTACTCCCTTAAAGAATTTTTCCGAAGTTTGACCGTTTGCAATTGCCTCTTGATACTGTTTATACAGTGTTTCAAGTTTATTATTTATTCCCTTTATGTCCTCAAGGTCGATATACTTTCTTGTGTCAATTTTTCCGGTTTCTTTGTGAAGTGTAATAATATCAGATTTTTTCGCAACTTTTACAATCTCGTTTTCAGGATTTTTGTGTAAAAATTCGTACAATTTTGCATCATCTTTCAAATCTGCAACTTTTTTAAATTCATCCAGACTCTTTTGAATTGAACCGTCCTCAAAAACTTTTTTTACAGAATCATCTTCTATTACTCTTGCATCAAGACCTATAGATTTTTGGTACTTCTTGTTTGCCCTATTTTCAAAATATTCTTGAATTTTTCCGCCTGCATAATACATGAAGAAAAGAAGCGATCCTTCCTTTATTGAGTATCCTACAAATTCCTGCGGAGTTCTTGAATCTGCAAGTCTTTCTCCTGTTATTGCACCATCTAAAATCCACATGTTTCTAACAGGGGAAAACGCAAAGTTCTTAACTACATCTCCAACACCTTTAAATGAAGTCTTGGAGTTGTCCACTTCCTCTTTTTTATCCTTATGCTGTTTTGCGTAGTATTCATTTATAAGATTATTTTTAATCTTATTCTCTGTATAAGCTTGTTTCGCTCTCGTTAATCCTATGTAGGTCGCAATAGTAGCACCGGTTGCGATAAAAAATTTCCACAAAGCAACATTCTTGAATGTTCCTTGTTTGTTTCCGATTTTTTCTATCCCTTGCCTTATTTCATCAGTTGGGGCATACTCTTTTATCTTTTCAAAAACATCCTTGTTTTTAAGATTTCTGACATCAAACTTTGAATCAAGCCCAAATGTTTTAAAAACTGTTTTATCAAATAACCACTTAAACCCCGGAATCCCACCAAGCCAAAGAGCTTGAGTTCCGAGTTCATCTATTAATCTGTCCTGCCCCTCTTCTTTTCCTGTTACAAAAGAACTTGCAGTCATACCTGCAGTTGCTGACATATCCTTGATAGCCAGCGGTATAAGTGAATTGGGGTTACCGAGTGTTGAAAATATTGTTCCTACATTCGCCATATTACAACCCCCATTTCAGGTTCATTAATTTTTTACTATGTTTATTCATACTACGACCTTCTTTCTTTTTAAAAACTTGTAAATTCGAAAAATTGACTCTTTGTAAAGATTTTTTTACATTAATAAAGGCGGCTGCTTTAAAAAAGCAGCCGCCTTATAAAACCTTTTATCTTTCTTATCCTATCCAACAAGCTCCGTATCGTCTGATTCTGAAGCTTTTACCATTATGGCATGTTCTACGGGATTTTCCTTTTTATAAGGATTTTCACTTATAGCTGCTTCTTCAAAACCGAACTCGTCTCGGGCTTTCTTCATCTGAGTCTCATCTACAAGTTTTTTTGCAAGCTCGGCAATTTCATAAACGAGCTTGTATCGGTTATCGCAACTTTCGTTAAGTTCCCATGCAACTTTAATAATTTGATCCATTTTTACCTCTGTGATTAAGATATCAACAATTCTTAACAATTTTATAACGCTAAAAATTTTTTGTCAAAGTTTCTTAAAACCTGCCCGTTGAGGGAAAGTCGAAATCTTTGACTTCAAAAACAGTTTACAAAACTTAACATTGTTTACCCCAAAAGGCAATTTTTTAAAAGTTAAATACTTAGTATATACATACGAGATATTTACATAAGGAGAAAGTACATGGGTGGAACTATTTTATTTGCTAACGCAAGTGCGGGTGAAGGACAAATATTTGGAACAGGACACAAAAAAGAAATTGTTGGAAACAGAAGATTAAATATAAAGGATAGTCGGGGCGGAGAAGTTAATTTTAATGGAGAAAAAGTTACATATGCAGGAAAAAGAGAAGCAGGTTTCCATGCAAGTTCGTTTGCTTTATTTGAAAAAATATCGTCTTTAGATGGAAATGCTCAAAATCTTTCTGAAAAAGATGTACAATTAGCAAAAAACCTAAAAGGTAAATATATAGATAACGAGAATTTTAACAAAGTAGTGAATATTGAAACAAATTCAAACGGTCAGACAATATTTACTGTAAAAAATACTGCTGGAACAACAACTAAACTAACATTCGATTACGAAACAGATACAGAAAAATCTGCGCGAGAGAAAAATGAAAAACAGCAAGCAGAAGTAATAAAAAAACAGAAAGAAACAGCGGAAAAAGCAAAAAAGCAAAAAGAAGCAGAATATGCTCGTGAATTGCACGAAAATTGTAAGTCTGACCTACAAAAAGCTTGGGAATGGTTTATGGGCTTGTTTTAAATAATATTATTTTAAATAATCTAAAACTATAAAATGTGCGTCAAAACGGCGCACATTTTATATATACCATTATTCCATCAATGTCGTCATAAGAATTGGCTCGTCTTCTGTTGCAAGAACTGTGTGTTCAAAGTGAGCGGAAGCTTTTCTGTCTTTTGTAACTACTCCCCAATCATCAGGCTCGACAAAAACTTCATCGCATCCCAAATTTAACATCGGCTCTATTGCGATTACATAGCCTGATTTGATGAGAGTTTTGTCACCGACTCTATAGTTGAACAAGAAAGGATCTTCATGCATTTGGTGTCCTACCCCGTGTCCGCCATAGTTTCTTACAATGCCTAAGTTATAAGAGTTCGCAACATCTTCCACTGCACCTGAAATATCATCCAAAACATTTCCTGCTCTCATTTTTGAAATACCGGCATAAAGAGCTTCTTCAGTAGCTTTCATTAGCATTTGCTTTTCTTCGGAAATTTTTCCGACTGCATAAGACCAAGCGCTGTCGCCAACCATACCACCGTATGTTGCACCGACATCAATTGCAATAATATCGCCTTCTTTTAAAATTTCTTTTTCATTCGGTATTCCGTGTACGACTTTTTCGTTAATTGAAGTACAAATACAAGCAGGGAAACCGTTATATCCTAAGAAGGTCGGGATAGCTTTGTTTTCTTTTATAACATGCATCGCAATATTGTCAAGCTCAAGCGTTGAAATCCCGGGTTCAACAACTTCTCTCATTTTTTTATGAACAAGCGCAACAATATGCCCTGCATGTCTCATTCTCTTTATTTCGTCTCTTGATTTTCTGTTAATCATGGAAATTCCCTCAAATACTAAAAAAGAGCCTCACGGCTCTAAATAAATTACCCCCAAGCGAATTCGAATCGCTGTCTACACCGTGAAAGGGTGTTGTCCTAGGCCTCTAGACGATGGGGGCTAGTCACAAGAACTATAGTATCAAATCAAGTTTTAATGTCAAGAGGTTTGTTTTTTGAGAGAGATTATGTAAAAATCTTTAAAGTTTTTAACATAATATGCCGATAAGTAAACTATAGATAATTACAAATGATATTGTAATAAAATTTTGTATTAAAAATGCACAACATTGGAAGCTATGGGATGAACAATTTTGGGAATTATGGTAACCAAAACAACAAGAATAACAAAAATATTTCAAACCAATCCGGCAGTCAAACAGGAGAAACATCATTTTTAAATAAAGATATTATTAACGGGTTCAAGAATAAGACAGAAAAAGTGGCTTCTACTAACATACCTAAGCCGGCGCAACCGAATGCACGAGAATATACTGTATGGGAGTTGACAAAAGCTTTTATAAAAAGTTTGTTACCGGAATCAGCTCCAGAACCAGTACATAGAGAGCCGACAACTCCTTCGAGATAATAAGTAAATAGTGAAGATATTTGGAAATTGTAAAATAACATTCGGTTTGAGAAGAAAGAACAGAGGTTTTGAGAATTATTCAAAATCTAAATTTTTGATATTTTCTATATCATTTGGATTTCCCCAATTTTTATCATAAAATTTATCCTCAACAAATTTATGGAAAGAAGAATATTTCCAATCTTTTACACATTTTACATATCCGTGTTTGACAGGATTATAGTGAATATAATTTATATGATTGTTCAGTTCGGATTGATTTAATATCGTGTGTTCATAAAATCGTCTTTGAAATAATCCTTTTTCTCTTTTATTCTTATATCCTATTTTTAAATTATCTTGTGAACAAAGGTAGGTTGGGCATACTTGCCCAACATCATGAGAAAAACTATGTTTAACAGATGATATTATTTTTGAATATTCTTTAATATTTTC
>CACYUI010000012.1 GCA_902777605.1 uncultured bacterium | reverse complement strand
TATTTAATATTTCACCCGAAGGGTGATGTGGTTGTTTATTTAGTCGCGTGTTTTTCCTTTTTCTTTTTGACTAAAGTTGACAATACTAAAAGTATTGACGACTTTTGCACCAAAATATTTATTTTTGTGCAAAGCAAAATAATAAAAACCCCTTTGTTATACAAAGGGGAGGTTAATTTAATAAGGTATTTATGATAGTTATTTTTATGCGATTTGTTTCATTACATTTTGAAGAGAATTTACAACTTCTTTTGGAGCTTCACCACTCATAGCTTTTTGATAAGCGAGTTGCACAAGTTGAGTTTGACCTTCTTGAGTTTTTTTCATTTTAGCTTCAGCTAACTTTTCAGATTCATCCTTGCCCATAATAGCTTTTAAACCTTTGTTTGCAAGCCAAGAACCCACACATCCGCAAGCAAATCCAACAACTGAACCGACCGCTGTACCTATTCCCGGACCAAACATTGTACCAATTGCCGCACCTGCTTTAGCTCCAAGTACACCGCCTGCTAAACGACCTGCTGACCAACCTGCTGCAGAAGCTGCTGCCTTAGCTCCTGATTGAAGCAGTTGTTTGTTGCCTGAATCTGCTCCGCCTTCCATATATGTCGGAAGAACCTTTGTTACACCTTCAATTAAAGATTCAAATATGAACCAGCCTTTGAATTCTTTTGCAAATTTAGCCCCTGCAGAGAGAACTTTTGTTCCTTCATTAATTTGATTTGCTTTTCTTGCAATTCTTTCTGATGCATCATAGTTCTTTGCCTTTGCAGAACCCGATACAATTTTGTTCCAAGTATGATTTTTTACCCAATTCCAAGCGGAAGGAATGTAACCATCCATTCCTCTTGCTGCTTTTAATTGCTCTGTTAATTTTGCAATAACTTCTTTGTCCGCATTTGCACCTTTGCATATTTCTGTTTGAAGTTTTTTAATAATACTTTCTACATATTGTTTTTCTGTTAAATTAGTACCTGATATTATTTTTTTATCAGAGAATGGTTTTGCAAACCAATTGTGGATGCCAGCCCATTTGCTTCCCATTCTTCTGTATGCAGCTTGCGTTTGAGAATATGCTCTTTGCATAAGTTCAGGGTTTGATTCCCATAGAGCTTTTATTTGAGCATTTTTTAAATCAAATACTTCACTTGCTTGTTTCATACCTTGAATAGCATTAAACGGATGTTTAACATTTTGCATATTTTCAAATGCTGCAAATGTTAAACCACCCATCAAAGCACCACCGAATGTTTCTCCGCCTTCATTAATCTTTGTTGCATAATCAGCAAGAACATTCAAATCTTGTTCTGAAATTCCTTGTGCTGCGGTTGCTGCTGCTCCTGCAGCTGCTCCCAAACCTGCAGCAGTTGCAGCTGCTGTTTGAGGATTTGTGAAAACTGAAGGATTATAATAACCATTCATTGCAGGGTTATAACCATATCCATAACCACCCATAAAAGAAGGATTGCAGTTATATGCGTTTGCTCTATAGCCATTGTATACACTCGGAACATTTGAATTTAGCCCTGAAGCACCACCATAGAGCATAAATTCCATATTCGCAAGTTGTGAATTAATCGGAGATAATCCCATTTCTGCAATAAACCTTATCTTACAAGTAACCTTATATATATAAAGTCAACTTAAGTTCAAGAATTGCCATGTTTTTAGGGGTTTGTAAAGAAATGTTAACAATATAAATTTCTTTTTCTTTTTGCTTAGTCAAAACAAAAACTTTAGCATGATAAAATAATGTTAAAGTTTAAGGAGTATTAGTTCATGAGAAGTGACAATATAAAAAAAGGAATTGCAAAAACACCACACAGAAGTCTTTTGATGGCAACAGGTGTTTCTAAGAAAAATATGCAAGCACCGTTTATCGGTATAGCAAGTTCTTTTTCTGACTTAATTCCGGGACATATCGGAATGAGAGATTTGGAAAGGCAAATTGAAAAAGGCATACATACAGGCGGCGGTCAGGCTTTTATTTTTGGCGTTCCTGCAGTTTGTGACGGGATAGCTATGGGACACGAAGGAATGCGCTACTCTCTTCCTTCTCGCGACTTAATTGCAGATTGTGTTGAAACAGTAGCTAATGCTCATCAGCTTGACGGTTTAGTGTTGCTTTCAAATTGTGACAAAATTACCCCCGGAATGCTTATTGCTGCTGCAAGAATAAACATCCCGACTATAATCGTCACTGCAGGTCCTATGCTTGACGGTGAAAGTAAGTGCGAAAAACTCACTATGATTAAAGGCGCCTTTGAAGCTATAGGAAAATATCGAAATGGTGAAATAGATGAAAATCGATTACTAGAGCTTGAAGAAGCTTCTTGTCCTTCAGCAGGAGCTTGTCAAGGGCTATATACAGCAAATACAATGGCTTGTTTAACAGAAGTTATGGGGATGAGTCTTCCTCACTGCGCAACAGCTCCTGCCGTTTCATCCGAAAAACGCAGAATCGCTTTTGAAAGCGGAGTACAAATAGTTGAGCTTGTCCGCAGGGGTAAATATCCATTGGATATTATCAACAAGGATTCTTTAAGAAATGCCATTATTGCCGACCTTGGAATGGGCGGTTCAACAAACTCATTTTTGCACATTTTAGCTCTATCTAATGCTGCAGGACTGGATGATAAAAATGGTGTTTCATTAAAAGATTTTGAAGAATTGTCGCACAAAATTCATCAATTTGTTAAGCTTGAACCATCTAATAATATTACTATGTCTGCTTTTCATAATGCAGGCGGAGTAAACGCAGTATTAAAAGAACTTCTCAAAAGCATTCCCGAATTTAAAGATTTAGAAGGGGTAACTCTTTCTAAAACAAGTGAAATTGTTAAGAATGCATATGCGGATAAATCTGTAATTCACGATTATTCAGAACCTTTCACAACAAAACCGGGACTTGGAATTTTATACGGAAACATCGCATCAGAAGGCTCTGTGATAAAAATTTCTGCAGTAGATCCAAGCTGCTATGAGTTTGAAGGAGTGGCAAAAACATTTGATTCTGAAGAAGAGGCCATGAAAGCTCTTGAAAACGACAAAATAAAAGAAGGAGATGTTGTGGTAATCCGATACGAAGGTCCAAAAGGCGGTCCCGGAATGAGAGAAATGCTTGCCCCAACTTCACTTCTTGTAGGAAAAGGTTTGGGAACAAAAGCTGCATTAATTACTGACGGAAGATTTTCCGGCGGCACAAGAGGAATTTGCGTGGGACATATTTGTCCTGAAGCTGCAAATGGCGGCGTTATAGCGCTAATTGAAGACGGGGACAAAATAAAAATTGATATAAACAAACGCTCTCTTGATTTACTTGTAGATGAAAAAACATTAGAAGAACGCAAGAGTAAATTAAAACCATACATAATTAAGGACAAAGGATTTTTGGGAAAATATGCAAGAACAGTAAGTGATGCCTCACATGGTGCTATTGTGTAAACTTTTGTAAAAGAAAAACGCAAAATTTTATATTTACGGTTTTTATTCAAAATGAAAATATCACCCACAAAAAAAGAAAGGCGTAAATATGAATAGCATCCAAGGTTATGGTATTACAAGACGACAAGCAACATCTTTTCAAGGAAATGTAAAACACAAAGCTGCGCAAAAGCTTATTGATTATCCTCTTGTACAAAAAGTTATGAAAGAAAATCCAAATATGCATGCAAGTAAAGTTATAGAGCTCGTTCGCACAAAAGTACAAAACTTTATTTCCCATAATAAAGCGCTACAAGAAGGTAAAATTACAAATGAACAAGCTTGCTTAGATGCAATGTATAATGTATAAATAAAACAATAAGAAACGGGCGCAAACAATGTTTGCGCCCGTTTCTTATTTCATGTTTTTATATTTTATCAAAACCTGTATATTTTCTCAAAACTTCAGGAATAACAATTGTTCCGTCTTCTTGCTGGAAGTTTTCTATAATTGCAGCAAAAGTTCTGCCAACCGCCAATCCCGAGCCGTTTAGTGTGTGTACAAATCTAATTTTTCCGTCTTTATCACGATATCTTATATTTGCCCTTCTTGCTTGGTAATCTCCGAAGTTTGAGCAGCTTGAAATTTCTTTATAAGTATTATAAGAAGGAAGCCATACTTCCAAGTCAAAGCACTTATTTGCACTGAAACCTATATCTGCCGTACAAAGAGCAACTCTTCTATATGGAAGCCCCAACAACTCTAAGCATTTTTCAGCATTTTGAGTAAGTTTTTCGTGCTCCTCTTTACTTGTTTCAGGGGTTGTAAGTTTTACCATTTCAACCTTATTGAATTGGTGAACTCTTATTAAACCTCTCGTATCTTTTCCTGCAGAACCTGCTTCTCTTCTGAAACAAGGAGTATATGCAGTCATATATTTAGGTAAATCTTCTTCACTCAATATTTCCCCTGCATATATATTTGTAACAGGAACCTCTGCAGTCGGAATCAAGTACAAATCTTCATCAACGCACTTATACATATCTTCCGCAAACTTTGGAAGTTGTCCTGTTCCTGTCATTGTTGCAGAGTTTGCCATAAATGGCGGCAATATTTCCTCATATCCATGTTCTTCTGTATGCAAATCTAAGAAAAATTGTATTATAGCTCTTTCTAATCTTGCACCTTTTCCTCTATAAAGAGTAAATCTTGACTGAGAAAGTTTTACACCTCTTTCAAAATCTACAATATTTTTTTCTTCGCACAAATCCCAGTGAGCTTTGGGGGTAAATGTAAATTTTGTTGGCTCTCCCCATGTTTTTACTGTCGGATTATCGTCCTCAGATTTCCCGATTGGAGTCGTTTCATCAGGAATATTCGGCGTATGAAGCAAGAAATCTCTTTGTGCTGCATCAAGTTCCACTTGCTTGTCTTCAAGTTCTTTTACCTTATCTCCCAGCGCTCTGATTTCTTCTTGCAAAGCATCGGTATTTTCGCCGTTTTTCTTCATCATACCGATTTTTTGCGATTCAGATTTTCTCTTTGCTCTTAGTTCATCTGCCTCTGTTTGAATTTTTCTTCTTTCTGCATCAATTTCAAGCACTTTATCTATTGAAAGTTCAGGATTTCTCCTTTTTAAAAGTTCATTAATTTTCTCTGGATTTTCTCTAATTAATTTAATATCTAACATAGCTAATACCTCTTTTTACTCTCTAATTATACCACTAACAAATAAACATACAGTCGCCATAACTGTAAAAGCGGTATTTATTTTTTATTGCTTCTTCATAAGCTTTAAATATAAAATCTTTTCCGGCAAGCGCACTCACTAACATTAATAAAGTCGATTTTGGCAAATGAAAATTCGTTATCAATTTATCTACGACCTTAAACTCGTAAGGAGGGTATATAAATAACTCTGATGCGGATTTACAAGCTTTTATACATCCAAATTGCTTATACGCAGTTTCCAGTGTTCTGACAGTTGTTGTTCCGACTGCTACAAGTTTTTTACCGCTCGCTTTTGCCCGATTTATCAAATCTGCAGTTTCTTGGGATATTTCAAAGCTTTCGGAATCCATTTTGTGGTCTAAAACATTTTCACATTTAACAGGTCTAAAGGTTCCTATACCGACATTTAGCGTAACATATCCTATCTCTACACCTTTTGCTGCAAGTTTTTTTAAAATTTCTTGCGTAAAATGCAGACCTGCAGTTGGCGCAGCAACAGAACCTTCATCTTTTGCATAAACTGTTTGATATCTCTCAAAGTCAAGTTTTTTAAGTTCTTCACTGCTCATTTTCCTCTCTATATACGGAGGAAGAGGAATATTGCCAACTCTATGCAAAATCTCTAAAATGTCACCTGCGTAAGCCATTTTTACAAGCCACTTACCATCATCTTCAAGAGGTTTTATGACTTGGACGGATAATTCATCGCTAACCTTGATAATAGTACCATCTTTAACTCTCTTAGAAGGACGAATCAAAACTTCCCACTCTTTATTTACCCCTTCTTTTAGCAAAAATACTTCTATCTTAGCACCCGTATCTTTATATCCGAACAAACGAGCCGGAATAACTTTTGTGTTATTTAAAATTAGAATACAATTTTCGTCAAGCAAATCTACAATATCGTAAAAATGCTTGTGTTCAATCGTTTTATCATTTACTCCCAAAACCATCATGCGCGCATTTTCACGCTTTTCAGCAGGAGTTTGTGCAATCAAATTTTCAGGCAGTGTATAATCAAATTCAGATAGTAACATAATAACTTTATTATATTACAAAAATTTTAATACTTTATATTTCTAAGCCCGTATGTTTCTTCAATGGCATCAGCTTCGCAAATAACTTTTCTTAAAAAGTTCATAGGACTATATTTGAAAAATTTTGCAATTTTGCTTTCTTCAAAATATCTGCATACTGACCCCAGTTTTTCATTTTTGTATGAAATTATTGCATCTAATCTCTTATTATTTTTATCTGCAAATCCAACAATAATATCTACAGGACTATTTTGGTACCATTCTTCATAACCGGCTAATTCACTGCTAAACTCTCCGGCTTTCATTCTTTTGCTTAACTCTGTTCTGACAGAAGATGACATGCATATTTTTTGAAAATTTGGTTGGTATACAGAATTATTGATTTGCATAAAAACTCCTTTTTTTATACCTAAACCGTTCCAAAAAATTTTTTGCTATAAAAAACACATCATGTTTACAAATATTTACACATATATTTATTTTATAATTATTATTCTTTTTCTTTTATTTGTTTTGCGTTAGCCAAATCCACATCACTTACTTTATTTTCTTTTTGAGCATCTTCAAGTTCTAATTGTTTATTAATAACTACGGTTTGCAAAACTTGGAAGCAGTTGCTTGATACCAAGTATAAAAGAACACCGGCAGGAATCGGAATGATAAAGAATGTAAAGCCTAGCATTAGAGGCATAAATGTATTCATAGATTTTTGCATAGCAGCTTGTGCAGGATCCTGATTAACATTCTTATTCATTGCCATCATGGCCTTTTGTGACATAACCATAGTAATTATAAATAAAATCAGCAACGCAAAAACATCCCAATGGAAGGAAGTTTTAACTTCTTTTGTCAGAATGTTTGTTCTTAATATTCCGTCTTGCTTAGTAAATGTCATTGTTTCAACTTCTTTAGTTTGAACATCAGTTACCGCAACTTTAACTTTATTTATTTTTACCAATTCATCAAATTTATAATTGAAAGCATCATCCAAATTTAGTTTAAAGTCTGCATTTTCTCCGGGAGTAAAATCTCCTTGAACTTCCACAGCCTTATTTGGTTTTTTAATTTTTACATTTAATCTCGGCTCATTTTGTCCGTCAAAATATACAGTAGCAGTTTTTCCTGTCATGAAACTATCATGTTTAGAAACACCAAACACACCGTCATTTGACACTCCGGCAGATGTTTTCATCGTTGCATCAAGCCTGTTTATAAACAAAAATTTTGAATCCCCTGCTATTTGAATAAATTGAGGACTCATAAGGGTTGAGTATAACAAAATAAAAATCGGCATTTGAATAAGAAGAGGAAAGCATCCTGCCATAGGGTTAAACTTATGTTCCTTATAAAATTCCATCATTTTTTGCTGCATCATTTGAGGATTGCTTTTATATCTCTCTTGAATAGCCTTCATTTTCGGCTGAAGCATTTGCATTGTTCTCATAGAACGCTGTTGAGATACTCCAAGTGGCCACATTGCAGCTCTAACAATAATTGTTAACAATATAATGCCGATACCATAACCGCCAACAATAGATAGCGCTTTAAGTATGTCGATAGTCAGTGTTGTAAAATCCATATACTCTTCCCTAAAATTTATCTAATACAAAAACTGTACGAGGCTATCGTACAGTTTTAAAAATACTTTAAATATAAATCTCAGTCAAGAAAAATAATTTAAAATACGAAAAAGTTTACCGAACTTTGTTTTCATTTCCCTTAATCAGGCGCCCTATGTTTTCCCTGTGAAGATAAATAATATAAACAGCCCCTATTGCACAGTAGCAAACATAGGCAATTGGTGCTCCCATAAAATACATCAAAAATGGTGAAACAAATAATGCAATTATAGAACCAACTGAAACATATTTTGTTGTATATGTAATCGTTCCCCAAATTACTGCAATTATTAATCCTGCTATCCAATTTAGTGCGAGAATTGTACCTACTCCTGATGCAACAGACTTACCGCCTTTGAAGCCAAGAAATATAGATTTGCTATGACCAATAATTACTGAAACAGCCGCAATTACTGGGGCAAGTCCAAGATTTGCGCCTGCGTGTATAAACAAATTAGCCAAAATTACCGGTAATGCACCTTTAAACGCATCAAGTAAAAGCACAATAAAAAACCATTTTTTCCCAAGAACTCTTTTTACATTAGTAGCCCCTGTGGAACCGGAACCAATGGTTCTGATATCCTGTCCCGTTTTTGATTTAACAATAATATATCCTGTTGGTACTGAACCTATCAAATAAGCAATTACGCATGTTAGCATTAATTCTATAAATTTTATCAGCATTATAAAAATCCTCCACAACTTTTAGTATACCAAAATATTTGCAAAAAGTCTTAATATCAATTAAAATCGTCTTATGAGTTATAAATTTCTTGATGATTCTGTAGATAAAGATAATGTTTTCCTTCCGGAATCAGATAAAATAAATCCATTTTTGAAAAAAAGCCATTACTCAGAAATTATTAAGAGTATAGATTTTATTGCATCAGAAGACACCGCTTTATATGTACATGGTTTTTTAGGAACAGGTAAGCGCCAATTCATAAACTATATCTCGGAATTTTTATCAAATGATGTTATAAAATTAGAGTACTTTTGCAAACCCTCTACTGTTTGTGATGATATACTACTATCGTTTACTGCTATATTAGAAGATGTTATAGGTCAAAAAAACATTAACATTAATGCAAGCAATGCTAAAATTACAACTTTGTCAGTCAAGTTTGAACAATTAGTCAGTTCAGTAAAAAAACCAATAATTATAATATTACATTCATATGATGATATTCTTGAAGAAAATTATCCGCTTGTTGTATCTTGCTTTGAAAAAATAACAGATTTCGAGAATATAAAAATAATAATTTCTACTCGAGCAACTACTCCTGGAATCCTCGGAGATAAAAAAATTGACAGACAAATATTCTTAAAGGCCTTTCCAAAAAATATTTTTAAGGAATTTATAGAAAGTGCCGGACTTGAGGCTAAAGAAACTACTTTTGAAGATTTTTATAAATATACAAGAGGGTATTATTACTATACAGCACTTACTATAAAAATAGTACAGGCAATGGGACTTTCCATAAACGAATTCCTTAACAAATTTGCACTATCGGAAATGAACTTTGATTCTTATTTGGGATTAACTTATATTAATATTCTTCCTAACACCATAAGAAACTTTTTTTGGTTCTTAAGAACAATAAGGCATGGTTTAACGCTGAATGCTTTGGCCATTTTAGAATTATATGATGAATTCTCTGTAGAATATTTATGTAACAACCTTATGGCTTTCGTAGCAAATGAAACCTTATATGTTCAAGACTATTTTCAACAAAATATTGATATTTCTATACCTGAAAAAACAGAAGAAAAACTACACAAATATATTATAGGCATATATGAAAAAGAGCTAAAAGAGCCTCTGCAAACACGCTCAATTATGATTTCAAGACAAGCCCTAAGACAAGAAATTGAATACCATAATCAATGTATAAAAAATCTTACTCAAAAAGATTTCACTAAACAATCTGAAGAAACAGATAGCACACAAAAAGCTCAAATTGAAACCCTGCAGGAACAAGAAACAAAAGACACCATTGATACTTTACTTGTAAAAGCTAAAGAATATGCAGACAAAAATAAAAATACAGAAGCAATTAACATTTATCACAAAATTTTAGAGAACGACCATCCGGATATTTTAACAGAAATAGACATTAAAATCGCTTTGGCTCGTTTGTACAAGAGAATAGAGGATTTTTCTAAATCTGAACATTATTATGAAATTGTAGAAAAATTCTATAAACAAAGAAATGAAGTTATAAATCTAAACTATTTATACTATGAAATGACCGACTTATTTTTTGCAACATATAAAAATGACAGAGCAATTGAAACCGCAAAAAAAGTAATATATTCAGTAGATACACCACAATCACTAATGGTCGATGCTTGCACCCTTTTGGGCAATATATATACTTCTGTTGACAATTCTGAAGAAGCGTATAAATATTACCAAAAAGCTTTAGAATCACTTGATGAGAATGCATCTGAAGATACTGTTTCAGAGCTCTATTTTAAGTTTGCTCTCGTGAATGATGATAAAGGGGATACAAAAACAGCTTTTGAATACTATACAAGATGCATCTCGCTATTGAATAATTCTCCTTACAAATCACTTGCCTATTCAAATTTAGGTTCTTGTTATTTTGATAATGATAACTATACAGATGCGCTACACTGTTTTGAGAAAGCATATGAACTTGATAAATCGACTAATAATTACGAAGGGGTTTATTTTAACTCATTATATCTAGCAAAAATATATAATAAAGAAGAACCTGATAAATCCTTAAATTATTTTATTGAAGCAAAGCAAAGTGCAGAATTTTTGAATGAAGATTTTTACATACTTGAAGCAACAGTTGCTTTAGGAGATTTTTATTACAACAATACAAGCTGGCACAAAAAAGCCTTAAACGAATATTTTAGCGCACAAAAAATTGCTAATCGTTTAGGAGATTCAGTAGATATATCTAAAATAAACAGTCGTATTAAAGATATGAAACTTAGAATGAGTGAAGAAGATTATACGGAAATTAAGAAAAAATATGAGTAATTTTTTAATACAAGCTGATTTTACAAAATATGAAAAAATTTTTTTGGAAGAAAATTCTTTCTTAAATCTTATTTCAAAAAACGATGAAAGGTTTCTATATGAAAAGCATATTTATGATTCTCTTGCAATAAAACTATTTTTTGAAAAATATCAAATCACCAATCCCAGTATTTTGGATATCGGATGCGGAGGAGGATTCCCATGTGTTCCTATTGCAATAGAATATCCCGATATAAAAATAACAGGTATTGACAGCATTAGAAAAAAAATTAATGCTGTTAATAACATAAAAGAAAAACTTAAGTTAAATAATCTGTATTTAATTTGCGATAGAGCAGAAAATATTTCCCAAAAATACGATATAATCGTTAGCCGTGCCGTTGCAGATATGTCAAAAATTTTAGAATATGCGCTACCAATAT
This sequence comes from uncultured bacterium, assembly GCA_902777605.1. Lineage (GTDB taxonomy): Bacteria > Cyanobacteriota > Vampirovibrionia > Gastranaerophilales > Gastranaerophilaceae > CAG-196. Next base: position 33,103 of record CACYUI010000012.1, on the reverse strand, counting down.
TAAATAAAGACGGATATTTTATAGCTTACAAATCTAAAAAGGCAGGAGAAGAACTTGATAACGCAAAAAAAATCTTGAATAAATATAATGCTAAAGTTAAAGATATAATTGAATATACACTTCCTCTTAAAGAAAACTATGAAAGAAATCTTGTTGTAATTACTCTTTAATACTTACAATGTTATAATCCTTATCCCACTCAATTTCACCTTTTGGAGTAATATTGTGGTAATTATAAACATTCTCGACATATTTTGGCTTAAACATAGATTTTTTACCAATAATTTTTATTATTTCCGGTAAAAGTTTTGTACTGCCTGCCAATGTCCCTGTCGCAGAAGTCGCTCTTTCCCCATCGTAATGAATAAGAGAATCTGCAAAAACATAGTCTTTTATCTTGCTATATGTTATTGGAAGAGCATCGCTTACCAAAATAATTTTATCTTCCGGCTTATTTTTAAATAACAATTTCAATGCGTTATCGCTTACATGAACACCATCTGCAATAACTTCGGTATAAACATTATCGTCCAATAATGCATTTAATGCAGTTGATGGTTCTTCTTTATGACTAACTCTGCTCATGGCATTAAAAGTATGTGTTACACCATCTATTTGTTCAGCTTTTTTTGCCCAGCCAATACAATGACCGGCTTGAACTTTTACATTTTTTTGCTTTAAGTAATCTATCAAACCGTTATCTAGCTCGGGTGCCAAAGTGACTATTTTTATAAAATCATCTTCTAATTTCTTATAATTATCAATAGTTAAATCCAGAAAAAGTTCTTCATTATGAATACCCTTTTTTTCTGAATTTAAAAACATTCCTTCCAAATGAATACCTAAAATTTCAGGACATTTCGCTGCAGCTTTTTTTATTTCTGCAATTTGTCGCTTGATATTATCCACCGTATCAGTTACAAGAGTAGGGAAAAAACCACCTATACCGATGCTTTTAAGTTTTTTTGCAAGAAGCGATATATCATTTGCCCCTGACTTATTAAAATCTACCCCGTAAGCACCGTGAAAGTGCTGCTCTACTAGTAATGGTGTTTTCATATTCGATCCTCTATAGTTCAGCTGTTTGATTGGAATATTGAATTTGAATACCTTTTGTACTTGCACTATTCTCCTAAAAAGATTTCTCGTACTTTTTCTCTGTCATCAAAATGGATTGTTTCATTTGCAAGAATCTGATAATCTTCATGACCTTTTCCTGCAACAACTACAACATCGTTTGCATTGGCCAGTTTATAAGCTTCTTTTATTGCTAATTCTCTATCAGGTTCAACAATAACTTTATTAACACTCTTAAACCCCGCCAGAATATCTGTTATAATTTGCTGTGGATCTTCCGAACGAGGATTGTCACTTGTAACAATTACTTTATCTGCCAAATCTTCTGCAATTGTACCCATTTTGGGCCGTTTTGTTGCATCTCTATCTCCTCCACATCCAAATATACACAACAAACTTGCACCTTTTGGAGTGATTTCTCTTGCAGCTTTCAAAACATTTTCCAAACCGTCCGGTGTATGAGCATAGTCAACTATAACCGTGGGTTTTTGTACTACAACCTCAAAACGACCGGCAACACCTTTTATCTGTTCAAGAGTTTTTATACATATATCTATGTCCAAATTTTGCGCCAGCGCTGTTGTTATTGCAGCCAAAACATTATAAACCGAAAACATACCATTCATAAGAAGTTTTACATCATATTTTTTGCCTTGGATATCACAAACAAAAGAGGCACCACTATTATCAAAAGTAATATTGTATGCACGAACATCTGCAGGCATATTTATCCCATATGTGTACACATTAACATTGGGTGATATCACTTCCATAAATCTTGCGGCATACTCGTCATCAGCATTAATAACTGCAAAGTCACCCGCAACAAGTTCATCAAAAAGTTTTGCCTTTGCTTTAAAATAATTATTCATCGTAATATGAAAATCTAAATGGTCTTGTGTCAAATTTGTAAGAACAGCACCATTAAAGTCACAATAGTCAACTCTGTGTTGAGCTAGTGCATGAGAACTAACTTCCATTACAACATTATCTATACCCTTTTCATTAATATCGTAAAATAAGCTTTGTAATTCGGGAGCTTGAGGTGTTGTATGTTTAGCATCATGATAACTGTCGTCTGAAAAGAATTTGTGTCCAAGCGTGCCTATTAATGCACAGTTTTTTGAATTTGCCTCAAATAGTTTTTGAATAAGATGTGTTACTGTTGTCTTACCGTTTGTTCCCGTTACACCGATTAAATTTAACTTTTGAGAAGGAGATGAATAAAATAAATCTGAAATTTGAGCAATGGCTTCTTGCGTATCAGATACAACTATTTGAGGAATGTCTAAGTTTAATTGCCTTTCTACAATACAAAGACACGCACCATTTTGAACAGCCTCCTCTGCATATTCGTGTCCATCTACATGCTCTCCAGTTAAACATATAAACATATCATTTGGCTTAGTTTTTTTAGAATTATATGAAATTCCATTTATCTCTGTAAGAAAACCTTCTGTTCCTACAAGATCAACATAATTTAATTCATTTATTAGCGTCCTTAATCTCATTTATAATTCCTTTCTTGTTAATCACTAACACCAAATTTATCAGGTTTTAAATTTAATATTCTTGCTATTTGTATCGATATTTCTTTAAAAATAGGTGCTGCAACAGTATTACCCCAAATCTCACCACCTTGAGCAGAATCTACAATAACATATATTAAAACTTGAGGATCACTTGACGGCATATACCCTACTATAGAAGTATACAACTTATTTGTATATCCTGCACCATTTTCTTTCGGTTTAATTGAAGTTCCTGTTTTTGCTGCAATATTATAACTGCTATTTTTAATAGGAGACTTACCCCTATTTATACTTTCTGTTAAAAGTTCCGTAACAACTCTTGCATGCTCTGGAGTCATAACTTGCACTTTCTGAACTTTATTTATTTCTTCCTCCGGAGAATACTTTATTACATGAGGAGTGACTCTTACACCATCATTGGCAAGCGCAGATACTGCAGATACCATCTGAATAGCGGTTACGGAAGAACCATAACCATAACCCATAGAAGCATGGTCTGATGCATCCCAACGATTTGGATTCTTTAATAAACCAACCGATTCGCCTGGAAGATCTATACCGGTTTTTTCACCAAATCCAAATTTTTTAAGCATATTATAGTATTCATGCCTGCCCATCATTTGAGCCACAACAACCGATGCAACATTACTTGAATGTTCAAATAAGTATACGAGATCTATCATGCCCGGATTTGGATGACGAGCATAATCATAGTTTTTTATAGTCCACCAGCCGATTTTTATTTTACCTGTATCATTAATCCTTGAATATCTATTAATTTTACCTAATTCTATTGCTGATGCAACCGTAATTGTTTTAAATGTTGACCCCGGAGGAAATACATCAGTAAGAGTCCAATTTTTTATTTGAAAACTTGATGCACTTTTAAAATTATTAGGATCAAAGTACGGATATACCGCATATGCAAGAATTTCACCATTTCTCGGATTCATTACTATAACCGCACCACGCTGAGCATGAAACTTATCAATTGCCTTCATCAATTCTTTCTCGCATACATGCTGTACAGCAGCGTCTATTGTTAATGTAACATCTTTGCCCCTAACAGGTTTTGTTGCTGCAACAGGGTCTGTAGAAATATTATATATAACTTTTCCCTTCGGCGTCATTTCAAAAGTCGCAGTTTTACCAACGCTTTCAAGCACACCTGCTGCAGTTTGTTCAACACCTGAAGCCACATCCGCATCAAAATTATAATACCCAAGAACATGCGCAGCTAGTGTGCCTTGTGGATATGTTCGAACACTTTTCTTATCCATTGGGATTTCTCGAAGATTTAATTTTGCAATTTCATCTCTTGTATGCCTGTCTACATTCTTCTTTATAGAAATTAATGCAACATTTTGCCTTAATTTTTCAGTCAAATCATATTGTGAAATCTTTAAAACAGGAGCTAATATTTTTGCCAATTCTTCAGGAGTATGAATAAAATCTGCTTTTCTTGCAAAAATATCATAATAAACTGTATCAGTAGCAAGTTTTATGCCGTTTCTGTCATAAATATCACCCCGCATAACAAAAGAACTTGCTCTTCGTTGATTTTTTGCTTTTACTCTGAAATGCCTTATATCTAAAACTTGTACACAAAATAAATAAAAAATAAAAAGCAATAATAGAATAAGAAATATCAATTGCAAAAACATCAAGCGATTAGAAAACAGCTTATTTTTATTGTTAATATTTTCTTGTCTAAACTTCCCCATATAAAAATAATAACACAATCTACATGGCGTGTGAAGAAAATATAATTTTTTATTAATACATGCTTATGATTTTAAAATTTATCCGAGCGGCTTAAGTCAACTTACCTATTTTTAAGTGTATTTTTGACATTTTATCGTATTTTCTTAATATTACTAGCTTTCGTTTGCTTAACAAAAGTTTATATTTTCTATTGACTTTTTTATCTTTATGTTGCATAATAAAAATTGTTGGATGAAGTGTTAATTAAACACTTAATCAAAACAAAATTACGAGGTATTTCCTATGCAAGTTAATAAAATATCAAACATATCATATGTAAACTTTAGAGAAAATGAACTATCTAGAGCCATGGACTCTCAAGATGCCATTTTAATGCTTAGAGATCCAAATGCCTCTGTTAGATTTCAACAAAACCAAGAAATTGCAGAATATGCAGATGCTGTAAGTTCAAACCCGTTAAAAGCTCTTGGTTATAAATTATACAGAACTTTCAACATGATTAGAGATAATGATTCCGAAATTTCTAATGAACAAAAACATTTAAATACATTAGCTTAAATATAAATTCTATAATATAATACACACACATAATTTAGCGATAATTTTTAATTATCGCTTTTACTTTTTTAGGGACTTTTCTATGTTTTTGGTATAATTTAGTCAAAGGGGAATTTAATTATGAAAGATATGTTAGACAAAATCATACAGATTGAAAAAAAATACATTGAACTTGGCGAAACTTTATCTGATCCGAATGTCATCGCAGATTATAATAAATTTAGAGATTTATCAAAGCAAAGAAAGTCTATGGAATCAACAGTTGAACTTTATTATGCGTGGAAGAAAGCTACAGATTCAATTGAAGAAGCTAAACAGTTGATACACGAAGAAAAAGATGAAGAAATGAAAGCTTTTTTAAAGGCTGAAATGGAAGAAAATGAGGCAAAACTACCTGAATACGAAGAAAAAATGAAGGTTCTTTTACTTCCTCGTGACCCAATGGATGACAAAGACATCATGCTAGAAATTCGAGGCGGAGCCGGCGGTGATGAAGCAAATATTTTTGCAGGTGATTTAGCAAGAATGTACCTTAAATATGCAGACAAACAAGGATGGCAAACTCAAATTCTATCAAAGACAGAATGTGAAGCAGGGGGATATTCTGAAATCATTATTTCCATAAAAGGTGATGCAGTTTATTCTCAGCTCAAATACGAATCAGGGGTTCATAGAGTGCAGAGAGTTCCTGAAACAGAATCGCAGGGAAGAGTTCATACATCAACTGCAACAGTTGCAGTTATGCCTGAAGTAGATGATGTAGAAATTGAAATTAGACCTGAAGATATTGAAATGTCGACAGCTAGAAGTGGCGGCGCAGGCGGTCAAAATGTCAACAAGGTTGAAACTGCTGCACGATTATTCCACAAACCGACAGGTATAATGATTTTCTGTACAGAAGAACGCTCACAGTTACAGAACAAAGAAAGAGCGATGCAAATTTTGCGTTCCAAATTATACGATTTGGAAGTTCAAAAGCAGATGCAAGAAATAACAGACCTTCGTCGCTCACAAGTCGGAACTGGAGACCGAAGCGAACGCATAAGGACTTATAACTTCCCGCAAGGTCGTTTAACAGATCATAGAATTAACCATAATTTAAATATTTGGACAGTAATTGATGGCGATTTAGATGAACTTATTCATTTATTGATTGAATATGACCAAAAATTGAAATTAGAAAAACTTGCGGAAGTTGGATAATATTGGAACACAAAAGAAAATGCATATCTTGCGGTGAAATAAAAAACCGAGAAGAAATGATTAAAATAACAAAAGACTATATAGACGGAAATATTATTATACAGCCAAATTCGAAGAGATTTGGCAGATCTGTATATCTTTGTTATAATAAAAACTGTATTAATATTGCTTTTAAGAAAAATAAAATCAATAAAATACTTAAAACTAATAAAAATATAGATAAAGAACTATTGTTGGGTATAACCCAACCTACAAAATAACAAAAGGACAATTGGATGGACAGTTTAAGAGTTAGTGAATTGGCACGAGAAATAGGGATGACAAGTAAAGATGTTATAGAAAAGTTTGCGGAAATTGATATTGCAGTCAAATCGCACTCAAACACAGTAACTCCCGCCCAAATTAGAAAATTAAAAGAACATTTAGGGATATTGCCTAAAAAAGATTCGTCCAAGCCAAAAGCTTTTATTGTTAAAAAATCTAAAGCTTCTAATGAAGATAAAATTGAAACTGTTGTAGAAAAAAAAGAAATTTCTAAACCAATTGCTCCAAAAATTGAAAGAATTGAAAAAGTACAAAAAGCTCCTAGAATTGAAACAGTAGAGAGAATTCAAAAGCCTGCAGCCATAGAAAATAAAGCAGAAGAAACTCCGATAATTAAAAAGGCTGAAAAACCACAGGTAAGAATTGAAAGAACAAAAATTGAATATAAAAATCAATCTCGTATAGAAATTGTTCGTAAAGCACCACCAAAAAGTGACATTAAGCCACAAGACGGAAAACCTGCAGACAGAGGAGATAAAAAACCTTTTAATAAAGGCGGAGACAAAAAAATTGTAGAACGCCGTATTATTCCTCAAGAAATATATGAAGGCAAAGGTGGTCCTTCGTCAAAAAGACGCAATGACAACAAGAAAAAGGATAAAGATTACAATTCTAAAAAAGAAGATCAGGAAATGATTTCTTTAGAGAAAGCTGCTGCTCAAAAACACAAAAAGAAATCACATAAAGAAGAGTCTGTAGAAGAAGTAAAATCACTTGTTGTAAACCAAGCTATGACTATTCAAGAGCTTGCAGATAAAATTCAAAAAACACCGGCAGAAATTGTTAAGTTTTTGATGTTTCAAGGAATTATGGCTACAGTTAACCAATTGATTGATGTTGAAACAATTAAGAAAGTTTGCGCAGAATACGAGCTTGAAGTTCTTGAAGAAGACTTTGATGCATTTATAGAAGAAGAAATGGAAAAAGAGCAAAAGCAAAAAGCTCTAACAGATGTTGACAAAAAACTTCTTAAGAAACGCGCTCCTGTTGTATCTATAATGGGGCATGTTGACCATGGTAAAACAACACTTCTTGACAGTATTAGAGCTTCAAAGCACAAAATCGTTGCAACAGAAGTCGGCGGCATAACACAGTCTATTGGTGCTTATACCGTATACTTAGATAATAAGCACGAAAAGAAAATTGTATTCGTAGATACACCAGGTCACGAAGCATTTACTGAAATGCGTGCAAGAGGTGCAAAAGCGACCGACATTGCAATTCTTGTTGTTGCGGCAGATGATGGTATAATGCCTCAAACTATTGAAGCAATTAGCCACGCAAAAGCTGCAGATGTTCCGATTATAGTTGCAGTTAATAAGTGTGATAAGCCGGGTGCAAATCCTGATAAAGTTTTGCAACAACTAACCGAACATGGGCTAGTTCCAGAAGCTTGGGGCGGAGAAACTATTACCGTCAATGTTTCAGCTCTTCAAGGAACTGGTATTGATGAACTTTTGGAATACATTTTGTTAGTTGCAGAAGTTCAAGATTTGAAAGCTAATCCTAAAGCTGAAGCTTCAGGTGTTGTAATTGAAGCAAACTTAGATAAAGGAAAAGGTCCAGTTGCTACACTTCTTGTTCAAAACGGAACATTGAGGGCTGGTAACTGCGTTGTTGTAGGTACTGCTTGCGGAAGAGTCAGAGCATTATTATCCGACTCCGGTGAAAGAATTACCAAGGCAGAACCTTCAACTCCTGTTGAAATTTTAGGTTTAACAGAAGTTCCAAATGCGGGCGATTATTTTGAAGTAGTTCAAAATGAAAAAGAAATGAAGGCAATTGTAGACAAGCGAAAAGAAAAAGAACGCGATAGAAGATTAGAGGCAATGCTTCCTGCTCATATGAGACGAGAAGCAGGAACTGTAGAGGATGATGTTCCACATCTTAATCTTATTATCAAAGCTAATACACATGGTTCAGCAGAAGCTGTTTCTCAGGCAATTGCACAACTTGAATCAAAAGAAATTGTTACTAAAATTATTCATGTTGGTGTAGGTGACATTTCGGAAGCTGATGTTATGTTAGCGTCTGCATCTAATGCACTTATTCTAGGATTTACAGTAAAAGAAGATGCTAACGCACTTGCTGCGGCAGAGCGCGAAGGTGTAACAATTAAGAAATATGATATTATTTATCAAATTCTAGAAGATATTGAAAGCACAATGATATCACTTCTTTCACCTGAAGTTAAAGAAATTCAAACCGGTCAGGTTGAAATCAGACAAATATTTACAATTGGTAAAATTCAAAAAATTGCAGGATGTTATGTCACAGAAGGTAAGGTTAATAGAAACGATACAGCAACTATATACCGTGACGGAGTTGAAATCTTTAAAGGCGCAATTGATCAGCTCAAACGCTTTAAAGATGATGTAAAAGAAGTTGCTCAAGGCTTTGAATGCGGTCTTTCTTTTGTTAAATTTAATGATATTGCAGAAGGTGACATAGTTAAATTTACTACTACAGAAGAAGTTGAAAAAACTGAACTTGTATAGAAAAGTTTATGATAAGGGATTTGTGTACAACTATTTACCATAATAAAAATCTGCTAATGTTAATTTCTGTAGGTTTTTATATATTGGCATTATTTGGGACTTTTGCTAATTGCTCCGTTTTTATCGGAGCTATTGTTACTTTATTATTGTCTTTCTTTGCATTTAAAAACTTTTTTCCAATAAAAATTATATTAATATGGTGTTTTATTTTTTATTTTGGAATTATTAATACATCACTTAGAATCAAAGAAACAGATGAGCTGGTGAATATAGCTCCTATAAATGCAACTATTTACGGGCAGATTTTTTCTATTCCTCAAAATAAAGGTGAGAATAATACAAAGTTTTTCTTTAAGGTAAATAAAATAGAATACGATGGAATTACCAAAACTTTTGATGACGAAAAAGTTCTTGTTTCTTTAGACAGTAATGAAAATTTTAAAATCTACGATTCTTATAAAATAAGGGGGCGGCTTTCTTTACCCTTTAAAGCCGGAAATCCATCCCAATTTGATTATGGAAATTATTTAAGAAATTTTAACACATACGCTGTTTTCTACGGAAGAAATCCTTACTCCATGCATAATTTAGATATCCCTTGTTATGAAAAAATAAACAGCAAATTAACAAAAACAGAAAAAATATTGCAAGAAATAAACAATTATCGTGAAAACATATTAAGTGTTCATGCTAAATACTTAAACTCACCTAATTTAGAAATTTTAGGAGGTATTGTTTTTGGAGATGATGCTGTTACTCCGCCCGAAGATATAAAGCAATCCTTTATTAACTCCGGTCTTTTGCATATTCTTGCAGCATCAGGTATGAATGTTGCTTTCATATATTCCTTTTTCTTTTTAATACTCAGATTTTTTAGAGTCCCTTTTAAGGTTAATATCGGATTGTGTATTTTTACAGTTCTTACCTATGTGTTTATGACAGGGTTAGGCGCATCTGTCGTGAGAGCAGCTTTAATGCTGCTTTTTGTTCTTATTGGTAAACTAATTGACAGAGATGCAAACAGTATATCATTACTTTCTTTTGTAGCATTTTTAATGCTTTTATATAACCCCATGTATATCAATGATGTAGGCTTTCAACTATCATTTGTCGTTACTTTTGGACTGTTGATTATGACTCCATATATATTAAAAAGTAAAAATCGCATTCTTAATTGGATAATAGGAACTATAAGCATTCCAATTGTTGCACAATTGTGGGTAATTCCTATACAAATATATTACTTCAACAACATAAGTGCTTATTCTATTTTTGCTAATATTATGAGCGTTCCTATTTTATCAGTCATAAGTTTTTCAGGATTCGTCAGCTCTCTTTTATCTATTATTCAGCCAATTGCAAATTTTATTTGCTATTGGTTTGATTATATTTTAAATCCCCTTATAACTCTTATTGTTAATATTTCTGATTTTTGGGGAAAGCTTCCGCATGCGTCCGTGCAGACAACTCATCCAAGTCTGATACAAATAATCATTTATTATTTAATTTTGCTAAATTTAGTTGCTTTTTGGGATAAAAATATACGAGAAAAATTTATAAAATATCTGAAGTGTACACTCCCATCTCTTATAGTCATACTTATTTTATCGATGATATCACTACCAAATCATAATCTTGAAATAACGGCTTTTGATGTAGGAAATGCCGATGCTTTTTTAATCAAAACTCCTAACAATAAATATATAATGATAGATACTGCAAAAAACGGTTATAACGGAGGTAAATCTCAAGCAGAAATGCTTATCCTAAAATATTTTAAAGATAGAGGGATTAAAAAACTGGATTCCATTGTTATAACACACTTTGATAACGACCATTGCGGCGGAGCGCTTGACTTAATAAATGGAATGAATGTTAATAAGATTTATGTTAATTCAACTAACCACCCATCAAAATCCGCACAAGAAATTTATAAAGCTGCAAAAAACAGAAACACCCAAATAATTGAAGCAGAAAGTAATCAAATCGTTTTTGACGATAAAATTAAACTTACAAATTATATAGCAAATGACACCGCAGGCATTGGAGATAATGAAAGCTCTATTATATCATTATTAAGCTATGGCGATTTTTCCATGTTATTTACAGGTGATGCGGGCGTAGGAACTTTAAACAAACTACAATCTTGCATACCGAAAGACATTACCGTTTTAAAAGTCGGACACCACGGTGCATCAGGTGTTATAAACAAAAAACTGTCCGATTATATCAATCCGAAATACTCAATTATTTCAACCGGCGAAAATAAGTTCGGTCATCCGTCACCTTACACAATCGGAATTCTTAAAAACTCTAATATTCTTAGAACCGATATAGATAATTCTATAAAGATTGTAGTCAACAAAAATGATTATCAAGTATACAAATACAATAACATTAAGAAAAAATATGAATAAAATTTCTATAAAGCAAAAAGCCCGCCATAATTTGACGAACTCTTTCTTTTTCTTAAGTATTTGATGACAAATTTATTTAATCTCTATGTCATCTGTGGCTTGAAGCTGCTTCGACTTGTAATTATGGATGACTGCGTCAACCAGTAAGTCGTATGAGGAACTTTTCTCAATATTAGGGAATTCTTCCTTTAGTTGTTTTCTGACCATTGCTTCCAACCTTTGTTCGTCAGTTCTCATTTTCAATTCGTTAGTTGATAACGACTTGATATAATCATCACGATCCGCTGCTTGACTTTGTGAAAACTCAACCAAGTTTGCTCTTGGATCTAATGCTTCTTTAATAGAATTAATAAAGTTTTTTAAGTTAGCCATAACGACCTCTTTTGTTTTACTACCTTCACTTGTACTATATTAAAGTTTCCTCAAGGTAAAAATTGCCTAAAAATTTTTAAACTGTTACAATTGTTTACAATTTTGAGAAATCTGTTAGTATTGTATACTTATTTTTCAAAATATTCAATAGTGAAAGGCGGTTGTTTTTTATCTTTTCGTCTTTATCCATAACGAGCACATCTTCAAAGAATTTTGTAACAACAGGATTAATTGAGATTAAATCTTGTAAGTATTTATTGTAATCTCCTGCAAAATTTATTCCTTTAATAGCCATATATAAATCTTTTTCTGCCTGTTCAACAAATAAACTTTCTTTGATATCCATATTTGCGTCGTCTTTTAATATTCTAAGAACACGATTTGCGTTTTCTAAAAGTTTTTCGTCATGCAATCCGCTTATTGCTTTAACTCTTAAAATGTAATCGGTCAAATCTTTGCAAGGATTTATGCCGGAGCATGCTTCTAAAACATTTTTTGAATAATCCGCATTCAAGAAAATAACCAATCTTTGTACAAAAAATTCCTCTACATCAGCCTTAACATCAGCAGAAACAGGAAGTAAAGAAATTGCATCATTTATAATCGATGATAAATCCAGTTTTAAATTATGCTCTAATATTGTCTTTATTATACCCAGCGCTGCGCGTCTTACACCAAGCGGGTCAGAAGAACCTGTAGGTTTTTTACCAGCTGCAAATACCGCACAAATTGTATCAATTTTATCTGCTATGCCGACAACTTGACCTTCTATACTTTTTGCAGTTTCACTATCGGCATTTAACGGGAAGTAATGTTCTTTTATACCTTCTTGAACACCTTCCTCTTCTCCTGAAACGCGAGCATAATCAGCACCTATAAAACCTTGAAGTTCGGTAAATTCAAATACCAAATTTGTTGCCAAATCCGCCTTACAAAGCTCTGCTGTTCTTTTAATTGAAGGTTTATTAACTCTAAGATAAGATGCTATTTTTTCTGACAATTTAATTATTCTTTGAGTTTTGTCATAAACAGAACCCACACCCTTTTGGAATGTCATACCTTTTAAGTTTTCTACATAACTTTCCAAAGGTTTTTTAGTATCTTCATTAAAGAAAAATACTGCATCGTCAAGACGAGCCTTAATTACACGAAGATTTCCCGCCTTAATATTTTCAAACTCGTTTCCTATATAGTTAGTAATGGTTACAAATTTGTTAATTAGCTTTCCTTCCTTTGTATAGAGCGCGAAATATCTCTGATGAGTTTCCATTACAGTAACTGCGACTTCCTGCGGAATTGTAAGATACGCCGTATCGAAATCGCATGTAACGGCAACAGGATACTCTACAATAAATGTAACTTCTTCAAGCAAGTCATCTGATATTTTTGTAACCGCATTAAGTTTATCAGCTTCTATTTTAGTTATTTCAAGAATCTTAGCTTTTCTTTCATCCTGATCCACAATAACCTTTGCTTCTCTTAATTTGTCAACATATTCATCAGGATTATTTATCACAATATTCTGAGTTGAAAATCTGTGACCGTTAGTTTTATTTGAAGAATCTTTATCAATAATTCTAACGGGAACTTCTTCTGAATCTAAAATAGAAAGCACCCAGCGAATTGGACGCGAAAATTTTACATCATTTGTTCCCCAGCGCATAAAATGAGGCCCTTGAAGCTTTGAGAATATTTGTGGCACATTTTCTTGCAATAAATCATTTGTGTTTTTACCTTTAATAGAAATTTTTGCATAAATATAATTGTCTTCTACATATAAATCTTCTTTTTTAACGCCGTTTTTATTAGCAAACCCTTCGCCCGCTTTTGTTAAATTACCGCTTTCATCATAAGCAACTTTTGCAATAGGACCTTTAACAACTTTTTCGACATCGGGCTGAGAAGATGCCAAACCATCAGCTATAACAGCAAGTCTGCGAGGTGTAGCCATAACTTTTACACTGTCATATGCAACATTATTGTCGGCAAAAAACTTTTCAAAACCTTGTTTTAACTGCTCTATTGCCATAGGGATAAACTTATATGGAAGTTCTTCTACTCCAACTTCAAATAAATATTTACTCATTTATATTTCTCCAAATTATTCTCGTTGGTTAAATTATACAATAAACAGGAGAAAGTAACACAGATTTTATAAATTATTGATATAATTCAAACAAGCTTTTTCATTAGTATAGTTTAAAATTGTATTATATGAATTTTCTAAAATTTGATTTTGATTATCAGAATTTATTATTCTGCAAATAACTTCACAAATATTATCTAATCTGCACAAATAACCGTTAACTCCGTCTTGAATTATTCCGTCAATCCCGTCATTCTTTAAACCTACAGTTATACACCCTGATGCCATAGCCTCTAAATACACCATACCAAAAGTTTCATTTACGCTTGGTAAAACAAAAATATCAGATTTTTTCATTTCTTCTAGAACCAAATTATGCTCCAAGTGTCCTAAAAAATTTGTTTTTTTTGATAATTTGCGCAACCTCTTTAACTCTTTTCCATCACCTATTACTGTTAAATCTATATTGTTTAACTTTTCACAAGCTATTATCAGTTTATCAACATTTTTACGCTTAATAAGATTTGCACAGGTTAGCAATTTATACCTATCTTTCACCTGCCAAACTCCCCTTGTAATTATTTTAGAGTTTATTCCAGAATACGCAACAAAAGTTTTATATTCGTACTCGGGAAAAAGTTCCAAAAATTTCTTTTTCAAAACTTCTGAACGACACGCAATCTTTTTTGCATTCTTATATGCTTTTTTAAGTTCTTCTTTAAAATAAAAAGAATATATCGGATTTGTAAGAACCTCAATGTCAGAAACATGTACACCCGCAATCAAAGGAAAATTAAGCCCCAATTTGTTTGCAAAAATCAAACCGCTTGGCATATGAGCAACAACAACATCAGCATCTATTTTTGTGCCTAGTTTATTTTTAACATTTCCGATAAATGGAAGCCAAAAATTAATATTTTCTAACTCGCCATAAACTCCGTTTTTATAAAAAGGCTTGCCTCTTAAAAAAGAATTAAAAATAAAATTAGGCTTAATAACTTTAACTTCATGCCCAAATTCTTTCCAACCCTGCACAAAATTATATATTGTTCTCGGCGTATTTTTTTCTTCTTGTGAGATAGGATACAAGTCGGTTATAACAAGTATTTTCATTAAATATCTCCATATTTGTTTTTCTCAAAACAGAAAATATTTATTAGAGAAAATATCATTACAACAACCAAAAGCACAACCGCAAGAGCAGATGCATACCCCAAATCAAGATTTTCAAACGCTCTTTCGTATATATAATAAACAATTGTTTTAGTTGAATTTAAAGGCCCGCCTTTGGTCATTACATAAATTTCCGCAAAAACTTTCATTGCTGATATTGTACTTATTGTAGACACAAGCGCAATCGTAGGCATTATATGAGGAATTGTAACTGTTAAATGCTTGGTTAAAAAATTTGCTCCATCAATATCACAAGCCTCATAAAGTTCCTGCGGGACACTCATTAAAGAGGCAAGATAAATCATCATATAATACCCTATACCCTTCCATATAGTAACTACCGCCACCGCAAATAATGCCCAGTGCGTATCCACAAGCCATCCGATTTGAGATATATGGAACAAAGATAATACATAATTTAAAATACCCTGTCCGGCATACAGCCACTTGAAAGCAATTGCCGCAACGACAATCGAAACAATTACAGGCAAATACAAAAGGATTTTATACAATGTAATTCCGCGAATTTTTTGGTTTATTAAAATAGCTAAAAACAAAGGAAATGTAACCAAAAAAGGAACTGCAATAACTAAATACATAAAAGTATTAAACATTACTTTATAAAAAATAGGCTCTTTGAAAAGTTTTGCATAATTATCCAAACCGTTAAACGAAGGATTGTAAATACTTGAAGAATAATCAAAAAAACTCAAACCAAAAGTTTGAAAAAACGGTATAAAGAAAAAAACGATTAAAACCGTTGCTGCAGGCAGAATAAAAAGATATGGAGTATATTTTTTATAATAATGCATAAGATAATTATCTCACTTATAGAAATTTGTAGCAATAGAGAACAACACAAAAAGAACTCATTTAATATTTACCCACATGCCAACATCGTTACAAAACTTAACCTAATTCAAATTACATGCAAACATGCACCATGCATGGATTTAGCATGTTTTAATTCTCTAAAACCATGTAGGCATGGGCATTACCATGCTTAAAAATGCCATAGCGCAACAACTACGGCAATCAAACTCGTTTTAAAATATCTTTACAATTGCCTTTTGGTGGGTTGTAAATGCCTTCTTAACTAATATAATTAAAATATGGGTTGAGAACTTTTGGGGATAGTTCTTAACAATTAGTATATTAATTTAGAAATCTATTTTCGGAGGATATAAGTGTTTAAAAGTCGTGATATGGGGAGAGCTATTGCGGTCAAGAGATGGACACCTACCGCACTAGAATGTTATAAACGCGGATGTGTTTGCGACGGATGTTTTTATAATGATTTTTTCAGTACAACTGCTCAAAAATGCCAAATGAAGGCGGCTGTTTTAGAGCTTGTTAGAACAATTGGCGCACCTAGCGTTGAGCTACCGCAAGTTATTGAATAAATATTTGAACAATCGACAATAAATTTTAGTTGGTTACTTCTTGTGTATTACTACTTGAATTAAACTAACAGGTAATTTATGTTATTACATAACCTTTTACAATCTTTGTATGGAGATTGTAATTATGGGAAAATTTCAGAACAAATATTTAGAAATCAAGAATATTCACAGAGATTTTGTGAACTGGTTAGAAGATATTGCAGAAGAAAATAACTGCAAAGTAGAACGCAAAGAGTGGAAAAGTAAATATAACAGTTATGTAGTCTATGATTATGAGCCTTTCTGTTCTGAAGGTTTTGAAATAAATCTTTTATTAAGTTCCAATGATATTTCATACCTCAATTTTATAAAGTATCTATACAGAGAAAAAATCAACACTATAGAATACTTAAACAGTTGTATAAAAATGCCTGCCATAAAAAACTACTCACTTTAGCATGGTTGGTATATAATATTTCTCAGATACACTGGAAGGGAAATATTATATGCGCGAATTTTTTAACGACTATGTGCAATCACTTGAAACATACATCATGTTTCGTATTAAGGAGACTGTAGCAAAAATAACACCTGAACTTACCGCAAAAGGGAGAGCACCAATAGCTCTTTCAATGGGAGCTCCTACAGCAACACCTCCTCAAAAAGTTGTTGATGCACTCAAAAATGCACTAGAAGAAAAAGGCGCACATTTATATTCAACTCCCAAGGGAGAAAAATATTTCCGCGAAGCAGTTGCAAAACGCATGAAAACAAGGTTCAATGTTGAATTAGACCCTGATAATGAAATATTTTCTCTTATAGGCTCTAAAGAAGGACTTGCGAACTTTATCCGTATATTATTGAACCCAACTACAAAAGAAGAAGATAAGGAAATTATATGGGTTCCAGATCCGGGGTATGCTTCTTATGGAGAAATGGTGAAGGTTTCCGGCGGAAAAGCTTATTCTATACCACTTAAGCCGGAAAACAACTTTATGCCTGATTTAGAAGAAGTTTATGCAGATTTTCTGAAAGAAGGCTTAAATCCTAAAAAGATTAAGGCGCTTTTAATCAATTATCCGAACAATCCTCTTGGCGCGACTGCAACAAGAGAATATATGCAGAGCGTTGTAGATTTTTGTAAAAAACACCACATACTATTGGTTTCAGATGCTGCATACACCGATATGTATTTTAAACCTGAACTTAAACCGATGAGCGTTTTAGAAATAGAAGGCGCAAAAGATATTGCAGTAGAATTCTTTAGTTTTTCAAAACCTTTTGCAATGACAGGTTGGAGATTAGGTTGGATTTGCGGTAATTCAGAAGCCGTTAAAATATTTGGAAAACTAAAATCAACCCTTGATTCAGGTTTATTCAAGGCTCTTCAAAAAGCAGGTGCTGAAATCCTTAACTCAAAAGAGGGAGAAGAATACATCGAACAAGCAAATATTCAGTTCAAAAAAAATCAAGAATTATTTGTCAAGGGCTTAAGAGAAGAACTTGGCTGGGGCGAGTTTAATGTTCCTGATGCAACTTTTTACTTGTGGCTTCCAATTCCTCCCAGATACAAGTCTTCCGTTGAATTTACTGATGATTTGATGCATACTTCAGGCGTTATAGCTGTTCCGGGTGATGCATTCGGGAAATACGGAAAAGGATATTTTAGAGCATCAATTGTTTGTCCTGAAGAGCAGATAAAAGAAGTTATTCGAAGAATGAAAGAAGACGGATTTTATTTTAACAAATAATTTTTAACCCCGCAAAAAAATTTTTTACGGGGTTTATTTATGTATAACTGTATCCATGGAGATTTATTATGCAAATTTTAGGAATAAATTCTTTACCCTCAAACAATACAAACTTTAAATCTGCAATTCCAACGGTATTCTGGGAAAAAGCCGGAGAAAAAGTAGATTTGATTAATGACTTTAATCTAACCCAAAGATTGGGTAAAATTCTTGTTCGCAGAGCAAATGGAACAGGTGCCGGCAGCAAACAGGCAATAAACGAACGAAAGATGGTTATGGGACTTTTATATAAAAAAGACAGAGATTACCATTTTGCATATGACAGGGTGCATATTCCCAATACACAGAAACTTGCGGAAAGTATTACAGGGTGCTTTTATCCTAAGAAAAATAAAACGGGTTGGCTTTATGAAAAGTTCAATCCAAGAGCTTTGTTAATGACCGGTCAAGATTATAATACAATGAAAAGTTTTGGCGAAAATATAGGTTACGCAACAAAAAGCTTAAATGAAGGAAAAGTTGAAACTGCTAAAGAAAAATATATGAAAAAAGGCAGAGATTTGGGAGCAATTCCAACTAATGATGAATTGCATGTTATTGTAGAAAAAACTAAAAGTGGCGGTTATAAAATATTAAAGTTAGATATGTATCCGCCTGAAGGTCCAAAAAGCCCATATGCAATAATGGGATATTACAAATAAAAACAAGAACTAATAGTGTTGACAACAGAATTTGAGCATGTAATATAATAATACAAACTGAAATTCGCGGGGGTAAATGTTTCCCAAGAAGTTAATATTTACGAACCGTACCTAAAATAAGCGGGGGTAATTCAGTGGTAGAATGCCTCCTTGCCAAGGAGGATGTCGCGAGTTCGAGCCTCGTCTCCCGCTCCATTTAAAAGATAATAATGACAATGGTTTGAGCCATTGTTATTTTTTTGTATTTTTATACCAAAAATAATTTTATGTAATTTTTATGGACTTGGCGGTTTTGTGTACTTGGTGGTAAATGGGGGTAAATGAGAGAATTTATGCAAGGTTGAAGATATGTAACAGACAATATATACAAAGACCATGGATAAAATTTGTAAAATTATCCATGGTCAAGAGATGTTTATATAACCTAAAATTTAGTAATTATCCAAATTATTAACAGCATTTATTTTTTGTTCTGATGTATTATGAACATATCGCATAGTAGTTTTAATGTTCTTGTGGTTTAAAATCTCTTTTAATACAGGAACAGGTGTATTTTTCTCTATGGCTCTGCTTGCAAATGTGTGTCTTGTATCGTGAAATCTAAAATTTGGAATATTAGCCATTTTACAAGCAGTTGTAAATGCTTTATGTATGTTTCCGTAACGTGTTCCTGTTTCAGGGTTTGTAAATACAAAAGTATTTTCTTCCCTTATGTAATACCTTTCAAGCAGAATATTTTTAACAGTATTATTCATGGGAACATCATTTTTTAAGCCGTTTTTAGTGTTTAATGCACACAGCCAACCTGTAGAAAAATCAACACATTCCCAAGTAAGATTTAAAACTTCGTTTAATCTCATACCTGTATTTAAAGATATTAAAGCAATATCCCGAACATGGTCATAGGAATAATTACGGTATCTGTTAGTAATTTTTTCCAATTCATCAGATGTAACATTCATATAAGAATAGTCGTGATTACAGAATTTAATAAATCTTTCCTGTTCTTCGGCAGTCAAATGTCTTTCTAATTTATTTGTTACTTTTAGTTTTTCAACCTTTGTTACTGGGTTTTCTTTAGCTTTTTTATTATCAATAGCAATACTGAATATTTTTGATAATACACCTAACTCCCGATTTACTGTTGCAGGACATATTCTTTTTGTGATAATTTTATCATCAACTTTTTTCTGATGATATACTTGTCCGTTTCTGTCTGCTTTGTACTTTTCAATAAGTTTTGGTGTAATGTCGTTAATCAATTTTTTACCCCACAAGGTGTTAAAATTTTTTGCAATTGGGATAACTGTGTCTGTAGATTTTAAATTGGTTTGAGCATACTTAATATAATCATCAACAATTATTTCAAACTTGTCTGTTCCGTAATCTTCAATCAAGTCTAATCTACCTCTTAAAAGGTCTGTTCTAAATGCTTGCATATATGTAATAGCCTCCCTTTCGCTTGTTGCTTCCGGGATAGCACGACAGTATCTTTTCTTTCTTACCATCATTTCAAAATACCAGTGATTATTTTTTTCATATACTCGCATATTTTAATTGCCTTTCATGTATATTTTTATTATCAAACAGAATAGGTTAAAATGCACGAGGGGTGGGGGTTTTAAGTGCAAGCATAGTAGTAATCAGAAGTAAATAAAATTATCGTTTAGAAATAATATTTATAATAGATTTTTCAATATTGTTACATTTATTTATATTTCCTTGATTTGAATTATAATATTTATATGAAATACTTCGGAAAAATCGGTGAATTTACAATAGAACTTTTGCAGTATGCAAGTGATAAAGATATAAGAATATTTTTACAAAACTGTTCTAAATTCCTTGTTCCCCGAAAAGAAACAGAGGATATGAAAGCCCCCTCATATTATAAGAAAAGATTATTAAATTTGCTGTATGAGTATATATTCGCCTACTGTGAATTAAAACTGCATACAAAATATTTAGTTGTTACAGAAGATAATACACATGAAATACAAGAAGAAGAAAATTATAAATACCATGGAAATGGTTTAGAACTTGTTACCAAAAGACTTTCCCCTTTATATTTGCATTTATACGCATTATGTGAATGTTATCAAAGCTATATAAACTTCTTTCTTCGAGAAGAAAAGTCCAAAAGAATAGATTTAACACAAATAAACAAAAATAAAAGAAATATATTTAACCTGCTAATAAACAATTATACAGAAAATAAATTTTACTACAGCTTTGATAAAAAGTACATTACAAAATATAGAATTATAAGCGAAAAAATTGAAAAAGACGAAGATAAAAAAATAGAAGAGCATACAGAATACAAATATTCAATAAAAAAATATCCTTGTAAAAATTTTAATATACAACAAAAAGAAACATCTACTTTAAAATCTACAGAAGTTAAAATTATACATGATGTAATTGTTAAGCGATTAAGACAAGATTATTGTAAATGGTGTTACCCAAACCCAACGAATACAACATCAAATTTATGCGATAGATGTATAGAGCTGTCATCAGAATTTAAATCACTAAAAGAAAACATAAGCGAAAATGAGTATAATGAATATATAGCTTCTGTAAGAAAGATAAATTTCAGTAATATTATATGTAATGTAAAACCGATTAAAAATGAAGATGTAAAAATTTTAAAGGCAAAAAGAAGAATAGAATTATACAAAATTATTAATAATGTAGAAACAAAAATACATGAAGAACTTAATAATACAGAAGAATCAAAAACATTGTTAAAAAAAGAATATCAAAAACGAAAAGAATACTATAAAACTCTACTTAAAATTATAATTAACATAAAAGAGCAAATATCAGCAATTTTTTAACAGCTCAAAAGTACAATAAATTAAGGGGTTAGGTCGATTTTGACTCACAAAAGGCTATTTTACATGGACAAATTTTTGTCCATGTAAAATTTGCGTGAGTATGCTGATATTCAGTATCTATAACTATTTAGAGACTATTAACAAATCAAAAAGAATTAAAAAACTATACCTTTTTTTTATAAATGCTACCCCATTTTTGTAAATTTTGTCTCACCTATAATTTGGAAAAAAGGAGACAAAAAATGTCAGAAAATAAAGAAAAATTAGAACTGATGAACTGTAAGCAAGTTGCGGAGTTGTTACAAATCAGTGTAAAAACTGTTTACAGTTACATAGGCTATAAACAGTTTCCCCCGAATTTATATCGAAAACTCGGTAAAAAGCCAATTTTTATATATGACGAGGTCGAAAAATGGTTTCTCGCAGGTGCAAAACTTCTGCCAAGAAACTGTAAAAATAATGTAGCAACAAAAGAAAAGGAGTAAAGACATGGTAAAAAAGAGTACAAAATATCTTGAATTAAGTACATACGGATTAAATTATGATAGCACAAATCTATTTGATGATGAGTATGGCGATAATAAACGTCCAGAAAATATGATTTATGATGAAATTAAAGCTTTACAAAATAAAAATATCAACGAAAGTTTAAAGCTTGGTAGAAACATATTAGAGCTTTTAAACGGAGATATAAGCTGTTCTACTTTTGACCGTACATTAAAATATTTAAATATACATCTAGGAAAAACGCAGGCAATAAAATATATAGAATGTTTTAATTGCTTTAATGAAAATTTTCAGAATCAAAAGTCGACTGAAGAATTGGAAAAAATAGGAATCGAAAAGACATATTTGCTTACTACTCTTAAAAAATCAGAACTTAAATATAAACTGATAGATTTTATTATCAGTGAAAATTTAACAGTAAAAGAACTTACACAGCTAATAAAAATTATTAATGATGACAGTCCCATATTAAAACTTTATAAGAGATTTTATGAAACTCTTGATGAAAGTGAAATAGCAGGGGATATTCAAAATCCCTTTTAATTCAACTTTTTTACAACAGGCATTATATGGCATATCTCATTCATCAAAACAACCCAAAATTTGGATATTACAGTTTAATAATTCAACAAATAATTATATAAAATTTTTCACTCTCTCTTAAAAATTTTTAAATATAACACCTTCATTTGTCTTTAATGACAAATGGAGTAGGGCTTTGTCCCTCGAAAAAGCACTCTTTTGTAACCAAAAATTGTTAAATATGAAAGGAAGATAATATGAATACAAACAATTACACAATTAAATTAGATAAAATTAAAACCGAAATACCGATTGAATACTGTATTTTTTCCGATGACATATTACCCAAAAACAATTTTATTGGTTTTAATTATGCAATATTACATTCCGGTTTTTTGTCTATTGAATTATCAGGGAAATTATTTGCAACACCAAATAATTTTGGTTATTTAACAAATGCAAACAGTAATTTAATATCCGATAAAATTTATAATTTATCAAAAATAAAAATTCATAATGAATATCTTTTGACACAAGCCCCTGTGTTTCGTGTTGATGTTACAGAAGATATTTCGGTTAATGATGACCCAAAATATTATATTTCTGAATACAGACAAATTTTAAAAGGCTGTACGGATAAATTAACAGTTTATAAATATAGGGATATGACATACATAACAGGATTTTCATTAGTTCCAAAAACATTAAATAATTTTAGAGCTTCTGTTTATATAAAAGGTAAAGAAATCAGAAAGTATAGAAACAAAGATTATAGAAAAAATTTTACAAAGGAATTTTTGAAACAAACAGAAAATATTATCAGATTTGAATGTCAATACAGAAAATATAAGGATATGAGAAAAGTGTTTAATATCAGAAACAATAAAACTCCTACAATATCAGATATTTTAAATTGTAAAAACAATGTTGTAGCAGATTTCTTCGAGAATTTAACAGATTAGAAAGGATAAATATGAAAAAGAAAATTGATGAAGTAACAAAAGAAAAAGGAATGTTGAAAATTTGTGAAATTTGTAATTGGGATGTCGCAGACATTAGCTTATTTTATGAACGAGAAAGCAGTTATAAAAATAAAAACCAAATTTCACGTTTAAAATCTGAATACAAACAATTTATAAAAGATTTTAACAAAGTAATAAAAGACAATCCAAGAATGTTAGAAATACAAGCAAAATTGAGAGGTAATTATGACAATTAAGATTTACAAAGATTTTTCAAATAGTGGCTTTTTAATGGCTCCGTATATATTTGTAAAAACATTACAACCTGTTTGTACTTTAGTGTTGAGTGCTATTATTTCAGAATTTAATTATGCACATAATAATAAACTCAATTATAATGATGATTTTTTGTGTAATACAAAAAGAATGTCTGAATATTTAGGACTCAATGATAAAGATTTGAGTACAGCTATAAATAAACTGCAAGACCTTAATTTTATTAACATTTTCAATGCACATATTGAAGACACTTTATATATAAGGGTTTTTCAAGATGAAATTATAAATTACAAACTTGAACAAGAAAAAATAAATTTCTTCGGGAAATGGGATGACGGTCTATATAGATGTCAAAATCCAATACACAAAAAAACTACATTTCTTGATTCTACAAACAAAATAAAAGAATTTTTGGAAGAACATACAAATTTTTATGAAAAAATTCCCATGGTTATGTATTCCTATCTCGATGATGTAGTTAGAAAGTATGAAACAATAAAAGGCAAAAGTATTTTTACTGTTTCAGATATAAAAGACTACATGTTCAAAATGGTTCAAGAAAAAGACTATGACATATATTTATTTGAAGTATTTATGAATGCAATAAGTAAACTTTCCAAAACATAATCAAACAAACCTCCATTGAACATTTTTTCTAGGTCGGTAAAAATCCTATTGTGTATTGTAACTCTTTATTGCCGACCTTTTCTTTTGTCTAAATTCGCACGTATTGGCGGTTTATAGCGATTTTAACATGCAATATATGATGTTTTAATATAAATCTGTGTCTTTGAGCAAAAACGCTTAATTTTGCTGTATTTATGCGTGGCATTTGATTTTGAGGGATATTAGCTAAAATAATAACACAAAGTGACAACCAATATTACAAAAATTAAAAAGGCTGATACTTTAGTGTTATTACAGTATTTTTGTATGTTTTTATTCATTTTGTAACATTGGAAACTAATAACATTTTCAATTTTTCCGTCTGTTGCATTATAAACCAATGTATTTACAATATTTTTAAAAAATTTTTTTGCCATGGCTTTATTATAAAAGAAAACAGATTATAATACACGAATTAAAAAAGCGGACTCCCAAAATTAAAAATATAAACAAAAATAAAAAATCTGCATTGGCTGCGGAAACTATTTTATAGCATAGAAAAACACATACTAAAATATATTTTAAAAAACTACACAAAACAAACAAATAAATGTAACTTTATGATATGATGAACTCACTGGAATATTATCATAAGGGGTTGAATATATGGAAGCAGTTTTGAATGTTGATGAAGCTATATCTTATTTAAAAGACAAGTCTTTGTATTTTGAAAAATTATCAAATGACAAAGATTTTTTGTATCAAGAAATTAATAATTTACCGCAAGAACAAATTAATTATTTGATAGATTTTTACAGCGATAAAATTGGTCCTTTAAACATTTTAAGATTAACTGTTTTAAAAGCATTACAGAACGGCACACAGATTACAGAAGATTTAGTTCAAGAAATAAAAGACAAATTTAACTCCAAAGATTTAGCTTATTTTGAAAGCTATTTGGCTGAAAATGTAGTAACATTCATAAATAATTACCAATCACCAAAAGGCGGCAATCCTTTTCAAGCTTGGTCAGACCCATTTCATTCTTTATATACATTTATCTACTATGGCGAATGCAAAGAAAAAGTAAATAACTACTATACTGAAATGGCAAATCGTTTAATTGCAGGAATAGGTTTAGATGATTATAAAGTTGATATTACTGGATTTGATGGTCCTCAAAATCAAGGGCAAACAAGGGCTTGGGTAAATATTTTCCCTGCAAAACTGAAAAATTATAACAATGCAATAGGTTACTTTTTTGAAGTAGCAAATGGTCAGTTCTTATCAGGGTTAAGTAAAAGTGCAAAAAATAAATCTGATATTGAAATACCACAAGAATATTTGAGCAAAGAATATTTTAGTGTGGATGAAGCAATAAACACATTAAAATCATCAAAAGAATTTGCTATTGATGTAAATAAACAATTATTAGACAAAATGCAGATAAATAATATGATACAAAGTGAAGATATTTCAAATAGTTTAACAAATATTGTTAAAGATTTGTACTGGTATCAGGCTATAGGTTTGTCAATGTATATGAATGGTAAAAACAATACTTTTAAAGTTAAAGATTTAACCAATCAACCTATAATTGCAAAGTATGCGACATTAAAGGAATCACAGAATGTTTACTTAACTTTACAAGGACAATTACAAATTCATACAAGCATTGATTCAAAAACTGTAAATTACACAAAGAAAACACCGCCTGCAATATTTGATAAAGACGAAAATTCAGAATGGTACTTAACTGATGAGGGCATAAACTACGTAGAAACTAATTTTGCAGGAACATTACAAGAACTTGGCAACCCTCAATTATATAAAGAAAAACGTGTTGAAACTCATTATTGGATGTTATCAGCAGGCGAACAAGCTTATATGTGGGATGATTTTCAACAAAATTCAATTATTGCTGTTGGTTGGGATGATTGGAATTTAGGGAATCTTGAACAGTATAAAACAAAAGCAGAAATTCAAGAAAAAATGATAGAATACAATCCACAAACCTCAAATAAAAATAATGCTTTATGTTTATGGCAATTTGCAAATGATATGCAAGTTGGCGATGTTGTATTTATTAAAGGAACACAAACAAGTATTTTAGGTAGAGGTATTATAAAATCTCAGTATGTTTATGACGAAGAAAGAAATCGCTACAAACATACGCGGAAAATTGAATGGACACATATTGGTGAATGGGAATCTGCTACAAAATGGGCTATTAAGACATTAACAGATATTACACAATATACGGAAGATGTTGAAAAATTAGAAAATATGTTCAATGTTGAAGTAGAAGAACAGGTTCAAGATTATGACTTATATTCAGAAGAAGATTTTTTGAATGATGTATTTATGGATAAAAAACAATATACAACATTAAAAAATCTGTTATTGAACAAGAAGAATGTAATTTTACAAGGTGCTCCCGGAGTTGGAAAAACATATACAGCAAAAAGACTTTGTTACTCAATTTTAGGGAAAATGGATACAAGCAAAGTTGAAATGATACAATTCCACCAAAGTTATGGCTATGAAGATTTTATTATGGGCTATAGACCGTCAAGTAATAGCTTTGAATTAAAATACGGTCCTTTTTATAATTTCTGTGATAAGGCAAGAAAAGATTTAGACAACCCTTATTTCTTCATTATTGATGAAATTAACAGAGGTAAATTAAGCAAAATTTTTGGCGAATTATTAATGCTTATTGAACCTGATAAAAGAGGTCAGTCATTGAGATTATTATACAAAGATGAACAGTTTAGCGTACCTAAAAATTTACACATTATCGGTATGATGAACACAGCGGACAGAAGTATCGCAATGATAGACTATGCTTTGCGTAGAAGATTTGCTTTTTATGAATTTCAGCCTGCTTTTGAAACAGACAGTTTCAGAAACTACAAAGACAAATTTAATAATCCAAAATATTCGGCTTTAATTGATGAAATAGTAAGATTAAATCAAGTTATATCAGAAGATAGTTCTTTGGGAACAGGTTTCCAAATCGGACACAGTTATTTCTGCCCGAATAAAGATACGAAAGTTGATGATGAATGGTTAAATTCTGTTGTTGATTATGAAATCATACCATTGCTTAAAGAGTATTGGTTTGATGAAGAAAATAAAGTCAAAGAATGGACACTCAAGTTAAAGAATGCGATTAGATAATGATTAAAGTCGGAAATATCTTAATCAAAAATATTTATTGTATGCTTTGTTATGCTTTCAAAAATCTTGAAAGTGTTGCACAAGTTAGTTCAAGTGCTGAAATTTTTGACAATATGCAAGATTTGTTTTCTGTTATTTTGTATAAAGGTATTTCACACCAACTAAAACGCGGACTAAACAGGGAATATGAAGAAAAACAAGAGCAGTTATCTACTGTTCTAGGAAAAATAAATATAAATGAAACAATAAAAACTAATTCGCTATCAGAAAAGAAACTGATTTGTGAATTTGATGAATTTAGCGAAAATTCGTATTTTAACAAAGTCTTAAAAAGTACATGTTTATTGCTTTTACGCAAAGGGGATATAAAACAAGAAAATCGCAAACTATTAAAAAAGATATTGATTTATTTTAGTGATATAGAGGAAATTGACTTAAAACGTGTAGAATGGACTAAAATTTCTTATCACAGGAACAATGTAACATACAAAATGCTTATAAATATTTGCTATTTAGTTGTTAAGGGCTTGCTAATGACAACAGATAAAGGCGAATTAGTCTTAAATAAATATTTAGATGATAGGCAAATGCACAGTTTGTATGAAAAATTTGTACTTGAATATTATAGATGTCATTATCCCGAATTACAACCAAAGAGAATTGACATAGATTGGAATATTGAGGGCGACAAGACTGGAATAGAGTTTTTACCCAATATGCAAACAGATATAACATTAATCGGAAAAGAAAAAACCTTGATTATTGATACAAAATTTTATTCTCATTCTATATCATTGCATTTTGGTAAAATTAGCTATTTATCAAATAATTTATATCAGATTTTTACCTATGTTAAAAATAAAGATGTTGATAATACAGGTAATATTGAGGGAATGCTTTTGTATGCAAAAACAGAAGATGAAATATTAACAGAAGAAAACACTTTCAACATGAGCGGAAACAATATCAGTATAAAAGTATTAGACCTAAATCAAGAATGGGAATTGATTAGGGAAAAATTGAATAATATTGCAAGTTTTATTAAATAAAAGGAGTGTTTAATGAAAAAACTTATCGAAATTAGTAAATTCACATGGCAAATTCTGAAAATATTATTAGGTATTAGTATTTTAATTCTGTCACTTTATTATACACAACAGATAACTAAAATAAATTATATTAATTTATTTAATTGTATTACAAACGGTTTTATTGCAGTATTTGCAGGATATGCTCTTTTAACCTGGAAAAAGGAGCTAAGTCAAAAGCGAATATATGATATAATTGATGAAATTTTAAAAAATTTAATCAAAGCTCAAAACCTATTAAAAGTTGATTTCCCGAGAGCACACTTAAACTTGAAAGATGTTTCAGGGAAATTGGTAACAGAGCAAACAATTCATAAAGAGATAGTTGAAATTGGTTTTAACCTTAATTTTTTGAGTTCCAAAATTAGGACAATTAAATGCAAAAATTTATCAAGTAATCGACTTGGAGATTTATCAGTATGTTTTAAACAATATGTATATGTAAATGGGGATAAATTAGTACCCTTTTATGATGCATATTCTAGTAATTCAGAAAATTTTAAAACAAAATTGGATAAAGAAATAAAAGAAATAAGACATATTTGTGAAAATATCATAATATAAATTAGATAGGAGGTATAAAATATACAATATGAATGACATGTGCATTCCTGAAGATGAAGACGAAGAATTTAAAAAAATAGAGAAATTATACTATGATTTTTGTTCAAGTGAAAGATTAAAAAGAATACATCCTTTTATAAAAGATTTTAAAGAAATTTTTGGTAAGTATTGTAAAGATACAATAATTAAATTAACTCCTAGTGAGAATGTATATAGAGCTAGAATAATAGAAAAAGAGGACATAAAAAAGGGGTTAATTGGTAGAACTGAATTATTTAAAGGTTATGATGAAGAAAATTCTTTTGTCCCCCCTGAAATAGAATGCCGAGCAGGAAGATTAAACTACAAACATCAAGTGTACCTATATACCGCACAGGAAGGACTTACGGCAATTATGGAAGTAAGACCACAATTAAATCAAAAAGTAAGCTTGGCAAAAATTGAAATAAAAAAGGAACTTGAATTATTAAATTTGACGCATTTATATAATCTTAAAACTGCAAATTACAAACGCGAAGCCTTTGTAGATATTATAAGTGAAGCATTATATACCCCAATAAATGACAATGAAAAAGATAAATATATAAATACCCAAATCATCGCAGATATTGCGAGAGAAATGGGATATGACGGAATTGCACATATAAGTTCAATAAATAAAGGCGGGACAAATTATTGCATATTCAATTATGAATACTGTAAAGCAATTTCATCAGAAATATATATACCTAAAATGATTTAAATGCGTTATTTGAAAAATGGAAGTGCTGCTTATATACAAGGACGATGTATGAAATAAATTGCTGTGTATTGCAGCGGAAAATGGCAAAATGTCCATACACCTCAAAACCACAAATCAATGAACAATCATATCATAAGAATAATTAATAAAAATCAATAAATCTATTAAAAACTATTGACTTTTATTGCAAAATCGTAAATAATAATTCTAGGCTAGGGTATTCTCTGAAATACATGGTCTGTCACAGGCGAGGCAATTTCCTCGCCATTTTTTATATATTGATAAAAGGTTGGAATGAGTGAATTAGGTATTTTTATAGATGAATCTGGAACTTTTGAAAAAAGTAATTCCTTAAATAATATAAGTGATTTGTATATTGTTTCATTTTTGTTTCACGATAAGTCAATATCAATAGAAAAAGATATTAAAAATTTTGAAGATTTTTTATTTAGAAATGGCTTGGATAAAAATTTACAAATACATACTATGCCATTAATTCGTAAACAAAAACAATATCAAGTTTTTAATGAAGAATTAAGAAGAAAATTATTTTATCGATTGTTTGTATTAATGTGTAAGCTGAAATTAAAACATAAAGCATTTGTTTTTGATAAAAAATTTTGCACCTCAAAGCAAAATATAAGACAAAGATTAGAAATGTATATAAGAAAAATAGTTACAGAAAATTACAATTATTTTAAAAAGTTTGATGAAATAGTCATATATTACGATGAAGGGCAAGATTATTTAACAAAAATTCTGCATAACGCATTCTCTACAACATTGAGTAATTATCGATTTAAAACAAATGTTAATCAAGAAAATTACAGGATTTTACAATGTGCTGATATGGTATGTTCATTAGAATTGATAAAGCAAAGACAAAAAAATAATGAACATATTAAAGCTATAGAAAATTTCTTTATATCTGAAAGAAAATTTAATAAAAACTATGGTAAAGCATACAATGATTTAGAACTATAATTTCCAAACATTTTTAAAATTCATTTTCGGGACTTTGCTTTCGGTTTGGAATAACATTAAAAAATCGGAGGTAAATATGGAAGAAATAAAAAATTATACACTTACACAAGAAGAATTTAAAAGGCTTTATAAATTGGCTTATAATGTCTGCAACACTTCTGTTGTTGTAGATTTCTTTTGCCAAAATCAGCCATATATCGAAGAATTAGAAAATATTACACCTATTATAAAAAATTTAAGAACAGACGCCGATAAAATGTATGCGTTCTTTATTGACAATGACAAAGAAAAACAAATAAATATTTAATCAAATTTTGTCAATTGTTCTAAAACAGTCTTTGCTCTTGATTTTTCTTGTTCTTTTTGCCTTTTTAAATTCTCAATAGTGCGTTGGTGTCTTTGTTTTAGGTCTAATATTTCCTTCTGTAATCGGTTTAAATCTCTGTTGTAGCTATCTTTTTCTATCTGTATTTGTTTATTTATGCTTTCTATATCCATTTACTACCCCTTTGTTTTAATAAAAACAGTTGTAGCTGTAATTCAGATAGGAACGAAAAAACGACCGTTTAAACTTTCGTCATCAAGAACGCAAAAACGGGTGAATTTTAGGTTAAGGGGTTGGAAAATAAAAATATAAAAGATAGGTTTTCATGAGAAAGCACAAAATTTAACCAAGAAAGGCAGGTAAAAAATGACAACTTACAGTTATTTGAGAGTCAGCACAATTGACCAAAACACAGAAAAGAACAAACTTGAAGTTTTAAGGTTTGCGAATGAAAAGAAACTTGGAAATGTAGAATTTGTTGAAGAACAGATTAGCGGTAAATCAAACTTTAAAAACAGACAGTTAGGTACATTATTAGAAAAAATGGAAAAGGGAGATATTTTAATTGTTCCCGAACTTTCAAGAATCGCACGTTCAATTACACAAATTTTTGAGGTAATAGATATTACAAAACAAAAAGGAATTGAATTATATTCAATAAAAGAGAGTTTTACAAATACAGATAAAAGTATCACATCAACTGTTACAACAACTGTATTTGCTCTTGTAGCCCAAATAGAAAGAGATTTAATCAGTTTAAGAACTATTGAAGCCCTGCAAGCAAAGAAAGCAGACGGACAAAAATTAGGCAGACCAAAAGGCAGGGGCAAATCAAAACTTGATGAACACGCAGAAGAAATCTTGAAATTGGTAGATTTACAAGTCCCAAAAACAATTATTGCAAGACAATATAATACCTCTGTTGCAAATTTACACAGATTTTTAAAATCTGTATAAGTATATTAAACATATACATGGCAGGACAAAACAAGTCCTGTCATTTTTTTATGTAATATTTATGGAGTTCTATGTAATTTTATGTAGTATTTTTATGTTCTACCAAGTTTGCAAAGGTTGTTCAAATGCAAGTATAGTGTGAAATAATAGTATTACATAGTATCGTTACCTTGTGTTGCCAAGGAGGATGTCGCGAGTTCGAGCCTCGTCTCCCGCTAATAAAAAAGAGTCCTTTGGGGCTCTTTTTTATTAGCTTGTGTCAAAGGCGATGAACGAGCGACAAAGCGAGTTGCGTGAGCGAGCTGAGGCTGGAGCAGTTTTGTTTGAAAGCAATGAAATTGCTGTAAAACAAAATGCAGAATGCCGTTAAATGCGAGCGAACAAGACACGAGCCTCGTCTCCCGCTCCATTTAAAAAAAGACCGAGAAGGTCTTTTTTTTTATGTAGAAAGACAAGTTGGGAGAACGAGCGACAAAGCGAGTTGCGTGAGCGAGCTGAGGCTGAAGCAGTTTTGTTTAAAAGCAAATACCTTTTAACAGGACATTTGGTCGGAAGGGTTTTATGTCATTGCGAGCCTGTAAAGGCGAAGCAATCCGGCTTTTGCCAATTTATAAAGGTCGGAAGTTGGTTGAGTTAAAATGTCCGAAATGTCCGATTTCGGTAACAAAAATGTCCGCTTATTTGCACTTTTTGTTCCAATATATGCATACAAAAGTTATTGTTGGGTTTCACCCACCTACAAGCT
>CACYUI010000011.1 GCA_902777605.1 uncultured bacterium | reverse complement strand
CGCCTTGTTATTGCTTCACTAAGATTGATTATTCGCTCCGTTAGGCTTGGGCAAATTCTGTTACATACGAACGACTTAAGCACCTCGACCGTGTTACCGAAGGTAACCATAGGTCGAGTAAGAGATTCGGCGAAAGCCGAACTAAAAAATGCCCGTAAGGGCATAGAAAACGATTGCGTGTTTCTCTCTTTCTTTTGGTTTCTATTTTCTTTCTCTCTTTTCTTCGCAACAAAAGAGAGAAAGAAAATAGAAAGAGTAATTTTGACTAAAGTTGACAATACTAAAAGTATTGACGACTTTTTACACCAAATTATATAAAAAGTTGCATAATTATAATTCTCTGATGAATTTTTCCAAATTCTCAGCTATAAGTCTGTGAGATTCTTCATCATAGTGAAGTCCGTCTTTTGAAGAAGGTCTTGCAAATTCGTTAATATCAAAAACTCTGCACCCGTATAAATCAGCTAGTTTTTTATAAACTTTTCCGTATTTTTTTGATTTACTTATGCTTGTTTCATCAAATTGAACATTGAACATCCCCTTCAAAACATTTTCATCAAGTATGATTGACGGTACAAGAATTATATTTCTTACATATTTCTGTGCTATTTGTATAAGATTTTCTATTCCTCGTTCAAAATTTTTTAAACTTATATCGTATTGGTATTGTAAATCGTTTGATCCGATTGATAGAATTAAAAACTCTACATCCTTTTGTTTTGCAATAATTTTGGGGAAATGTCTTTGTGCACTGTATAAAAAACCGGCAGGATTATCAGAACACCCCGTTCTGTTGTTTGCACCTTCTTCTACTACATCATATTCATTTTTAAATTTTTGTGCAAGAATCCCTGTCCAGCGAGTGTTCTCATCAAACCTTGTTCCGATTGCAGGTACAAAGCCAAATGTATTTGAATCTCCATAGCAAACTATTTTGTTCATTTTCCTACCCTTTTAAAAAGATAATATATCATTAAAATAGATGTAGAGCAATTCTTTAAAAAGGTGTATAATATTTATTATGAGGAAGAGGTTAATTATACTTTTAACAAGCTTAATGTTGATTAGTCCTTTGTGTTCATACGCGGAAGGTACAACATATCAAGGGCATGCTGAATATGATGATAAATATACTCTTCCTAACGAGGATTTGTTTACTGGAAAGACAGAAAAACTTGAGAAAAAAGATGTTATTGAAATGACTGTTTCACAAGTTTTAGACGGCTCGTATTCTCTTGAGGGTGATGAATTTTTTGCAGAAATTACATCTGATGTAATAGGAAACAAGGGAGTTATTATCCCAAAAGGCTCAATTGCACACGGATCTATTACTCAAACAGGTGAAGCAAAAAGGCTTGGAAGAAACGGTTATATAGATTTAAGTTTTGATTCAATAACAACTCCTGACGGACGAGAAATACCAATTGAAGGTAAAATGTCAACAAGAATGCACCCTATAAAAGAAGCAGGGAAGATAATTGCTACAGATGTTGGTTATACTGCAGTAGGGGGATTGGCCGGAGGCGTTTTTGCCCTGCAAGCACTTGGAATAGAAGCTGCTATAGCATCGCAAGGTTATACTGTGTTAGGTGGGGCTGCAGTCGGAGGAACAATTGGGCTTGGAATGTCTTTGTATAGAAAAGGTAAAAATGTTTTAATCGCCCCAGGTGATGAAATAAAAGTAAAAGTATTGAATTCAGTAGAACTTCCTGTGTATAAGGAAGAGGCTCTAAAAAAAGAAGAATTAAAATATCCGGGTTTAGATATAAGAGTTGCTAATATTTTGTATGAAAAAGATCCGTTTGGAGAGGTTAATACGATAACGCTATCTGTTTCTATAACAAATATGTCTAAAAAAACAATTTCAGGAATGGATTTAGCGCTTATTAATGATTATAATGCGGTGTTTAATCCCTCAATTTTCGGTGATACAAGACTTTTATTTTCTCAGATAAAACCTGGGGATAGATTCGCAGGAAAAATCTCTTTTGCTGTTAATAATGTAAAAGGATCTTATTGGCTTGCAGTAAATGACAGAGGCAAAAATAAACCTTTGGCGAAAATTTCCTTGGAAAATGCCTACAAAAATGTATCTGATGATGTAAAAAAACGCAATAATAAAATGAAAAAAGGAAAGAAAAATTTTTATAAAGAAAATGATCCTTTTGATTTGTAACCTTTTGTTAAGCGAAGTAGCAAAAAATTTTTTTACATTTTTTACAATTCATGAACGAAAGGAAAATTATATGCCTGCAATAAATCCAATAAACATGCTAAATACCAAGGCTCATAATTTAGTAGCAGGAATTGCTACGGATTCTCCACTAAAAAAACAATACATACAAGAGTTTTTTGAAGCTGCGAACAAAAAGTATTCTACTGGAGAAAAGGAACATAATGTGCAAGGTTTGGCTCTTCTGTCATATTTTACGCATCTTAATTCTATAAAAGATAATAAAGGCTTAATAAATCAGAGGTTTATGCCTAATGCAAGAAATATAACAAATATTATATTGGAAGAAGCAAAAAACAGCCCAATAAAGGAAAGCGCAGACAAGTTTGTTGAACAGTTAAATTCAGACTACCATAATTCTCTTAGTAAACGAATTTTACTTGCCCAAAATGGTATTATAAATTCACAAAGCAGTGTGAAAAAAAGCAAAATTGGAGTACGAATTTGCTTAATGCTTGATAAGATGATTGATACATTTAAACCGATTGGTGAAAAAATTCAAGAGTTTTGTAAACCTGTCGAATAAAATAAAAGAAAAGCAAGGATTTAGTCCTTGCTTTTTTAGAAATGTATACTTTTGAATCTTCACAAAATTCTGTCGATTTATAGTAAATTCAAAGCAATGCTCGGTGATTGGTTTGCGGTTGCAAGTAGTGTTGCAGATGCTTGTTGTAGAATTTGAGCTTTTATGTAATTAGATGATTCCTCTGCTACATCAGCGTCTCTTAGAGTTGATAATGAAGATGTAATGTTTTCAGATTGAACACCAATTGATTCAATTGCAGATTCAATTCTGTTTTGAGCTGCACCTAATGTTGTTGAGCGTTCTGAAATTTTACTAATTACTGCATCTATTGTTGCAAGCATCTCTGTAGGTTTTTTAGCACCGGTACCTGTACTTGTGCCTGCGCAATCTTTTGCAAGTTTTGCTAATGCTGCATCATCGCTACCAGTTGGTGTATATGCACCTGTGCCTGTTACTGTAAATAGTGATGATACTTTAGCACTAGAGAATAAGCTTGCTGCTAAAGTGATTTGACTTTTTCCTTGTGTGCCGTCAGTACCAACTTGAATTGCTCTTGCTACCGCGCTAGTACCGTCCATCATTTGTACACCATTGTATTCACAGTTTGATGCTATTCTATCAATTTCCTGTAATCTAGCCGCGATTTCCGATTCAATTGCTTCAAGAGATTGTTTGCCGTAAGTACCATTTGCCGCTTGTTCCGTCAAATCTCTCACACGCTGAACATGACTTGAAATTAACGCATAATGATCTTCCAAAGTTGATAGCATATCCGATCCCATAGCCGCATTGTCTGCAGCGATATCTAATGAACTTAGTTGTGCTTCCCAATTTCTTGCTATAGAATAACCTGCTGCATTATCACCTGCGTGGTTAATCTTGTAACCGGTCGTCATTCGCTCGATAGCTGAGTTTAGCTGATTTGTTGACTTGGCTAAGTTGGATTGTACTATCATCGACGATAGGTTTGTGTTAATAGTTAGTGCCACAACATACTCCTTTCTGGCTTATACCCGCGAATGCGTCCTGCACATCATGTTTAATTCCAAATTTGTGTACATTAATAACATCTTTGGGTCTATTTTG
This sequence comes from uncultured bacterium, assembly GCA_902777605.1. GTDB lineage: Bacteria > Cyanobacteriota > Vampirovibrionia > Gastranaerophilales > Gastranaerophilaceae > CAG-196. Next base: position 136,921 of record CACYUI010000011.1, on the reverse strand, counting down.
TTACATTTCTTTACATATATTGATATTTAAAAATTTAAGCTAGAAATTTATAAAAAAGCAGGGACTTGGTTTGTATGTTGGGACTTATAGTCCCTGCTGTTGTTTGGTTAAATCAGACTGTGTCTTTTTGATTAGGCATGTGTGTCTGATATGACAAGAACCATGCTCGGAAGATTATATTAATCTTCCGAGCTAAGTTCATTATCTTTATAATAGGTTCAATGCAATACTTGGAGTTTGGTTTGCTGTCGCAAGTAATGTTGCTGAAGCCTGTTGTAAGATTTGAGCCTTAATGTAGTTTGATGATTCAGTAGCTACATCAGCATCTCTAAGAGTTGATAGAGAAGATGTAATATTTTCTGTTTGAACACCGATTGAATCAACTGCTGATTCAATTCTGTTTTGAGCTGCACCTAATGTAGTGATACGGTCAGAAATCTTGTTAATAACATTGTCGATTGTTTGTAACATTCCTGCTGCAGTAGTTCCACTATCAAGACCTGCACATTTTTTAGCAATTTCTTTACGAGCTGTTTCTTTTTGCTCTTCTGTAACGGCTCCTGTATCATTGTTAAACAATGCTTTAACATCACCTCTTTCAAACAGATTTCCTTTAAGAGCAATTTGAGATTTTGCTGCATTTCCGTCTGTACCTACTTGAATTGCTAATCCTGAGCTTAGAGAACCATCCATCATGTACTGTTTGTTAAATTCGCAGTTTGCCGCAATTCTGTCGATTTCTTCAAGTCTTGCTGTAATTTCCGATTCGATTGCTTTAAGTGATTGAGAACCATAAGTGCCGTTAGCTGCCTGTTCGGTCAAATCTCTAACACGCTGTACATGAGAAGAAACTAATGCATAGTTATCTTCAAGAGTAGATAGCATGTCTGCGCCGGTTGCTGCGTTGCTTGCTGCTACATCTAAAGAACCTAACTGTGCTTCCCAAGTTCTTGCGATAGAATAACCTGCTGCGTTGTCTGCTGCGTGATTAATCTTGTAACCTGTTGTCATTCTTTCAATTGCTTGGTTCAATTGATTTGTTGATTTTGTCAAATTGTTTTGTACAATCATTGACGATAGGTTTGTGTTAATAGTTAGTGCCATGTGATACTCCTTTCTGGCATAGTTCCCAAGCGCATCCTTGCTTAGAATAAGCGAACTTATCCAAACCGTTATTCAAAAATAACGCTTTAGGGAACTTCTATTTTGTGTAATACATATCCGTGTTTAAAAAGTTCGGAAAGGACAAGGGTTAAATCTATAAGGGGTTCAACCCTTGTACTTTAAAATGGGGTTAATGGAAGTAAATGTATTTCTTATTATCCTTGAAATAACCTTTAGAACCATTATAACAAGTTCAAAGCAATGCTTGGTGTTTGGTTTGCTGTAGCAAGCAATGTTGCTGAAGCTTGTTGAAGAATTTGAGCTTTGATGTAATTAGATGATTCTTCTGCTACATCAGCATCTCTAAGAGTTGATAAAGAAGATGTGATGTTTTCAGACTGAACACCAATTGATTCAATTGCAGATTCAATTCTGTTTTGTGCAGCACCTAATGTTGTTACACGAGAAGAAATTTCGTTGATTACACCATCAATAACGCTTAACATTTCAGTAGGTTCTTTTGTTTTACCTGCTACACCTGCACAGTTTTTAGCAACATCAGCTAAACCCATACCAAATAATGCTTCTACATCACCTCTGTCAAACAAGTTGTCTTTAAGAGTGATTTGAGATTTTGCTGCATTTCCGTCAGTACCAACTTGGATAGCGATATCTTTCATAGAACCGTCCATCATATACTGACCGCTAAATTCACAGTTTGCTGCAATTCTGTCAATTTCTTCAAGTCTTGCAGTGATTTCTGATTGAATAGCTGCTAATGATTGAGAACCGTAAGTTCCGTTAGCTGCTTGTTCTGTCAAATCTCTAACACGCTGTACATGTGAAGAAACTAATGCATAATGGTCTTCAAGAGTAGATAACATATCAGCACCTGTTGCTGCGTTATCTGCTGCTACATCTAATGATCCCAATTGTGCTTCCCAATTCCTTGCTATAGAATAACCTGCTGCATTGTCTGCTGCGTGGTTAATTTTGTAACCTGTCGTCATTCTTTCAATTGCTTGGTTCAATGAAGTAGTAGCTTTAGCAAGGTTTGTTTGTACTATCATTGAAGACAGGTTCGTGTTGATTGTGAGTGCCATCTGATAACTCCTTTCTGGCGAATACATGTCCTATGCATCCTTGCATATTTCCTTACAAGTTTAGTAATTCCATGTTTTTCAAAATTAATAACACATGACAATTCATATTGTTACAAATCTTTACAAAACAAGTCTGAAAATATTGTTTTTGCTATACTTTTACATGTTAGGAGTTGTAATGGGAAAAATTGTTATTGATAATAATAGGTGCAAATCATGTTATATTTGCACAGAAACTTGTCCTAAAAAATTGATAAAAAAGAGTGACAAAACTAATAGACTTGGTGATTATATGGTAGAATTTGTTGATCCAAACGGGGAGTGCATAGGTTGTGCTATGTGTGCAAAACGCTGTCCTGATATGGCAATTACAGAAGTCTACAGATAAATATTGAATGGAATATTAAAAATGGAAAATGAAAAAGTATTAATAAAAGGAAATTATGCTATAGCTCAAGCAGCTGTTAATGCGGGGTGTCAGTGCTATTTTGGTTATCCTATTACTCCGCAGACAGAGATTGGTGAGTATCTTAGCGGTAAAATGCAAGAGCTGGGACGCGGTTATGTATGTGCAGAAAGTGAACTTGCCGCAATAAATATGGTTATGGGCGCAGTTTCGACAGGTGTGAAGGCGATGACATCATCATCATCTTGTGCGGTTGCCCTGATGCAAGAAGCTTTATCATACGCAGCCTCAGACGAACTTCCCGTAGTACTTGTAAATGTTATGAGAACAGGCCCCGGTTTGGGTTATATTTATCCTGCTCAAGGAGATTATAATCAATCAGTGTATGGAGGCGGAAATGGCGATTACAAAATTATAGTTCTTGCACCTTCTACCGTACAGGAGTGTATAGATTATATGTATAAAGCGTTCTATCTTGCGCACAAATACAGAAACCCTGCTATTCTTCTTGCTGACGGGTTACTTGGACAAATGATGGAGCCTGCAACATTTGGTAAATATCCATATCCTGAAATTGATCATTCTTCTTGGGCGCTATCAGGAGCAAAAGGAAGAGAAGCAAGAGCAATATATTCTTGCGCAAGAGAAGAGAAAAAACAAATACAACATATTAATAACCTGTTCAAAAAATTTGAAGTGATTGCTAAAAACGAAACCGAGTGGGAAGAGTTTATGACAGAAGATGCTGATATAATACTTACTGCATTTGGGTCTATGACTCGAAACATTAAGGCTGCGATGAAGGTTTTACGCCAAAAGGGTATTAAAGTGGGATGTTTTAGGCCAATAACGCTGAGTCCGTTCCCATATGACAGAATTTCTGAACTGGCAAAAGATGGCAAGGACTTTATCGTAGTTGAAATGAACATGGGGCAGATGTTTAAAGATGTTAAATATGCGGTCAATGGTAAGTCACAAACATCTCTTGTAAACAGAGCCTGCGGAGAGTGGTTAAGTGTGGAAGAAATAGTTTCTTCTGTTGAAAAGATTATGGAGAAGAGTTATGCAGCAAGTATTTAGTATACCAAAATCTATGAAGGAAAATTTCAGATACACATTTTGTCCGGGGTGTGACCATGGAATTGCGATAAGGTTAGTCGGTGAAGTGTTGGATGAATTGGGGATTAGAGAAAAGACAATTTCTTCAACATCTATAGGTTGTTCTGTTTTTATATATGACTTTCTAAATATAGATTGTGTAGAAGCTCCTCACGGCAGAGCAATGGCATCTGCAACAGGTGTTAAAAGAGCGCAGCCTGATAAAGTTGTTTTTACATATCAAGGTGACGGTGACTTTGCCTCTATTGGTTTAGCTGAATCTTTACATGCGGGTCTCAGGGGTGAAAAGATTACTGCATTTATGCTTAACAATACAACATATGGTATGACAGGCGGTCAAAGCGGACCTACGACAATGATGGGACAGATTACAACAACAACTCCTACAGGAAGAAATAAAGAGTATTTCGGGTATCCTATTAAAATGGCAGAACATTATGCATTGTGTGATGGGGTAGCATATTCAGCCCGTGTAGCTTTGGATTCGGTTCCTCACATAAATGAAGCTAAAAAAGCTATTAAGAAGGCTTTTCAGGTACAATTAGACGGATTAGGACTGGGATTTGTAGAAATATTATCTACATGTCCTACAAACTGGCATATGACACCTGAGCAAGCGCATGAAAGAGTCAGAACAGAAATGGTTGAAACTTTCCATTTAGGTGTATTTAAAGATATAACAAGCGAGGTAAAATAATGAAAGTCCGCGCAATCAACAATATGTCTTTTACATCAACAAAAACTACGACATTCAAAGATTTATGGCGGCTCAGTCATGATTCTAAATTTACAAACATAAAACCGATTAAAACATATGCACAGTATTTGAAAGTTTATGGTTTAGATTTGAAAGCAAGAAAAATAAAATAAGTCAAATAGCGGGGTATATAGGTAAATAACCCCGTTCCTCTCCTTTGAGGAGAGGTGGAGGTCAGAATATGGAAAAGAACTTTATAATAGCAGGATTTGGCGGTCAGGGTGTACTTTTAGCGGGTACAGTCTTAGCAAATGCATTTATGTTAGATGATAAAAATGTAACTTGGTATCCGTGTTATGGTGCGGAGATGCGCGGTGGTACCGTAAACTGTGAAATAGTTGTTTCTGATACAGAAGTAAGTTCTGTACATAAACAGGATACAGATTATGCGCTTGTTCTGAATCAACAATCATTTGACAGATTTGTTGAAAGAGTAAAAGCGGGAGGTACTATTGTTGCTAATTCGACACTTGTAGCGGAAGCAAAACCAAGAAACGATATCAACTATGTTTTTGCTCCAATGACAAAATTAGCCAATGACTTAGGCACCAGCAAGGTTACAAACATTGTGTCGCTAGGGGTTTTAACTTCTGTTTGTGAAATTATTTCAAAAGATGCTATGAAAAAGGGAATTGATAAAGTTATCGGAGCAAAGAAAAAAGATCTTTTACCTCTCAACTATAAAGCGTATGAAAGCGGTTTAAATGCTTTGAGTTTAGTTTAATTATTGACCAGTTTATTATAGTTTTCCATATAAGTCTCGGCAAGTTTATTATTGCCGAGCTTTTTGTATACAAACGCTAAATTATAATTGAACTCCGGAATAGCAGGTTTTATAGTAATTGCTTTAATCAAATTTGTTTTTGCGCTTTTATAATTATTTAATTTCATATATGCACAACCTAAATTGTAATAAATGTATGGATTATCTTCTTTTATTGATACAGCTTTTTTATAATTTTCAATAGCTTTATCAAACTGCCCCTTATCCATATAATAGTTGCCAATATTGTAATAAGCTCTATAACATTTTTTATCTTTTTCAATAGCTTTTTGGTACATATATAGAGCGTTGTCCGCTTCACCTTTATCTGCAATAACATTACCCAGCAACAACCAATCTTGTGATGTTCTTTCTTTTTCGTTGATTTGAAGAATTAAATCCATAGTTTTTGTCGGATTGTTATCGCTATAAAATGCAGTAGCTTGTCTTGAAAGTTCTGTATTGCCTGCAAATACGGAGCTGCATAAAAAAAATAAAAAACTTGTTATAATAATCTTTTTCATACTTAGATTATATCCTAAATAGTCTTTGATATCAAAAAAGGGCGGATTGGAAATTTTTCCAACCCGCCCTTTTTAATTAGTCAATTACCTCATTTACCCTATTTACCCTAATTTTTCAATCAGTTTTGCATTTTTCTTTGCAAAATCTTTGCCACGGGAAATGATTGCTTGTTTTAAAATGGCATTCAAATCAATTGCATTCAATTCTTTGTAGTTATTAGGCAATCTTAAAGACCAGTTCTGATCTCCTGAAGTGCCCGGAGTATTATAGGTTTCATTAATTTGGAAAAAGTCGGTAAAGAATATTTGAACATTTTTTGCTTTTGATGCAAAAATTTCAACTAATTTAATAAATGCTAAAAACTCTTTATCTTGAGTTAGTCTGACAATAATATCATCTTTGTTGTCAACATCTGCAAATAAATCTTCAACCAAATTTTTTGCATGCAAATAACCTTCATGAGTATTAATCATTGATTCTGCCCAAGTAAGGATAGGGTTATTGTCGTGAGTTCCAACCATATTCCAAACATTTTCTTCTATATTTTTACATCTGTATGGGTGTTCCGGCTTTTCTGGAACCACAAACTGGGTTAACCTCATACCTTGAAGCTTGTATTTTTTCATTACTGCATCAACAGGGTTTGTAAGTGTTCCCAAATCCTCACAAACTATTGCATTTTTATCCAAACCGCACTCTTTAGCAGCACCGATAACAATTTTTTCAACCAATCTTCCGTAAAGCTCGATTTGCTTGTCAGAAAGAGTTTTAACTCTTTTTTCCTTATCAGCTTCAAGAGTGTTATCTAAGTCATCTAATGTTGCAATTGCGTATTTGCTAAGTTCGGGGTGTTCGGGTGAAGAATATAGTCTGCCTGCACCTTCTTCGCACATAGGCTTTTTGCCGACTTTGTATACCCAAGGGTCAATTAATCCTACAATGTGGTCAATTCTTACACCACCAGGATTTTCTTTGAACATCTTTTTGAAAAGATTTTTCATCAAAATTCCGCCTTCGCCGAGAGAACCATCTTTGTTATACATTTTTTCAGGATCCATAACAGGAAATCCCCAAGCTTGACCGTCTTTTGAGAAATAATCGGGAGGACATCCCAGGAACCATCCTTCTAAGAATAATGATTGGTATGCCCAAGCATCTCTGTCAGAAAATGCAACTTGTCTGTCAGCAATCATTTTAATGCCTTTTGAAAGTGCATATTTTTTTGTTTCTTCGTTTTGTTTTTCCAAAACAAATTGGCAAAAGCTATAAAATTCAATTTCATCGGAATATTTTTCTTTAATTTCATCTATTCTTTTTGCAAAAGCTTTCTTTTCTTCCGCATTCTTTGGATTTAATAATCTTTTATCTGTTTCATTTTTCCATATGTACCAGTAGTCGTTACCGTTTTCTATAGAAAGTGCTTCATAGAGAGAATCGTTTTCAAGCCAAAAACTGTTTTCTTTTTTGAAGTGCTCAAATTCTTTCTTCAAATGTGATGCAAAAAGTCCGCCATGTTCTTTTTTCTTAAAATTTTCCCAAGCTTCTTTTAGAGCATCATTTTGTGCTTTAAATATGTATGAATAACATGTTCTGCCTTGATTTTGTTTAGGATTATTTGATACAACCTTTTTGAAAGTTTCTTCTGATAAAATATTATCCCACTCTTTTTGAGTCAACTGCTTCAAGTCAATAAAAAGCGGATTGCCTGAAAAAATTGTACCTGTATATGGAGAAGAATCCGAGCTCTTAGTTTTACCGGCAGGTCCCAGTTGAAGTGCATTAAAAATTCCTGATGCGTAATCAATTAATTCGTGTCCCGCTTGAGAATTAAATGTTCCAAAACCTGTGTCCTCTCCGTCTTTTGAAGGAAAACTGCTTCCGTGAATTATTAGGGCTAAATTTTCTTTGCCCAAAACTTTTAGCGCTTCAGCTACAAGCTTAGCGTCATTTTTTTGTGATGTTGTACAAACCATATATTACTCCTTATCTCTTCTATATTTGAGTGTATCAAAAGAGTATATGGATTTCAAGCGACTACACTATAGTAAATTTATTTTCACGGGAAAAATGTTCATTTCTGAGTTCATTTACTCTGTTACGCGCAAAAACGGAATCTTCTGAAAATTGTTTCAATTCCAAAAACTTTTTGTAATAGCGTACAGCATCTTTGAATTTTGACATTTTATCAAAACTCATCGCAATTCCCAAGTATGCTTTATAGTAATCAGGGTTCTTTTTTATGAGTTGGAAGAAAGTCCTTGATGCTTCCATAAAATTGCCCATCCCCATAAGCATAGCTGCTTTGTTGTAGTACGCTTTTAAGAAATCGGGATTTGTTTCTATAAGCTTGTTATAAATCATAAGTGACAAATCTGTTTCTTCAACAAGTTCATGTGCTATTGCAAGCTGAATTTGAGCCTCAAGGTTTTCTCTATTTATAAGAATAGATTTAATTAAATACTTAATAGCTTCACAAGGCTGTCCATCTGAAAGATAGCAAACACCAAGTTCAAAAAAGTATTCGTCATTTGTGTCATTAAGTTCAATAAGCTTGTGAAGATTTGTTATAGCTTTTTTGTATTCTTTCAGATATTTATATGCAACAGATAAGCCCCAGTATGCCTTTTCTTCGTTTCTGTCAAGCATAATAGCTTGTAAATAAGCTTGTATAGCATCTTTGTACATTTTAGAAAATCTGAGCGCATCAGCCTTCACGCAAAGATTGTAAGACTTCGAGCGTTCAGGTAAAGTAACTCTGTTGCTTGCTTTTGCAAGATTTGAACTTGACGATACTTCTATCTGCATAATCTCTCTCCCACAATATAGAGTACAAAATATTATGCGATATGGTAACGACCATTGGGTTAATGTTTATAGTCCGATGGATTAATCTTTAAAAAATTATCTGTTTGCGCCTTCACAAATTATATAATCTTTTTCAATCCCCTGAGTTTCTAAAATAAAATCACAAAGTTCTCTGACAGCACCCTTTCCGCCATTGTATGACGAAATGAAGTTGCAGGCTTCTTTTATTTCTTTGACAGCATCAGCCGGGCAACAGGCAAGTCCGACTTTTTCTAAAATACAATAATCGGGGAGGTCATCTCCCATGTATGAAACATTTTCATATGTAAGGTTGTACTTTTTTAAAAGTTCTTCAAGGGCGGGAAGTTTATATTTGTGTCCTTGATACAACTCTGTCACATTAAGGTTTTTGGCTCTATGTTGCACGGTACCGTTATTTCTAGCGGTAATTATTGCTGTTATAAAGCCGGATTTATTCATTCTGACAATTCCATGTCCGTCTTTTGCGTTAAAAGTTTTGTACTCAACACCTTTTTCATCATATGTAATGCTTCCATCTGTCATAACTCCGTCAACATCAAAAACAAGCATTTTTATCTTTTTAGCTGCATCCTCGGCACTAAGTTTTGTCATAATAAATCCTCCTGTTCTATTATATAACAAATTGAGGATTTTATTTTATCGGATTTTTGTATTTTGTTATAGAAATTATCTCTCCGGTTTTTTTATCTATCGTATAATAAACTATATTTCCTTCTTCATCAAATCTCCAAGTAGTAATTTTTTCCCTTACATTTGTATCTGAATTTTTGTCAGATTCTGCAATATTTTCGCTATTACTAATCCTTTCATAATAATAGGCATGATAATTTGTAATTTTGCTAATCGGTAACATTCAAACACTCCGCCATTAAGATAAATCCGGTAATATTCATAACGGATTTTTTCTAAAAATCTTTAGTAAAAATTTATAAAATGTTACATATGAGAAAAAATTGTTACAATCAATAAAAAGCATCACATTTATTTTTTATCGGCTTTTTTTAAGTTTTGAAATTCTTCAAGTCCGATTTCCCAGCTGTCCTGGTACTTAAAGTCTTTTGAGGCTATTTCTTCAGGAAGTCCTGCGTGGTGAATTTTCGGAAGCAGAAATTCTTCACTCATTTCAATAGGTTTTTCAATATCATCGTCTGAATCTTGGCAAATAAATACACCTTTTCCGTTTGCATCGGTCTTATATCCGACAATAGTAATCTCGTGCCCTGCAAGTTTATTGTCATTTCCAGGGTCAGGCCAAGTATATCCGATAATAATATTGTGACCTGATTTTAGTGTGTCTAAAAGCTCTTTTTTAATCGTTGCAAAATCTTTTTCGTATCCTATGAGCTTACCTTCTTCGTTAACCTTTTGGTAAGTTACAGATGTTGTATTTTTGTCTTCTACTACAGATTCAACATAAGTCTTTTCAAAATCTATCAAACCGCCGTCTTCTTGAGTCCAAGCATTTGGAGCGCGTTTATCGGTAAGAGAATTATAAGTCTGCTGAGAGCCTAATTGCATAAGTGTTGATTGCATTAGTACATCAACCACTGAGCGTTCGCCTTTATCTCTGTGTTGGTTTTGTATTCTTGCTCTTATTATTGCATTCTCATCAGGTTTTAGAAGAACTGCTGCCGTATCAAAATTCAACATTTTATGAGGCGTTTTAAATTTGGTCAAAAGCCAAATAGCATCAGATGATTTTTCGGACAAACTGTTCATTCTGATTACTTTTTGTACTTCATTTTTAGGAGAAGTCAAACCTTCAACCATTCTAACAAATTCTGCGGTTTTCTTTGTTGCAAGATCAAACTCTATACTTGCAGCGGGACAAGTTCCTGTGTGCATATTATCTAATTCATAAGCTGTCTGCATAATTTTTTGCGGGTTTGTATCAAGCCCTGTAATTAAGCCTATAACCTGTTTTTTATACTCGTTTGGAATATCTTCGCAAGTTTGAGTGATAACATAAGGATTGGATAAAATATCCAAACACTCTTCAAGGATAGTTGTTTTATCAAGTCCGGGATCTCTTTCTTCTGTTGCTATTTTGTACAAGTTATCTAAAACGGTACTTCTGTCGTTTGAATTATTTTTAAGCAATTGTCCCGATTTTAGTGCAAATTCAAGTTTTTTTCTGTATTTTGAGTCTAACTCTTCATATAGAGCATTATATTTTTTCTTTTCATCCTTTGTTGTTAAATTAGTTCTGATAGTAACAGCGGAAGTATAGGCAGCAGCTTTAAATGCGGGTGTTTTTGTCTTTTCTGTTGCTTCTTCGGGATTTGTCACGCGAGAAGAGTCAGCTACTCTTTTCGGAGCTGATGCTTGTGCACTATAGATATTAATATTTTTTAAGTCCACACTATCCATACTTATATAAAGTTTTTTGTGGAACAAAAATTGCCTTTTTATTACAATTTGTTAATATAATGGCGGCAGGAAAATTTTTCCCGCCGCCATTTTTGAATTAATATTGGTTAGTTTATACACTAACTTTCATTGTTTTATCGATAATATCGTTAAAGCTTTCAGCCTTTAAGCTTGCGCCGCCGATTAAAGCTCCATCGATATCTGATTTGGACATTTGTTCTTCAATTGTAGAAGGTTTAACAGATCCACCGTATAGAATTCTGATTGAATCTGCAGCAGATGCGCCTGCAACTTCACTTACAACGCTTCTAATCATTTTGATTACTCTGTTAGCTTCATCAGCATCACAAGATTTTCCAGTGCCGATTGCCCAAATAGGTTCGTATGCTATAACAGATTTTGCAACATCTTCAGAAGAAATTCCTGACAAAGCTGCTCTGATTTGAGATGCAATATGAACATCAGTTGAACCTGCTTCTCTTTGTTCTAAAGATTCACCGCAGCAAATGATAGGAATAAGTCCGCCTGCTAAGATAGCTTTAGCTTTTTTGTTAATCATTTCATCTGTTTCAGAGAAGTATTGTCTTCTTTCACTATGACCGATGATAATATATGAACAACCTGCATCTTTAAGCATTTCCACTGAAAGTTCACCTGTGTATGCTCCTGATGATTCCCAGTGACAATTTTGAGCAGCAATAGAAAGTTTGTTTCCGCCGCAGCCACAATCACAAGGAATTGAGTGTACTTGATTTAAAGATGTAAATACAGGTGCTATTACAACTGTAGGAAGTTGAACTGCTGTATAGTTTGAAACATAAGCGCTGATTTCATCAAATAAAGCTTTTGCATCAGATTGCAACAAGTTCATTTTCCAGTTACCTGCAATAATAGGTTTTCTTGACATAATTTTTCTCCCTTATTTTGTTAATACACCTGAATTTTAGAATAAACAAGGGGTAAAATCAATTATAAATTTTATTTTTAGGTATTAATTTTTACTTCTTCAATTTTACAGATTATCAAATCAAGCACACTTAAAATATCTCTTGGTGTAACTTTTTCTCTGTCCTCCAAACTTGCTTGGTAAGTATCTCTAAGCACTTTTGCCAGAACTAACGCATCATTGAGTGATTTTTTGATTTTATTAGACATACAATATCCTCCTATCTTGTCCGTGTGACGGTTTGTATATTTGTCATTATAGCGGACAATTTCATTATGAACAAGGATTTGTTGCAAAAAATCGCACAGAGAATAAAATATCTTAGAAAAATATATGGTTATACGCAAGATGAACTATCTTATAGGGCAAATATTGCTCGTTCAACATTGGGTAATATTGAGACAGCATCCAATGATGTTACAATAACAAAAATCAATAACATTGCCAATAGTTTTGATATGTCATTATCTGAATTTTTTGACTGGAAAAGCGAAAATAAAAAATAAATAATCTTGTTTACAATTTACCTCATGACCACTATAAATCTATAGACCAAATCCGACTAATAGCCAATTTACCGCCATTTGCAAAAATTGCAGAGCAAAAAATGCCAAAATAGGAGAAATGTCTAAAACTCCGCCAATTGGTGGAATTATTCCTCTAAATATATTTAAAAACGGATCTGTTATAGAACGCAAGAATTCAAATGGTTGTTGATACCAGTCAATACTTGGAATCCATGTCAAGAATATTCTCAAAATCAATATAACATAGTAGAAGTAAAATAAAGAATTTACGGCTCTTAAAATCATTTTAATTTCTCCATAATATTAAAGTTGAGAATTTTTTCTTGTGTTTGCGCATTCGCAATTATTATTTTCTGCAGGAATTTTTTCAATCATTGTAAATAATAATTTTTTCAAATTATCAATGTTGTTATTAAATACTTCAATAACCGAACCGTGTGATACGGGTGGAACATCTCCGACTAATCCTGCATCATAATCTGTAATAAGTGAAATATTAAGCGGACACATATCCATTTCTTTAACTAAGTATGCTTCAGGGAAAGCAGTCATGTTAATAACTTCCCAACCTTGGTTTGTAAAGAATTTTGACTCTGCTTTAGTAGAAAATCTTGGACCGTTAACTACAACAACCGTTCCTTGTTCGTGAACTGTAATACCAAGTTCTTTTGCCGTATCAATAGCAAGCTTTCTAAGTTCAGGACAATATGTTTCAGCTGCAGACGGGTGTGTTACGATAGGTCCTTCAAAAAAGGTTGATTTTCTGCCGTCTGTCCAATCTACGAACTGATCACATATTACAAAATGCCCCGGTTCTACATGTTTTTGCAAACTTCCTGCAGCACAAGGAGAAATAACTCTCTTACATCCGATTTCTTTCATTGCCCAAACATTGGCTCTATAGTTAATCAAATGTGGAAGTATAGTATGGTTTCTTCCGTGACGAGGCATAAATGCAACATTGTGTGAACCAATTCTGCCGACAAACAGGCTATCAGAAGGCATTCCGTATGGTGTGTCAAATTTAACCTCTTTTATATCATCCAAAAATTTGTAAAATCCTGAACCGCCAAATACACCTATGTCTGCCATTTTTTCCATATAATTTCTCCCTCTTAAAATATCTGATATCTAATTTTAGCACAAAATTTAAAAATTTGCTAAAACATCATATCGTTAAAATCTTTCATATCGTCATAACTAAACATATGTATAAAAGTATAAAGCATTTTGGCAGAAAAACGACCGGTTCCTACTTCCAACATTTCTCTAAGGGCTTCCTTATTATTATTTATAGGAACATGAGTTCTGTTGAAAGCCAAATTATCATAATAATTTGCTACATTTATGATTTGACCGTATTCGCAAATAAAATCATTTGACAGGCCTCTCGGATACCCTGAACCGTCATTGTTTTCGTGGTGTTCCAAAACGGCTTTCGCTATATCTTCGCTAAGCCCAAATTCTTTTATCATTTTGTACCCAAGTATAGGATGTTCTTTCATTTCATCTTCATTTGTAATAAGGTATGGGGATTCACCATGGGTATCAATTTTTAACTTTCCGATATCATGTAAAAGTGCTGCTAAAATGAGCTCATCGGCATTGCGTTGCTGATATTCCAGCTTTCTTGCTATCAATCCCGAAACAACGGCTACATTAAGCGGATGGCAAAGTTCGTATTCTCCCATGAAGCGAATTTGAGAGCCTTTTCCGTACTTGTACATTTGTTTATAAACTTCGTTTTTTAGTATATTAACCAAAGATTGAAGTTTTAAAACGGCATCATCACTATATCCGTTTAAAAATAAGTCGAAAATCTTTTTGTAAAAATATTTTATTTTTATCTGCGTTTCATTTTTAAGACACGAATCTCTGTTTACAACGGTTTCAAAATCATCTGCATCTAAAGATTCAAATGTAAAGTTCTTCATTTTAGCGGATGATTGATTCGATAAATCTTCTTTTTGAGCTTTTTCTCTGTGAAAATCTTCTGCATATACTTTTGCATAATTTTTGAGCATTATGAGTTTGCCGGGGGTAAGAACCTCACCGGCTTCTAAAATTTTTGTTTTATTTTCAGTAAACAAATCAAACGGCAAAACTTTGTAATTGCTGAGTTCACTATTTTCTACTACTCTCATACAAAAATTATAACATTTTTTTTTCAAATTACATACTATATTTGGGGTAATTTAATAAAAAAACAGATTAATCAGTAAGAACAAAATTCATTGGAATATCATATTTTTCGGCACAAACTGTATCAAGGAGCAGCTCTTTTGGTATACAGCAAATCTTACAACCTCTATAATCTTTTAATAATCTGTCGTAAAATCCGCCACCATAGCCAAGTCTGTAATTTTTTTTATCACATGCAAGTGCTGGTACAATAATTAAATCAATATTATTAACATTGCATGGAAGAGTGCATGGTTCTTTGGTTTTATATTTTGATAGTGAAAGTTTATCATTCAATTTATATGGGCAGCATAACAAATTTTCTCTGTCAATTTTGGGTAAATAAAATTGTTTTGAGCTATCATGCATTAATTCAAGCATATTGACTTCGTTTGTTAGCGGGTAAAAAATCATTATTGTTTTAGCATTCTTATACTCTTCTGTTTCTTGAAGTTTATTAACTAAAATAGAAGAATAAAGGCTTTTATCATAGTTTTTATATTTTTCTCTTAACTCTTTTTTTGTTGTCATTTCTTGATATTCCTGTACAAAAATTTAGTTAAATCGTGAACATTGTACTTTCCGAAGGAAAAAAGTTTTAGTACTTTTTCACATCCGAGGCACGATGTTAAAACCGTTTTTGCACCAGTATTTATTATATTTTTATGCTTTTCTTTATAAAGGTTTTTCATAATCTTGTATTCTTTAAGTTTAGATATTCCGTTTAGACCGCAGCATTTATCAAAATCTTTCATCTGAATGTATTCAAGATTTTTAGTATTGTTTAATATCCACTCTATATCTTCAAAATTTGCAAGGTTACAAGGTTTATGGAAAGTAACTTTTATAGGATTTTTTAACTCTAAACTTAAATTTTGCTCTTTTATGTATTCAAAAATATTTTTAACGGTGTATTCCTTATTTTCACACCATTTTTTATAGGATTTTATTGTTTTTTCGCAGCTTGCACAAGTTGTTACAATCTCTGTTACACCGGTTTGTTCAAGTTTTTCAAAAAAACTTTTCATATATTGTTCAAAAGAACTAAAATCGCCTTCTGTAAAAAACGGTATTCCGCAGCAATCAAAA
This sequence comes from uncultured bacterium, assembly GCA_902777605.1. Taxonomy (GTDB): domain Bacteria; phylum Cyanobacteriota; class Vampirovibrionia; order Gastranaerophilales; family Gastranaerophilaceae; genus CAG-196. Next base: position 121,184 of record CACYUI010000011.1, on the reverse strand, counting down.
TCAGGAGTAATAACTTCTATTCCCATAGAATTTAGAAGAGTTACTATCTCTTTGTTACCCTCTAATTTACCCCCGCAGCCACCAAAATAAATAACCTTTTTATCAAATTTTTGACTCTTTTTTTTCGGAGAAAAAATGTTGACTATCTTAAGTCCTAAACCCAAAATAATGTGTTTAAGAATAAAATATTTTAGTTTTGCCCAAAAACTGTGCTGAAAAAATTCTGCTTTTGCGCTCGCGATAATATCAACTACATCAATTCCTGCCGGGCAGAATTTTGAACAAGCATTGCATTTGAGACACAAATCCAAATATCGATTTATTGTCTTTGACATTTTTAAATCACCTTTAACCACTCCTCTAAGCATTATAAATTGACCGCGAGAAACGGTGCAGTCATTGCCTGTAATTTTATATATCGGGCAAACTGATTGACACAAACCGCATTTGGAACAAGAATGAATTTTTTCTTCATATTCTGCTAAACATTTCATAACAATATATTAAAGCAAATATTTCTGTAGTAAAATACTAGTGAAGGAGTTCTCCGCATGATATCAACTGTTCCACAATCTCAAAAAGAATCAGACAGACAATCTGCTATAAATACGATTAATTCTGAAATACAGACATTAGAAGAATTGAAAAAATCATTGGACGCAGAGAGTCTTTCTTCTGCATTAGACTTAATGCAAAATGCAAAAGGAAGAATTATCATAACAGGCATGGGCAAATCAGGTCATATAGGAAGAAAAATAGCAGCATCTCTGGCTTCAACAGGAACTCCGTCATTTTTTGTTCACCCAGCAGAAGCAAGTCATGGTGATTTGGGAATGATAACGGAAGATGATATTGTTGTTGCAATATCAAATAGCGGAGAGTCAAGAGAGCTAATAGATATACTAAATTATTGCAAAAGGTTTGGAATAACAATAATTGCAATTACAAAGAATCCTGAAAGTTCACTTGGAAAAGCGGGAAACATAGTGCTTGCCCTTCCTAATAACGGTGAAGCTTGTCCTCTAGGCCTTGCTCCTACCAGTTCAACTACAGCAACTCTTGTTTTAGGTGATATTCTTACTGTAGGTTTAATAGAGCGTAACGGATTTTCCAAAGAAGACTTTAACGACAGACACCCCGGAGGTAAGCTTGGTTCAATTCTTAAAAAGGTTTCTGATCTTATGCATACAGGTTCAGAAATGCCAATACTTGAAGAAAATTCAAATATGCAGACAGTGCTTTTAGAAATGACATCAAAGCGCCTTGGATGTGTAGGGTTTATAAATCAATCAGGTGAGCTTACAGGTATTTTAACTGATGGTGATTTAAGGAGATGTTTATCTGCTGATATACTTAGTTCTAAAGCATCAGAGCTTATGACAAAAAATCCAAAGACAATTTCACCTGATGCAATGACAGCCGAAGCATTGAAGCTTATGCATGACAAAAAGATTACAAACCTGTTTGTGCTTGAAGGTAAAAAACCTGTGGGAGTAATCCATATTCACGATTTGCTTAATAACGGTGTTGCATAAAGTTAAAATACAATTTTGTAACAATTTTAATATTAAGACTTGAGAGCTTTTGAAAACGAGTTAAAATATTAATATAGAGGTTGTTAATGAGTTCAATTTCATCTATAGAAAATTCATTTTACCCTAATCAAATCGACATGATGTTTCCCATTATGCCGATGGATACTATGCCTAAAGAAGTTGAACCCATTCAGGCAGACAATAGAGAAGCAGGACAAGACCCGCAATCAAATCCTGATTATGCGGCAGCAAAAGCAGCGATTAGCAATTACTATAATGTTGTAAAAACAGATGATTTTAGTAATGATCCGGCTAGTAATGTATCTGGCGCAGCAGAAAAGCTTAATAATGCGCTGATGGATGCTCTTAATAATGGATATGATGCTCAAACTGCAACTAATATTCAAAGGGCAAAAGCTGCATACATTGCTAATGTAAATGTATTTAATGCTTATAATGATACCCTGAAATATTCAACTTTTGAAATTGAAGCTTAAGTTTGTATTCTAAAATCCGAAGAGCCATTTATACAAGTTATGTATATTTGGGTCTAAACATGCCATAAATTGGGTTATCAATAGTAAAATTATTAACAAAATCATTTGCGGTGATTTTATATTGAAGTATGAGTGTACTTGATTTACTCTGTCTTGATATGTGTCAATAAAATGAATTAAGTATAAAACATTGAATATCGCTATGTAATACGGATTATATTCCAATTCGACACCATATGTTTTTAGTGTGTATTTTTGGATTATTCTTATAACCCTGTGGGTTAGTGCAATCAGTAACAAAATTGATGCGAAAACAAGTATTGAAAGCAAATAACCCGCTTTAAATTTGAAAAGATAAAACATATATGAGCATACAACCATCAGCAATAATAAAACCAACCAATTAAGTTTTATTCTGTCCCTATTCTTTTCGCAAAGTTTATTTATTAATCTTACATTTACAAAAAACCAAATAACGGTAAAAAAGCCAAAGGTCATAACATCTAAAGCCAAAAATACTCTAAAGTCTTGAAATCTTATATATGGAAGCTCAGGAGTCTTAAAAACAGCATCACAGCTTGGACACTTATAGGCATCTGTTTCTATCAAATTTCCGCAAAACGGACAGTTTACTTTTTCGCTCATTAATGTTTTCCTCTAAACTAATATTACCATACTATATTAATTTTGCGCAATATTTCTCAATCGGACACTCTGAACAATTTGGTTTTATTGGTTTACAAACATTTTGACCGTGGGTGACGATAAGAGTGTTTATATCAATCCAATGTTTTACGGGCAATTTTTCTCTGAGTGCAAACTCTGTTTCTTCGGGATTTTTTGTTTTTACATAACCAAGACGGTTAAAAATTCTGTGTACATGCACATCTACACAAATTGCAGGTTTATTAAAACCTCTTGCAAGAACTAAATTTGCAGTTTTTCTGCCGACACCTTTAAATTTGCACAAATCTTCTATCTCATCAGGTACTTTCCCGTCTAATTCTTCAACTATTTGGCGGGAAAGTTCAATTATTTGTTTAGCTTTATTCTCATAAAATCCGACAGGGTAAATGGCTTTTGCTAACTCTTCAACCTTCACTTTTGCCATGTTTTTTGGATTATCAGCAAGTTTGAGCATTCTAAGAGTTGCCGGATAAGTGGTTCTGTCATTTGTTCTGAGACTTAATATGCAAGCAATAAGCACCAGATATGGATCATTAAAGCTATCCATCAGATGTACAAACTCACTTTTCGGTTGGTTGGCGTCTTTAAGCTTTTGTACAACTGTATCTATATCAAACACCACCGGCTCCTTTCTTTAGGAAAGTCTTGTCAGGTATAACCTGACCTTACAAATTTACCTTTGCCCTCATTACCCCTACATTCTTTCGGGAGCAGATACTCCGAGAATATCTAATGCATTTTTTAGTGTAATTCTAACTGCAGCTACCAACCCGAGTCTTGCTCTCATAAGCTCTTTATCCTCGCCGATTACACGATTTGAATTGTAGAAAGAGTGGAATTCTTGAGCAAGCTCTTGAACATATCTGCATATTGTATATACAGTTCTGTTCTGGGCTGAAAGTTTAATTACGGATTTAAACTCTTCCAGTTTCAATATCAATGATTTTGCACTATCTGTAGTTTTTAGAACAAGATTTTTGTCAAAATTATTAATTAAATCCTCAAGCTCTTTTTCTGTCATCGGAGCAGGTGATTTTTCTCCTGTTTCCGGGTTAAGTTTTTCACTAACCGCATTTCTTAGTATTGAGCAAACTCTTGCGTGTGCATATTGAACATAGAAAACGGGGTTTTCATCTGTAGAGCGTTTTGCAAGTTCTATATCAAAATCGAGAGTCATATCAATGTTTCGCATTTCCATCCAATAACGCGTAGCATCGACTCCGACTTCTTCTATCAAGTCATCTAATGTAACCATGTTTTTGCGTTTACCCATTCTGACTTCGTTTCCGTCAATAATCAGATTAACAAGCTGACCTAAAAGAACCTCTAACTTATCAGGGTTGTATCCCAATGCCTCTAAAGAAGCTTTCACACGGGCAATATAGCCATGGTGGTCAGCTCCCCAAATATCTATAAGTCTGTCAAAACCCCTGTCAAACTTATCGGCATGATAAGCTATATCAGCAGTTAAATATGTGTTAGAACCGTCAGCTTTTTTGATAACGCGGTCTTGGTCATCTCCGTACTGAGTTGATTTGAACCATATTGCACCTTCCTGCTCATAAAGATAACCTTTATCCATAAGCTCTTTATATCGTTTTTCAACTTTTCCCGACTTGTGCAAATCAAGTTCTGAGTAGAATTTGTCAAAATGAACTCTAAAATTTTCAAGCAGCTCTCTTTGACAAGCTTCCATTTCGGCTTTGGCGTAATCGCAAAGGATTTGAATGTCGCAAGCGTGAACATCAACCTCAGGATGTTCTTTTAAGAATTTTTTTGCAACAGGAATTAGATACTCTCCTGGGTAGAAATTCTTTCTTTCTGTTTCATCAGTCGGAAAATCAACATTTTCGCCCAATTCTTGCTGAATTCTTATTTTTAAAGAATTTCCGAGTTTTTGTATTTGGCTTCCTGCATCGTTAATGTAAAATTCTTGGTAAACATCGTGACCATAGAATTTTAGAAGATTAGCGAGCGCACTTCCCATAGCTGCCCAGCGCCCATGACCTATATGGAAAGGGCCTGTAGGGTTTGCTGATACATATTCAAGCAGGATTTTTTCCTTGTCTGAACCGTCACCTCTACCATAGTTTTCTTTTTTGTTTAAGATTTCTTCTATAGTATCAGCCAAAAGTGAATCGCTTGCTTTAAAATTGATAAATCCGCCGACAACAGACACTGTATAATTTTTCTTACTAAGCTTTTCCACAATTGCATTTGCTATCATAGGCGGAGCGATTTTTGCCGTGCGGGCAAGAGAAGAAACATTAACCGCAAAATCTCCAAAATCAGGATTTTTAGGTTTTTCTATCATAAGGGTATGTTTTTCGCTTACCTCTTTTCCCTCATTTACCCCCATTTGTCCGAGAGTACCTGATTTTACCGCTTCTATTACTCCGTTTTCAACTTCTTTTAAGAAAAAATCTTTTAGCATAATTATCCTCGTTTCGTGTAATCTTACAGATAATTATACGATAAACATATAATGATAAAACAGGTTATATTTATATCGAATGAAAAGCTTTTATTTCTTGTATTCTGTAACGAGTTCGTCTATTGTGACATCAAGCGCTTTTGCAATATTGTGAACAAAATAAATATTCGGAGTAACTTTAGCATTTTCGATTTTTGTGATGTGTTTAAAAGAAATTCCGGACAGTTCCGCTAGAGTTTCTTGTGTATAATCTTTTCTCGCTCTTGCAACCCTCATATTTAAAGCAAGTATTTTTCTAAAATTTAGTTCATTTTCATCAATCATATTATGAATTATAAAAAACAATGTCTGTTACATTAACCCCTAATATGATACAAAAAGTTGCTAAAAAACTACAAAAAGTATATAATACACATAGAAAGTAGTAAAAAAAGAGGAATTTTGTGAACAAAAACGAAAAAAGTACTTTATTTTCAATAGCAAAACCATTAGACAAATTGTATGTAATGATGGAAAATGTAGACAAGTATTGGAATGATGTGTTTACTGATATAGAGAATTATAAAAAATATAAAGCATACAAAAAAATAATATATAAACATTTGGACCAAATACAACTTATTATGGACACTTTGCTGGGAACATTGTAGAAAAATCAGCAAAAGTTTGCAATATTTGTAATATTGTCAACTTTAGTTAAAAAGACTCTTTCTGAAAAGAGAGAAAGAAAACAGAAACCAAAAGAAAGAGAGAAACACGCAATCGTTTTCTATGCCCTTACGGGCATTTTTTAGTTCGGCAAAGCCGAATCTCTTACGCGCCCTAAACAACGGGCGCGGTGCTAAAGCCCTTCTCTAATAATAAAAAACAGCCCCCTCCCTAGCCCTCCCCTATAAAGGGAGTGAATATTTAAAGAAGCATAAAAGACTAAAGGCATTCAAAAGTATTCAACAACTTCCGAGCCTATTGAAGCGAATAATCAATGTAGGTAAGACAATAACAAGACGGGTACTGTTTGAGTGTAGCGAGTTTACCCGTCTTTAGTCGAACCGTACAATTGATTAATGAGCGAAAATCGAGCTCGGAGAGTTTCTTTGGTTCGTTTCTTTGCGGGCAAAGAAATGAACAATAAAAAGTACGATACTTTTTAAACTTTTGCACCAAAATATATAAAAGGTCGTTGTTTTGCTATTCAATCGCTTGGAGTGATTTAACAAGCCTGTTTAAAGCATTTTCTACAGAGTCTTTATTTAAAAGAATAGTTTGAACCGCCTCGTTTACTTGAGTATTAATTTCTTTTTGGTTTCTTCTCTGTCTTAGCTGGGGTGTGATTTTATTAATCTGCTTAGCGCTTATAGAACGGGCTTTTGCAGTTAGGTCAGAATAATCATTATAAAAATTGTCTTTCAAAGCTTCCGAGTTTGTGGAAATTACATTTGTCATTTTTGCCAGCTCTAACTGGTTTTGCGCATTTGTAAGATATAAACAAAAATCGAGTGCCTCTTTTTTATTTTTAGCGCGTTTTGGAATAACAAAATTCATAACAGATATGTCATTTTGCCCGACAGGACCTTTAATTTGCTCGGTCACATCCGTTTGCTCATAAATACTTGGTGCGTTTTCTTTAATCATATTCAAGAAATTTGCTCCGCCTTGATAAAAAACAATTTTTCCAGCCATATATTGCTCAAGTGCTTCTCTATGAGTGAAGGTTATGCTTTCAGGCGGAATTAAACCTTTTTGGTAAAGTTCTTTATACATACTAAAAACACTTTGAGCTTCTTTTGAATTAAAATCTGCTATCTCGGAAATACCATATTTATTAAGAATTTTAACCATCGTATCGTTTTCTGTAATTGTCGGTAAATACGCGTATGCTCCTGTATTATTTTTTAATTTTTCAGAAATGTATGCGAGTTCTTTGTAAGTTTTTGGAAGTCTTATAATTCCTGATTGTGCAAATAAGTCTTTGTTATAAATAGTAATTGCGCTTGTTGCGTACCAAGGTATTGAATATAGCTTATCATTATATCTGAGCGCTTTAACGACTTCTTGATTAAAATCTGCAAGTGCTTCTTCTTCAATTTCTTCTAATGTTCCTTTTTGAGCAAGAATAGCTGAAAAATCAGGGTTCAGATTGATTAAATCCGGCGGGTTATCTGTCATAACTGCTGCAAGTGTTCTTTTTTCACCTTCGGAGAACGGAACATCAACCCACTTGATTTGTACATTCGGATGCTCTTTTTCATAGGCTCTTATTATTTTGTACATATATTCTGAAAAGTCGCCCATTTGCAGTGTCCAGAGTGTAACCTCTTTCATTTGAGCATCTTTTCTGATTGAACAAGCACTCAGTCCTATCAAAGATATTATAAAAAAAAGAAATACAAAATATTTTTTCATTTTAACCCCCCTCTTGATTTTCTAAATTCAAGCATTGCTTTTATTTTGAAAAATCTTCCTTCTTTTTGGAGAAGGATTTGGTTTTATATTTTTATATCAGTTGTTGCGTTTATATCAATGTATTTGAATACATTAGAAATAACCCCCGGCGGAAAATTGTAGATGTTATTGCAAGGTGTAATTTTTAAAATAGCATTTTTATCATCAACTTTTCCAACGGTTGCTAAATACTTATTCCTGTTTGCGGAAAATATTATATATCCGTTTGAGGACTGAATTTCTTCAACTTTAAATCTGTTTGCGGAAATTGAAGCGAGTGTTATATAAAATAGTTTTTCCTGATTTAAACCAAAAATTTTTGTGCAATCTTCAAATGCAATGTTTTGAGAAACAGTCGCAGGATTCTGAGCAGGCTGAGATTGAACAACTTCAGCATGAACAGAAGATGTGAATAAAATCAAACCTAAAATTATAAATATTTTTTTCATTAAAATTCCCCATTCAACCGTATTTTAGCATATATTTTTGAGAAACAACTCATATATTAGATGTATTAATTTCTTTAAAAATATGGTATAATCGGCAATATATAAGTACATAAGGGAGAGAATATGTTACAGGAAGCAACAAGGGCGATAAATTCTGCATTTAATAACAGTTTCATAAAGAAACTTAGCCAATACCTTCATGATTGCGTCAGAGAAGAGGTTAAGAGCTCTACTTTTAGAAATTTGAAAGCGGACAAGGATAACAAGTGGATTTTCTTAAATGAAGAGGACACATTATTCACTCAAGGGCTTGAATACTTAAAGCTAGACGGTTCAGACCCTAAAGTTACTGAGCTTATGATTCAGGCTGATACAAGCCAAAAAGATAAATACTTGATTTATGGCTATCTTTTCCTTACCGGCAAAAGTAAATCAGGTAGAAAAAATGAGTTTTTGACTCCGCTTTTGTATACACCTTGCCATCTCGAAAGAAACGGTGTGAATATAAACTGTATGCTGACGGATGAATTTATTTCACTAAATACAGGTGCTTTAACGGCCCTTATGAAAAAGAGTGACGACGAAGATGAAACAGAATCACTGCTTGAAGGACTGTTGGAAGTTGTTCCTACTGTTCCTATTACTCAAGAAAAATTGGATATATTTTTAACGACACTAAAATCTATAGTTCCTGATATTGATATAAATATGTCATCGGAAAAAGTAGATGAAGATAATATTACAAAAGACTATAGTACAAGCGAAATTAATGCTGAAAATATTGATGAAATTATTGAGGCGGAAGAAAACGCTCGCAAGCAGACAATAAAACTGGAAAAAATAAATATAACGAACCAATGTGCAATTATTTTGACAAAGCGTCCTTCCGCAACCGCAGGAGTTTTGCATGAACTTACTCAAATTGCTGAAAAACCGAGCGGTGTGTATAGGGAAACGGTCTTAAATCTTATTAATGAAGAGTACACACAATCAAAACCTACTGATACTCAGCAAAAGACATTGGAAAACTTTTTTCCGGTGACACCGTTGTCGCTATCAGATGCGCAATTAAATGTTGTCAAAAATGTCGAAAATGCAAGGTTAGTTTCCGTTTTCGGGCCTCCCGGGACAGGTAAGTCTCAAACTATTGTAAATTTAGCAGCACATTTAATCGCTAACGGAAAGACTGTTCTTGTTGCTTCTCGTATGGATAAAGCTGTCGATGTTGTTGCAGAAAGGCTTAATGACCTTGGTGCACCGTTTTTGGCGCTGAGAGCAGGCAGGTTAAACTACCAAAGAGAACTTTCCATGCAGCTTCAAGACCTTTTAGCTAACAAAGTTGATCTTGACGAAGCCGCTGAAAACTCAATGTTTTGCGATGTATCGGATATGGAAGAACTTCTTAAAGCAATATCAGAATTAGAGAAAAAGTGCGAAAAGATTATAAAACTTGAAGAAGAATGGACGAGAGTAAATGAGCAAATAAAGTTAGAAGAGTCTCAACACAAAAATGATATTTACATAAAAAGAATTCTAAAGGGTGATGAGATTTCCACAATAGAATCAACAATAAAGACACTTTCGGAGAATCTTGAAAAATCAGGTTTTTGGGCAGGTCTCAAGAATCATTCTTCACTTGGAAACCTTAAAAAAATACTGGGAGTAAAAAACTTTGATGTTAATAATGAGAATTTATCGGCTTTTCAAATAGAATTAGAGTTTGCAAAACTTATATATAGTGCAAGAAAAATAGAAACAGAAATTCAAAAAATAGGTAATATTCATGTTCTGTCTGAACAAATTAGAAACATGAAAAAGAAACAAAAACGACTTGCGATTGATATTCTAAAATCAAAAAGGAGAGCTGCGCTCAAAGGGCTTATGCAAGACCCCGTAAAGCGTCAGAGATTGTTTGTTCATTCAAAATCTTTGGTTGAGCGAAAGAAAAATCTTCAAAACAGACTTCTTGAACAAGAAGACTTTAGACCTTTATTAGAGGCTTTTCCTTGCTGGTGTGTAACAACTTATGCAGCATCAGGCTCGCTTCCGCTAAAACCGGGGCTTTTTGATGTAGTAATTATTGATGAGGCTTCTCAATGCGATATTGCAAGCTGTTTCCCAATTTTATTCAGAGCAAAAAAAGCCGTTGTTGTTGGTGATGATAAACAATTACCGCATCTTTCGTTCTTAGAAAAAGCAAAAGAGCAATCGTTTATGTCACAGTATGGAATAGGTGACAGATATCAGCTTATGTGGAGGTTCAGAACCAACTCAATGTTTGATTTGGCAAACTATTATTCAATGCACCCTGTGTTGTTGGATGAACATTTTAGGAGTTTGCCTCCGATTATTAATTTTTCCAACAAAGAGTTTTACGGCGACAGAATTCGTGTAATGAGAAGAAACGATAATACTAAAAAGGTTTTGGAAACAGTTGTTGTTCCTGACGGGAAAGTAGATTTTGATGCAACAAGAAACCTGCCTGAGATTGAGGCGCTAGTAAAAAGATTGCATGAAATCGTTGTAGAAGATGAGCGTAAAAATCCTGAAACTCCCGTTTCTATAGGTATTATCTCGCCTTTTAGAGCACAGGTTGACCAATTAAAGATTTCTGTTGCTAAAGTTTTATCGGAACATATGATGGAAAAACATCAAATAGAAATCGGTACGGCGCATACATTCCAAGGTGATGAAAGAGATATAATGCTTATTTCTTGGGCATATGCAAATAACAGTTTCCCGCAAAGCTTGATATTCTTGCAAAAACCGAATTTATTTAATGTAGCAATTACAAGAGCAAGATATCAAATGATTAACTTTATATCCAAAGACCCGAGAGAATTGCCGGAAGGGCTTTTAAGAAGTTATTTAGGCTTTGTTCAAGAATACGAAGACAGATTTACACTTCAAAATTCTGACGATTTTGATGAAAATATTTATAAAAATGCATTCGAAAAAGAAGTTGCGGAAACTTTTAGAGAAATAGGGCACAAAGTAACTTGCGGAGTTGAAATAGCAGGGCTTAGTGCGGATTTATTAGTTGATGACAAGTTTGTAATTGAATGTGATGGAGTTGAGGACAAAACGCCTTCTAAGATTTCAAATATGAAAAAACAGACAATTATCGAACGCTCAGGTCTAAAGGTTTCAAGAATTTCTCAAAGAGAATGGCAATATTCATCAAAGGCTTGTGTTGACAGAGTTATTAACAGTAATTTGTAAAGTGATTCTATCAATAAAATTGAAAATGGAAAGTGGAAAATTGTTTAAAATCAAGTAATTAAGTGACGGAGTGACTAAGTGGTTTTAAAATATTCACGATTGGCTGCGTTTTACATTTGTTGTCTTTTTGAACCCGAAAATTTTGGCTGTGAGGAATCTTTCATAACCCCTCACCCGCATTTGTACGGCTCCTTAGTCGCCTACTACTGCTCCCTCTCCCACAAGGGGCGAGAGGTGAAGGAAAATAATAGAGGTAGAACATATTTTTCTTGTCAATAAGCTGGCAAACTCCCTCGCCTCGCAAGAGAGCATCATTCGCATGTCCCCTCGCCCTACGGGAGAGGGTTAGGGTGAGGGGGCAAACATTACTATGCTGACAAAGACTTTAGTTCTCTGGGGTGTACTTCATTTACCCCAACAATAATTAATTGTTAACTTTTATTGAACTTTTTTTCTAAAATATCGTTTTGAGTGTATAATCTTTGTAGGAAATGAGGTATTGAAATGGGTCTTGGAATTGTTGTATTGATAGTTGCTATCATTGCGATTTTATTAATAAAAAATATTATAAGTCTTGGTTTAAAGATAATAGGTTTTGGTATTCTGGCAATTGTTATCGGTGTTACTGTTTGGGTTTGCTCTACTCAGCCAGAAATGCATAAGCCGTTTTCTTTGAATACAATTGAATATCTTTTCAAAATTAACAAAGACGGCTCAATGACAACAACCAAGCAAACTACTCAAACTGTTATCAAGGGGGTAGAAAAATAAAATGAAAAAACTTTTTGCTCTTATAATTCTTTTATTTTTCTGTTCGACTAATATGAGTTTTGCGTTTAGTGAGCTTTACTACCTAAAAAATGTTAAGACTGCCGACATACAGCCATATGTTGAAAACAGTTATAACAACCATAGCTATAATGTAATAAAACAAAATCCATATTACGGCATTTCTCAAAAAGGTGATGATTACGCAGTGATTGTACTCCAACAGAGCGGTAATAATATGTTTTATTACTATCAGTCAGAAAACAATACAAAAATAAACAAAGCCATATTAAAAGAAATAAAAAAACAAAATATAGTTTGCGAACAGTCATTTAATCAAAGCATAATTGATATTTATGACAATATTGCGCGTGAAACTGTTTCACTGGCAGGTGCTGTTAAAACATACTCTTTTGAAGAACCTGTATCTAATGCTTTTGAACCGCCAAAAGAAGGCGAAAAACAAGTTACAAAGCCTTCAACGCTATCAGGTTATATAGGACAAATGCCGCAGGGTACTAAGATTATGGCATATTTACAAAATGCTATTAATACCGCAACCGCTGCACAGGGGGATAGTGTTATTGCTGTTGTATCCGACAACCTTACATACAACGGTTTAGTAATAGCTCCGCAGGGAAGTCTTGTATACGGTACTCTTTCTAAAGCCAGAAATGCAACTTACGGATCAAGAAACGGAAGAGTAGTTATTAACTTTAATAAAATTGTAACTCCTGACAATAAAGTGTTTAATATATCAACAGAGGAAATAGATTTTACTGTTTCTAATGACGGGAAATTTGCAAATTCTGCAAAAAGCGCTCTGACAAGCGCTGCCGTTGGTGCTTTAACAGGGTTATTATTCGGGCTTTTGGCAGGAAGTGACAATGTCGGAAGATCTACCTTAATCGGCGCAGGAGTTGGAGCGGGGAGTTCTGTTATTTATTCAGCCGCAGAAAAAGGTGTAGATGCGGAAATTCCGTCTTTTACGGAGATAGAAATTACTACGACACAACCATTTACGGTATCAGTTAATTATTAGGAGAAAGTATGAATAAAAGATTGATTATTTTAGGTATATTAATTTTGGCAATGGCTATAGTCGGAAAACTATTGTTTGTTGCTTGTAAAAATATTAAAGTGGACGATTTTCACAAAGCTGCAGTAATTTTTGTAGTAGATTCTTCCGCATCAAATCAAAAAATGTTACCTGATGAAATTAAGTATATGAAATCGCTTTGTTCTATTTTAGATCCTGAAGATGAAATTAAGATTTTGAAAGTTTCTCAAGAATCATACTTAATTTATGAGGGCTCACCTTCTAACTCAAAAGGTATTACCAAAGCAGTTGAAGCGTTTACACAACTGAACTCTAAAGACTATGGAACAGCATACGGTCAAGCAATAAAGAAAGCATTTGAGCATTGTTTGACTATGAAAAAAGAAGGATATGTTCCGTCTGTTGTTGTTATAGGTGATCTTGAAAATGAAGGTGCTGTTGAAAAACAGATTAACTGGGATACTTTGCCTGATAATGTTAAAGGTGTTCAAGAATATATTCCTGAAATTTCTATGATGTTTGTATACGCACATCCCGAAAAATTGGATATGGTAAAAACAAAACTTAACCCTGTTTTAGGTGAGAAGAAATTAATAGTTGCTAACGAAACTAATGTTGATAAAGCAAACAGAAGATTTTTAGAGGCAATCGGAAGATAGGAACAGAGTTATTGTCAGGTTGGTAAACCTGACCTATAAAAATTTTAACAGATATAACAAAGGAGAATCATATATGGCATTTACAATAGTTACCAAAATCGGTGAAAGAACTTTTGCAGACAAAGAAGTCGTTAATATTAGTTCTAAAGCCGGCGCTGATTTTGAACTTGATTTGGGATTTCAGTTTTTGCTTACGGTTCAATATGATCCGCAAACAAACAGGTGCACTCTTTTGAACCAGTTTAACAATCCGAAATTCTTGTTTAAAGGCAAGACATTACCTGCAAGACTTGATATAGACAAAGTTTGCAAAGTTATGGTAGACGGAACTGATGATTTTATTACAATTAAAGTTATTGGAGAAACCACTAACAGACAAATTTCGGAAGAAAATATGTCAGAAGCTGATATCAAAGCTATCTACGGAAATGATGTTAATGCTGCCGCTAAAATAATGGTAGAAAAAAGAAAAGCTGAAATTGAAAATGCCAGAGTTTCTATAATTAAAGAAGTCGGCGCAAAAATAAATGATTTGAAACGCAAAATTTCCATGAACTCTAAAGGCGGAATAATGCTCCATGTCGCAATGTTTTTTGCATCACTTGTTTGTGCGTTTGGTGTTTCAAATTATCTCACAGGGCTTCCTCTTTCTGAGGCAGGCAGTGTAATTCAAATGCCTACAAATATGAAGCTTATTTTTGTTTATGCGGCAATTATTTACGGTGTGGGACTTATTTTCAAGCAAGGAATTTTCCACTATCTCCAAAACAGAATCGGTGAAGACTCTACAACATCTAAACTTGCCGAGCAGTTTATGATTGTTCTTTCGCTTGTTTTCTATGCGGCAATTTATTTGATAAATGTTTTATACTATATTTCTCCAAAAACATTCCCTGTTTTTGCGGTTTTGATATCACTATTCTTTGTTTCTACTGCTGCAACACTTGCACTTGCTTGCGGGTATTACAAAAATAATAGTGTTGAGCTAAAAAGCGAACTTGATACACTTCAATACAGAGAAGATTTTGAACATGTTATTAAAGAATACCAACAATGGATAGAAAGATATACAAACACTCTAAGCCCTGCAAAAATCAGAAATATAAAAGATAAACAATTTATGCTCCAGATTAAACAGGCAGGTGAAATTTTATTGGGTATAATTACCGCACCGTTCTTGGCTTATGGTGTTTCTAACACTCTTGCGATGTGTTTCCCTGAAGCTGCAGGCTGGGTTCGTATTTCCGGTTTGAGATTAAGCCCTGTATTTTTGGTACTTGCAACCTTCTTAATTATTTTTGCTTTCTTTGCTTTCGCAAATGCATTCTTTAACGGTAAAAAAATTGCAGGTTCAAATGTCTTAAAACAAGACGGTTTCAGCAATTACTTGCAACACGGTGTTGAAATTTACGGTATAGAAGGAGTAAATAAATTAAACAACGAAATGCGCCGTTCTTTCGTTATCGGATGTGTAATTATCGGTATTGAGTTTACAATGAACGCATCATACTTTATGGGTGAAATCGGCGGTGACTTAGGCGGCTTGATTTTAAGCGGACTCGCTGCACTTGTTCCTACGGCATTGTTGATTGCAGAAACTTATATGCTCAGTCAAACAAAGTTTGAAACATTTGCTTGTGATGAAGTGGTAGCGAAGGTCGAAGGATAGATGGAGTATATTAAACCACTTTCTTCAAATCGACAGGTTAAATGCTCAAAAAGGAACAAATAAGCTATGAAGCTAATTCTTCAAATACTTCTTATACTTCTTATTGTGTCAACGATAAGTATTTGTGCAACTAAACCCGATATGCACAAAAATGTTATTGTATACGATTCTGCCTATAAACTTGTTCAGGAAAATGAGGTTACGACAGAGACAGAAGAAGTTCCTATTATGGAAATGCCTGCAAAACCTGTACAGACAACAATTCGAGCAGAAAAAGTCACTGAGCCCATAAAAACCGAAACTAAAGCTCAACAATTAAAACAAGTTCAAGTAAAGACTCAACCAAAAGCTGTAACTCAACAAAGACAACAAGTTACAACTCAAAAACAAGAGCCTGTAAAAGTTCAGCAAACAAAGGTTGAAACTCCAAAGGTCGTACAAAAAACAGAAACTAAAAAAGTCGAGCAGCCCAAAACAATTCAAAAAATAGAAAAGGCTGAGCAACCAAAAGTTCTTACGGAGCAAGAAGAAACTATTGCTTGGAATATTTGGCGCTCAAATCTTACCAATAAAATTATGCAGGATACAAAACTCCCAATAATTCCCGCAGGTGTGGTTTTTAGGTTTTCGTTTACTGTAGATAAGTACGGCAAAGTATCTAATGTTCAAACCTGGTCAGAAACTCCTACCTATACTCCATACGCAATTCAATACATAGCACCTGTTATTAGAAGTTATCAAGGCAGGGATATTTTAAGATTTCCAAGCGGAACGCAGAGATTTACCACAGAAGCTAAAGGCGGATGGAGAATTTCTACAACGGAAAAATACAGTACCCCGCAAGATTATAATGATATAGAAAAAATTCGTAAATAAATTTTTATAATAAATAATTTTTAAAAATAGGTCAGGTTTTACCCAATATTAATGTTTAAATGCAAATTTTTTGAACAGAATATATGTAACAACTGCTGCGGTAAAAGTTGCCACAAACTGCGAAATATAGACATTTAAGTGAACAAATTTTACAAAAGCTTCAAGCAGAAAAGCATTAACTAAATAGCTGCAAAACCAAGTTGTACAGCATTTCAGATACTCTTTAATCCAATTTCCTCTGCTTTCAAAAACAAGATATCTTTGAGTTGTAAAAGATACGATTGAAGAAAGAGCCCAGGCTAATATAAGTGCTATTTGGTATGCGCTTTCGCCCAATAGCAGGCAAAATGCAGCATACATAAGGTAGGAAACACCAAAATTAAACCCGCCTACAAATAAAAATCGTATTTTATCATCTAAATTAAACCATATTTTTTTTATCACCGGCTTTTTCTCCAAAATTTATGTTTTTGCTAACTTTTGAGTTAATTTTTAAATTATTATTTACCCCTACCCCTAATAATTGTAATCAGGTATTACAAATTCCTCGTTATTTGCATCTTTTGAAACAAATTCCAAATAATGGTTCAATGCAACTTCTTTAGAGTTATTATAAAACTCTTCAGTAATCGCTTTTTTATGTAATTCAGTTCTGTCTCCCGAGTAATTACCTAAAACTCTTGAAAACTTTTCTATATCTTCTAAGTTTTCTCCGCCGCCGTACGCTTTTGTTTTGGCATCAGTTCCCGATGGGCGGATTTCTATATATTTATCTGAAAATTTCAAATAAGTTCCGTCACCTACAAATTTTACAGATTCAAGATTGTCAAAATTCATATCTTTAAATGCATCCCTCAAAACATTTTTGACATCTTCGATTTGTAGAATATTTTCTCTTATGCCGATAGCCAAAGATAGATAGAACAAGTCGTTCTTTGTTCTCTGCTTTTCGCCTTCTGTTTTTGCTTGTTTTAACTTATCAATATCAGGTTCTGATTCGTTATAATACGCGATATCTTCTCTGACATCAAATTTTGCAACAATATTATTTTCTTCAAAAATTTCCGTTAAGTATTCTGAAAGTGTTTTGTTTTCTTCCTCAAGCTTTGCACCAAGAGAAGATGCTACAATAATAGCTTCTGTAGCACTCTTTTCTCTCATTGCGATTGCTTTTCTGCCGGCAAGAGATTCAATCAAATCCTCAGAACCCATAATCATACCGCCTGATTCTTCGCCGCCAAATATTAAACGAGGCTGCACACCTAAATTTATAGGATTGCCAAAAACATCATCAACAACTACTTCTTTATCAGGATTATTTTTGATTTGAAGTTCAACTTTTTTCATTATGTTGGCAATTTCTTTAAATCCCACAGGTACATTAACCACTTTTATACCATTTGCCTCTGCCCATTCATCCCAAGAAAGAGCGGACGCAGTTGTTTTAATCATAAATCTAGGATGATTTTTGAAAGTTCCTTCTGCTTTCAATTGCTTAACTCTATAATTCATAAGCATCAAGAATGCTTGATTTGCAGTATAAACAGTTAATATTCTGTTTTCATCCAGTTTAATATATGATACTCCGATTTCGTCAAGCGCAGGTTCGTTCCCGATTGCCTCTATTTGACAAACAGTAAGTCTGTCATGGTCGGGGTCGGTAATAAGTACAATAGTACCCAGAGGCAGGTCTTTTAAAACTTTTTCGTAATGTAAAGACTCAATCACAGGGAAGTATTTCGTACCATCTGATTTTTTAGCCAAAACAGTAGCATCTACGGAATAATCATAGAATGTTTTGTTTCCTTTAGGATCAGTATCATATTTTCCGATAGAGTGGAAGAAAGGATCTTCTTCCGTATTATTCCAAACATATTTGTCTTGAATACCGAGTTTTTCAAGGACTCGGCTCAGAGTTCTGTATGCACATCCGCCAACACTTTCAATGAACAATTTATTCTGCATTTTTTTGATACCGGAAATGTTTTTTGCCACACCGGATTTTAGGTAATCAACATACAAATCAACTCCGTCATTT
This sequence comes from uncultured bacterium, assembly GCA_902777605.1. Classification (GTDB taxonomy): domain Bacteria; phylum Cyanobacteriota; class Vampirovibrionia; order Gastranaerophilales; family Gastranaerophilaceae; genus CAG-196. The sequence continues at coordinate 102,848 of CACYUI010000011.1, read as the reverse complement.
AGCCTTTCCATAATTGTTTCATCAATATGCGGGTCTAACTCCGGCGCAATTTTAATTTCATAACTGCCTTCCCTTTCAACAGTATCAAAAATTTCTTGAATTTTGTTTACAAATTCTAATGATTCTTCAGGAAGATATTGGCTGCCTTGAGAATTCAAATCCTTTGTTGCCGTTTTAACAGAAATACCATGGCTTGATGTTATGTATTCTCCGCCGACCAAATCGAGCTTGAATGCCAAAAATGATGCAAGCCAAATAGGAATAGTTTTTCTGCCAACGGGTGTAAGTGTTCTGATACCTTGTGCTGCCTGAACCCTTGCTATTGCATCGAGATATAAATCAGAATTGTATCTGACCTCACTGCCGACAAGTTTTCTGATTTCTTTACCTTTTTCTTGGCATTTGCATTTTACAACAAGCGATTTTGCAAGTGTAGCAAGAACAATGCCGACAAGATTTATAGGAAATCTCGTATCTTGAGGATAAAGTATATTTTGCGGGCCTCTAATACCTGCAGTCGAAACTTTTGCCTCTTTTGAATAATTTGCAAACCACTCTTTTAGATTCAATCCCTCGGGATTTTCTTCCGAATGCGGGTAAAGATGTTCTCGTTTTAGAATAAAACTAAATCCATCCATATTATCAAAATTCATCAAGTTAAGATTTTTTATATAATCAGGTGTTTTTTCAAACACACTTTTGAATAACTCTTTTTCAAGTTCGCAGCTTGCATTTTTCATACTTCTCTCCCCATATATAATCTAATATTTATAATTATTATAACATAATAAGCATAATATATGAAAATTCCTTCATATAAAGGGTTGAAATAAAGAAAAACATGTTTTATAATAGTATATATTAGTGTATATACAAAATTTAAAAAAGGATTTTTAAATTATGACAATTTCATTTAGCGGTCTGGTTTCAGGCTTGGATACATCATCATGGGTAGATGCATATTTATCCGTAAAACAACAAAAAGTTACAACTCTTCAAAAAGAAGTTGCAGGATATAACACGGTAAAAGCAACTCTAACTGATACAAGAAGTACGGTATCAACATTGAGAGGTGCGCTTGAAAAGCTTACAGATGCCAAATTTGGCGGAGTTTTTGATTTATTTTCTCAAAATATGGTTAAATCTTCTAATGAGGAAATATTTACCGCTGTAGCAGATTCCACCGCAAGAAAACAAAATTATGATGTATCGGTTCAGCAGCTTGCAACATATACAAAAGCAGTTTCAAGAGAGCCTGCAAGCTCAGTTGCTGACGAAACTACATCTCTTAAGAATTTGGGTGTCAAAGCAGGTACTTTTACTGCATATGTAAACGGACACAAGAATACAATAACTATAAACGAAGATTATACTTTGGGAGATTTGAAGCAAGCTCTTGAAGGGTTTGGAGTTAATACGGAAGTTGGAGCAGACGGTGTTTTAAAATTCTCTGCGGCAAACAGTGGTGATTCAATTCACATTGGCGCAACTACAGATACTTCAAACTTAACATCTTTAGTCGGTCTTGAAAGGCAAGAAGACGGAACTTATCAATCAACAAGTTCTGTATACAAAGCTTCTATTGCATCTGTTTTAACGGCAGATAATGCAGGATTTAATCAAGTTATAAAAGCAGGTACTTTTACAATCGGTGATGCAGAATTTACAATCACTGAAAACACAACGCTTTCATCATTGATATCAGAAATAAACAATAGAGAAGATGCATCTGCATACGCATACTGGGATGATGCAGCAGGAAAGCTTTCAATCACATCAACAAGAGAAGGCGCTTCTTATATAAATATTGAAGCAGGAACAAGCAACTTTACTGATGTTATGGGATTTACGACATCAGAATGGGACGAAGACGGTAATATTTTAGCATCAAGGATGTATACTGATACTCAAACATTAGGTAAAAATGCGTTGTTTACAGTAAATGGTACACAAATGACATCAACCTCAAATACAGTTACTGCTGATATTTCAAGAATACAGGGTGTTACACTTACATTAAACAGAGTAAATACAGAAGAAGACGGACAAACCTCGTTAAAAGTTTCACAAGATACTGACGGTTTAGTAGATGCACTTAAATCTTTTGTATCAGCATATAATAATTTTGTAGATAAAATTGATACAGTTACGGCTAACGGTGCTGACCTACACGGAGAATCATCTCTTACAAGTTTAAAAAATACCGTAAGAAGTTATGCATTAAGTTCAAATGATTCAAACGGAGGGGTTTTCAAATTATTGTCAGAAATAGGTATCTCAACAAGCTCGGCAGATGCAGGGAATTTGAATACAGATACAAATTCGTTAACTTTTGATGAAGACAAGTTCTTGAAAGCAATACAAGAAGATCCTGATTCTGTGAGAGCATTGTTATCAGGTGACAACAGTATTTTTGGTATGATGGAAGATGCTGTTGAACAGAGCTTGAAAGCAACCGTAGGTTTCTTTGATGTAAAAACATCAACCTTAGATAAGAATATTAAAAATGTAAATGACAAAGTTACAAAACAAAACAAATATATTTCATCTTATAAAACACAGTTAGAGAAGAAATTCTCCGCAATGGAAAACATGATAGCTTCAATGCAGCAAAATTACAGTTCATTCTTGAACTATGGTGCAACAAGTTCGTCATAGTAATTTTAAAAATATATAAAAATAACCTGATGCTTTTTGTGTCAGGCTATTTTTTTGCAATTTTTCTTTGAATGAGTGCAAGGACAAATATTATTACAAAAAGAATATAAGCTAACGCACATGATTTTCCGATATCAAAATATTCAAATGCGTATTTGTATATTGAATAAACTATAATATTTGTTGAATCATTCGGGCCGCCGGAAGTCATTACATAGATTAAATCAAACACTTGAAAAGAAGAAATTGCGGTAACAAGTGTTACGAAATATGTTGTCGGTTTCAAAAGCGGAAGAGTTATTTTAAAGAAAGTTTCCTTAGCTCCTGCGCCATCAATTTTTGCAGCCTCGTAAAGACTTGAATCAATAGTTGTAAATCCCGTTAAAAATAGTACTACATTGTATCCTATAAGTTTCCATACCGAAACAAAAATCAATACCGGCATGGCAAGATGTGTGTCAAAAAGCCAAGTGTAATGAGTTTTTAATAGTGTATTTACTGCACCGATATTCGGGTCAAAAATCCACCCCCAAACAATCGCTATAACAACAGCCGGAGTGATAAACGGCAGAAAATATATTGTTTTAAAGGTTTCTGCCCCCCTTATTTTTGTATTCAAAATTGATGCAATAATAAGTGGAATTATTACGGCAAAGACAGTTGTTGAAATTGCGTAAACAAAAGTGTTAATAAGAATTTGCAAAAATTCGCCTTGAGAAAGAATAGCTTTGTAATTATCTAAACCGACAAACTTAATATCGCCCAGCAAATCCCAATCTGCAAAACTCAATGCAAAAGAGCAGAATATTGGAATGATTACAAAAATAAAAGTTCCAATTAATGCAGGTAATACAAAAATAAATCCGAAACGCTCTTTGTTCATAAAAATATTATACCGAAATTATTTTAATCAGAAAAATTTTTTCTGTTATTGTGAGACAAAAACAATCATTCAAGCCAAAACCCCACCTAACCTCCCCTAATCAGGGAAGGAACGATAAAGACCTTACAGTAATATTTCATAGTGCGCCTTGAATAAGGCGACAAAAACCATGTTCCCTCCCTTGTCAGGGAGGTACAAAATCAAAATAAAACTTATTCCTCGCTCGCAACATCCATTGAGCGGGAGAGGATGTCCGAAGGACAGGTGAGGGAATGGGAGGGTGTTGATAAAAAACAAATCCTGCAATTATCGTCATTATGAGGGAAATAGCGAAATTTATCCCGAAGAATCGCCAATACTTTTTTGAAAAAAGTTATGGCGTTTCTTCACATTCGTTCAGAAAGACGGAAAAACTACCCTCTCCTTACAGGAGAGGGATAGGGTAAGGTGTTAATATGTAATATTTTATAAGTTGCCTTTGCTAATGCGACAAAAAACTGTCATTACGAGGAACGCAGTGACGAAGTAATCCAGAAAAAGTTTTGGATTGCCGCGAAAATCAAAGATTTTTTCGCAATTGTACATGTCAAACAAACAGTCACATTTTTTTATCAATTGTTAACCTTTGTAACAATTATTTTATATTTACTAAAGTTTTTCTCAAAAATGCCGTTAAAACACATGAATTATCATGCTTTAGAAGGAAAATTACATAAAAAAATAAGTAAGATAAAGATATAAGGAGTAAGTTATGTCAGATTACGAAATGAAAGTAAATGGAGAACTGGTTAAACTCAGCGAAATTGCTAAAGGTGAAATCAAGAGAGAAAGTCTTGATGATGCTGGCAAGACTATTTTTGACAAAATTCAAAAATATGTCAAAAATGCTGATCAAAGTGCAGATGATCATGACGATACCACTTTATCACAAAAAGAATTAAGCGTATTTTTCGCTGCAGTTGAGAAAAGAGCAAGCAGACATAACTCTAAAAATCTTGGCAGATGGGAAGCAGGTGGTCTGAGAAGAGATTTGAATAAAGTTCTCGGAGAAGATGGTTTTGAGAAAAAAGATTTCAAGCGAAAAAATGTTTTGGCATTTATCCAACAACTTATGGATATTCATAACAGTTCTGTTCAGCAGCAACAAGAAAATGTTGAATCATCTCAAGTACGCCAAGTGCCTGAACGACAAGGCGAGCGACAGGTACAACAACATGATGCTCCAAAAGCTGCTCAGCCTAAAGTCGTACAACGCCCTGAAAAAACAAAAGTTAAGACAAAAGATGGTGATACTTTAGTAAGTATTGCTCAACAACATGGTGTCAGCGTAGAAGATTTGAAAAGAGCAAATCCTAACTTAGGTGATGAAGTTAAAGTTGGGGACGAAGTTGTAATTCCAACACAAGAAGAAATAGAAAAAGCTAAAGCTGAAGAAGCAGCTGCAAAAGCCGAAGCAGCAAAGCAGGCTGAAGAAGAGAGAAAAGCGGCTGAAGAGAAAGCAAAAGCTGAACAAGAAGCTGCTGCAAAAGCTGAGGCAGCAGCAAAAGCAGAAGCTGCAAAGAAGGCAGCGGCAGCAAGAAAGGCTGCAGCGGCAAAAAAGACTCCGTCAAAACCAAAAGCACCTGCAATCAAACCTGATTTTTGGAAGGGGCAAAAAGGTAAAGATTGGGAATATGGACAAGTTTTGTGGAAAAACGGGACAACTGCTACCGTTATAGCAAGGACCTTGTATAACCAAGAAGGTATAAAAGCTACCGAACAACAGATACAAGAAAGGGCTAAAGCAATTGAAAAAGAGCATCCGAACAATTTTAAAGGCGGAAAATTAGTAAACTCAAAACCGCTAAACTTTAAAATGACAAAAGCTCTTGCAGATAAATATAATGCAAAGAAAAACCGAATAGAAGCGACAAAACTGGCATATCAGTTCTATAAGATTGCCGATGAAAACCATGGTTCAACCAGTACAACTAAAATGTTAGATTTTGTACAGAAAAAAATCAGTAAAAATAATATTGTAGACTTTTTAAGTGCATACAATTCCCCAAAAGTAAGGAAAGACGATTCATCTATTATAGATACAATTGATGGAGAAAGATCATTGCATGGCGCTGCGCAAAGAATGCAGCCTAAAATCATCAGCAAGTTATTCAAGGATTTGTATTCAAAAGCGCAGGAAGTTAATGCTCCAAACAGAAAGCAATATTATGATGCATTCAATAATGCTTTCAAAAATTGGGATATTCCAAAAATGGAAAATGCCTTTAATGGCTTGTTAGGGGTGATTAAAACTGCTCAATCAAAAGCAAAGATGAGTGAAAAAGCAGCGGCTAGATCTTTTGCAGGCAAAAATATTACTGAACACAACGAAACTGTTAAAGAATATAATAAACAAAGGAAAGATGACACTTGGTTAACAAGTGTAACGGATGGTTACAGTTGGTTTGGTCGTTCTATTAGCGAAATGACAGAAAAAACCAATGCTAACGCAAAGAGTGCAAAAGAACTTTATGCGGCTGCAAAAAAAGCACAAAGCGGAAAAGCAGAAAATATCAGAGCTTTTAAAACGAAGTATGGAGAAATCACAGGTGTACCTTTTAATGCAAAAGTTATAGCAGCTTGGGAAAAATCAGAAAGGGATATCGCAACTGTAAATCTTGCAGAAGCATCAATCCCAAGTATTGATAAAGCTATTAAATGGGCATCACAGAATAAAGTTAATTATGACCAATATTCTGATAAGACATTTAATGAAATTAAAAAGATAATGTTTTCTCAGCTAAAAGCAAAAGGTATAATACCAACAAAAGCAAATTGTACAACTTGGTTAAAAGAATTTAAACAAGCATTGGAAAACAATAAAAAGAATGCAATGAGCGGTCGTTCTATGCAGCAAATGGTAACTGATATGGAACAACTTCATGATGCCGCATTCGGAACTTCAACATTTGCAAAAGAAATGAGCTCGTTTAATAAGAATTTAAGAGCTCAAGAAGCAGGTTTTGAAATTGCTTTAGAAATTGCAGCGACAATTGCATTGACAGCAGCAACAGCAGGTATAGGAACTGCAGCTGCAGGTGTAGTGGCAGCAGGAAATACTGCACACAAGGCATATAAGGTTGCTAAAGTTGTTAATACTGTTTCTAAAGTGGCAAATTATAACAAAGCTGCAAGAATGGTTAAAAGTGGTGTGACTGCCGGTACAGCTACTTTTGGTGTTGATGTTGCTAACGGTCGTTCGTTAGAAGATTCTGCACATCGAGCAATGAATATGGCTGCTTTTGCTGGTGCGGGAACATTAGCAAATGAATTAGCACCTGTATTTACCAAAGTCGGTAATAAACTCTTTACTAAATGCATGTCTAAATGTTCATCTAAACTTGCGCAAAAATTTAATATAGACAACGCAACTATGCGAACTCTTGTAGCAGAATTTGCAAATACTTCTGCTGCATATGGAATTATGAAAGCAGAAGGTGCTAATGATGAGCAAGCTCTTGAAGGTGCATTCACAGCATTCTTGATGTCTATGGGCTTTAGAGGTGTAGCAGCTGCGAAAGGCAGATTTAAAGCAAAAGCAGATGCACCTGTTGAACCAAAACCAACACCAAGTTCGGTAGCTGAAGACGAATTTGCTCTTATGATAGAAAAATCTAATGATATGTCTAAAGTTCGCGCCAAAATTTCAAATGATCCAAAATTCCAAAAACTTCCTCCTGAAGCTCAGAGACGTTTGATTGGCAGAATTAATCAACGTGCTGAAATTATTGAAGGCATTGAAGCACGCAATGCAACAAACCCTAATGAAGGTGCAGATTATTTCAGAAATATTATAGAGACATCAGATGATATGAGTGCTGTACGCGCCAAAATTTCAAATGATCCAAACTTCCAAAAACTTCCTCCTGAAACTCAGAGACGTTTGATTGGCAGAATTAATCAACGTGCTGAAACTATTGAAGGTATTGAAGCACGTATATCTACAGCACCTGATGCACCTGTCGAACCGAAACCAACAGGTGAGCCGGAACCAACCGGCAAGCCAAGCCCAACAGAGCCAACAAACCTTGAAACAAGAGAACAATGGGCTGCAGAGTTTAGGAACAAAGAAAAATATTCTGATGAATATATACAGTCTCAATTGAAAGCCGGCGGAAGCGATAAGAATCCTAACAGATGGATGGCATTATCTGAAGAAGCAGAAGCACGAGCAAGACAAGCAGCGCTAGGCAAACCAAAACCGACAGGCGAACCTGAACCAACAGGCGAGCCAAAACCGACAGGCGAACCGGAAGGTGCAGGCAAACCAAAACCGACAGGCGAACCTGAACCAACAGGCGAGCCAAAACCGACAGGCGAACCTGAACCAACAGGCGAGTCAAATCCTCTCGGAATAAAAGGCGAAGCTATCACAGGTGACGAAGCTGCCGCTATTCGCAGAGATATAAGAAAAATAATGGATAATGCACACGATTCAGATGCTAAGAAGATAGGGTTGCTAAAAGATTTGAATGCAAAACTACGCAAGTATGTTGGCAAAAAATCCGCAGGCACGGATCATGCGACAGAACTTCAAAATCAGATAAAAGATGCAATGAAAAAGCTCAAACCACAAGTTACAGGTGAGCCAAAACCGACAGGCGAACCTGAACCAACAGGCGAGCCAAAACCGACAGGCGAACTTGAGCCGGTTGGTACAGAGAAACCATTGAATACTGAATTTGAATCACTGTTTGAAAAATCACAATTTAAGCGAACAACAAGTCAAACTCCTGACCATCTTGGTGGTCAAAAAAGACAGCAATTAGAAAATGAAATTGACAAAATGCTTGAAAAAGCAAGTGGTGAAGCTGATTTAGCAAAAATTGAAGCAGGCCTTGACAAAATTAGAACAAACCCTGACTGGGTTAAAAACATGAAGACAAAAGTCAATGCAAGACGAGCAGAACTTAAAAATCCTGCGAATGTAGATGAAACACCCGTATCGGCAGATGAACCAAAACCAACGGGAAAGCCGAATCCTGCTTCAAATAGTGAAGAATTTGTCGGTCACGATAATGCTATTGCAAAAAACCAACAAAAAGCTTTGGAAAAACATTATCGTGAAACAGAAACAATAGACACAAGAGACGGTAAGTCATACACATACAACAAAGTTTCCGATGCTCAGATGTTACAGGATTATGCAAATTTCTCAAAAGCAGGTAATACTGTTGGCTGCAAGGCAATCGAAAAAGTATTGAAAGAACGCGGAAAAGTAGTTGTAAAAGACGCTGACGGCAGCTTCAAACTTGCTGACAGGCCAAGCAGATATGCTCGTATAAGACAAGCCGCAAGCAACTTTAAAACAAGAGCAGGCAAATGGGTTAAAAAACAAATTGATAAATTGCGTTCCAAGAAAAACTCAAAACCGCAAGAAAATGCAGAAGCGCCAAAACCTGAAGCTCAAGAACCGCAAGGAACTACTGTTACTGACAGAGCCGGAGCACCGACCAAAGTTAACAAATTGTTTGACGAATACAAAGCGCTCAAAAAAGCCGGTGTTCCTGACAATGACCCAAGAATGCAAGATGTTCTAAAAGGGCTCAGACACAGAGGGTACGCGGTACACTCTAACCAATTGGTAGAGATAGATGCTTCCAATTTGTCGCTTGCGCAAAGAGCAATGAAAGCCCGTGCCCAAGCAGCAGACAGAGCACGACAAGCGTTCTCGCGCTCTCCAAAAGCCGAAGAAGTAAAAACAGATTTTGAAGCAGACACAGGTATCAAGCCCGCAGGTGATAGAACTGTTGAAGAGCTTATCCCTGAGTGGGAAGCACAAGCTAAAGCAAAAGGCTATAGGCTTGAACATTTCGAATGGAATGAAGGAAAAACAGTAACATATGAGTTCCTACCAAAAGATTTCCATGTAGGCAGGTTGTCAGGAAATCGTACAATTATCGTAGAAAACGGTAAAGTTGTATCTGATAGAGTTCCGTTTGAAAACAGCAAGGGCGGATATGATTATAAAACATATGATGCACAGGGCGGAATGACAAAATATGAAATGACATTTGAACACAATGGTAATAATGTTACTATTACCGTAGATTCAGATGGGGTACGATATTTAGATCAACCTAAAAATGTAATAGGCGGCTATGGTGAAGCTACAACATGGGATGCAATGTATCAGAAATATGGAGTAGAATTGCCATATAATTTTCATGACGGTTCAATTATACCTGTTGTATAAATCACAGCCACAAAGGTAGACTAAAGTCGCAGGGTAGATTTTAGTCTGTCGAGATAAGGTAAAATCGATATTCCTCCCCTGATTAGGGGAGGTTAGGTGGGGTATTGGCAATTCAATAATTTATCAACCCCTCACCCCAACCCTCTCCCTCAAGGGGCGAGGGGGAAGAGCTGTCATTACGAGGAACGCAGTGACGAAGTAATCCAGAAAATATTATAATATTTTGTCAGGCAGAGCCTGACCTACAAAACTTACACCTCATCCTAACTTTCTCCTCAATTAAAATAACCCCTCACCCCAACCCTCTCCCTCAAGGGGCGAGGGGGAATGCTTGTTTTTGACTGACATCTCATCCTAGCCTTCTCCTTCAAAGGAGAAGGAACAATTAAAAAATACATTTACCCTCTTACAAACATTTCTATGCTATGATATAAGAAAAAAGGGGAGTAATTATGCTAAACTTATCAGCATTCGGGAAAAACGATATTAGAGGAATATACGGAGAAGATGTTACAGAAGAGTTATTTTACTACACAGGTCGTGCTTTTGTTCAATATCTTGTAAAAAAATCAGGAAGAAAAACTTCAGAAATTTGGGTTACGGTTTGCAGAGATGCAAGGCTTCATTCACCTGCGCTATCAAAGGCTTTAATAGAAGGTTTGCGTTCTTGCGGTGCTAATGTCGTAGACCTCGGGCTTGCTCCGACACCTATCGGATACTATTCTGAAGCAGCTGGAGTTCCGCCTGAAATTACGAAGTTTCTGCCAGTTACAGGTGCGCTTATCATTACTGCAAGTCACAACCCGAGCCAATACAACGGACTTAAGATGACTTATGCAAAGCAAACTCTTGGCGAAGAAGAAATTAAGATTGTAAAAGAACTTACGGAAGAAGAATACAAATTAGGCATTCCTCCAATTGCAGGCGGAATCTTAAAAGAATATGACTTAATCCCTGATTACATTAACGATATGAAACAAAGATTCGGAAGAATAGGCGAAGGGATTAAGGTTGTTGTTGACAGTGCCAACGGTACAGGCGGAGTCGTAGGTCCAAAGCTATACAGAGCGCTAGGCTGCGAAGTAATTGAGTTATACTCTATGCCTGACGGAAGATTCCCGCATCACCACCCGAATCCGAGTGATGAAAAAACTCTGCATGATATTAAAAAAGCAGTTGTTGCTAATGGTGCTGATTTAGGTATAGCTTTTGACGGTGACAGTGACAGAATCGGTGTTATCGACTCTGAAGGAAACTCAATGACAGGTGACAAGTTACTTTTGATATATTCTGAAAACATAATTAAAGAATACAACCAAAAAGGAATCAAGCCTTCTATTGTTTCGGAAGTAAAATGTTCACAAGTTTTATATGACACAATTAATGCCAACGGCGGGATTGCAGTTATGTGCAAAACAGGCCACGGGTTTATTAAAGCCAAAATGAGAGAAACAGGAGCTGTGCTTGCCGGTGAAATGAGCGGTCATACCTTCTTTAAAGACAGGTATTACGGTTTTGATGATGCGGTTTATGCAGGATGCAGAATTATTGAAATTATTGCAGACAAAAAGAAGAAAAATCCTAATTTCAAAATTTCGGATATGTTAGAGCCTTTTAATGCGGTATTTTCTTCATCAGAAGTCAGACTTCCATGTCCTAATTCATTAAAGAAAATAACTCTTGAAAACTTTCAAAAAGTGATTGCAGAAAATCCTGATTTCTTTGGAAATAAAATTAAGGAAATAATTACTCTTGACGGTATGAGAATAGTATTTGCAAATCCGAGCGGTTTTGCGCTTATTCGTCAGAGTAACACTGAGCCTGTCTTTACTTTGCGTTTTGAGGCAGACAGCAGGGAAAATGCTCAAAAATATGAAGATTTGATGGTTAATAAACTTCTTGAAATTATTCGCGAAGTTTCTACTGCCACAGTCTAAAGAGATTTAAATGAAATATAAATGGCTTAATTATAAAAATAACAAAGAGTTAATAGTATTTTTCAACGGATGGGGAATGGATGAAAGTATCGTTTCCCATCTTGAAGTTGAAAACTTTGATATTATTATGTTTTACGATTACAACAATTTGGATACGGATTTTGATTTTTCTTTAATTGGAAAATATAGCTCTGCTTATCTTGTAGCTTGGTCAATGGGAGTAATGACTGCAACTCTTTTTGATGTGAACTATAAAACTAAAACCGCAATAAACGGAACATTAGAACCAATAAACGACAGGTACGGGATTCCTTTAAGAATTTACGATTTGACATTAAGAGGGTTAAGTCCGAAAGGGGTTCAAAGATTTGTAAAATCAATGTTTAACGAGGATTGTGTTTTGCCTGAAATAACAAGAGATTTTGAAGAACAAAAATCTGAACTTTCTGCTCTTAAGGAATATAGTGCAAACAAAGATTTTAAATACGACAGGGTGATAATTTCTACGGAAGATAAAATTATTCCGACAAAAAATCAGACTGTGTTTTGGGGAATTGAACCGAATATAGAAAGCGGGCACGCTCCGTTTTATAAATTCAAAAAATGGAGCGAGTTATTATGAACAAGGATTTAATAAAAAAAAGATTTAGCAGAAAACTTGAGTCATACAACGAAAATGCAAAAGTTCAGAAACAAATGTGCGAAAAACTGCTATCTTATATTCCGAAAGACAGAAAATATGAAAACATATTGGAAATCGGCTGCGGAACGGGACTTTTGACAAAACTTGCCACTGACAATCTTGAATACTGTTCATATATTGCAAATGATATTGTCCCCACTTGCGAAGAATATATAAAAAAAATTAACCCTAAAATAGAATTTATTCCAAAAGACATAGAAGAATTTATTCAATCAACAGACAAAAATTTTGACCTTATAATTTCTAATGCAACATTACAGTGGATAGAAAATTTTGATAGATTTATTGGGATTTTAATCGAAAAATTAAATAAGGGTGGGTTATTAATTTTTTCAACTTTTGGAAAAGAAAATTTTAGAGAAATATATTTTGTCATCGGAAAAACTCTTCAATACTATTCAGCAGGGGAATTAAAAGAAATATTATGCAATTATCAACACACAATTGAAGAAGAGGTTAGAATATTAGCATTCAAAACTCCAAAAGATGTTTTGCGGCACATTCAAAAAACAGGTGTTAACGCAATTTCATCAGAAAATTGGACAAAAAAGGATTTGTCTGAGTTTGAGACAGGATATAACAATTTTTGCTCAGGCAAGCCAACCCTTACCTACAATCCCATTTACATAAAAATACAATCAAAATAGCCGAGTTGGTTAATATCTTCTACAAAATCTTTGATATAGCATTTAATTGAAGTTGCAAATAAACCGAGGGAAGAGATGGATTCATCTGTAAATGGCACCTCTCGCAATATTAGCGACGAGGCAAATATAGAGATACAACGAGAAAATTTTGTGGCATCTGTAAGCCACGATTTAAAAAATCCTACTATAGCCCAAATAAGAGCTTTAGAATTGTTTTTAAAAGGTAGCTTTGGAACTCTTCAACCAAATCAAAAAGAAATTATACAAATGGTTTTGGATTCCTGCAAATATATGAATGCAATGCTTTGTTCTCTTCTTGCTACTTACAGATGTGAAAAAGGAACGGTAAAACTTGCGAACGACGAAATTTCTATTCCTGAGCTTGCAACAGAATGCGTTGATGAAATGATTTATCTTGCAAAAGACAAAGGAATAAGTATATCTATTACAAATAGAACAACAAATGAATTTGTTTTTGGGGATAGAATTCAGCTTAAGCGTGTTATTATGAACTTAATTACAAATGGCATAAAATATGCATATAATAATACAAAACTGGATATAAATGTCTATAATAAAGATGATTATACATGTTTTGAATTTCAGAATCACAGTCCTTATATTACACCGGAAAAACAAAAAAAGATTTTTGCCAAATATGTTACATATTCTCAATCAAACAATGTTATTGGGATAGGCTTAGGATTGTATACATCAAAAAAGATTATTGAAGCGCATGGCGGAGAAATTTTTGTTAAAAGTTATACTGATAATATAACAAAATTTGGTTTTAAAATTCCAAATGATTATCCGCCTCAGGGAGTTGAAAGAACGGTTACTTTTTAGCAGGCAAATTTTATTTTTACGAGTTTTATAATGCATATGAAACACGAATATTATTTAATTGCAAAAACATGCGGACAAAGTTTTGTAAAATATAACGGTGATGCTGTAAGAATATCAAGGCAAGTTCCGCGTACATTTGATACGGTTTGGGTAGGGGTAAAAAAGCACCCTGAAAAAATGCGCTCCATTACTACTTTTAGAGATACCGAAGGAAATATAATAGAAAGAGTCTTTGATTTTGCTGACAGTTTTTTAAGAAATAGGATTTACGAAAGAAAAACTAATGATATTCCTAATGATGAAAAAGTTACATCAACTTTTATGAAAGAGTTGAAAATAAAAAAAAGAATGCTCCCTGTATTAGAAGATTACGGAGAAGAAAATATTCCAAAAACGGTCCTTTGGACTCCTATAAAATATATTGCTAACCATATTGCCAATAAAAAATGCGGAGAAACAATTCATTCGCAGGTAAGTATTACAAATATGGAAAAGCCGACAAAGGAACAACACACCTTTGTTGAGTTTCCGCATATGTTAGGCGGCAAAATTAAAAAAACAGGAAAAAAGTTTTTAAGTTATGAAGTTAATGCGTTATATAACATTGTCAAACCATATAACAAAAAAGCAAAAGGTTTAAAATTTCCTGAAAAAGACTCTTTTCTTGCGTATAGAGCTCTTCATATAAATGATGCAATAGAGCCTATGACACAGAAATTTATTAATGAAAAAGGACTCCGAAAGGCAGAGATAAGTATTTTTCCAGAATATTTTCCACAAGATGAAGATGAAAAACTTTTCGGTGCGCATTTTGACCCAGCCAAAGGCACAATAAACTTTAATATAAATTACAGACCTCTTTCTAAAACAAGACTTGTTGGTACATCCGCTCACGAAGCAGAACATGGTTGGCAGTATTTTTTAAGATCACTAATAGGCGATGCTCATACGGATTGGGAATACGAAATGTATGAAAATTTTGGTCCGCTTGTAGATGAAAAATTGGTAAAAGAAGCCAAAAGGTATGATAAATATATTTCTAGCTATACACCTCTTACCAAAGAGCTTAAAGACTCCGGAAATATGAATCAATACAAAGAAAGTGATTTGGAAAAAGCGGCAAACAAAGCCGGAGCAAAGGCGCGGGCAAAATACGACAGAGAAGGATATCAAATACGAAAAGCCTTTTCGCATATACCGCCTAAATTTATATAAATTTCTTTATTGCCTCAATTACTTTTTCAGCAGTTGGTAAACTCTGGCATGCATTAATATTATCTTTTTTCTTGCATTTTTTCTTAAAACAAGGCTGGCATGGCAAGTTTCCTGAAAGAGCAATGTATTTTCTATCATCACCGTATGGTGCAAGAATATCTTTTGGTGTACAAGTAAAAACGGTTATTACGGCAGGCTTGTTTAAAGCCCAAGCTAAGTGTGCACTTCCGCTATCAGGAGAAACAACAACATTAGCCCTTGAAAAAACCTCAATTAATTCCATCAGATTTGTTTTACCTGATAGATTTATGTAACTATTTTTGCATAATTTATCAATTAACTTTTTATCTTTTTCGCTGCCGGTAAAGACAATATTAGCACTCTGGGAAACTGCTTCTGCAACTTTTATCCAATTTGTTTCCGCCCAATGTTTATTGTCCCAAGTAGTAGCCGGAGAGATAATGACAGTTGGTTTTGACTTATCAATGTTTTTCAAAAGCTCATCGACCTTAGCTATTTGTTCTTGAGTTCGCTCAGGTAATGACTTTTTTATAATATTAGTTGTTTCTGCCCCTGTTTTTATCCAATCGGCAAATTTGAGATAATTTTTTACAATAGGAATTTTAGGAGAATATGAAATTCCCTCTACAAACTCATTTGCTCCAAGTTTTGAAAACTCTTTTGCCTGAGTCGAGGTAATTCTTCTTTTTGCACCGCAGAACATGTTAAAAAACAAACTTTTAAACATCATTTGAGCATCAATTGAAATATCAAACTTTTCTTTTCTTAGTGTTTTTATGATATTCCAAAATTCTATAGTATTTTGGAGAACAAAACCTCTCTTTCTCCATTTAAAAATAGGTGCAAGTATTACCCTGTCTACACAAGGATTGTTTTTTAAGATATCATAACCCTTTTCTGAAACCAGCCAAGTAACTTCGTATCCTGCATCTTTAAGTGCATAAGATAGTGGAATATTAAAAATTACATCACCGAGGGAAGATAGTTTTATAAGTAATAATTTTTTGCGCTCCATACAGAAAATATACCACAGGTGAGCTAAGAAAATCTAGACAAATGTATTTAAGTGCTTTGTTTCTTCTTTTTGGAGTTTTCTTAACTGTTCAAGCATTACTTTTGACAATTGATATTGAAGGCTATAGTTAATCGCATTCAACTCCATCTGTGTATCCATGGCAGCAATACTATCTAAGGCTCTAAAACTAATGTTATTCATGGGTGACGAAATTAAACCCATGCGAGCATTGTTTGTATTAATCATGTTGCATAGTGCATTGTTTTTCATCCCTATATAGTGTGCCATTGAAAGTGCTAAAATTGCTGACATTCAAAACTCCTATCCTTCACCCTATTATTTTAACATTTTTTTGGAAGTTGTCTAGTGATAATAAAATAGTTGGTGTAAAATAATTGTCGGTTTGAGAATATTTAACACAGAGCTTGATTTTTTAAAAAACCAATTATGATGTTAATAGGATTTTCATTGTTGTTTTGTATTTGTGCAATCTTTTAAAAACTTCAAAAAGTATGTGTCCACTAGAATGTTATTACTTCGCTATATGTATCAATTGCGAAGGTATCGCTCATTCCGGAAAGAAAATCGAGAACGCAGTTTTTGTATTCTTGCTCATCTTCCAGATGATAAATTAGTTTATTTCTACATCTGTGGTTTTCTTTTTCAGCCAAGTTATAGTCAGAATATTTTGTAAGCCAGCCTTCAAAAGTCGTAATCAACTTCGGATAAAAAATCCTGTCTTTATTTATATTTTTTCTAATATTCGGAAAATATTCCACGAGCTGTTCAAAAAGTGTTTCAATTATAAGAGTTGCAAATTTTTTAAATCTTTCAATTCTTGGATGGCAGCAGATGTTTTTGTAATTAAATGCTTTTACTAATTTCAAAGCTTCAAAACAGTCATCAGAGAAACAAAGCCCTTTTTCAGGTGAAGAATTTTTGCAAAGATTTAATACAAGAAAATGTGTGAATGATGATGTATTCATTTCATTTATTTTTATATCAGGATAAATTGTATGAACAAAATCTAACAATTCTTCCTTTTGTTCTTCTCCTAAGATACCATATGATACACCATCTTCAATATCGCGTCCAATGTAGCCAATCTTATCAGAAATTTTTACTACACAGCCTTCATAACTATATGAACCATATTTACCACCCTTTTGGATTGAATACAAATCACAAGCATCTTCTCTTGGTTTAACAAATCTTTCATCAACTTCGCCGCAGTGACAAACAATTCCGTCACGCACGGCATAAGTAAGATTTAAGTTTTGCTGAAATCCGTTGTAATCGGTTAGGGTTTCAATTTTATCAATAAATCTTAGACTATTATTTTCGTGCCAAAATTCGTGCAGATTATTAGCCTTAGCAAGATTTTGCAATACTGTTTCTCCATGATGCCCGAAAGGTGCGTGTCCTATATCGTGACCTAAAGCGATTGCTCTTGCAAGTTTATCATTAAGATTAAGGTATTTACAGATTGTTTCCGCAACTGAAGCAACAAGCTGAACATGTTCCATTCGGGTGCATACATGATCATTTTGTGGAGCAAAAAATACCTGAGTTTTATGCTTAAGCCTGCGATATCCTTTTGAGTGCATAATTCTCATTTCATCACGCTCAAAAGGAGTTCTTAAGTCGTACTCTCTTGTGTATAATTCAGATTCTCTTGAGATGGCTTGCTCCCATTTGGGATTGTTCTCATCCATTCTTGCTTTTGAAAAATCTGCAAATTGAATCATATTTACCTCAGATATATTAATTATTCATTTATAACTATTATAGAGATATTTTTTGTTGTTGTAAACTTACAACTCAAGTGCCGCAGTCGTACTTCAAAGGTTTTATTTTTCGCCCTTTTTAGAAAATTTTATAATTATTATTTTGACATAATGTCACTTGATTTTATGTATACAGGAGTGTCTAATTTGAATTGAATTTTATTTCCTGCTTTTAGCTTGTAATTCAAACCTTTGGCCATTGAACTTATTAATATTCCAAAGCCTTTGCAAGTTCTCGGAACTACAACCAAGCCTACAACACTAACTGATTCTATAGCAACTACGGCAACACTTATAACAGAGAAGGTTAAAATTCCTACACTTGCCGGAATCATCCTTATAGCATTTAAGAATTGGGAAGATTTTAAGTCACTTCCTTTTTTAGGCTCCATTCTTACAGTGTATACTTGTTCATTTGGGAAAATGATTTTATCTATTATAATATAGCCTCTTGCTCTCTTAAACATTGGCTCGCTTTTTTTGATTTTTACAAACCTTCCTGCGAATCTTGTATATTCGGGCAAAACCATTCCATTAGATGCTTGTACTTTTGAAACTAAGCTAAAAAATATTTCATCATTTGGTTTTGTTTCATTTATATCTATATCTGATTCAAGTTCTAAAACATATGTAGATTTCGGACTTAAGAAAACTTTTTCATCTTCTATATTAGCTGATAATACAGATGAATTTTCATCTTGATACGAATTTTCTTCTTGATATGAAGTTTGCTCTTGATAATTATTCAGTTCTGCAATAACCGGTTCAATTGCAATAAAATTCAATAATAAAACTAACAATATTGATATAAATTTTTTCATCTTATCATCCTTTAATTAACTGCTTTTCATTCCTTATATTATAAAAAAAACACTAAAAGTAAAGTAGGTTTTTTTGATTTGTATAAGTAACTGCTCTGAAATAGAGCAGAAAAAGAAATACAAGTCACAAAAACCAATGAAAAAATTATTATGAAAAATAAAATAACTAAAGAAAAGCGTGTTATAGACTTGAATGTACTAACAACATCATTAGATGGTGCTCACAAGCAAGTTTTATTAGAAGCTTTAAACGCGGTTTTAATAAACTTTCTTTGTGGGAATTTGCAAAAGAAGCTACAAATAGTATAGGTAAGTATCGTTTTGTGAGAGGTAAGTTTTTGTCAAAAGTCGTAAGACTTGCAGACAAAACTCGGAATTGCCGTTAAACGCGAACGAGTAAGATGTAAAATTTTCTTAACAATCCTTAGGTGATTTTTGAAAATATGTATAATAAAAGTATGAAAAGACTTACTTTTTATATTTTAATAGTTCTTTTAGTAACTTGTGGCTGCTCTAAATCTAATTTAAACAGTGACGAGACATTTTCTCAACCAAACAATGAAGAAATCACAAATCAGACAATAAGTTTAAATAAAGAAGAACCCCAACCCCAAGAAAAAGGACAAAAAGAAGAGCTTAAAGAAAATTTACACCCAATTGACAAAGCTGAAAGGGATTGTATCGCAAAACTGGATTCAACACAGGCAATGAATGAGTGTAGTTATAAAGCACGAGATGCTTGGTACAAAGAAATGGATAAATATATGCGCCTGCTTAAAAATGTAACAACCGATGATGATTACAATAATATCCTAAAAGCACAATCTAAGTGGAAAGAATATCAAGAAGCCGAATTTGAAGCAGTAAGTATTATTTCAGAAAAGCAAGGTACTATGTTTCAAAATTCAAAGAGTTTATGAATTAAAAAGACTATACGAGATTTTGATATATTAGTTTCTTGCATAAACATTAGAACTTAGATAAGGAGGTTGTTTATGCCAGAAAAAGAATTAGATTACGAATATCCTAAAATGCTGAAATTTATTTTGGCAAGAGAAGGTGGTTATTCAAATAGAGCCACAGACAAAGGCGGAGAAACGAATAAAGGAATCACTCATTCTACTTATGACTCTTACAGGAGGTCAAAAGGATTACCCAAAAGAAGCGTAAAATATATTACTAATGAAGAAGTAGAAGATATATATTATAATAACTATTACAAGGCATCTGGTGCTGATAAAATAGAAAATCCAAGACTTGCGTTATATGTATTTGATACTGCAATAAACATGGGAGTGTCTGTTGCGAAAGAACTGGAAAGAAAATCTGATGGTAATCTTGAAAAATTTGAAAAATTGAGAAGAGAACGATATGAGTCATATGCCAAATCAGATAAAACTCAAATGGAATATTTAAAGGGTTGGCAAAATAGAGTAACACATGCTAAAGATTTTGCACATACAGTTTTGCCACAAGAACGAGAGTTACCATATCAATTAGGTGTAGAAATGGATGTTGACCAAAATGGCAATGTTATTTATTACTATGATATGGATGATTATCGTAATATGGATAGAGATGATTTTAAACGAAATTTTCCTAAAATTTTGCAACAAACAATTCATCAAGTAGGACATCCAACAGGAGGTGCTGCAAATGTTAGCAGACCTGAAGGATGTGCAGCCACTTATCGTGTTAGTGGTTATATCCGCTCTGACGTAGTTAAAGTTTCAGATTATGAAAGAACTTGTGGAGCAAAACATTTGGGGGCTCAAAAAGCAAGTGAAAAATATAGGGGACTAAGTATTAACCAAATGACAAAAAATGAATTGGATGAACTTTTAGATGAATTGATATAAGCAAGTAGAAATCAAAATAACATTATTTTGAGGATGGCAAATGTCATCCTCATTTTTTAGGCGTAAATGCTTTAATTGTAAAGAAACAAACAGTTTGCTTTCCACAAACAGACAGTTTGCAATTTTTGGGACAGATGCTAATTAATCATATTCTATAAAATTGTTATTTGTAAATTCTTATGCTATATTCAGAACATAGGAGCAGGGTTTAATGGCGGAAGTAAAACAAAGAACTGCAGCGAAAAAGTTCGTTGAAGATTGGGCAGGCAAAGGCTATGAAAAAGGAGAGAGCCAAAAGTTTTGGATACAACTTTTGGGAGAGGTCTTGGATGTAGAACATCCTGCTCAATTTATCTCTTTTGAAGACCAAGTCCACCTTGATCATACAAGTTTTATTGACGGCTATATTCCTGCAACAAAGGTTTTGATTGAGCAAAAAAGCGTTGATAAGGATTTAAATAAGGCTATAAAGCAGTCGGATGGCAGTTTACTTAATCCGTTCCAACAAGCAAAAAGATATATAACAGAACTTCCGCTATCGCAACATCCACGCTGGGTTGTTACATGTAACTTTCAAAAATTCTGCGTTTACGATATGGAAAGACCTAATGGTGAACCGCAGGAAATTTTGCTTAAAGATTTGGAAAAAGAATATTACAGACTCTCATTTCTCGTTGATACAGGCAATGAACACTTGAGAAAAGAAATGGAAGTTTCAATAAAAGCCGGAGAAATTGTCGGACTTTTATATGATGCACTTTTGAAACAGTACAAAGATAGCAATAATGAAGAATCACTAAAAGCCTTAAATATTTTGTGCGTAAGGTTAGTATTTTGTTTATACGCAGAAGATGCAGGAATATTTGGCAAACACGATATGTTTTTGGACTATCTAAGACAGTATGACGCATCCAAAATGCGTAAGGCATTAATTGAACTTTTTGAAGTCCTAAATACAAAACCTGAGGACAGAGATCCGTATTTGGAAGATGATTTAAAGGCTTTCCCTTATGTAAACGGCGGACTTTTTGCACAGGAACATATTGAAATTCCGCAGTTTACGGATGAAATCAGAGATTTGCTTTTAGAAAAAGCGAGCGCAAACTTTGACTGGTCAGAAATCAGCCCGACAATTTTTGGCGCGGTTTTTGAAAGTACATTAAACCCTGAAACAAGACGTTCAGGCGGTATGCACTATACTTCGATTGAAAATATCCATAAGGTTATTGATCCTTTATTCTTGGATGATTTGAACGAAGAATTTAATAATATTAAGGCTTTACCTCAAAACAAAGCAAGGGATAAGAAACTTGAGGAATTTCAAGACAAAATTGCTAATCTGAACTTTTTAGACCCTGCTTGCGGAAGCGGAAACTTTTTAACTGAAACTTATATTTCGCTCCGTAAACTTGAAAACGAAGTTTTATATGAACTTCAAAAAGGTCAAGTAACAATGGGGCTGTTCAATAACCCTATAAAAGTTTCAATCAAACAATTTTACGGTATTGAAATAAACGACTTTGCCGTAACTGTTGCAAAAACTGCCCTTTGGATTGCAGAATCTCAAATGATGAAGAAAACGGAAGATATTGTTCACATGGATTTAGATTTTCTTCCACTAAAAACCTATGCAAACATAGTTGAAGGTAACGCTCTGCGTTTAAATTGGGAAGATGTAATTTCAAAAGACAAACTAAATTATATAATGGGTAATCCACCGTTTGTTGGTGCAAGATTAATGTCAGAAGAACAAAAGGAAGATGTAATTAAAATATTTTTAAATACGAAAAATGCAGGTAATTTGGACTATGTTTGTTGTTGGTTTAAAAAATCTGCTAATTTTATGAAAGATTCAAAAATAAGAGCAGCTTTGGTTTCAACAAATTCTGTATCGCAGGGTGAACAACCCGCAATATTATGGAAACCATTAATTGAGGAAGGGTTAAATATAAATTTTGCTTGGAAAACTTTTAATTGGAGTAGCGAATCTAATGAAAAAGCTGGAGTTCATTGTGTAATTATAGGTTTTAGTTATTTAGATATTCCGTCTAAAAAAATATTTATAAATGAAAAGCAATCAATTGAAGCATCAAATATTAATGCATACTTAATTGATGCTCCTAATATAATTGTTGAGAGTCGCAACAATCCTATATGTAAAGTTCCAGAGATAAAAATTGGGAATAAACCTATTGATGGCGGATATTATTTATTCTCAGAACAAGAAAAGGACGAATTTATAAAAAAAGAACCTAATTCTGCAAAATATTTTAGAAAATGGATTGGCGCAGATGAATTTATTCAAGGTTATTTTAGATATTGCCTATGGTTAGGAGAATGTCAACCTAATGAATTACGAAAAATGCCTGAATGTTTAAAAAGAGTAGAAGCCGTAAGAAATTATAGATTATCTAGTAAAAGCGAAGGAACTCGTAAAATTGCAGATAAACCTACTCGATTTCATGTTGAAAATTTGCCTAAAAGTAATTATATAGTTTTACCTGAAGTCACAACTGCTAACAGGAGATATATTCCTATAGGATTTATGTCACCCGATATTATGAGTAGTAATTTAGTCAAAGTTCTACCAAATGCAACTCTTTATCATTTTGGAGTACTTACATCAAATGTTCATATGGCATGGATGAGGACAGTCTGCGGAAGAATGAGAATTCATTATAGATATTCAAAAGATATTGTCTATAACAACTTCCCTTGGTGCGAACCGACAGATGAGCAAAAGGCTAAAATCGAAAAAACTGCACAAGGAATTCTTGATGCAAGAGCATTATATCCGGATTGTTCATTAGCAGATTTATATGATGAATTAACAATGCCATCCGAACTTCGCAAAGCACATCAACTTAATGACGCAGCAGTAATGGAAGCATACGGATTTAGAATAAAAGACGAACAAACAGGCAAACTCCGCTGGCTCACAGAAAACGAAACCGTCGCCCGCTTAATGCAAATGTATCAGGAATTGACTCAAAAGGATAAAAATTAAATTATGAATAAATTTACTTTTACGGATTTAAAATTATTGGAAACAATACAAAAAGAATATGCAAATGATTATATAAAAAACATGGAAGATGCTAACAATGGAGTCAGGAATACGAGATTTTATATTCCAATTGACTGTCAAAAAGTAGCTAAAAAGATGAAAGCAGATGGAGAAATTGTTTTTAACAGATTATATTTTCATTTAAATAACAAGTATTCATATAAAGATATGAATGATAATCCTGTTTATTTTTTCGTTTTTGAAATAGATGGGCTAAAACATTGTATTAATTATGGTTATCTTTGCTCGGTATTGGCAGATTTAAAAGATAAAAAGTTTAAAGAAAACTTGGCTTTGAGTTTTTCAATAATATCTATAATTATTTCAATAATGGTTCCGATAATTACATGTATACTAAAACAAATATAATATTAACCATTTTATAAATCACCAAGTTTGTAGGTTGGGTTTTCAACCAAACAATAACTTTTGGGTGCAATTTTGTGCAATAGGGTGCAAGAATAGTGCAAAAAATGAGTAAAAAGTGCAAGAAAAGTCACTTTTGGAGTAGTTTGGAATTTAAATCATCAATCATGTTCCGACTGCTACAATTTAGTGGTGTTGGGGTAGAAACCCCAACCTACATTTGTTTTCTTCCGACCAAACTACTCAATAAAATACCGTCCTTTTAATGGTGGAAATTAGAAGATTGTCTTGGATTATTGGCTGTTCGTAAACTTTCATTTGTTTTATTCCTCTTACAAGAAATAGTCACTCATTCCGGGTTTCTCACAGGGACGGCGTTCCACTCGCTTATGCTCGTTTCAGCCTTGCCAAAATCCGCTCGAACTCTGAACTGCTTTGCAGTTGGGAGTTCTCATACCTAACACTGCAAAATAAAATACAGAACAACAAATGTCGTTCTGTATTTTATGGTGGAGGTTAGGAGATTCGAACTCCTGACCCTCTGCGTGCAAAGCAGATGCTCTACCAGCTGAGCTAAACCCCCACAGAGTTTGCCAACACTTATTATAATACATGCTAATTTTTTTTTGTAAAGGGGTAAATCAATACAGAAGTAAATATATGCTCAACTTATTTATTGCATTATTAAAATTCAACTATATAAATATTTGGTTTCTGCAACTACACAAATTCGTATGGAACAGGAATTTTAACCGCGCTGCCTTTTCCTACAGAACACAATGCTAAAACAATAACTATAATATTCCATATATAAAGCACAGGAATTAGTATGAGTCCTATAAGCCATCCTATTATTGGAATAATACATATAAGAGAGAGCAAAAATATAAACAATTCATAGTTAAAAAGCATTTTTGATATTTCATATGTACTTTCACTCACATATTTTTTACATAGTAAAACCGCAATCAACGAAGGAATAAAAAAGAAAAACATTGACAATAATATTACTGCAACAGCTATCAATTTATCATTTTCATCTCTAAAAGCCGGTACTATTTGTTTCATACATCTCTCCCTTTTATTTCACTTTTGCAAATCTGCATTTACCACTTACCCCTCTCCCTCAATGGACGAGGGTAATAATATTATACCTTATAATTTTTTCACCATTTCTTCCAGGCAAATTTTGACATGTGCGTAATTCAACCCACCTTGCATATATGCTGCATAAGGTTCTCTTATCGGGCCGTCTGCTGAAAGCTCTATCGTAGAACCCTCAATAAATGTTCCGCCAGCCATAATTACCTGATCTTCATACCCCGGAATATATTCGGGAATAGGTGTTACATATCCATTTACAGGCGAAAGCGATTGAATTGTTCTGCAAAATTCTTCTAACTTTTCTCTATCACCAAAAATTATATTTTGTATTATATCAGTTCTCTTTTCGTTGTGCTTTGGTATAGAATTAAATCCTATATCCTCAAATACTTTTGCTGCCAAAACAGCACCTTTCACAGCCTCTGAAACAACAGAAGGCGCCATAAACAGACCCTGGAAAATGAGTCTGTGCTGATTAAACATTGCTCCGCCCTCGGCTCCTATCCCCGGAGCCGTAAGTCTATTTGCAGCTCTATCCACATATTTAGCTCTTCCTGCTATATATCCGCCTGCTTCAACAATTCCGCCACCGGGGTTTTTTATAAGTGAACCTCCGATAAGGTCTGCACCAACCTCCAACGGCTCGCGTTTATCCACAAATTCTCCGTAACAATTATCAACGAAACAAATGCACTCGGAATTTCTTGATTTAACAATCTTACAAATTTTCTCTATATCATCAATCGAAAGCGATTTTCTAGTAGAATATCCTTTTGAGCGTTGAATTAAAACCATTGTTGTAGTTTCATCAATCATCTCTTCAAGTTTTTTATAATCAACATCTGAACCATTCAAAAGCGGTACTTCATCGTATAAAACACCGTTTCCAATAAGCGAAGAACGCTTTGTTTCCTCATCTCCTGCAGTGCCAATAACCTCTTGCATTGTATCATACGGAGCACCCGCAACAGATATTAGCTTATCACCTGCTCTTAAATTACCAAACAAAGCGCACGCAAGAGTGTGTGTACCTGACGCAAAATGAATTCTTACAAGCGCCTTTTCTGCCTTGAAAACTTGAGCAAATGTTTTATCCAAAACCTCCCTGCCCAAATCATCATGCCCATATCCTGAAACGGTATAAAAATGTTCGGGAGCTACACGATTATCATAAAAGGCTTTCAAAACCTTACGCTGATTATAATCCCGTATATCATTTATTGCGTCAAATTCTTTTTCTAATTCTTTTTCTGCTGACTTAAAATCGTAATACATAGTTATTTTATCAATCTGTTATAAACTAATTTTTCAAAAAATTTTCTTCTTGGAGATGGTTTAATATCTTTATGCGCGTTTTCTCCCAACACATCTTCTAAATTTTTGTTATATAGGGCATCAATTAACGCTTCTGCTTTATTAGTAGAAACATCGTCAAAAGTTCTGATTTTTTTCAATTCTCCGTTATCCAAAAATTTTGCACCGCAAGTGTTACATACATCTATTTGCACACCTGCCTTACCGGAACCTTGTTTAACCATAGGAACTTTACAGATAGGACAAATTCTAACTTCTGCTTCATTTACATGTTCAAAAGTTTTTCCTTGTATAACATCAGCTATTTCATCAATATTTTCATGTTCTTCATCGAACTTTTCCAATTCTCTGTTATCAAACAGCATTCCTCCACAGCCGTCCAAACACACATCGACACTAACATCTGCACCTTGCATATAAACCTTTGTCATAGGTTTATCACATGCCGGGCAATTAATTACATCTTTATTATCAGCCATACAAACTCCTATCCTAGTACTAAATCACCGTTTTTCTTAATATGTTCTATCAGACCGCCATCGTTAAGCAATTTTATCATAACATCAGGAAGCGGTTCTATTGCGGTAATTGTACCTTTAGTTATGTTTTTTAAAATTCCTTCTTTTATATCCAAGTCAAGCTCATCACCTGCATCTATACCGTCTGTGTCGCATTCAATTGCCAAAAGACCAATATTTATTGCATTTCTATAAAAAATTCTTGCAAAAGACTTTGCAATTACAGCCCCAACTCCTGCAATTTTAATTATTTGCGGAGCATGCTCTCTTGAAGAACCCAAACCGAAATTGTTTCCTGCGACAACAAAATCACCTTTTGACATGTTTTTTGCAAAATTTTCATCGGCATCTTCTAATACATGTTTTGCAAACTCATTTAAATCAGAACGCAAGTGGAATAAACGCCCCGGTGCTATATGATCTGTCGATATGTTATCTCCGAACTTAAAAGCTTTACCTCTCATTTGTACTCCTTTACTGTGTTTATCGCTATCCTCTCAGTTGAACAGGCATTACAAGATATATATAATCTTCATCTGAACAAGGAGCAAATACTGTTGCTGAAAGAGGAGTGTTCAATTGAACTTTAATATCTTCTGATTCAACAATTTTCAAAAATTCTAAAATAAATTTGTAATTAAATGCTATTGCAAGAGGTTCACCCATATATTTGATATCAATTTCATCCTCAGAGTTACCTGCTTCAGGCGAATCTCCTGAGAGTTTCAATGTGTTATCAGCAAACTCAAATTTAACTATACTATTTTTTTCATTTACCATAACAGCAACTCTTTCAAGTGCTGATATTAAATCACCTTTATTTACCGTTGCTTCTTTGGGGAACGATTGAGGAATCAATTGATTGTATTTAGGGAATTGTCCTTGCATTAAGCGAGTAATAATCCTCGTTTTATCAATTGATATAACTATTTTCTTATCTTCTTTACAAATCTTGATTAACTCAGAATCTGCAAGCAGTGAGATTTTTGATAATTCTGCCAAAACTTTTGAAGAAATAAGCATTTCAAAAGGATTTTCCTCGTCTGTTGAAGTATTTTTAACAACTTCTCTTACTCTTGCAAGTCTATTACCGTCTGTAGCAGCCATTTCTAAAATATTTTTATTTACTTGACAAACAACACCTGATAATAAATTATTTGTTTCATAACCGGCTGCTGCAGACACAACCTGTCTTATAGCCTTTGTAAAGGGTTGAGTTTCAATCTCCATACAATCATTTTCTGCTATATTTTCTTCAACTGCAGGGAATTCATTAGCTGAAATACCTATTATATCAAATTTTGAATTTTTACAGGTTATGGTAGCAGTTGCTCCATTTAATTCTACTTTCATTAAATCATCATTAAGTCTGGATATGATTTCACCAAGCTTTTTTGCGGGAAGAGTAAATTTACCTTCATCTTCTACTGTAGCACTGACCATTGTTGTTATAGAAAGATCAAAATCAGTTGCGGTTAGTTTTATTTGACTATCACCAATAGTTTCTATAAGTACATTTGCCAAAACAGGCTGCAAACCTTTTACTACAGTTGCTCTTTCTACAATTCTTATACCATTCAAAAATTCATCTTTATTTGCAACAAATTTCATATCTCTACCCCTATAATAATGTCAATAACGATATTTTAATACAAAAGGATATTATTTACAAGGCAATTGACTTTTAGACTTATTTTATTAAAACATTTTTACAAATATTTATGTTGCCATTGTAAATAATTGTAAACATTTCCATAAAATAACTAAAGTTTTACAAAAAACTGTCGATATATAAACTGTGAGCGATAGATAAATAGGAAAGGATAAAGATAAATATGCGTATCGAAAATGAAATGTTGTCAAGATTTAGTAATATTGAAGATTCTGCAATGAATATGTCAGAAGCAACATTGTCACAAGAATTGGACTTCTTCTTTGATAATGTATTAGACACTGTCGTAGATTATTTTAAAGAAGAAGTCGTTGTTTAATTATTATTTGACGGGTAATAAATATCTGTCAAACTCCTCTTTTTCTCTTATAAACTCAAAAATATACATTTACTTATTAAGACCGTTTTTCAACGGTCTTTTTTATTTATACAAAATAAAAGACTTTCTATATTAGAAAGTCTTTTCATAACCCAATAATCTCCTACCCCAAAACTATCCGATATTACTTTGCAATAAATTGGTTTTTTAAATTTTACCGATTTATTGATATATCTCTTTCAATGTGTGTTAAAAATTATATAAATTGATTTGTGTTGTATTGAGTTATTTTCTCCCAAAAAATTTTATTTTCTTATTTTGTTGACTCTCCCCAAGTCCAGTTGCCATCACTCCTTCCTTATGTGTACATAGTATAACTCTCACAAATTTGGTTCAAGTAAAGAAATTACAAAAAAATTTTACAATTGACCATGCTCCCTATGATTATTAGTAAAAATCCGAATTTACAAAAATTTACCTTTATAAACCTTAAAAATCGTATTGACAATTTGTTTTCCGAGGAGTTCTGTTGTAAAATCTATGTATCAGATAATTTTGAGGTTAACATGACTGAAAAAAAGAGAATTCTTATTGTTGATGATGATACAGAAATTAGGGATTTATTAGAATTTGATATTTCATCAAGCGGGTATTTTACTGATACCGCATCAGATGGCATGGAAGGACTTAACAAGGCTTTAAACAACAAATATGACTTAATTCTTCTTGATGTAATGATGCCAAAGATGAACGGTTTTGATGTATGTAAAAATATTCGTCAAGCTAAGATTAATGTTCCCATTCTTATGTTGACTGCAAAAGGTACAATCGGAGACAAGACAAGCGGTTTTGATAGCGGTGCTGATGATTATCTCGTTAAACCCTTTGATATTCAAGAAGTTCTTCTCAGAATTCGTGTTCTGTTAAGAAGAAATCAACCTCAAGAAGAAACCGTCATGTCAAACGAAATCTTGGAAGCAGGGGAAATCGAGATTTTGCCTGATACTCTTGAAACAGTTATCTTAAATAAAAAAATTAAATTAACTCCAACAGAATTTGAGATTTTATACTGTCTTATGCAGCATTTTAATAAATCAGTTACTTTAGCAACTCTGCTTGAAGAAGTTTGGGGATATTCAAGTGACGAAGATGTAAGAATGCTAAGAGTTCATGTTGGCGCACTAAGAAATAAGATTGAACCAGATACAAAAAATCCTAAATACTTGCATACAGTTACAAATGTAGGGTATAAGTTAACCCCGTTTGGAGGTTAAATAATCTTATGGTTCAGTTTTTTTCAAAAAGAAGACTAAAAATAGCAGAACAAATCATTGTCGTAAGCTTTTTTGCCGTACTTATTCCAATGATTGTGAGCGGTTTTATTATAAATAATGTTAACCAGCAATCAAACCGCCAACAACTTAGAACCGCAGCTGTTATGATTGCCAATATTGTTTCTGAAG
Organism: uncultured bacterium; assembly: GCA_902777605.1. Lineage (GTDB taxonomy): Bacteria > Cyanobacteriota > Vampirovibrionia > Gastranaerophilales > Gastranaerophilaceae > CAG-196. Next base: position 72,398 of record CACYUI010000011.1, on the reverse strand, counting down.
AAATTGATGTTTTTGAAAAAACTATTACAAATGATTTAGGACAAATTATTTCAACTTTGGAATTTTATAAAACACCTGAACTTGAACAAAAATATTTGGATGAAATTACCCAAAAAATAAGTTTTTATAAAGAACTCACTATTGTTAATTCTGAAGAAAAACTCGAACAGTATAAATCGTACAGCATGCGTGATAACTACTATGTTTTAAAGCGTAAAATGAATGATGGCAGGTATTTGGTTGCAATACTTGATGTTGAAGGTTTGAAAAAAAATCTGTTTAAAACCCTTGCGGGAGACCAAAGGCAGATTTATGTACTTGATAGCAATAGCGATGTTATTGCGTCAAGCAACCCAACCGAAAAGGGCTTTAACACAAGTATGTCTGAGCTTCCTAAAAAATTAGAAATCGATACTCCTATCATATACGGAAAAGTAAAAAACCAACCGCTTGTTTATCTGCAAAAGTCCAATCCGAAAGCTTTGATACTTGTTAACACTACGGAAGAACTTAAGCAGGACGCAATTGATTATAACCGTGACAAAATTATTTTATCAATACTTGTTACAATTCTAACAATATTTTTTGTAGTTGGTTTGTATACATCTTATTTGTATATCAACATCCGTCAGTTATTCAAGGCAATTATTGCCATTTCAAAAGGTAATTACGAAAGGCGCATAAGACTTTTAACAAACATATTTACTCCATTTGAAATTGTATTCTTAGGCATGGAATTCAACAGAATGGTAAACCAAATCCACAAGTCTTATATACAGTTGAAGAAGAAAAACAAAGAGCTTAAACAATTAAACGAATTTCGCTCAAATATGATTGATACGGTAAGCCACGAATTCAGGACTCCGCTCACCAGTATTCAAGGTTATACTTCAAGACTTTTAAGACAAGATATTGAAATTAGTGAAGAAATGCGCCAAAAATCTTTGCACATTATAAAAAGACAATCAGAAAGACTAAAAAGAATGATAGAGGATTTGCTTGTTATTCCTGATATAGAAGGCGCAAGACTTAATGTTAATTTAACAAATATTCCGGTGAATATCATTATGGAAAATGCTATCACTCTTGTTAAAAATGATGCCGGAAAAGAGATAATTAATAATATTCAAAATTGCGATAAAGAAATCATTGCAGACAATGACAGAATCGAACAAGTCTTTGTAAACCTTATAGAAAATGCCATTAAATATTCGCCTGAAGGTTCACCTATAACTATTGATTATGAAATTATAGAAAACCAAATGGTTATAGCATTCAAAAACGACTACGAGGTTATTCCAAGAGAAAAATTAAAAACTCTGTTTGATAAATTCACGCGCGTTGACGATAAAACAACAAGAACTACAAGGGGAACCGGTTTGGGGCTATTTATTGTTAAAGGTCTTGTCGAAGCTATGGACGGCGAAATAAGACTTTACTCAAACGAAGAATGCGGTTTTTGTGTAAAAGTCTTTATACCGCTTGCTTAAATGATTAATTAACTAAAAGCCCAAACAATTCTTCAAACTCGGGGAAGGATATTTTTGTCCACTCAAATCCGTTGATACCAATCTCTTTTTTAGAAATCAGCCCGGCAACATAAAAACTCATTGCGAGTCTGTGGTCGTGATAACTCTCTAATTCCGCGCCACCTTTAAGTTTACCTCTTTGGCCGTGTACTATAAACCCGTCTGCTGTTTCTTCTATATCTATCCCGATTTTCGTAAGCTCGCACACCAAACACTTAATTCTGTCAGACTCTTTGTTTCTCAAATCCTCTGCGTTCTTAACTACCGTATCACCATCGGCCTGTGAAGCCAAAACAGCAATAACAGGGAGTTCATCAATTAGCCTTGGTATGTCATCTCCTTCTATAACACAACCCTTCAGACAATCATTATACCGAACCCTAATGTCACCAACATTCTCACCTGAGCAGATAGTTTTATTGAATATCTCTATGCCGCCTCCCATACGCTTTAAAACATCCAAAATTCCAGCTCTTGTGGGATTTAAGCCGACATTTTTGATTACAAAATCCGAACCCTCAACAACCAGTCCTGCCACGATAAAAAACGCAGCAGAGGAAATATCACCAACTACAGTAATATCTTTTGCATAAAGCTCTGAAGGGTAAATGGTAACTTCGTTCTTATTAACATTTATATCCGCCCCCAAATAGTCCAATAATAGCTCTGTATGATTTCTTGAAATATAAGGCTCAATAAATGTTGTTTTTCCTTCTGCTCCCAGTCCTGCAAGAAGAATACAAGACTTAACTTGAGCGCTTGCAAGTTTTGATTGGTAACTAATACCTTGCAATTTTCTGCCGTATATTTTCAGGGGTAAATGACCTTCTGTTGAGCTGATTTCTGCTCCCATAAGTGTAAGCGGTTCAATTATACGCTTCATCGGGCGCTTTGATAAACTCTCATCACCTATAATCGTTGAATCAAAATTTTGTCTTGCAAGAATTCCCGCAATAAGTCTTGTCGTTGTGCCGGAATTTCCTGCATCCAGAGGGGGTAAATCAATATTTTTAGAGTTTAAGACTCCGTTTGATTTAACATGCACCGTTTTTTCATCAACAAACTCTATATTTACACCAAGCTGTTTAAAAATATTCAAGGTTGAATGACAATCCGCACCGCTTGAAAAATTTCTGACATTACATTGCCCTTTTGCAATTGATGAAAACATAATTGCTCTATGTGATACAGACTTATCGGCAGGAATTATTATTTCGCCTCTTAATCCTTTATCAAGTTTTTTTACAACCTTTAACATAGTTCTAATTCTAGCATATTATTAATCTTTGTAACAATATTATTTAAAATCCTAAAGTTTTTTAAATATTTGCCGATAGACATGATACCAAGACTTAAGGATGTGTGATGGCCGAAAATATCAACCCGATTAACTTTAATTTTATAATTTCTTTCAGTACAGATTATGAGTACGAGCAAATAAAAAGGCGCTTAATGATGTATGGAGTAAAGCCATCAGGCAGCAAATCTGCTGATAAAATGAAGCTGCATGAAATTGAACTCAGAGAAGCAAGAAAAGAAAATATAGTAACAACAAAATTTCTAACTGTTTCTACAGGCGAACAAGAAAAAATTCAAGAAAAAAAGAAACAAAAACGAATAGAAATTAACCCCAAGAGCCATCCTGAAACAATGAAAGGGCAAAGAATTTTAGGCGAACAAATAATGCTCGCTATTAAGATGAAAAAAGAGCTTGAAAACAGAGATAAAGACAAAAAAATAAAAGAGAAAGAAAAGAAGAAAGAAATATAGTTACTTTCTGACTATTTCATAAATATCTTTGCATTTTTTGAAAACTTCTTTTGCATCTTTTAAGAACAACATATTCGGTCCGTCACAAAGCGCTTTATCAGGATTTGGATGAACTTCAAAAAACAAAACATCCGCTCCCGCTGCCATAGCACATTTCGCAAGTGTTGGAACAAATCTTCTGTCACCACCTGTTGAATCACCGTTAGAGCCGGGCATTTGAACGCTATGAGTAGCATCAAATACTACTGGATACCCAAATTCTTTCATAATTGGGATTGCACGAAAATCAGAAACAAGGTTATTATACCCGAATGTTACACCTCTGTCCGTTAACATAATCTTGTCATTTCCGCTTTCTTCCACTTTTTTGACTAAAGACTTCATCTGTTCGGGCGCTAAAAACTGACCTTTTTTGATGTTAACAATTTTACCTGTTTTTGCTGCTGCAACAAGCAAATCAGTCTGACGGCAAAGAAATGCAGGAATTTGCAAAATATCAGCCACCTCTGACACAGGCTGTGCCTGATCGGGAGTGTGAATATCCGTAACAATCGGTAAATCAAATTCTTTTTTTATCGCAGCTAGATATTCTAATCCCTTTTCCATTCCCAAACCGCGATAAGAGTTTATTGAAGAACGGTTTGCTTTATCATAAGAGCATTTGAATACATAGTTAATATCCAATTCTTCACAGACTTTTTTAAGTCCTTCCGCAGTTTCTCTCATAATATCTAACGACTCTACCGCACAAGGGCCTGCAAGAATTGTAAGTTTATTATTTCCTATTTCAAAATCTCTTAATTTAATGCTCATATAATTCCTTCTTTATATTTTGGTGCAAATAATTACACCCTGCAACTTTTTGTTTTTGTCGGATTAACAAATCTGACCTAAAATTTACCCCAATTTACCCTCTATTTACCCCCTATAAATCAATTTTTGAAGTGTCAACCAAATCCACCAGTGAAATTTCTAAAGCTTTGGCTATTTGGTCTAAGGTATCAATAGTAGGCGAACTCTCGCCGCGCTCAATAAGTCCGATTTGTGTCTTACTGATACATGCTCTAAAACCCAATTCCTCTTGAGAAATTCCTATTTTATTTCTTAAGAGTTTTATTTTTAAACCTATTTTTTTACTTATTCGGATAACTTCATTTGCCATTTCATTACATATATTAAACTATTGACAAAACAAATGCAATTGTATATAATTGACGCATAGGCAAATATAGTTGCCCATATGTCAAATAACCTGTCATGTATTATGATTAATGTTGATGAATTAGAAAATTTAGTACTGGAAACTTACAACTATATAGAAGTTGTACGGGATTCTTGCGAACATAATGATTATTTTTCTCAATGTTCCGTACTTGATAAAGCGCTGGAAAATCTTGAACTTATAGATGAACTTGTTTTTCATGCTTAATTCTATACAAATGCATTTTATTATGTGCAAGAGTGCATTTGTTGGTGGCATTAAATCAAGTTTGTTATTTGCTATATTGAAAATTTACATTTACACATCTGCGTGATATAATTTCGTTATGGAAACAGGCGGAGAGACAGTAAAAAATCCTAAACCAAAACGCAAAGGAATGACTGCACAGACAAGACTTATTGTTCTTGGTTTGGTTGTTAGTACATTTTTTATTTTCTTAGCGGCTTTTTTTGCTACTTATAGCATTACAACAAATATGAACTCCGCTTACAGAAATTTTGCACAAATCATTGCAAAAACGCTTGCGATTGAAGGTGTTGAAATTACCAAAGATGTTCCCGAGCTTGCAAAATATGATACCCTCAGAACCAATGCAGTTTCAATCCTCAACAGTAATGATGATATCGCATATATTGTTTTTAGAGATAATAAATCCAAAATTATTTATACAAGTAAAGATGATTATCCTGAACAAGCTGAAAGAGCAAGAATCCCTGTTTCTTCACCGATGATTGTTAAAAACGGAAGTACAAAACAAAATGTCGGTTCTGTTGATGTAGGTCTTTCGGGAAACATTGTTGACAAAGTTACTTCCACAACTCAAGCGTCTGTCGGGATTGTGTTTATACTGGCATGGCTTGTTGTTGTCGGCATTATTTATATGAACTCCTCCATTATCACTCGTGAACTTCGCAAACTCTATCAAGGTGTAAAGAAAATTTCATCGGGTGAATTTGGATATATGCTTGATGACAAAGATGCTGATAAAGAGATTAAAGAGTTGTACTCTGCTTTCAACGATATGTCAGAAAGACTCAGCAGATATAACGAACAGACAATTGAAAGCTTGACTTTTGAAAGAAACAAACTCGAATCTGTTTTGATGAGTATTGTAAACGGAGTTGTTGTCTGTGATAACCATGACAAGGTTATTATGGTTAACAATTATGCTAAAAAGCTCTTAGAAGTTGAAGAAGAAGACATTTTAAACACTCAAATTCAACAATTCTGCGATTCAAGCGGAGAGTTTTGTTTCTCCGATAAAATTGCACAATTTAAGGATACTCCGATTGATGAAGACGGAGCACCTTTGCATTTCAATATAGAAATTGACCAAAGAACTCTAAAATGCTTGATTTCACCAATGTTTACCCGCTCAAATTCATATGTCGGTTATATCATTATTCTTATTGATGTTACGAAAGAAGTTGAGATGGATCAATTGCGTTCAAACTTTATATCTAATGTTTCGCATGAACTCAGAACTCCTGTAACGGTTCTGAGAAGTTATATTGACACGCTTTACAACTTTGGTAATGATTTTGATTTTAATACTCAAAGAGAATTCATCGGAGTTATGAACCAAGAAATTATAAGACTTAACAGAATGGTAAATGATATTCTTGATTTTTCACGCTATGAGGCTCAAAATTTACATCTTGAAAAAACAAAACAGAATGTTATTGATGTTATAGAAGATGCGGTTAATCAGGTTCAAGTTCTTGCAAAAGAACACGATTTGACAATTTCTATTATGAAAGAACCCGATTTGCCGGAAGTATTTATGAATGTAGATAGTATTTCGCGTGCATTTATGAATATTTTATCAAACGCAATCAAGTATTCACCTGACGGAAAGAGAATCAAAGTTAGAGCAGAGCGTTCGCGTGACGGAGAATTTGTAGAAGTGAGCGTTGAGGACCAAGGACCGGGGCTTTCTGAAAAAGACCAAAAGAAAGTATTTGACAGATTTTATAGAGCAGAAAACGCTACCCATACCGTTAAGGGTACAGGGCTGGGACTACACCTTGTAAAAGTTACGATAGAAAAACACCACCATGGTCAAGTGTTTGTTAATTCTGTTGAAGGAGAAGGTTCTACATTCGGATTCAGACTTCCTATCAAACCTGTTGAGGAGGAAGAGGAAGAATATATCCCAAAACATCAGCTCCCGGCTGAAAGTGAAGCATAGAAAATAATTCTATGGAAAGATATTTATAACTTCTCTAAGTTTAGCCAGTTTAAGTTCAATGTTGTTATCTAAAAGAGGTTTGTTTTGCATAGAGTTTTTAACAAGTAATATCAAAATTTCTATATACATAGGCTCTAACAGTTCTATAATTGAACCTTTATTAATATCAGGAATAACTACAAGCGAATGAATCGAGCAATTTGTCAATTTTAGAATAGTATTTTTATCCTGCATTTTGAAAGCATCGCATGTTATTCCTGCAAGCATATCAGCTAACTGTATTCCATAACTGCTTTTTGATTCTTTAGATTCTATATTTTTGTCAATAAAGATACGCTCTTGTTTGTTTTCAAGATAAGGGTTAATATTTGGAATATAAAATTCATGATTAGCTATTTCTTCAAGAGTTTCTTGTTGTGCTTGTAAAATTTTTGATTTGTCATATGTAATTTTTATAGAATGAAATTTATGACACATTGCAGCACATAAATTGAATAATGCCGTGAAACTTAGATCCCCTATATATTTATCTGTTGCGGTGTCACCGGATAAAAAGTCAAATTCGTCAATGATTTCTTTTTTATTATAAGTAATAAATACTTTTAGTAAATCTTCCAATCCCAAAGAGCTTTGTGGTAATATGCTTTGTTCAAAATCTTTAACAAAAGATTTTGCAAGTTCAGTTTTTTTATTTTCGCTCATTAATTTCTCAAAATCAGTTAACATATTAGAGTGTTCATTATTTTTAAAGAAATGGTTATATAAGTTATATGTAATAAAATGATGAAAACCGGCAGCATAGAATAATCCACAAACATCAGAAATGCATGGTTCAAAAATATATTCAAAGAATTTTGCACAAAGTGAATATTTTTTATCAAAACATGTAAAAGATGCTCTTCCTTGGATAGCTTGTAAAAAATCCTCTATAATAAATTTTGCTTTAGAGTGTTTTTTGATTTTCGCAAATTTTAATTCTCTACCTTGTAAGCTATATTTATTTCTTAAACCTTTTACAATAGCCTCTGCTTCAGTTTCATTAAAAGCTACTGCTGCATATGAAAAAAAGGGTTGGTCAATGTTTAATAAATTAGCGCCGGTAAATCCTGATTCATCAAAAAATACCTCTTGTGATTCAGTTGTTGAGTTCACATCATACTCCTTTCATACTTGCCTAATCATGTGGAGTATAAAATAAAAAGGCATAAAACATAACTAGCCATTTGGCTAGGGATTGTATTTTATTGAAATTTTTATGCCCAAAAATCGTATAATTTTATATTTTTTGTAATTTTTGTATTCATTTTTTATAGAAAAAGCACTCTTTACAAAATTATACAAAAGTTCTTTGTATTTATGCGTATAAACAAATTTTAAACTTTCACAATATTTCTTCTTATTATAATTTTTTAAAATTTGAAAATTATGATTTTTTATTAAAATATCAAAAGCTTCTGTCATTTTGCTAAAACCATTATTTACAAATAAGCTGTTTTTATCATTCCCAAATGAGTGTGCATAATCAGGTATTGAACCCCAATAACTCAAGTCTTTTGTCGGATGAGGCGGAACAAAAGTCAAAATATTATGCTTTTGGAGTTGCGCAGAAAGTGTCATATCTTCTCCGCATATTTTGAATTTTTGTAAGTCTTCTGTGTTATCAAAAAGGTAGTTTAACCAATCTTTTTTTAAAAACCAGCTATGACCTGCAAAATCTACTTGCAAAGTTTTATCATTAGGGCTTCTCCACCCAATAGCTGCATAACTATTTGGCTTATAACAATTTTGTTTACATAAAATACCTATTGTGCCATATAAACCTTCACGATTGAGCATTTCATTCATACAGTTTTCCAGCCATCTATTGCCTGGTATTGTGTCATCATCAAATACACAGACATACTGTGATTTAGCATTTTTTCTTGCATAATCAAATCTTGCCCAAACACCTTTGTTATTTTGGCTAATTTCAACATTATTAAATCTTTTTATTAATTCATCAGAAAAATTAATAGAATAATTGCCATTTATTCCGTCTTGAAACAATAAAATTTCTTTTGGTTTTAATGTTTGTTCCTCGATTGCTTTTAGTTGTTTTTCAAGGACTTCAGGTCGTTTATATGTGCTAAGAACAACAGACACGCTCATATCGATATCGGGTTTATACATCCAGCAATGCAGTTTTGCATAATTAGAATTATCTTTCATGTAAGGGCGTGTTATTTTATTGTGTATGTATTTGTCAATACTTGAGCCAAAATCTATGTAGCAATTATTGGGATTGTTAATGTATAAATCATATATAATAGCTTCTGATAGTGGACCCGCAGATATTACATATAGTAAGTCATTCTGATTTCCATAATCATTTTTGATACTTTTTAACAGTTCTGTATATTTGTTTTCATAAAAATTGATACAATCATCATCAATCAAATAGTATTTTAGTATATTAAGATTCCCAATCTTATTGTTTAAGGCTCTGTGATTTCCAATAAAAATTGCATCTCTTTTTATATTGTTGAACTTATTTATAAATGTTTTGTAATTTGAATTAACAAATAAATTTGCAAAAGTAATATTTTGACTAATTATTCTTGACTTATACCAATAGTATGCTTGTTGGTCGCAGCATGGGCATGAAATTCCGTAAAAAACACTTTTATCGTTAAGGTTAAGAGTTTGCAGCAACTTGCTTCCCAACTGAGATATTGAATTAGGAGAAATCCATCCTTCTTGTGCTTTAACAGATTTACCTGTCATAATAGCTCTTTCTCCATCACCATATCTTAACAATGCAAAGTTTTCTTTGTTTGTAATTTTATTCCAAAATGTTGTAAACTCTTCGTTTAAATATATTTTTTTATCTTCTTTGTCCATACTTTTACTCCAAGTATATACAAATCATCATGATATTTGTAATGCTTTATTGCCCACAAAAAATGATTTTCTTTGTATATGACCCAGTCTTTAATCTCTATATTGTTTTCTTCTGCATAGTTCACCAAATCTAAAGAAGTTTTGATTTTATCTTCTACATAGTTGTTTTGTTGTTTTATTGTAGATCCTTTGTGAGATACATAGTGATAGTGCGCATTTGGTACAGTTACCATAGAACTGCAACTATGAATTGCCCTTATCGTATATGGAGCATCTTCGTAAAAAACTCCTTCCATAAATCTTAAATCTTTTATCAACTCAAATTTGTACAGTTTTCCTGCTGTTTCAAAATGATTGTCTATGGCTTTTACTATATCATTAGCACCAAAATATTTTTGTTGATTTTTTAGTGTCAGATGTCGTTTTTCTTTGCCGTCCTTATCTCTTGTCATTGATGCTGCAGCAATGTTGACATTATCAGTGATAGCTGCATTGTATAAAAGCTCTATGTAGTTTTTTTCTATCCAATCGTCTGAATCTACAAAAGTTATATATTCTCCTTTTGCAATTTCCAACCCTCTGTTTCTTGCCGCACCTTGTTTTGAATTTTCCTGCGATAAAACGATTATGCGGTTGTCTTTTTGTGCATAATCGTTTAAAATTTCAAGCGATTTGTCTGTTGAACCATCATTAATACAAATTATTTCAATATTGCTAAAAGTTTGACTAATAACACTCTCAATACACTTTAGTAAATACCTTTCGGTATTATATACAGGAATTATTATACTGACCTTTACTTTATGCATGCCTTCTCTACTATCTGCTGAATATCTTTTATTTTGTATTTTTACAAATAATTTGCTTAATAATCCACTTTTCGTTCAAATAATATACTTTAAGATTTGGCTTATGATCTTTATAGCATGTTTTTTCTGAAAGCAGATTCAAAAATTTTCCATTAAATAAGCATATCTTAAGAATATCACATTCTTTCCAATAATCAAAATCTTTTTTATTTACTGTTTTGGCTTCTGTAATCTTAATCTACATAGCCCGCCTTTAAATTGTTATACATGCTATGTTAAGCCATAAAAATAAAAAGTCAAATCAATTTAAAACATGTTTGTGCTCTCATATGCCATTATATTGTTTGTTGACCTAATTTATAATGCCTATGAGAGAGGTTTGGTATGGATATAATTAAAAGAGGTTTTGGTTCTCAACTTAAGGCTATAAGAAAGCTTAAAAATTTTACTCAAGAAAAACTTGCCGAAGAAATCGGCATAAATTTAAGGCAGCTTGCGAGAATTGAAGCCGGCGAAAGCTTTGTATCCTCTGAAACATTATTTAAAATATGCGATGTTTTAGAAATCTCTCCTCAAATTTTGTTTGATTTTGATATTTTAGAAAGCTCCTTAAAGACAGGTACGGATAACACAATGCATTTTAGTGTCATTAAAGCGGGTAATGTAATACAACTGATTCCATCATTCAAAGCCGAAGAATATGAAAAAACAGAGGGATACAATTCTTTAAGCAAAGATTTTGATGCAAAAATGAAAGAGATTGCAAAGAGAACGGGAAAAGATATTTTTGTTGATGAAATTCAAGATGGAAATTCACTACGAACAAAGGTTTTCAAACCCTCAGGAGATATTGAAATTAAAGATGCAAAAGATGAAAATGTTCTATTAGAGATGTTAAAAGATAAGATATTATCGGTTTCTAATGATAAGAAAAAATTGGAGTTTATAAATTTAGCCATTGATTCTCTTACTGACAAAAATGCACTTAATGAATTAAAAACATTGATTAAGGGGATAGAGTTAATTCAAGAGTAAGTTAAAAATGTAAGTCAAAATCAACGAAAAAGAACTACTACTAATAATAGTAATAGTTCTTATAATCCAAATCCATTAGTTTTGGTGGTGAAGGTGTTCATGTCACCCTTGCCTTTATCTTTATTATTACTTATTTGTTTATTTTTAAAGTATTATATAAGAATGATGACTTATGAAGAAGCGCTTAAATTTATTACAAGCAAAGACAATTTTTATATAGATTTGGGACTTGATAGGATTTCTCAGGTATTAGAAAAACTGGGGAACCCGCAGGATGATTTAAAGTGTATTCATGTCGCAGGTACAAACGGAAAAGGTTCTGTTTGCGCAATGCTTGAGTCTATATTAAGAGAAGCAGGTTACAAAACTGGGCTTTATACAAGTCCGCATATTTGGGAATACACTGAGCGCATTAAAGTCAATGATATAGATATTTCAAAAGAAAGATTTGCTCAGTATGTTGAAAAAATTACTAATATTGGGATACATCTTACCGAGTTTGAAATTCTTACAGTGACAGCATTTTTGTATTTTCGTGATGAAAAAACTGATTATGTTATTTTAGAAACGGGAATGGGCGGAAGGCTGGATGCTACAAATGTCATAAAACAAAATCTCTGCGCAATAATTACGCAAATAGATTTGGACCACACTGACAGACTTGGTGATACCAAAGAAAAAATAGCTTATGAAAAAGCAGGAATAATTAAGCCGAAATGCCCGGTTATCACAAGCATGGGATACGAAGCAATAAGGGATAAGGCTGATAGTGTCAACTCTATGTTAATATTTGTTTCTCCGTTTGTAAAATCTGAATATATCGAAGCTTTATCGCTCAAGGGAAAACACCAAACAGAAAATTTGGCACTTGTTTTGACTGCTATAGATTATCTCTTTAAAGATATTGATGAAGAAACAATAAAAAACGGTCTTAAAAAAGTTAAACATCCTTGTCGTTTTGAGTATTTTAAAGACAAAAACCTGATTATTGATGCATGCCATAATCCAAATGGAGTCCATGCTTTGAGAGAAAATTTGGATTATTATTTCCCAAATCAGAAGCGAAGATTTGTTTTTGGTTGTTTAAAAACAAAAGATTATGCGAAAATGATGGATATATTGTTTCAAGAAGGTGATGAAGTTTATTTAAACGAATTTAATTATCCTAAGGCATGTACTTTTAACGAACTTACTCAGAAATGTCCAATTAAAGCGTGCAGATACACAAATTCAAAAATATTAACCCCTGAAAAATTAAATGTTATTTGCGGTTCGTTCTATATGATAAGCGGATTAGATTTATAATTACCAATCTTCGGAACCATATATAGAATATTTATCTACTCTTGCTTTTAGCGTTTTAAGTATTCTACTGTATTGTTGCTGTTCTTTCTTGTTGGCTGTCGTATTTAAAAGAGCTTCGTAATGTATAATTTCTTCTTTTAATTTTCTGATTTTTTGTTTTTCGGCTTCGTTTTTTATAAAAGTTTCACCATAAAAACCGCATGAAGATGGAATATAGGCAAACGGAGATGAAGGGTACTGGTTGCATATAGCGGGTTTTTGATGATTTGTGCATTTGTTATCTTTTAAATGTTTACAGTAACAAATACTTAAATTCCCTTTCTTCCCTATAGGAACAAGCATTTGAGCAAAATCTTCACTTAGGGGCTGAATTCCGTCAAAATAAAGCATTTTATTATCAAAATCAACAAAAATCTGCTTGCAGCAATCACCACATTTTTTGCAAAAATCTTTTTCCATACTGTAATTATACATTTAATATAGGATATGCAAAAGGGGGAAAAGATGTAAAATATAAAATGAAAATGTGTAAATACTAAAATAGGAGAATAACTTATGAAAAAAATGATTTTGACATTGGGTGCTATATTTGCTCTATCAACTGTAGCTTATGCTGATGGTAATGCATTCACACCGCTAAACTTTAATGATACAACATATGGAACAACTCCTGCTCCTGCAGCTGTAACAAGTGCTGCAACAGAAGAGGCAACAGGTAACGGTAATATTCAAAATGCAATTCAGCAATTGGACAACGCGCAAATTGATATCAGAAATGATTTATTAAATGCAAAAACAAAGTATGCTGATATAGATGCACAATATAAGCTTGTAAAAACAGAAAGAAACGCTCTTAAGAAACAAATTCGTACTGTAGAAAAAAGAATTAGAGAAATTGATAGAGCAAAAGAAAAAATCAGAAAGAATATGATTTAGTAATTTTGAAGAGAGAGAGACGAGGCGCAGTGCTTTGCACTGCGCCTCGTCTTTTAAGGAAGATTGTTGTAGGGTTGTCTTATTCCTTCTTGTGAGCAGATACCAAGCGGACAATTCAGGTTTGAATTAATCCGATTGTTGGGATTACGCATACTGTCGAGTGGATTTTGCGTGTTAAGTGGTTGTAACTCGACTTTTGACGGATTATTGTTTTCATAGATAGGAGAATAATTCGGAACAATGTTTTCCGAACAAGAATTGTTTCCTGAAGGATCAAGAGGACAAAGTGCAAACACAGACATCGGAAAAAGAAGAGATATGACGATTAAAAGCTTTTTCATTAACAGATTACCTCCTTGTACTGTTATTCTAAAGCTGTTTTCTCTATTATCATTCCCCACCTTGGCTAGTCTGTTTGAGTAACTCCTTCAGAAATAAATTTAAGATTGTTGATGACTTGAAAATTTTCATCAAATTTGTTTGAAATATTATCAAGAACAAAATATGTTGAGCCTGATCCTGACATAACAGAGCTTGGCACGATTCTTTTTATCTGCTGTAATTCTTTATAATAATCAAATACGGCATATTCTAAATCATTATATAAAAACGGTTTAATATCTTGATTAGAATTTAAAGCTTTTACCATTTTTTCTGTATAGCCATATTTTGGCTTAAATTCTTTAAGTGCATATTTTGTGTACGCTTCTTTTGCTGAAATACCCAGATTTTTTGGTTTGATTAGTGTAACAGGCATGCTTATAACAGGAAGAACTTTTATTTTTTCTCCGCGTGAAGTGGCAAGGAGGCATCCGCCTTTTAAACAAACATTAAGGTCTGAACCGAGTTTCGCACATAGTTCGTGTAGTTCTTTTTCTTTTAGGTGTTCGTTAAAAATTTTATTTAGCCCGAATAGAGTTCCAGCTGCATCCGTACTTCCGCCTGCAAGTCCTGCAGCTATCGGGATATTTTTTTCTATATAAACACTAACTTTTGCCTTAATCCCTGTTTTTTGAAAAAATAAATCCGCAGCTTTATACACTAAATTTTTTTCATTATACGGAATTTCATTACTGTTTCCTGAAAGCATAATTTCAGTATTTTCCGCTTCTGCAACTGAAATTGTCAAAAAATCATACAAGCTAATCAGCTGCATAATACTTTTTATATTATGAAAACCGTCTTCTCTTTTATTAATTATTTCCAAAGTCAAGTTTATTTTTGCCGGACATTTTATTTTTATGTTTTTCATACTTAAATTGTAGCACAAAGTTAAGCCCCTTTCGGAAGAGAAACAAAAGGAGCAAGGCTAATTATTATGAAGAAAAGATTTTGAGCTTTAAAGAAGTAAGCCGAACACACACACATGCCTAATCAAAATTTTGCGTCGAAATCCGACAATAACACTGTTGCCCTCGACTTACATATATATTTTAACATTTTATTTTTTGTTTCTTAATCTTCTTTGGTGCTAATTCTAAAGGATTATATAATCGGTATGTCTTGTAAAGCGGTTACTTGTGATATTTTTCACCTTTCAGTATTTTAAAAGCACGGTAAATTTGTTCAACAAGTAATAGTCGTGCAAATTGATGTAGAAATGTCATTTTAGACATGCTCAATCTGAAATCTGCTCTTTGGCTGACGATTTGCGAAATCCCGCAGGAAGAGCCAATGACAAAAACGAGCTCCGAAGTTCCGCTCATAGAAATCTCGTTTATTTTTGATGCAAATTCTTCTGAAGAAAGTTGTTTCCCTTGAATTTCCGTAGTTATAACAAATGAGTTATCTTTAATATGCGATAATATATTTACCCCTTCTTCATCAAGTGCTTTTTGAACCAAATTTTCGTCTTTTATATCAATTGGATTAAGTTCAACAATCTCTAGTGATGCATAAGGAGTGAGTCTTTTTAGGAACTCATCAATGCCTTCTTTTAAAAATTTCTCTTTGATTTTTCCAAGTGCTATTATTTTAATTTTCATAATTTACTCATGCATATAAACACTTGTAGACGGGAATGCAAATTCAATACCTTCTTCCCTGAATCGGTGGATAATTTCTCTTATTATGTTTCCTTTAACAACTTTGTATTTAGCCCATGCCGTTTCTGATGTGTAAGCAAATAACCTTATATTTATAGAACTGTCTGCAAGTTCTTCTATTGCGGTAAACATTCCTGAACCTATAATATGTTCATTATTTGTTGCTATTTCTTTTAATATTTCTACGGCTCTATCCAGTTTTTCGTTAGAGGTTCCATATTCTACTCCAACAGTAATATCAATTTTTCTCTTTTTACACTTTGAAACATTTGTTATTGCCTCATTTGCAATGGTGTTGTTAGGAACATTAACAACAAAGTTATCCAAAGTCCTAATTGAAGTCGAGCGAAGATTTATTTTTTCAACATATCCTTCTATATCATCAAACTTTATATAGTCACCAATTTTATAAACTCTGTCACCCAAGAGTCCAAGCGAACCAAAGACATTTCCGATTGCTTCTTTTGCCGCAAAACCAACTGCCAAACCTGTAATTCCGAAGCCGGCGATGAGTGATGAAACATTATACCCAAAGCTTTGCAAGAAGCCCGCCAAAAGCATAAAGATTATAATTGCTTTCAATACCTTGATTAAAACGGGCAAAAGGTTAACTAATGATGAATCGGAGTGTCTTTCTCTTAATTTTGATGTTACCTTAATCTCAAGGGCATCAATAACTTTATTGATTACCATTATAATTACAATGTTAATAATTACACCCAATATAAAAGGTGAATGTTTTTCTAAAAAACCGATTATTGGTTTCACTACCATATTAAAAATGTCATCAATCATTTTTCATCCTTTTCGATTTTATCGGGTAAAAACCCAACCTATTTCGCCAACTTTATTTTTTGTTTTTACCCTTGCCCCTTGTGGGAGAGGGAAGTTTTCCAAGCTGAGAAGATTTATTTTCGAAGCTTAGAAAAACGGGTGTGGGGTTAGAAACCTTTTCTTTCCCTTAATTCTTCAAGCTCCGTTTGGAACGGTGATATTTTTGTGAGCTTATCCATTATAGCAGGCATGTTCTCTATTACATAATCAACTTCTTTTTCCGTATTGTATCGGGAAAGAGAAAATCTTATTGAACCATGCAATGCCGTAAACGGAATTCCCATTGCCCTTAATACATGACTTGGCTCTAAAGAACCTGATGTGCAGGCACTTCCTGAGCTTGCACAAACACCAATATCAGAAAGATGAAGAAGAATTAACTCGCCTTCCACATATTCAAACCCGATATTAGATGTATTAGGAACTCTGTTTGTGATACCCGTATTTAATCTTGCATTGAATACACTCTTCAAAATTCCTGCTTCCAATTTGTCACGAAGTCTTTTTACCTCGGTAAGTTCATGGTTCATATTCTCCATGGCAAGCTCTGCGGCTTTTCCTAACCCAACAATATACGGAACATTTTCCGTGCCCGCTCTCATTCCGCGTTCTTGGTGTCCGCCGTTAATAAGAGGAGTAAGCCTTACATCAGGTTTAACATACAATGCGCCGATTCCTTTTGGTGCGTGGAATTTGTGACCTGAAACACCAACCAAATCTATTTTAGTTTCTTTTACATTCAGAGGAATTTTACCCCCTGCTTGAACACCGTCCACAAAAACTCGTGTTTCGGGAGAATGTGATTTTACATATTCTGCAATCTCTTCAACAGGATGAATAACACCCGTCTCATTGTTTGCCCACATTACTGATACAAGCGCAGTGTCTTTTCTGAGCTTGTTTTTTAACTCTTCTACATCAAGCTCGCCTTGAGCATTTACACCTATATAATCGACTTCGTACCCTTGTTTTTCAAACCATTTGTATGTATTTAAAACACAAGGATGCTCAACCTTTGTAGTTATAATATGACGCTTTTCCTTGTTACAGTTTAAAACACCTTTTATTGCCATATTTGCTGATTCTGAACCGCAAGAGGTGAAGAAAATTTCTTTTTCATCTTTTGCGCCAAAAAAGTCACGAACTTTTACTCTAGCCTCTCTTATCGCAGCAGCAGGCTTCTTTGCAAAATCATACATGCTTGACGGATTCGCGTACTCCCCGCTCAGATACGGTAACATTTCATCCAATACTTCTTTCGCGACTGCTGTTGTTGCATTATTGTCTAAATATATCATCTTCGCCTCTTTTTAACGGTAGACTAAAGTCTACCCTACATTTATGTTTTTTTAAATTGTCGTCGGGTTGAAACCCGACCTATTTACTGTGTTTGTTGTCAGTTAAAACCTGACCTACTCCTTTTCTTTTTCTATTTTGTGTCCTATCCAATATTTTATTATTTTTATATGCCTATTATTTGATTTTATTTTTGATAATAACATTTCCGGGGTCTTTTTTCCAGCAAATGTATTATTAAATATTGAAAAATTGTAATCAGAAGCATTTTCAATTTCATAATAATATAAACCTCTTTGTCCACTACTATGATGAGATACTACTTGAATATCATCAGTTTTTTTAAAATAGTAATATGCATCATCTCTATTTTTAAATAAAACATATGACCTTTCAATAGTACAATTATCATCATAACACTCCAAAATTTCTTTATATGGGAAAATGGATACGCATAATAATATTAATGATACTAAGCACAAATAAACTAATATAATACTAATTTTATCTTTCAAATTGTCCATACATAAAATCTTTCGTTGTTGACAAACCTATAGGTTGGGCATATCTGCCCAACAACATCTTTATACCTGTTCTACTTCAAGATTTTTGTCTACTTTGTCTTTCAAAATCGACTCAACAAATGTCTTGATTGTCATTCTTGAATTTTTACAACCTTGACACATGCCGGTAAGTCTTACTTTTACCTTATTACCCTCAAGGTCAATAAATTCAATATCCCCTCCGTCTTTTTGAAGTTCGGGAGAAATTTGCTGTTCAATAACCTTGCTTATCTTTAATATTTTCTGTGTAGCAGTCAGAGGAGCTTCCTCTTTCTTATTTTCTGACTTGTAGTATGTGTCAATAATATCTTGAATTGTGCCTTTGCATCTTCCGCAAGCACCGCCTGCTTTTGTGTAGTTTGTAACTTCTTCCACTGTTCTTAGATTATTAACCTTTATTGCTTCCCAAATTTGGTTTTCTGTTACATTAAAGCAAGTACAAACAATTTTATCCGCAGTTTGGGGGGGTAAATCTTCTTCTATTTCTTTTCCATAGTATTTTTTGAGAGCATCTTCCAAAGCTTCGTGTCCCATTACCGAGCAGTGCATTTTTTCTTGCGGAAGTCCGCCAAGCTCGTCTGCGATATCTTTGTTGGTAATCTTTTTGGCTTCATCCAAAGTTTTGCCGATAATCATTTCTGTTAAAATGCTTGAAGAAGCAACAGCAGAACCGCATCCGAAGGTTTGGAATTTGGCATCAACAATCTTTTCGCCGTCAAGTTTCAAATATAATTTTAAAGAATCCCCGCAAGCGAGCGAACCTGCTTCGCCAATAAGGTCAGCGTTATCAATTTTGCCTACATTTCTGGGGTTTCTGTAGTGATCCAATACTTTCTCTGAATAATCCCACATAGTTTCTACCTCGTGATTTTGTGATTTTCTTATATAATTTTATATCAAAGAAAGTTTTTTTTATATTGCCTTAAGAAAAAATTAACGATTTTAAAAAAAGTGATTAAGTGGTTATAAAATATTCAAGATAAACCGCGTTTTGCTTCTGCCCCGATTGGGGAAGATGTCCGAAGGACAGAAGGGGAATAAGTAAATTTGGTAGATTTTTGCTGATAATGACGAAGTCCGAAGAATCGCCATAACTTTTTGTATGTTCATTTCTTTGACCGCAAAGAAATTTTTCACTTCACTTCCAAGTTTGTAGTGATACCTCCAAGCTTTATGCATTTACCCCAGAAACTCTTGGGGCTTTAACTACATTCACTAAACAATTCTACGGCTCAGCCTAATCGAGTGAACTCAGGACTTTCGGGGGTAAATGTAGAGGTAAATATAGGATTTAAAAATTTTGTCAAGCAGACATTTACCAACCCGCCTGTCCTTCAAACAGCACTCTCTATGATGTTGCTTCACCTAGTTTGTTTGCTCATTCCGTTATGCCCCAAACCCCACTTTTTCGTTTTTTGTGGAAAGGTTTTAAATATTCAAGATAAACCGCGTTTTGTTTCTGCCCCGATTGGGGAAGATGTCCGAAGGACAGAAGGGGAACAGCTAAATTTGGTAGATTTTTACCTATGATGACGAAGTCCGAAGAATCGCCATAACTTTGCATCTTTTGGGAGAGGGTATTATTGACTAATTCAACTCTGCATTGTCTAAAGCTTGTTTTCTTTTTTCTTCCTCTTTAATAAATTCACAGTCAGCCTCAAGTCGCTTGTCTTCCATAGCATCTATTAGCTCATGAATATCCTTGATTTGCCCAAGCTCAAACCCTACTTCAGCCAAAAGAACGCAGTCGTTACACAGCCTGTGATGTCCATAGACTACAGAGCCCGCAAAATCCTTTGTTCCTCCGCAAGCATCACAGGTGAAAAATTCGTGCTCGCAATCGGGATTTTCTTCTATATCATCAAGCCTCATCTGCTCAACAACCAATTGCATTTCCTTAACAACTTCTTCTTTTGATTTCATTATACTCCCTCGCAGTTTTTATAAAAGTAATGCTGTTCTGCTTTATCTATTGCCCCCTTCACAGAGTACTTTCATCTCTTTGACAGCCTTTTCCAAGCCTACAAAAATTGAGCGTGCTATGATAGAATGTCCTATATTTAGTTCTACAAGGTTAGGGATTTCGTGCATTCTGTGAACATTTTTGTAATTCAAACCATGACCTGCATTGACTTTTAAACCAAAATTTTGGGCAAAAATTGCAGCACCCTTAAGGTCTTGGAATGCTTTTTCCTCGTCTTGTGTCCCATATACTTCTGAGTATCTTCCTGTATGTAATTCTATAAATGGCGCGCCTGTCTTTGCAACTGCAGCAATTTGGTGTACATCAGGATCTATAAAAAAGCTAACTTCTATATTTTTAGCCATAAGCGGTTTTACAAATTCAATAGCTCTGTCTAATTGCCCCTCTACATCAAGTCCGCCTTCTGTTGTTAGTTCTTGCCTTTTCTCAGGAACAAGACAAATTGCATGCGGTCTTAAGCGAAGAGCAATTTCTTGCATTTCATCTGTCATTGCCATTTCTAAATTTAATCTAACCCTTGGAAGCATTCTTATGGCTTCAACATCGGCATCTTTAATATGACGCCTGTCTTCTCTCAAATGAGTTGTGATTGATGCAACCTGACAGTCTTTGCAAATCCTTACTGCTGTCATAATATCGGGGTCAACTCCGCCCCTTGCGTTTCTTAGTGTTGCGACATGATCTATATTTACACCTAATAACATATATTATCCTTTACTCCTTAAATTTTTCATTTTATTCAATTTCAAAAGTGCCGTATAAGTAGGAAGTATCGTAATATTATTATCAGCCTTTTTCCCTACATATTCAACCGCTTTTTCTATATCATTTATAACTCTAATATTATTGTCCTTAATTCCTGCATACTTCAGCCGAAGTGCCATATCGTTTGCTCGTGAACCTGACACTATAATTTCTTTTTTTGTATTGTTTACCCATTCAAATTCTGCATCCCAAAGCCATGAAACATCACGCCCGTCTGCATAATTATCGTTAATTATAATTAAAAGATTTGAATCTAAATCTACTGTCTTTAGAACCTCGTTTGCACCGATTGGATTTTTTATCAATTGAATTAGCGTTCTTTTTCCGTTCAAATATTTCACTTCACTTCTTCCGAATGCAACTTTGAAACTTTTCAAATTTTCCTGAATATTTTTGATACCAAGCTCTTTACAGAGAGCAATTGCTCCGAGTGCATTATATGCATTAAATAATCCGACAAGAGGAACAAAAAATTCTTCTCCGTTTATTAACAAGACGGAGTGGTCTTTGTATAGGGTTACATCGGCTTTATACTTGGGTTCAGGTCTTTTGTATCCGCATTCACAGTAATAATGACCTTGCTGAGCATAAAATTTCTTTTCGTATTTAAGCGCTTTTCCGCAAGGACAGTTAAAAGCCTCTTCGGTGTTGCTTTTTGAAGGTTCTAGACCATCCATGTAATCAACATTTTCAACACCATAATAGATTTTTTCTTTGCCACCTCTAAAACTTGCAACAAGCGGATCATCAGCATTTAATAATAGTGTTAAATCAGGTTTCAAATCTATTCCGTTTTGAATAAATTTTTTTGTTGTCGCAAGCTCACCATATCTGTCCAATTGGTCACGAAAAAGATTAGTGACAACAAGATAATCTGCCTCAAAGTTTTTGTAAATAACTTCTAAAAAAGCCTCGTCTGATTCAATAACAGAGTAGTCATATTTCTTAAACGGGTTCAATTCTACCGCTATGGCATTTACCACACCTTGAATCATATTTGCGCCTAACGCATTATTTATAACGGTATTTTTATCAGATTTTATAAGATGGGAAATCAAGCCCGAAGTTGTTGTTTTTCCATTAGTTCCCGTTATATTAATCTTTGTTTTTATGTATTTGTTTGCATGTGCTAAAAAATCAGGACAAATTTTAAGTACAAATTTCCCTATAATAGAAGTTCCGGCAGAAAGCTTTGTTATTTTCAAAGCGGTGCTTATTGACTTTGCAGCTGCCAAAGAAAAGCTAAATCGAAAATTTGATTTTATCAAAATCTAATCCTCCGAGTGTATTCAAAAAATCCCTTATATGGAATATAATAATACAAAAATAGGTCTGGTAATATGGTATTTTATTTTCTTATTTCAATAGTATTTATAGCGGAAGTTATTATAGCTTTGTTTGTTATAACAAATCTTGTTAAGCTGGATAAAATTCTAAATTCTGCGAATATATTTTTGGAGGAAGTAAAACCAAAGATAAAAGATATTATGCAGATTGTAAGAAAGCTTTCCGAGCAAATGATAGAACTTGCTCCAATCGTAAGAGGAAAAATAAAATCTGTTATTAATAAAATGGTTATTGATCAACTAAAAAGCCTTTTAGCAGGATTAACTTTTTGGATAGTTAAAACAGAAGTGGAAAAAAGAATTTAGTTTGTTATCTTAGTCAATTTATTTTGTTAATTTATGTAACAAAAACAAGCTTTTCTCTAAAGTTTTGAAAAAAAATTCCGATATACAACATGTAGGATAAAATGTTATTTTAAGTGAGGTATATCGTGGAACACATTGAAGAAATGAAACTTGATGAAGGGATTAAAAAAGATTATAAAGAATGCAAGGAAAAAGCAGAAATTTTAGAAAAGTTTTTAACAATGCTTGTTAAAGGATTTGCTTCCGAATATTAGAGTTCTTTGAATGGTAAATCTGTGCTGAAGGGTTCTTTAAATTCTTTGCGCATGAGTTCTTTGCACCTGAGTTTTAGCGTGCGAAGGATATCTCTAGTGGTTGCTTTCATAGGTATAATCATATCTTTAGGAGAATCAAAGTTTCCTATGACATAGCTATTATCATTTTTTCTTTGAATTCTTCTTTGTTTGTTAGATAACGGCTCAAATCCCATCTTTTTATAAAATGCCATTGCAAATGATTTCTCGGGAATTTCTGAGCGGACATAACATTGTTTGAAACCGTCGTTTAAAAGTGAGTGGAAAAATTCACAAACAATAACTTTTCCTTCACCTAATATTTTTTTGTTCCAAGTTGCCAGCCAATCAAGTTCGGTTTCATCTTTTGAATGATTTTTTCTGCTTGAATAGTGAAAATTGCCGTTTTTGTCTATTTTTAGAGTGTTTCCGATAAGTATTGCGCTAGGTTCTTCGTCAGATAGTGCAAGCAAAACTTTTGCTTTTTCTTCTTTGTATTTTGTTTCGGAAAGAATTTCTACTCCTGCATCAAAAGCTTCTTTTACAACCTGTTTTGTAGAATAATCTTCTATTTCGTGTTTTTTATAGAATTTGTCTATATTCTGAGAAAGGTATTTAAGATAGTCAATATCCCTTTTTTCAAGTTGGTATACAATAACATTTTTAGCTTTATCGTTCAAATATTTGTATTCGGCAAGAGGTATTGCCCTAAAATTGGTATTTACATTATGTTGCGCAGAAATATTCATAAAACCTTTCAAATAATTATATTTTTTTTAAAGCTTGAGAAAATTTTTTTTGCTATTTTTGACAAAGAATTTTTATTGAAGTAGAATAAATTATCAATAAGCCTAGTTGGAAGGGAGTTTTATGGAGTCAAGAAGTAAACATTTATTATCAATATTAGAAAACAAGTCATCTGAATATGAAGGTCGTGTTGCTCTCGGTATGAGGAGCAAATATGGCTGGAGAGAATTGACATACAAAGGTGTTGGCTTGCTTTCACGAAAACTTGCAAGATACTTAATTGAAGAAGTAGGTGTTGTAAAAGGTGAGCGACTGGCAATTCTTTCCGAGTCAAAACCTGAGTACGGTGCTTGCGTGTTCGCATCGGTTCTTGCGGGTACAATTACGGTTCCTTTAGACAACAAACTTACAATATACGAACTTAAATCAATACTTTTAGACAGCGAACCATCTGTTATATTAGTTTCTCAATCTTATATAGATAAGGCATATCAACTAAGAGATGAGATTCCTTCTCTTAAAACAATCTTGGTAATGGATGACAAGTTCCAAGCAGAAGGAATTAAAAATATTTATGAATTGCCTGATATTTATGATGCAAAATGGAGAGTCAGAAGCGGAAAAGCTGTAGCATTCATTATTTATACATCAGGTACGACAGGTGCACCAAAAGGTGTAGAAATTACTTTTGGTAATATTACTTCACAGCTTATTATTACTAAAGATGCGTTTGATAAGATACTTCCTGATAACAGACGGGTATCAATTTTATCAATTCTTCCAATGAATCATATGTTTGAAATGACTGTTGGTTTCTCTTCATTTTTGAATTTTGGTTATTCAATTTATTATACAAAGAGCCTTAAGCCAAAAGATATTTTGAAGATGATGAGAGATAAAGAAATTGAATTTATGATAATGGTACCTGCTTTTATGAAGCTTCTTAAAACAACTCTTGAAGCGGAATGCATTAATAAATATACTCCGCTTGGTAAGTGGTGGTTTGATTTTAAATATCACTATATTGCTAAACTTTTGGGTTTTGGAAAAATTAAAAAATTCTTATTCAGAGATCTTCACAGACAATTTGGCGGTAAATTCTGGGGTATTCTTTCCGGCGGCGCGCCAATGGATGTAAATGTCGCTATATTCTTTAACAGAATCGGTATAAAAGTATGTCAGGGATACGGTTTAACAGAAACAAGCCCTGTTGTAGCACTAAACACTGATAAAATCAATGACTATGCTTCAATAGGAAAACCATATAAGAGCTGGAAATATAAAACAGATCCTAAAACAGGGGAACTTCTTGTAAAAGGTCCTTCCGTTATGAAAGGATATCACAATCAGCCTGAACTTACCGCATCTGTTCTTGAGCCGGACGGATGGTTCCATACGGGTGATGTCGCAAAAATCGGTGATGACGGTTACATCTATATAACAGGCAGAATTAAGAACATGATTGTTCTTTCAGGTGGTAAAAAAGTTCTTCCTGAAGAAGTAGAATCAGTTTTAGAAAAAAGTGAATATCTTTCAGAGGTATGTGTATTTGGTGCAGAAAGAACTTTTGGAGCAAAAGACGGTACGGAAGAAGTTGTAGCCGTAGTTGTCCCAAAACCTTATTTGTATGAAGAAAAAACAGATGAAGAAATTAATAATCTCGTTAAAGCTGACATTAAAGAACTTTTGCAAAGACTGACACCGTATAAACGCCCGACAAACTTGATTATCAGACGCGAAACTCTTCCGAGAACAACAACAAACAAAGTGAAGAGAAAAGAAGTTAAAGCACAAGTCGGTGCAGTATAAAAAATAAAATAAGTAAAATAATGTCGCGTTTTGTGGAACAACAAAACGCGACATTATTTTACCCCTATTGTAAACATTTAAAAACTCTGTTCTTGACAGCAGAAATAGGCTTGTGTTAGATTTAACTTATATAAATAGTATTAGAGGGGTAAACTGTTTTTAAACGGACTCGGTACAGAAAGTACGGAATTCTACAGAACCCATAAACGAAAGGAAAAGACAATGTACGCAATAGTCGAAACAGGTGGTAAACAATACCAAGTTGAAGAAGGACGCTATGTTGATGTTGAACTTTTGGGTGAAGAAGCTGATTCAAAAGTTGTTTTTGACAAAGTTGTTATGATTGTTAACGGCAAAAAGTCAAAAGTTGGTCAACCATATGTAGCAAATGCAAAGGTTGAAGGTACAGTTCTAAAATTAGACCGTGCAAAGAAAATCATTGTATACAAACAAAGACCTAAAAAAGGTTACAGAAAAAAACAAGGTCACAGACAAGGTTTTGCAAGAGTAATGATTAACAAAATCAGAACTACTGCATCAAAAGCTAAAGCAGAAACAACAGAAGCATCTGCAGAATAATTAGCATCTGTAACAATAATGTAATTAACTAAAGGAGAAATAAAAATGGCACATAAGAAAGGTATGGGTTCCACCCGTAACGGCCGTGATTCGGAAGCTAAGCGTTTAGGCGTAAAGAAATTCGGCGGTGAAATGGTAAAAACCGGAAATATCATTGTTCGCCAGAGAGGAACTAAAATTCATCCCGGCAACAATGTAGGTATAGGTTCTGATGACACATTGTTCGCGCTAATTGACGGACAGGTTAAATTTGAACCGCACAGACGCGACAGAAAGCAAGTTTCTGTATACGCTGTTTAAAATTAAAAAAAGATAGAGCTCCAAATTATGCGGAGCTCTGTTTTTCTCTGATGTGTATTATATAAGGGATATTTTATGCGCGTAGGAAATATAAATCAACAATCTTTTGGTGTTTCTTATAGTGAAATTATGCTAAGAACCATGAATGTAGCAAAACAGCAAAAAGGTGTTGTTAAAAAAGCAGAACCAACTCTTTATGCTCAACTTTTAATGAAGGATGAATATTTTTTGTCTGATGAAGTTAATGATTTGCTTAAAGCAAATTACTTTTCATATTTAATCAACAATATAAAAAAATAAAATTTAGAATGAAAACAGTTTTTCGATTGCCCTTAAAAACGGGAGAGACTGCGAAAATTGCTATTACAGAATCTGAAAAGGTCGGTAATACAGGCATAACAAAAATTGCTTACGAAGTATGGAAAAAAGGAAAAGTAGTCGAGGCAAAAGATTTTTCTGATAAAAAAGGCATTGATTCTTTTGATCTTATTCAAATAATGACAGATTTTGATAACAGAGCAAGACAAGGTTATGATTTCTTCAGAGAATATACAAAAGCTTGTGCTTCTAATCTTAAGTAATTGCCCAATAACCTAAAATGTTGTATAATCTTTTCATATCAGTTATACAGGCTTTAAGAGGATTGGAAGATGAGCGAAATTTGTAAAAACTGGACACAATGGCTTAAACAAAATCGTTTTGCAGGGCAAACACCTGAAATGATTGAACAAACAACTAAATGGTTAGAAGCTGTAAGGGATGTAATTTTAGTTTATGCGGAAATAAAGCCTTTTGATACGGTTCTTGATATTGGATGCGGAACAGGTTTGCTTGCTTTTAAAGCTCTTGAAATGCAAGATTGTAAAGGAAAGGTTATTTTTTCTGATATGTTTCAGGATTGTCTTGATGATTGTAAGAAAATCCTTGATGAATTAGGCGTTAAAGAAGGATATGAACTTCTCCAAAGTCCTGTTGAACATATTAATCTTCCCGATGAATCTGTTAATAAAGCAGTTATGCGCTCTGTTCTTGTTCATGTTGTTAATAAACAACCTGCTTTTAATGAAATTTATAGAGTTCTAAAAAAAGGCGGCAAGTTATGTGCATTTGAACCGGTAATTCGTTCTAATACAAGGTATTGGGAAATATTGCATCCTGCGTTTGTTGACAG
The DNA here is from genome assembly GCA_902777605.1 of uncultured bacterium. GTDB lineage: Bacteria > Cyanobacteriota > Vampirovibrionia > Gastranaerophilales > Gastranaerophilaceae > CAG-196. Next base: position 44,704 of record CACYUI010000011.1, on the reverse strand, counting down.
ATATGAGGATTTTAAAAAAGCAGAGAATGAGATAATGGAAAATCAATATGACTCACTTTGCAATTTTGATGAAAATACAATAAAGATGAACCTTGAAATTGCAGGATTCACTATTCCTGAGGTAAAACTACAGGAAGTAAAATCAAGTTATGTTGTGCAGCCGAATATGGTTCGTGAATGGTTTTTGAATCCCCCTTCACCAAATCAGCCAAATACTAAAGAAAGATATATGAAGTATTTTGATGAACCTACAGTTGAGAAGTTTATGCGAGATGTCGAAAACTATTTGACCGGCAAACAAATAGATTTAAAAACGAATGCTGTATTTATTAATGCAACCAAATAAGTGTCAGGAATATAAGGGAAAAGTAATAATATGGAAAAACAAACTGCAATTATAATACCCGCCAGATATGGTTCTTCAAGATTGGAGGGTAAACCTCTATTGAGAGCAAATAACAAGCCTATAATTCAATGGGTTTGGGAAAAGGCCCGTAAGTGTAAAGGAATTGATCGAGTTATTGTCGCGACCGATGATGATAGAATTTTTAATACTTGCAAAGAATTTGGTGCTGAGGTAGAAATGACCTCAACGGAGCATAAAAGCGGTAGTGACAGAATTGCAGAAGTGGCGGAAAGACATCCTGAAATAGCTTATATTATTAACCTTCAAGGTGATGAACCTTTGATAGAGGATTCTAATATAGAGCTTGTAAGGAAAGGTGTTGTCGAAGACGATAGTGCCGATATTTCTACGCTTGTCCGCGAAATCAAAGATGCAGACGAAGTTAATAATCCAAACTTGGTAAAATGCATTTTTGATGTCAATAATTATGCAATGTATTTTTCAAGAGCAAAAATTCCTTATGAAAGGAACGAAGGCAAAAGTAAGTTTTACGGCCATTTAGGAATATATGGCTATAAAAGAGAGGCATTATTCAAGATGACATCTCTTCCTCAAACAACTTATGAAATGTCCGAAAGTTTGGAACAGCTAAGAGCGCTTCAAAACGGAATGAAAATTAAGGTTGCAGTAGTTGAGAATGTTCCGGTTGGAATTGATACATTAGAAGATTTTAAAAAATTTAAAACTCTTGTAGAAGGAGTTATGGTTTGAATATAAAAACACAAATCACTAAGATTCATTATGATAAAAATGCAAAAGGTTTTTTGTTCAATTTTTTGAAATTTTGTTCATTATTTTATGGAATAGGAAGCGGCTTAAAAAATTTTTTGTATGACAGAGCTTTCTTAAAACCTAAAAAAGTTGATGCTTTTGTAATTTCTGTCGGAAATTTTACGACGGGAGGTGTTGGAAAAACCCCTGTTGTAGCTGAAATTGCAAAATATTATATTGAAAAAGGTGAAAAACCTGCAATAATTTCAAGGGGTTATGGCGGGAAATTGAATAATAAGAATGTACATGTTGTTTCCGATGGTGTAAATTTGTACTATAAAGCTGATTGGGCTGGTGACGAACCGTATTGGCTTGCTGTTAATTTGGACGGCTGCGCAGTTTTGACTTGTTCAAACAGATATAGAGCTGCCGAATATGCGGTTAAAAATTTGGGATGTACAAAAATTATACTTGATGATGGTTTTCAGCACAGAAAAATGCATCGGGATTTAGACTTAGTTATGGTAGATTCGGAAAAAATGTTTGGTAACGAAAATCTTCTTCCGGCAGGTCCGATGAGAGAAGGTATGGAAGGATTTAAGCGGTTAAGTCATCTGATTATTGTAAGTAAAAATGCAGAACATTCACGAGCAGAAAAGCTGGCGAAAATTATCGCAAAAAAACAAGGTGTAAAAACTTTTGTTTGTAAAACTGAACCGGATTATGTTTATAATATTATTTCTGGAGAACACTTGAAGGAAGGCTCTGAAATTACCGCACTTTCAGCTATTGGTCAGCCGGAACAATTTTATAAATTTTTGGAAGATGATTATAAAATAAAAGATAAAATAACTTTTGACGATCATCACCAATATGTAAAAAAAGATATTGAAAATATAGAAGGTATAATTGTAACAACGGAAAAAGATGCTGTAAAATTAGCTCTTTTGGATAAAGATAATATTTATGCGCTAAAACTAAAAACAGTCTTACCACTTGAAGAAATACTTGGTTAATGTTACAATTTACCCCGAAAAAGCAGTCGGATAATCGCGCGGGGTAAATTATTATTCTGTGAGGAAAGTCCGTGCATCCAAGGACAGATTGCCGGAGAAACTCCGGACGGCGTGAGCCGGTGGAAAGTGCCACAGAAAGATACAGCCGATGGATTTTATATTACAGGCGAAGGTGCAATGGCGAGGTAAGAGCTCACCGTCGATACTGAGAGGTATCGGTTCAGGTAAACCCCAATCGGATGCAAGATTGAATCAAGCGCTTGAGGTGTCCGCCGAGCTTGGAAAAATCGCTAGAGATTAGGAGTAATCCTAATACCAGATAGATGATTATTTAAAACAGAACACGGCTTACGGACTGCTTTTTCTTTTTATAAAAATGTAGTTAAATAGTTTTATTGTTTTTGATTATTTTTCCAACATAAAGATAAACACCAAATGTTATTATTGCGCCGATAATCATTGCGGGTTGTAGAGGGAGATTAAAACCGATTTTTTCTGAAAAAATAAATGACATAGTTATAAATACATAAAATAGCGCAGGAATAAGTGTAATGAACTTTTGCTTACCTTGTTCAGCCAAAAATATTGAGGCACAGCAAAGTGTCGGTATTGCAATCAATTGGTTAAAGAAAGTAAAATATCGCCAAATTAATGAAAAACTGTTGGCATTAACTTTTGCCCAAACAAGAATTGACAATACTGTAAGCACTATAGGTATAACAATAATTAGGCGGTTTTTTATTGATTTTTGCTCTAAATTAAGCGCATCAGCTATAGTTATACGCAATCCCCTGAGCGCCGTATCACCTGATGTTATCGGCAAAATAATTATTGCTATTGTAACCAAAAAAGCAAGATTTAGCGGAACAAATTTATTTGCGATAATATTCACTACATTAACAGTTCCGATTATATTTTGCGGTACTTGATTAAGTGAGTATACATCCATTGCTGCTGCCGCCCAAATTATTGCAATTAATGATTCTAAACACATCATTCCGTAAAAAATTCTTTTTCCGTCTTTTTCTTTGTCAACGGTTCTTGAAATAATTGTTGCTTGAGTAGAATGAAATCCTGACAGCAAACCGCAGCTGACTGTCATAAAAAACATAGGTATTATAGGCAAGTTATTAGGGTGAAGATTGTAATTTTTTAAATCAAAATTTTGTAAATTAACACCATTTATCATAAATCCGACTAGAACCATACCTGTGCCGAGAATTAGCATTAAACCCAGTATAGGGTAGAATTTCCCTATGATTTTATCTATAGGAAAAAGTGTTGCGATTATAAAGTAAGAAAGTATAACAATGTATGCTCCGAGTACTATCGGGTTTGTTATAATAAATTCTTTAACTCCAAAAAATCTTTCAACAAACAGATCGCCTGCTGTATACACAAATACTGTCGCAAGTAAAAGGAGCATAATTGAGACAATTACCATAAAAACTTTGAATGCATTTTGTCCAAGGTATTTATGAATAAGCCCTGTAATCTGTGCACCATTGTTTCTTATAGACAACATACCTGCAAAATAGTCGTGAACACCGCCTGCCAGTATACACCCCAAAGGTATCAAAATAAAAGCAATTGGTCCGAATAGAATTCCCTGAATTGCTCCTATGATTGGTCCCATTCCTGCGATGTTCAATAAATGAATTAATGCATTACGGTTTTTCGACATTGGAACATAATCTATTCCATCACCTAATTTATGGGCAGGTGTTTCTTTATCTTGGGGATCAAAAGTTTTCTCAATAAATTTTGAATAGAAAATATAACCAAAAAATAAAATTAAAATTCCGAAAATAAAAGTTATCATAAATTAAAGCCTTTCTACTAGTTAATATACCAAATTAAATAAAAGCTGACAAATGTAAGTAGTTAATGTGGAGAAGGATTCTGTTGGCAGACAAAAAGGGTGACTAGCGAGCTGTGAGCAGAGTGCAAAGCTTAAAAGACTTGAAAATAACAGTTCTATCAAGTCTTTTTGCGGAGACACATTTAATGCGAACAGCTCAAGACAAATGTCACATTTTCCGTAGAGTATAACTATTATCGTGTAATGTTTGCATAAGTCAATGGAGAAAGAACCCCGTTTGCGCAAGCAAATTGTATAATAAAAGTCGGTTTGAGAAGAAAGAACAGCGGATTTGCGGACGTATTGAGCGAAGCGAAATTCGGATAGCGAGAATACTGAGTTTGAAAGAACCGCAGGTTCGTAAACGAGGCTATTCGAGCGTGGAGCAAATCCAAGACACAGAGATTTTTATAATTTTTGGTGCAAAAAATTGCACCCTACCAGCTTTCTTAATACCTGCTTGCGAGGCCAAGACAATATGATATAATATAAGTATGAAAAAGATAATAATCCTTACTCTTGTGTTAATTTCTATTTTCGGATTTATATATTTTCATCCTACAAGCGAAATATTAAATTGTAATAATAATTTCAATTGCAAGGTTGTGCGAACTTATTTTGTGATGAAATGGGAATATCCTATCTATATAAATTCAAAAAGCGAATTAAGTATAAAAACTCATTATAACCCCTTTTCTAGATGTGGTAGATACTATGGTCATCTTATAATAAAAAATCATGATAAAAATACCGTTCCTTTTATAGAAGAATTTGAACCAAGGTGTTTAAGTTCTGAATGTCAGGTAAATTATTTTACCACAACAGATTTCAATAATTATATTAATCATAGAACAGCAAGTTTTCATATTAAAAGTTGTGCTAGTAATTCCATATATGAAATTATTTTTTTATATGTTTTTATAGCTTTGATAGGAATTATTATTTTATTTTTTAAAGATAAAATATTAAAAAAATCATAAAGTTGTAGTGAATAGGTCGGGTTTTAACCCGACAAAAACTTTAGGGTTCAATTTTGTGCAAAAGTGTGCAAGAATAGTGCAAAAAATGAGTAAAAAAGTGCAAAGAATGTCACTTTTGGAGTAGCTAATAGGTCGGGTTTCAACCCGACAATAACTCTTGAGTGCAAATATTATGACAAAATGTGCAAATTTGCGGACATTTTTGTTACCGAAATCAGACATTTCGGACTTTTGAACTAATCCAATTTCCGACCTTTAATAATTGGCAAAAGCTGGATTGCTTCGGGGTTTTGCCCTCGCAATGACATTTACCCCTTCCGAGCAAATGTCTTGAAAAAAGGTAACCCCGTTTGCGTGCGCAAATGCGGTTCGATGTCCCACAAAAAAAGACCCCCAAAGGAGTCTTTTAAAATGGTGGGTGTGGTGGGACTCGAACCCACGACCAATTGATTAAGAGTCAACTGCGCTACCAACTGCGCCACGCACCCTGATTGCTTTTCAGGATTACAAAATTTACTTTTGTGTAATATTTGTGTAATGCCTATTGAGATTTTATTAAAAACATTCTTAAATTGCAACTATGTTTTTCATGATTTAACTCGATTAAGACGAAGGAGATTGTCTCCCTAGGGGCATTAAAACGAACACAAGCATGTTAAACAGCGAGTGGTACTTGTTAGAAACTAAATAATCCAATATTGTCTTGTTTAATTGATACTCAAAAGCGGATTAATCAAGATTTTCAGCATTTTGTTGATTGCTCAAAAGTCAACTGTGCTACCATGCAGTATTGTACATGTAATCTTGCTTTCAGACTTGCTCATAAAATTTTTTGTGTAACCTGTGTGTAACAGTTCGAAAATAATTTAAAAACTGTCTAATATATTAACGGCTTTTAACATATTCTCATTAACAGGGTGAAGGTATCTCTGTGTGGTCTTCAAATCACTGTGTGCCAAATATTCTTTTACTGTTTGCAAATCACTTGCTTTAATGCTGTCTTAAATGATTTTCTGATTCCTCTATATGGTAGTTCTGTTTTTGGATTAATAAAAATGTACCCCGAATCCTTAATTCCGATTTTCTCTAATTCTACTCTGAATTTCTGACTTAACGGAATCTGTATTCTCTTATGTCCCTTATTTTCTTGACGAAGTATTTCAATAAAACCTATGTCGAAATTGATACTTTCCCACTTTAGATTAAGAATGTTAGATAGCCTTAAACCTGTAGTAAGGGCACACACGATAATAGGTTTCAAATGGGCAGGGAGTACTGTAAATAATCGTTTCTCTTCATCTTCTGAAAGATATCTTATTATCTGATTATCTTCTTTTAACTTCTGTACGCATTTGCATGGATTTAACATATTTAACTGATAGTTTATGATAACCAAGTTAAAAGCTTTGGATAAAGAAGAATAGTACCTATTTACTGTTGAATTTTTTAAACCTTGGTTTAATAAAGATTGCTTAAATTCCTCTATTTTACCAGGCGTAATCCTGTTTATAGTGGTATATAAACCGAAAAACTTTTTATAAATTCTTACCTTGTGCCAGTTCTGTTCGTATTGATGTTTAGAGTTATTAGCTTTTGAATACTGCATAAGCATATTACACATTTCTCTTACAGTTATTTGATTCGCAATAGAAAGCTTGTTCCGTTGGATTAGACTTAGCTCATGCTTTACATCAGCCTCATATTCAAGTGCGTCCGATATGGTTATGCACCCCTTGCAGGCACCATGACAACGTTCATGATTTAACATGAAAGAGTAATACCACCTCTTAGATTTTTTTACATAATAAACAGACATAAAATTTCATTGGCCTTTTTTGTTGATATACTTGAGTTTTAGCGACTCAAGTGTATCGCGCAGTTATAAAAAGTCAATCGCTTTGTTCAGTAAGGGTAAAACTGAAGTATAATCAGATTAAGTGAATATTCTGATTTAACGGAGGAAGAACCACCTAAAAAGGAAATTGATCCTAACAATCCTTTTTAAGTGTAAACCTTAATTATACCTATATTACCACCTCTGTTGTCATTATTACTACTTCAGAGGTGGTTTTATATTTTTGGTAATTTTGTAATCCTACTATTTAATCATTTATTTTTTTTTACTTAAAAAAACATATTTTAAGTATTTAAATATTATAAAATTACTTTTTAAGATAAATATATCTAAAATATCTGTATTTACTTATTTTCAAGAAGTAATAATTTAGTAATAAAAAGTAATAAAGTAATAAAAATCTTTAAATCATTTGTTTGCTTATCCACTCCATAATTACATTCACAAGATATTCCTGTTGTTCTTCAGAAAGTTGTTTCCCTTTAGGGAACTTGTGCCATTTTTCTATACAACCTCTGCAACATGTAGCCGTTGCGTGTTGAGCGATAAATACAGGGTGTCCTCGCATTGGAGTTTGCTTGCCATCATTAACTGGTTCCGCAGGAGCAATTCTATCTCTGATAAAATCTCTTGCATGAGATTCTATCTTCTCTATACCTTTATCCTTTATATATTCAATTTCTTTAGTACGTAGTTTAAACCTACTCCTAAAATTTGACCTTGCTAACCTATCCAAAATATCCATAGGTTCATGTTATCATAGTGGTATATAGGAGTAAATTAACAGGGGATAAAATTATGAAACAAATTAATGCTATTGAATACTTACCTAAAATAATAGAAGAACTTAAAAAAGGGATTTTAGTTAATACAAAAAATGGTGATAAAACTAATTCAATGACAATAGGTTGGGGGCAGATTGGTATTGAATGGGGGAAAATGTTTTTTACAACTTATATCCGCCACGGCAGATTTACCCATGAACAAATTGAAGCTACAAAAGAGTTTACAGTTTCTGTTCCGCTTGAAAGAACTCCTGAAGTTGCCAAAGCAATCGGATATATTGGCTCTCGCTCTGGGCGTGAGATTGATAAATTATCTGATATGAACTTGAGTTTATTAGAAGGTAAAGAAGTTAAATCCCCTGCTATTAAGGAACTGCCCTTGACATTAGAATGTAAAGTAATATACAGCCAAGAACAAAACATTGATAATATACCGCAAGAGATTAAAGACTCTTGCTACCCTCAAGACGTTCCATCTGATAATCCTATGGCAAACAAAGATTATCATACAGTTTACTACGGAGAAATAGTTAATGCTTACATCCTTGAAGAATCTGACTTTGCAGGGGTAGGGGTAAATAGTGGGACAGTTGTGAATAGTGAAAACGGAAATAAGAGTCCGAAAGCATTATGGATAACTTTGCTATCTATTTTGCTACTATTGGGCATTGGCTCATTTGTTTATAACAAAATGAATAAACCTCAAACATACAGAACTATTGTAAGAGAAGAAATGAGCAGCGTTTATTCTAATACTGGACTTATTAATGATTCAAGGGTACAAAATTTTGTAAATAAAAATCCTGAAATCTTAAATAGAGTTGCAATTACTGAAATTAGAGAAAGCTTTTACGAAAACAATTCTGTAAAAACAAAGAATGTAGCAATTACTCTTAGAAATAAAACCGACAAGCCGATTAATGATTTAGAAGTGGTTATAAATGTATTGGATAAAAAGGGTAATGTTATAGAAGATGTAGATGATGAAGTTAAAACTCTTGCTCCGCAAACAGATTACACATTTAATCTTCCGATAAAAAATGATAAAGGGGTAAACAAAGGGGTAAATGAAGGGGTAAATTGGGAACTTTCTGAAATAAAAGATTAAATTTTTTCTAGAAAAATTACATTTACGGAAGAAAATTTTTTACTTTTTAAACTTTAAGGTTTTGAAGTCTAAACTTATAACTTTACCATGCAAAACTATACGCTTTTGAGAATAAAACTCGGCAGTTTACCCAACAATACTTTGAGAAATGAAAAATAAAGTAAAAGTAGAAAATCGGTAGCTTTTTTAAAGAATTTAAAATTTAATTAATTTAGAGCTAGTTTGTTGCTTGAAGCTTTAGAGAAAATGAAAAATCCGTATTGGTTCTTCTATCCTTTAAAACAGTCTTCACCAAAGGGCTGTGGGTCGTCTTAGAATTAGTGTAACTTTTTTAAAGAAATCTGATTAACCTCTTTTATTCGTGACCCTTATGGTCATATATGACCGTTATACTTGAGTTGTAAGCAATAATTAAGGTGAAACATATGGCTAAAATCGTTGGAACAACTCATAATTTTTTAAGGGTATTCGGAATAAAAATATTTGATTGTTATTCCGATTATATCTGTAACGAAACAATTGAAAATATTGAAACCTTAAATGAAAATGATTTTGAGGATTTTATCGAATCCGTAGCTAAAGTAGTTCACAAAAAACGTGACGTAAAAGAAGAAAAGAAAGAAGAAACTCCATTAGGAAGCTATGATATTAGGCTTGTTAATGCAGATATGGATATGGAGGATTTAACCGAAAAGATTAAACAATCAGGAAAGATGAATTTTTCTCTTTGCTTGCACGGAATAAGTGGTGCAGGTAAAAGCAGATATGCCCTGCACCTAGCTGAAAAACTCGGTATTAAAGCTGTAATTAAAAAAGTAAGTGATATTCAATCGTGTTATGTAGGCGAGTGTGAGAAAAATATAGCCGCTATGTTCAAGGAATGTGAAGAATCCAACTCTATGCTTATCTTAGACGAATGTGATACGTTCTTACAGGACAGAACAAATGCTTATAGACAATACGAAATTTCTCAGGTTAATGAGCTACTTGTAAATCTCGAAAATACTAAGATTCCATTTGTTGCTACAACAAATCTTATGGACACGCTTGACCAAGCAAGCTTGAGAAGGTTCACCTTCAAAATCCGCATGGATTACATGACAAAAGAACAGGTAAAACTTGCATTCAAGCATTTCTTTAATATTGATACAGATTATTATATCAAAGGACTTTGCTGCGGTGATTGTGCAAATGTAGCGAAAAAGTGTGAATATCTGAACATTACGGATTTTAAAACTATTTCTAAAATGCTGCAGGAAGAAGTTGATTTGAAGAGAATCCCTGAGCTTAAGAAAAACACAATAGAGTTTTAAGCCATTAAATAAAAATTAATTCCTTTAACTATTTACATTGACCTTTCGTTAGAAAAAATGTAACTTAGTGATTGACTTTCGTTGGAAAAAATGTATAATGTACCATGTTATTCGTTAGAAAAAATGCGAAGGCTATAAAATGAAAAGGGAAGCTATAAATCAACTTATAGAATGGAAAAATAGTAAACGCAGAAAACCGCTAATTTTACAAGGAGCAAGGCAGGTCGGTAAAACATGGTTGATGCAGGAATTTGGCAAAACACATTACAAAAAAACTGCTTATGTTACATTTGACCGTAATGAAAATTTACAGAAAGCTTTTACTGATTATACAAATGTTAAAGAACTCTTGACTAAAATTGAGATTGAAGCTCAAACTAAAGTTACGGCTGATGACACATTGATTATATTTGATGAGATTCAAGAATGTCCTGATGCAATAACTTCTCTTAAATATTTTCAAGAAAAAATGCCAGAATTACATATCATTGTTGCAGGAAGTCTTTTAGGATTATCACATCATAACGGAACAGGATTTCCAGTTGGTAAAGTTAATTTTATGACACTCTATCCAATGAGTTTTAAGGAATTTCTAAATGCTAATGGTGAAGAATTATTGGTAGAAGCGATAAATGAAAATAAATTTGATACAATAAGTACATTTTCGTCAAAACTCATTAATTATCTAAGATACTACTATTTTGTTGGAGGAATGCCCGAGGTTGTTCAGGCATTTGTTGAAAACAGAGATTTTAATGAGGTCAGAAAAATACAAGAAGAAATAATATCTTCATACAACAGTGATTTTTCAAAACACACTGATTCTAATACCGCAGAACGAATTAAAATGGTATGGGATTCTATATCATCTCAGCTTGCAAAAGAAAATAAAAAATTTATATACAATGCAATAAAAAATGGAGCGAGGGCAAAGGAATTTGAAATAGCACTTGCTTGGCTGAGAGATAGTGGTCTTGTTTATAAAGTTACAAGGATTTCTAAACCAAATTTGCCTATAAAATCATATGAAGATATTGGTGTGTTTAAATTGTATGTTCTTGATGTAGGAATTTTATGTGCCCTGTCAAAACTATCTGCAAAAGCAATTTTGGAAGATAATAGAATTTTTACGGAGTTTAAAGGTTCTTTAACAGAACAATATGTATTACAGCAGCTAAAAATAAATTTATCGGATATTCATTACTGGACAAGCAAATCTTATGTAGCAGAAGTTGATTTTGTTACACAAATTGAAGACTATGTAGTTCCTATTGAAGTCAAAGCAACAACTAATTTGAAAGCAAAAAGTTTACAGCAATATATTAAAGATTATTCTCCGCAAAAAGCTGTAAGAACATCATTATCAGACTACAAAATAAATGAAAACGGATTGTATGATATACCTCTATATGTAATTGAAAATATCAGTACTCATTTATTAGGGAATTAATATTCTATTTAGTTATAAATATTATCAGTAAGTTTAGGTTCTTCATCGTAAAATTTTACATTAATCTTTAAATGACTATCTCCTAAGTTTTCTCCCATAACTAAAGCCAGCTTTGAATGAATATTTCCTGTTTCATTTGTATCTAAAAGGTTCATTACGGATTTTAAGTTAGTTATTCCGTCAGATAAGTCGTAGAGGTCTGTAACACACTCAATAACAACATACTTTGTTTGTTTTACAAGGCTTTTTGCTACTTCTAGCAGTTCTTGTTCTGATTCTTCTGTCAATTCGTCAATAATTTTGTATTCTGCAAGTGCCATAATTTTTCTCCTTTTTATTTAATATAAAAATTGGGGTAAATATTTTGAGAAAAAATTTTAAAAGGAAATGCAGAACAAAAGTTAATATATTATCTCAGTTATTAATTTTTGTGGAATGTAAGAACATTTTTTACTTCGGCTTTTAAGCAAATTTTCTTTTTGCTCTTTTAGTTCGGTAAGTTTTTTCAGGTGTTTTAATTCTTCTTCAACCTTAATGCAATCAATATGACGGAGTTCCATTAAATGACGTGCGTCTTCATAAGCCATTTCGCTGTATATTAATTCTAATTCCATAAGCCCTCCTTTATTTTAATTAAAAAATCTAAAGAAAATCCGCAAATCATTCTTCGTAAAAGCGTACCTTTTTGAACATTCAAATTTTGCTCTAAAAACTGTTTGTAAAGTTTTGCTGCAAGATTTTGCGAATATTCATAAAGAGACTTGAGATTTACGAATAGCGCGTTATACTTGAGTCGTAAGCAATAAAAAGAGTAAAACTCAAGTATGGAGACAATCTTGACTAATACAAACACAAAAATTTTTGGATATTGTAGAGTATCCACGACCGATCAAAACGAGGACAGGCAGCTTGAAGCTATGTTGGATATGGGTATTAACGAAAGAGATATTTTTGTTGATAAATGCTCAGGTAAAAACTTTGACCGTCCGCAGTATCAAGCCCTAAAGGTTCAATTAAGAGAAGGAGATGTCCTTGTAATTAAGTCCATTGACCGTCTTAGCAGAAACTACAAACAAATATGTGAAGAATGGCGTGAAATAGTAAAGGATATTAAAGCTCATATTAGAGTAATAGATATGCCAATCCTTGATACAACAAAGACGGACGGGCTTATTGGTGAAGTTATATCGGATATCGTCTTACAACTTCTTAGCTATGTAGCCGAACAGGAAAGAACCTTTATTAAACAAAGACAGGCTGAAGGAATTAAGATTGCAAAAGAAAAAGGTAAACATTTAGGCAGACCCAAACTAAAATATCCTGAGAATTGGAAAAATATTTATGAGGTATGGCAAAATGGTTTGATTACAGCAAGAAAAGCTATGGTAGAACTAAAACTAAAGCCAACTTCTTTCTATAAATTAGTAAAAATGTATAAAGATCAAACCTACTTAACTAAAGTTCCCTCGCCCCTTGAGGGAGAGGGTTAGGGTGAGGGGTGAAAAATATAGGTGAAAAATGAGTGATACTATTAGATATTCAAGAATGACTGACTTCATGCAATTGTTGCATATGTTACTTGCGGAACCAAGAGGTATCTGTATTAAAGATATTTGTATTGAGTTTAATGTATGCGTTCGCACAGCACAAAGAATGATATCCGCAATCAGAGATGCTTTCCCGCAGGTTGATGTAGTTAATGAAGGCTCAAAAATCAAACGCTGGGGATTTATTAATTACTCTATGAAAGAGATAGTCGAATTTACCGACTCCGAAATCTCCGCTATACAAACATTAAAATCAAACTCAACTCCTGAACTTAGTTCTATACTTTGTAAAATGAAAATTTTGCGTAAAAAATAAAGGTTAGGGTTAAAAATGACTCCCAACCAAAGTAGCTTATTTTACTATCTTTTAGCGTTTTAATTTTGCAAAATTTATAAATCATTAGCTATATGTCCACATGTGACATAGGGATTTTGTATACTTAAATCATACAGCTTTACATGTAAGCAAAAATTAGGTGAACATGGTAAAATAAATCTATGCAGGAGGTTGTATGAGCTTAACGTCTAATATTAATGAAAAAGCCAATCTTATTTGGGCTATTGCTGATAAATTAACAGGGGTTTATAAACCGCACGAATACGGAAAAGTAATTCTTCCTTTAACTGTTATAAGAAGGTTTGATTGTATCTTGGCTGATACAAAGCAGGCTGTTTTGGATAAACACAACTCTATGGCAGAAGATTTTCCTATGCGTGAACAGTTTTTGAAGAAAGCGTCAGGTTATGAATTTTATAATACAAGCAAATACACTTTTGAAAGTTTATTAGATGATGCTAACAACATTGAAGCTAATTTTAAAAACTACTTAGACGGTTTTTCAGAAAATGTAAGACAGATTATTGAAAAGTTTGATTTTAATAACGAAATAACGCGTTTGGCTGATAAAAACCTTCTTTATATTGTTATTCAGGAATTTACAACTCCTAAAGCAGATTTACACCCTGATAAGATCTCTAATTTAGAGATGGGTTATATCTTTGAAGAGATTATCCGCAGATTTTCAGAAGCTCATAACGAAGATGCAGGACAGCACTACACTCCAAGAGAAGTTATAGAACTTATGGTAAACATTTTGTTTACGAATGATAATGACATTTTAACAAGTAATGTTGCTAAGACTATTTATGACCCTGCTTGTGGAACAGGCGGTATGTTGTCGGTTGCAGAAGATTATTTGAAAAAATTAAACAGTTCTGCAACATTGTTACCATTCGGACAGGAAATCAATGACGAAACATTTGCTATTTGTAAAGCGGATATGCTTATTAAAGGCAATGATGCTGATAAAATTCGCAATGGTAATACATTGTCTGATGACAACTTTAAGAACGAAAAATTTGACTATATACTTTCAAATCCACCATTTGGCAGAGAATGGAAAAACGATAAAAAAGCTGTTGAAGATGAGGCAAAATTAGGTGAGGGCGGAAGATTTGGTGCAGGACTTCCTGCTGTTGGTGATGGTCAAATGCTTTTCTTGCAAACGGCTATTCATAAAATGAAAGATATTACACAGGGTGGAAGTAAAATTGCCATTATTCATAACGGCTCACCACTATTTACTGGTGATGCTGATTCAGGCCCATCTAATATCAGAAAGTATATTTTGGAACATGATTTACTTGAAGCTATTATCGCTTTACCGAATGACATTTTTTACAATACAGGCATAGCAACATATATTTGGGTACTTTCTAACAAGAAAGAAAACCGCAGAAAAGGTAAAGTTCAACTGATTAATGCAAACAATATGTTTGAAAAACGCCGTAAATCTTTGGGTAACAAGAGAAACGATATTCCAAAACATTATATAGATGAGATAACAAGAATCTATGCTGATTTTACTCAAAATGAAGTTAGTAAAATCTTTGATACGGAAGATTTTGGGTATTCAAAAATCGTTGTTGAACGACCTGAAAAAGATGAAAACGGCAACCCTGTGTTAAAGAGCGGTAAGCCTGTTCCTGATACCAATTTAAGAGATACTGAAAATGTACCTTTAAAAGAGGATATTCAAGAATACTTTAAACGTGAGGTTCTTCCTTATGCTCCTGATGCGTGGATAGATGAAAAGAAAACTAAGGTTGGTTATGAGATCCCATTCACAAGATATTTCTACAAATACATTCCGCCGAAACCTTCTGAGGATATTATGGCAGAGATAAGAGAACTTGAAAAATCTCTTGACGGAGTATTAGAGGGGATATTTAATGACTGATAAAGGCAACAAAGGTGAAATAGTTATATATAAAAATGAGAATGGAAACATTTCATTTGAAGCGAAGTTAGAAGATGAAACAATTTGGCTAACTCAGGATATGATGGCTAAATTGTTTGAAACTACTTCTCAAAATATTACTATGCACATAAAAAATATTTATGAGGAAAAGGAGTTAGAACAAATTTCAACTTGTAAGGATTTCTTACAAGTTCGAAAAGAAGGTAAGAGAGAGGTTTCCCGTAAACTTGCTTTCTATAATCTTGATATGATACTTTCTGTCGGTTATAGAATTAAATCCAAAACGGCTACACAGTTTCGTAAATGGGCAACAACTGTTTTAAAAGAATATATGACAAAAGGTTATGCAATCAATGAGCATAAACTAAAACAGGAACAAGACAAGATTAAAACTCTGCAAGATACGATAAAACTTCTTTCAAGGAGCTTAGAATATCAGGTTCAATCGTTAAATGAAGCAAAAGATGTTGCAAAACTTATGGATAATTTTGCAGGCGGACTTGATTTATTGGATAATTACGACCACAAAAAACTTGATACCAAAGGTTTAACACAAAAGGAAGCTGTTAGAATTGAAGAACAGGAGTTCTTGACAGTCATTGATAAAATGAAGTCAGGGTTTGCGTCAGATGTTTTTGCAACTCCAAAGGATGAAAGTTTTGCAAGTTCGGTTAATCAGATTTATCAAACCTTTGACGGAAAAGAACTTTATCCGACATTAGAAGAAAAAGCAGCAACCCTATTATATCTGATAGTAAAAAATCACAGTTTTGCAGACGGAAACAAAAGAATCGGTGCAAGTTGTTTCTTGTATTTCTTGAATAGAAACAATATGCTTTATAAAAATGGCTTGCCGATAATAGATAATTCAACCCTGTTTGCTCTGACGCTCTTGATAGCAACCTCAAAACCTGAAGAAATGGAAACCGTAAAACAGATTGTTTTGAGTATTCTGAATAGAGGAGGGGAGGGGTAAATGACTAACGATGTATTCTTTTTAGGTGCAGGTTTTTCAAAGGCAATTGATGAACATTTTCCATTAATGAGTGATTTAACAAAAGAAATTATTGGTGAGCAATATTCAAAATTACCTGATTATGGAAGAAAAGAGTTTTTGCCTGAATCGTGTAAAAACAATTTTGAATCTTTGCTAACATATTTAGCAACTGATTTGCCATGGAAAACTGAAAATGAAAGATGCTTAGATAACATTTTATACATTCATATTGCAAAACAAATAAAAGATTTTTTTTCAAATGGTTCTTTATACCATAACACTACGCAGAATTTAACATACAAACCATTATGGCAATATATTATGAATAATAATTCGCCTGTTATTACTTTAAATTATGATTTAATTGTAGAAAAAAATCTTATATTATGTGAAAAAGATAATCCGAGAGTTGCTCTATATACAAAAAGTGGTGAACATTATGAACCTTATTATAGAGGTAAGATTGTAGATATTGCTAATACTGTTAAAGACTTAATGTCTATGACTAATGCTATGCCAGAAATATTAAAATTGCATGGTTCCGCAAATTGGTACTATAACGGTGATGATACTCATAGCCAAATATACTGTAGTGATAATGAAACAGAGATAGAACAGAGATTAGTTGAAGTATATAAACCATTTATAGTACCACCTGTATTAGATAAAACTAAATTTTATAAAAATAATACAATACAATTGTTGTGGAATAGTGCTTTTAAATATATTGCCCAAGCACAAAAAATATATATTATTGGTTTTTCATTCCCCACTACTGATTTAAGTGTAAAATATTTATTTGAATCAGCAATGAAATTAAATAGTTGTTCACCAGTAGTATATGTAATTAATACAGATACTACTGATAATTTAAAACAAAGATACATAAACATTTTTGGCGAAAATAAATGTAATTTTGATTTTTGCAAGCCAAATGCAATGCAAGAATTTATGCAAAAAGAACTCATGTCTAGAGTCAACATAGATGAAAAAGGAGAAATTATTAATGTGTAATATATCTATAAACACGGTTAAGATTGGAATAGAAATTCTCTCTGCATTATTAACACCAACAATTGCTATATGTACTGCTTGGTTTATTTATCAGCAGAAAAATATTCAATATAAGCAACAACAAGTTGAATTGCTAAAATTACGAATAGAACACATTAAAAGTATATTCGATACTTGGGGTAAGTTCCATCAAGATATTCACTATACAAAAGGTTATGAAGCAAGGATAATTGTTCCAAATGGTTTAAATGATGAAATGGTTATAACAGATATGGAAAAAGTTATTGCAGATTTATTTAAATATAATTTCACAACAAAGTATCTTTTTCCACAGGAAATTTACGATTTAGAGTATAAAATAATAACTTCTTTAAAAAGTTTTGTACCCTCTCGCGGGACTCCTTGGAGTATCTATAATTTACCATTAGAAGAATATACAAACAATAGAGCAATGTTTGACAAGCTATACAAGAAATATGAAGAAATAATGGATAAAGAAAGTAAAATATGCAATTAGAACAAACTGTTAAAAAATACGATACATATAAAGATTCGGGGATTGAGTGGATTGGTGAAATTCCTCAAGAGTGGAAGTTTGCAAAATTGGCTTGGTGTTCAAATTTTGTTAATGGGTATGCCTTTAATAGTGAAAATATGGACATTGACGGAGAAGTTCCTGTTGTTAGGATTGGTGATATACAAAATAACCGAGTTCAATATGAAACTTGCTTAAAGGTTGATAGTCGTGAAGAATTAAAACCTTACGAGTTAAAAGTAAATGATATTGTAATTGCAATGAGTGGTGCAACTACAGGTAAATTAGCAGTAATTTGTGATGATAAACAAGCATATATTAATCAACGAGTTGGTATAATCCGTAGTAAATATAATAAGTTTATAAGATATTGTCTTGATAATGAAAGTTTTATGCAGTATGTAGCATTATTATCAGCAGGCTCAGCACAACCTAATATCTCTATGGGTAATATTTTAGATTATAAAATTCCTTATATAAGTGTAAAAGAACAACAAATGATTGCTGATTATTTGGATAAGAAGTGTGGGGAGATTGATAGGGTTGTTGAAACGGAAAAAGCGGTTATTGAAAAGTTAAAAGAGTATAAGCAATCTATTATCACCGAAGCCGTAACAAAAGGTTTAGACAAATCCGCACCTCTAAAAGACAGCGGTATAGAATGGATAGGCAAAATCCCTCAACATTGGGAAGTTATAAAACTGAAATATTTATCTACAAGTATTGGTGATGGGATTCATTCAACTCCAAATTATGATGATTCAGGTGATATATATTTTGTTAATGGCAACAATATAGGTCAGGATAATTTAATATTTAAAGAAGATACAAAGAAAATAAATTTAGCAGAATTTGAGAACTACAATAAACCAAATTTAAGTGAGAATACTATTTTCATAACACTAAATGGTGCTACATATGGAAAAACCTCATTTTATAATGGCGAAATTGTTTTATTAGGAAAGAGTGCAGGCTATGTAACTTTAAATAAAGAACAAAATAAGAAATATATAAGGTATTATCTGCAAAGCAATGTTGCAAAATTTATAATGGATTTAAGTTTAAGTGGAACTACTATTGCTAACTTGTCCTTAGCAACACTTAATGATTTTACTGTAACTTATCCTTCTTTAATTGAACAACAACAAATTGCTGAATATCTTGACAAAAAATGTTCTGAAATAGATAAGGCAATAGCGGATAAAGAACAGGTTATAGAAAAATTTACCGAATACAAAAAATCTCTGATTTACGAATGTGTAACAGGGAAAAGAAAGGTGTGCTAATGGAACAACTGTTTAATATTGAAGATAATTTACGGCAACGATTAGCAGATATTAAGACCCAGCATACGGGAAAGATTTACCACTATACTTCTGCTGTTGGATTAAAAGGCATTGTGGATAGTGGAAAAATTTGGTTCTCTGATATAGGGTTTTTGAATGATTCTTCAGAAGCAACTTATATATATAAAATAATAAAACCGTTATTAAATAAAGATAATTTATCTTCTGACTTTAAAAAATTGGTTTATAAACTTTGTAGTGATTTTAGCAAAACGGACTTTTGCGTATACAAAAACACTCCAATATGGAAGAATAAGTGCTATGTTGCTTCATTTTCTACCGAAAAAGATTGTTTGTCATTATGGAATTATTATACTAAAAACGATAATGGAGTTGGTTATAATATAGAAACAGATGTCTATGAAACTTTTGAACATAATCCAGAGATAATGCTAATTAATGGCAAGGTTATATATAAGATAGAAGACCAAGAGAAATTATTGGTTAATGTATTAGATAATTATAATAACTACTACAATCAAAATACAAATAATAATGTTGATAATTTTGACAAAAAGATTGTAACAAGTTTATCAGGGATTTTAGAGTTTTATAATTTGTTTTTTAAACCGAAAGAATATGAAGTCGAAAATGAATATAGGTTTGTTATTTTTGATAAGGATTGTGAAATTATCAGGAATTGTAAATTTAGAATAAATAATGGTTGTTATATCCCTTACTATGAAATGCCATTAGAAAATAATGCCATTTCAATGATATATGTTTCACCTGCAAAAGAACAAGAAATGTTGATACAAGGAGTTAAATCCTTAATCAGTTTTTCTAAATTTTCAAGTGCAGATGTAAAAGGGTCTAAAATACCAAAAAGATATTAAAAAAGAGGATAAATAAATGCAAGATAGTTTTTAAAAATGTTTATGGTTATAGTTTGCGAAATATTAAACTATAATGTATAATGGTTATAGTTTACAAAATACCAAACTATAACCATAATCAATAGAGGTGTAAATGTTAGAAAAAATCAATACAAAATACAAGCAACTAAAAGAGTTATTAAAAAATAGCAATAGCAAACAAACATTTAAAAATTGGTTGGTTTCCGAACTTGCATATTCTTCTAATGCTATTGAGGGAAATACTTTAACCAAAAAAGAAACAGAGCTTGTAATTAATGAAAGAATTACATCTTCTTCTAAACCTTTTGTTTATTATCAGGAGGCTGTTAATCATGCAAAAGCGTTTAATAAATGTTACGAGTACATAGAAAATAACGATAAAATAACAGAAAAACATATTTTAGAGCTGCATAGAATAATATTAACAGGCATTGATGATATAAACGCAGGTTTTTACAGGAATTGTATGGTTAGAATATCAGGTTCAAGAGTAATTCTACCGAATCCGATGAAAGTTCCTAAACTTATGGAAGATTTTATTCTTTGGTTACAAAATCAAGATATTAATGATATCCATACTGCTATTAATGCTCACTTAAAGTTTGTATCAATACACCCTTTTGTAGATGGGAACGGCAGATGTGCAAGACTTCTTATGAATCTTTTATTATTAAAAGCTGGATATTCTCCGATAATTATCCGTCCAAGAGATAGAAAAAGGTATTTAGATGCTATTGAAAATGCTCAACTAACTCAAAATGAAGAAAAATATAACAAGTTTATGCTTAAAATGCTTGATAAATCTATGCAAACTGCTATTGATATTTTAGATACATCCAAAAATATTGAACCTGATGACAAGCTGCTTACAATTAGCGAATTTGCTAAGTTAACAGGATTAACCGTTGCTACAATCAGGTACAGAGTTAAGCAAAATCAAATAAAGCCATATTTGTATTCTGAAAGCGGATATATGTTATTTAAAAAAGAACAAAAAAACAAAATTAAAAGGAAATAAACTATGCAAGATACTTTATTAAAAGAAAAGAACTTTGAAGAAGCGATTGAAAATTATCTTATAACAGAAGGCGGTTATGAAAAAGGAGCTCCTGAACATTTGAACAGGGCAACGGCTTTAGATGAAGATACGTTCTTAAAGTTTATCCAATCTACTCAGCCAAGAGAATGGGAAAAACATTGCAGGAATTATCCAAATAATCCTGAACAAGCTCTTTTAAGACGGTTTCAAGATGAAGTATCTGCTACAAGTATATTATGGGTATTAAGACACGGTTTTGTTGACCGAGGTGTAAAATTCTACCCATGTTTCTTCAAGCCTGAAACAACATTAAACCCTGAAACAGTTGAAAGATATAACCAAAATATTTTGCATTGCACTCGTCAGATGAAGTTTTCTCTGAAAGATGAAAGAAGCATTGATATTGTTCTTTTGCTTAACGGTATTCCTGTTGTATCAATGGAACTTAAAAACCAATTCACAGGTCAGGATGTTTCAAACGCTATAAATCAATACAAGTTTGACCGTGCTACAAGAGATAAGATGTTTGAGTTTAAACAAAGAGTTTTAGTGCATTTTGCCGTTGATTTATACAACGTATTTATGACAACAAGATTACAAGGTGCAGGTACATATTTCTTGCCGTTTAACCAAGGTTCAAACGGAGCAGGAAATGTCGGCGGTAAAGGTAATCCAATTGTAGAAGATGATTATATGACATCTTATCTTTGGAAAAGAGTTTTGACAAAAGATTCCTTAATGGAAATCTTACACAAATATATGCACTTACAGGCAAAAGACGGAAAAGAAACAATGATTTTTCCACGTTATCACCAATTAGATGTTGTAACAAAACTTCTTGCTGATGTAAAAGAAAACGGCAGCGGTAAAAACTATTTAATCCAGCATAGTGCAGGTAGTGGCAAATCAAATTCTATTGCTTGGCTTGCTCACAGATTACAAAGTTTGCACGACAAAAATGATGAAGTTATTTTTAATTCCGTAATCGTTGTAACAGACAGAAAAATTTTAGACAGTCAATTACAAGAAACTATCTACCAATTTGACCACATTGACGGAGTTGTAAGACGTGTTACTGATGGTTCCGCAGGGTTAAAGCAAGCACTCAATGACGGTGCAAAAATAATTATAACAACACTTCAAAAGTTCCCATACATTTATCAGGATGTTGAAGCAACAGGAAAAAGATATGCTGTAATAGTAGATGAAGCTCATTCCTCTCAAACAGGTCAAGCTGCAAAGAAATTGAAAGCAGCTTTAGGTGATACCGAAGAAGTATTGGAGCAATACGCAAAAGAAGAAGCCGAAGAAGAAAGCAGGCAAGAAGATTACGAAGATAATTTAGTGCGTGAATTATCAACTCATGGTATGCATAAAAACATATCATTCTTTGCTTTCACTGCAACACCAAAGAACAAAACACTTCAGCTATTCGGAGAAAGACAAGAAAATGGGAATTACAGAGCATTTCATATTTATTCCATGAGGCAAGCAATAGAAGAAGGGTTTATTTTAGATGTTCTTCAAAATTACACAACTTACAAACAGTATTATCAAATAGCAAAAAAAATTGAGGGTGATCCTGAATACGACAAAACAAAAGGCGCAAGAGCTGTTTCAAGGTTTGAAAGTTTACACCCTCATAACATTGCTCAAAAAACTGCTATCATAATTGAACACTTTAGAGAGATTACCAAAAATAAGATTGACGGCAGAGCAAAAGCAATGGTTGTTACAGCGTCAAGATTACACGCAGTAAGATATTTGTTTGAATTTAGAAGATATATTCAAGAACACAACTACAATGACTTAGATGTGTTAGTAGCTTTCTCAGGAAATGTTTCTGATAACGGACAAGAGTGGACAGAAGAAAAAATTAACGGTATAAAAGAAACTCAGCTAAAAAAAGAGTTCCACGAAAACTTTGATATGCTTATCGTTGCCGAAAAATATCAAACTGGATTTGATGAACCTTTGCTACATACAATGTTTGTAGATAAAAAGTTAAACGGAGTAAAAGCCGTACAAACATTATCAAGATTAAATAGAACAATGAAAGGCAAAGAAGATACATTCGTTCTTGATTTTGCCAACACTCAAGAAGAAATTAGAAAATCATTTCAACCATTTTACGAAGCAACAGTACTTGAAGAAGAAACTGATCCAAATTTAATTTATACAATAAAACGTCAATTAGAAGATTTTCACATCTATCAGCAAAATGAAGTGGAAACCTTTGCTAAGAAGTTTTATCAAAAAACTATTCCAACTCTTAGCGGACTTTCCTCACTTCTTGAACCTGCAAAACAAAGATACGAAGTTTTAGAAGACAAAAAGAAAGATGAGTTTAAATCTCTAATTCATTCATTTAACAGAATTTATTCATTTATTATACAGGTTTGCAGAATGTTTGATAAAGATATGCAAAAGTTATACATTTATACAAAATATCTTGCAACAGTTCTTCCAAAAGATAATGATGAAAAAGTTAATCTGAATGATGAATTATTACTTGAATACTACAAACTTCAAAAAACAGCAGATGGAAAAATTACATTAGAAAATGCAGAAGGTCTCATTCCTCCTGTTAGTGGTGCAGGTGGTGCTGGTTCTAACAAGGAAAAAGATGCTCTGTCAGAGATTATAGAGAAATTTAACAAAAAATTCGGAACAGAGTTTACTGAACAAGATAAAGTATTGGCACAACTAAGAGCTGACATGATGAAAGATACAAAAATCGTAAATTCAGCAAAAATTGGAGACAGAACAGCCTATGATACATTATCAGATAAAGGTTTTGATAAACTGCTTATGGATCGTTATGAAGAGAATGACAATTTCTTCAAGGATATATTGCAGAATAAAGATAAACTTAAATTTATTAAAAAACTGTTCCTGGCAGATTTGTATAATGAATTAAGAAATCAAGAAGATTAGTATTGTATAAAATAGGTTAAAATATGGCTAAAGTTAAGGTAGTTATTTTAAAACTTGAAGATAAAAGTTTAAACTTGTTGACAACTATCAAACAAAGTTCTGTTGATGAAAAGAATAACAAATTTAAAAAAACAGCAGTTTTTGAATGTTTAAACGGAGAAAAGATAATTATATATGAAGCTTTTTTATGTAATAAAAAACTCAATAATTTTAAGAATAATATAATAAAACGAAAATCAATATCTTTTGGTGATATTGAGGTTATATATAATATAGGTGAGATTCCAAGAGAGTCCTTTTTATTGCACCGTGATGAATTTAATCCAGATATATACAACCAAATTCTCAGTCCTTTTTATTCAAATTGTAATTTGTATGAATACTGGAATACGGATTTAGAACTCAGAAATATTTTTATGAAACTTGATGTCAAAGAAAAAAACAAATTCGAAAAAAGTCTTGATGTAAATTTGTATAATTTAATTGATAGAGTCGGGAATATACTTCATTTTGTTGATATACATGAGATTGATGTTAACATAACCCATCAAAATAATAAATATATTACATTAGGTTTTCAGAAATATAAAAAAGGGGATTATATATGCAACATTAAAGTAAAATCTTATGATGATTTGATTCTAAATCAAACATTTAGGGTCCAAGAGAAATTTTATGACTTTGAGTTACAAGATGCAGATTATGAAATTGATATTGAGATTTCAAATTTAAAAACAGAGAAATGTGTACTAAAAAGAAATTTTGTCTTTTTTGGAGGTGGAAATCCTAAAATACACTATATAAAAAATAATATTGAACAGAAAAAGAGTTATTATTCAATAGAAACAAATAAACAAAAAACAGAATTATCTGAAACTGTTTCAAGTCTTGAACACACTCGAAAACTTTGGACAAACCATATAAAAAGGATTAAAAATTCAGAATTTTCAAGGTTTGTGAAAAAACAAGATGCTTATCCGTTTTTGGTAAAGTTATTGGAAGATATATCAAAAGATAAAGGACTTGATAATAATCTTCCAGAATATATTTATCTAATGGACCCATATTTGTTCTGCAATGCAGGTATTGAGGATTATATCGGGATTTTAAATTCAATTAAAAATATAGAATTTAGGTTAATGGGGTGTAGAAATAATATTCCTGAATATTTAAAAGAGTATATTAAAAATGATCAGTATAGATTTAAAAATATAAGAATAAAATTACTGTGCTTAAAAAGTAAAGATAAAAAAGGACAGTATGAGTATATTATAGATGATGATACAAAAAATATAAAACTTGACGAAAATGGAAATAAAAGGTTTAAAACAAAAGAAACATTTCACGATAGATGGATTGCAACTAAAAACCAGGAATACGGTTTTACAAA
This sequence comes from uncultured bacterium, assembly GCA_902777605.1. GTDB lineage: Bacteria > Cyanobacteriota > Vampirovibrionia > Gastranaerophilales > Gastranaerophilaceae > CAG-196. The sequence goes on along the minus strand of CACYUI010000011.1, from coordinate 19,296 downwards.
TTCTATTAATAATTTCCAAAAAGGTGTTTCATTCTTCAAATCATATGAACATTATTTTAATGAGTCAGAAGAATTGTGGAATACATGTTCTGATAAAGATACAATCATAGAGGAATTCTTTTACGATGAAAAAAATAAAAGATTTGAAGAGAAATAAACAATTTAATAATAGCCTTGTAAAATTATTAAGCATTATATTTAATCCTAAAAAATATCCTTTATCAGAACAAAAAGTAATAACTTTGATAGAGAAGTTATTTTCTGATAAGAAAGTAAAAGATTTCATCAGTAAAGATTTATTGTTTACTGAATACGGATATTATATTGATCAATCTAATATATTGAATAGTGATGTTATAGTCAAGGCATTATTCGGTTCAGACGGTTGTTTTTCTAAACAAGAATTAATTTGGGCATTTTCGCCACTTTTTAATAAGCAAGAGGATTCGTATAATTATTTTAATAAATTGTTAAAAGCACTAAAACAATCAAATAGCAATCGATTTTGCAATAATGCTGTAAAAGCTATAAATTCTTTAGAGGACAAGGATTTATTTAAGCAGAACAGAAGATATGAAAACTCTGTACTTAGTATTGATAATTATAGCAATATTCTTGAAATGTATAGAAATTTTGATAATTGGGGAATTTGGTATGAGGTTAGTCCTATAATTTTAAAAGTTCTTGGTATTATATGTAATTTAAACAAGAACTGTTGGTATGAAACCATTAATAAATTTAAAAAACCTGTCATAATTCATGCTTTAAACGATGATTACAAACGATGCAATATTAACTGTGAATGCACCATTCCTCTAAAATACAAGAAAATAAGTGATTCTTTTATCTCTTTAATAATATTGAATTATGCAGATAAAATAAACAACAAAAATCTATCAGTCTTTTCAGCAAAAAAATATTTTAAACTAATTTTAGATAATATTGATAGACTTGGTTACAACAAATTTTATTGGTACGGTTTACTATCGGATTTTTCATATGTTCCAATATATAACACTAAAAAAGAGGAACTAATACCACTATTTAGAAAACAAGTACAAAACAGGTTAATAAAAAATATTCTAAGGGTTAATAATAAGCCATTAGCATTAAAGTATTTTACAAAAGGACTTGAAAACTATTATACAAATATTAGCTATAGATACTTAGACATTTATCAAAAAATAGAAAAAGTGGATAAACCTTTAGCAAATTACATTAGAAAAATTATACTTAACAATTATGTAAAATCTATAAATGATGATAAATTTTATGCCCCATTAGACCAAGAAGATGGTGTTTATTATACAAATGTTATAATTGACTCAATTTTTGGGCTTGTTGTTAATAAACAAGTATCTGTAACCAAACTATTTGAAAAAATTTTAAATAAATTTTATATAACAGAAGAAGATTATATTTATAATAGTTCAGAAATGATAAATAACAAAAAGAGGATAATGCAGTTTTTTACAGTTATGTTTTATTGCATAGAAAATCTTCAAAAAACAGAAAAGAAAATCAGTAAAACAAATGTAAATAAATATTTTGATCTGTTTATAAAATATATAAATCTACATACATGGTATACAGATAATGCTCTAAAGCAAGCAGTAGATGCAATTTTTAAATTGAATATAGTTATTGATAATGATATTTTATCTAAAGAAATTGAGATGCTAACGAATATGCCAATTCCTCCATTTTCTTTGCTAGCAATTCTTGTTTCTAAAGCACCTGAAAACGAAAAAGCCCAAAGGGCAAAAGACTTTCTTGAAGAGTATTTTCAAAAGTATAATGCATATTGGGGGCAAAATGGAGATATGTACAAAAAGAGAATCTATGAAGAATGGTTTAATATTTCTGTACTTATACAAAGTAAAGACATTGCGTATGAATGCTTGAATAATTTACCGCAAAATATCAAAAAAGATTATGAACAAGTTTATAGTACTGTGTCTTGGAACTAATTAAGTATTGCCATTTAATAATAGTTTGAGTACTTGCTATTATCACCTATATTAATTTTAAACCTCTTGCTTATTCTTATATCTGCGCGGTAAGATGTCTCTTGAGTTAGGAGGCATTGTATGGAAGAAGTCGGATATAACATTACGTCTAAAGAGTTTAAAAAGTTAAGCAAATTAGCAGATGACATATATAACATAGCTGTTGTTGTAGATTACTTTTGTGAAACTCAGCCTGATAAAGAGGAATGTTATAACTTAGCTCCTATAGTTAAATTACTCAGGCGAAATGCTGACTTAATAAATGCCTTCTTCATTAATGCAGAAGGTTCAAATGATAATCAAGAATATGTACACTAGTGAAGTTTTACAACTTTCTCTTTATATGTAGTATTAAGTAAAAGTAAAAAATAAAGTTTTTATTACCCAATTTTTTTATCTGCCAAAGTTAAAAATCTTTCTATTTTTTTCCATTATTTTTTTGGCAATTATGTTAAAAAATTCCTAAAAATTTTTGTGTAATAATTGTGTAACGGTTGAACATAATACAACGAAAAATCAAGGGTTTCAGCCCTATTTTCAAAAATGTATTAAAGTTGGTTGTAATCCTTATGTGGTGTGCATTTGAACCCTGTAAGACCTGAGATTAAGAGTCAACTGCGCTACCAACTGCGCCACGCACCCATGTTATTCAATTTTCAAATCGCTCCGTTGACTTCGTCAACTGCTACCTCTCAAAAACCCTCAACGGTTCGGATTCTTTCGGCAGAGTCAACCCTCTCACAAAACGATACTCAATCGTTTTGTTCGGCAGAGTGCCACGCACCCATATATTCAGTTTTTAATTTGTTTGTGGCAGTTGGTACCGCATGAAAGCTCCGCTTTCGCGCTATCGTTCCTCTCACAAAACGATACTTAATCGTTTCGCTCGGTAGAGTGCCACGCACCAATAGAGTGTATTTTTAGTCTATCACAAAAAATATTCGTGTCAAAATCTTTTTTCTGCTCTTATATTAGAAAGAATTACTGCGCTTATCATAAACAAACATCCAATACCTTCTTTTAAGCTCAAACTTTCTCCTAAAATAAGCACCCCTCCAAGAACCGCAAAAACTGCTTCTAAGCAGAATATAAGAGATGCAACCACAGGCAAAGTGTGTTTTTGACCGAATATTTGAAGTGTATAAGCTACTCCGCAAGTCAAAATCCCTGCATACAAAATAGGAATTCTACATTCATATATTGCACTCAAGGTAGGATGTTCAAATAAAAGCACCAAAATTGTTGACAGAATTCCAACCACAAAAAATTGCAGGCAAGAGGCTTTTACAGGATTAACATGTCTTGAGTAATAATTTACTACAAGAATGTGCACACCATAGAAAAATGCGCTTACTAAAATCATTAAGTCATAAATATCAAATCCGCTGCCACCTTTCCAGCATAGCAAATACAGACCGATAACTGATAAAATAACACTAACAACAACATTTTTGCCTAACTTACTCCCCATTAAAACCATAATCAATGGCACAAAAACAATATAAAGTGCGGTTATAAAACCGCCCTTACCTGCTCCGACGAATTGCATTGCATACTGTTGTATTGTCATTGCCGTAAAAAGGGCCAAACCACAAGCAATACCCGCTCTTTCAAGGTTTATATGTTGAATGTGTTTCCTGCGTTCTGTTCTGTTATCAGTCTGAGAAACTTTAAGCCATAATATGACAGGTATCAAACTAAATCCGCCCAAAATACATCTTACCATATTAAATGTAAATGGCTCTACATACTCCATTCCCGCTCTTTGAGCGACAAAAGATAACCCCCAAATAAGAGCCGTCATAAATAATGCCAAATTTGCGGTAAATTTATTTTCCATTTTGTTTTAACCTATAACTAATATTTTCTTGTTACCCAAATCAAGTGGTATCCGAAATCTGTCTTAATTGGTCCTGTTACTTCGCCGATATTTCCGTCAAATGCTGCTTTTTCAAATTCTTTAACCATTTGTCTTCTGCCAAAGCAACCCAACTCGCCGCCATTTCTACCTGACGGGCATTCAGAATATATTTTTGCAAAGTCTTGGAAATCATCAAATGTTTTAATCTCTGACTTGATTTTTAATGCCTGCATTTGGTCTTTTACCAAAATATGGTATGCGCAAACATTTATAGGCTCGTCAAAACTGTGTCCCATATATGCAAATGCCGGAGCTGTTATCATTGTCAAAATAAAAATTATTCCTAAAAGTTTTTTCATTATTTTCCCTCACTGATTAATATTTTAGCCTGTTTCCATAAATCGTTAAATTCCTCATATGAGTACTCTTCAAAAGGTTTTGTTTTTATTTCTTCCATTTTTTTGAATCGTGCGGTAAATTTCTTATTGGCTCTTAAAAGTGCCTGCTCCGCATCAATTTTATACCAGCGGGCAAGATTTACTGTTGCAAAGAATATGTCACCCATCTCGTCTTCCATAAGTTCTTTGTCGCCCTTTTGTACTGCTTCATCAAACTCTCTGTATTCAGATTGTATACATTCTTTTAAACTATCAACAGAATCCCACTCAAAGCCGACTTTAACTACTTTTTTACTGATTTTTTGTGCGGACATTAAAGCTGATTGAGATTTAGAAATCCCGTCAAGAATAGATTTTCTGTAGGTTTTTTCTTCTTTTTTAAGCTTATCCCAATTTGTAACCACATCGTCTGCGGAATTTACATGTTCTGTTCCGAATACATGCGGGTGTCTGTGGATAAGCTTGTCACTTAATTCTTTTGCAACATCTTCTATGTCAAATTCGCCGTTATCTTTTGCAATCTGAGAATGTAAAACAACCTGCAAAAGCACATCTCCTAGCTCTTCTCTAAGATTTGGGATATCACCCTCATCAATTGCATCCACAGTTTCATAAGCTTCTTCCAGCATATTGGGGCGCAACGATTTGTGAGTTTGCTCTCTATCCCATGGGCATCCGTTTTCGCTGCGCAAAATCGCGATTATATCAACAAGTTTTTCTAAATTTGGATATTTCATACCTTGATTATAGCATAATTGTTTATAATTAAAGTCTATTTTTCTGCTTTTTCCATTTTTAAAACTTTTTTATCAAACTCAATTTCAACTTGTTCTTCTTCGGGATTAACCTCCAACATTTCAAGCATTGTTTTTGTAAACAACATTGCCCAACTATTACCAATTGTTATAAACTTTTTCTTCATATTAACCTCTTTGTTATAACAATAATTTTACAAAGTTAAAACAATATTAAATATCTTACAATGTTTAAACATTGTTAAATTAAAGAGCAAAAAGGAGGAATTATGAAATACGATGAAGAATATTGCAAAATATGTGAACAACTTGGAAACCATATCAAAAGCATTAGAGAAAGCAAGGATATTTCTTTGAAAGAAGTTTCAACAAATACAGGGATAAGATAAGATTATCTTCAAAAAATAGAAAACGGTAAGGCATACCATATGCGCGTAAACAGACATTTGTTCAAAATAGCTGATGCATTAAAAATTACAATACGAGAATTAATGAAGTTTGAAACTTAATATCAATTCAAAATATTGGATATTGTTTTTCTTTATTGTATAATCTCTTTATACTTTTATGAGGAGATTATCACAGAGATGAAAGTTAGTGTAAAAGTGCCTGCAACATCAGCGAACTTAGGACCGGGATTTGATTGCCTCGGGCTTGCACTTCCGATATATAATACAATTACAATAGAAGAAACCGTTCTTCCCGGAACCGGTATAGAAATAAACCTTATGACAGAAGAAGAACAGCCTTTGGATGAAATGATTTTTGACAACATTCCAAAAGATGAAAACAGTATTATATATAAAGCTGTCGAAATGTTGTACAACTCAATCGGGCAAGAACCGTCTGAATTGAAAATAAATGTTCAATCGCAAATCCCTATTACAAGAGGTTTGGGAAGTTCTGCGTCGGTAGTTGTTGGTGGACTTTTGGCTGCTAATAAGCTTTTGGGAAATCCTGCGGATACAACGGCGCTTTTATCAATTGCTACAGAGGTTGAAGGACACCCTGACAATGTCGCTCCCGCTATTTTAGGGGGTTTTGTTTTAGCCTCTCAAGAGGATGACGGTTCAATAATTTGTGAAAAACTTAATTGGCCTGAAGAGTGGGATATAACAGTGTGTATTCCTGATTTTGAACTTTCTACAAACATTGCCCGCTCCGTACTTCCTGAATCAGTAAAACTTCAGGATGCTGTATTTAATGCAAAACATTTGGCAATGCTAATTCAAGCAGTTAATAATAAAGATGCAAAACTTATGAAAATGGCTCTTCATGACAAACTTCATCAACCTTACAGAGAAAAACTTGTCCCCGGTATGAGTGAAATTATGGAAGCCTTTAAGCATGAAGATGGCGTTATAGGATGTGTTCTTTCAGGAGCCGGACCTTCTATGCTAATTATTTCTTGTGGTTATGATTTAGATAAAATCAAGTCTAAAGTTAAAGAAATATGGGAAGGTCAAAGCATTAAAACAGATATAAGAACCTTAAAAATAGAACCAAAAGGTGCTGAAATTATTGAATAAAAATTTTAACTAGCAACTTTTATTTTCACAAGTTTTTTCACCAAAAGGAGAAAATATATGAAAGTAAATTTTGCACTAAATAGCCCTCAATATTTATATAAAAATACACAAATAAAAAAAACAAATAATAGCGAACCACAAACAACAAGCTTTTCATCATATCCTGTAAATTATTATTCGAATTCCTTTAAAGGAATTTCTTTAAATAAGCTTTACGATGAATATAACTGGTATATCCGACATGACGGAATTCCTGCAATAAATTCCTTTCTAAAAATGGAACAACCAAAAGAAGTTATGAATGAATTTTTAACCGCAATTTTAAGTGCAAAAGACAGGGGATATGAATTTATTGATAGTATTGTTAATCAACCGAGAAACAGTGATTTTATAAAAAATATGATGGAGAAAAGACTTGGTTCAGATTCGCAGCATTTAATGACTTTCATACCAAATACTCCATATTATAATGCTTATCAAAATTTTATTGAAACAAAATTTCAAAATGCTCATACAATTACAGAACTGATAAAAATTCGCCCCGATTGGCGAGGAGATGTTTTAATAGAAAAGTTCAAGTCGTTGGCTAACCATGACAGATTAAAAATAGGTAATATACCAAGAGTTATACCCAAAGAACATTTGAAAGAGATTGTAGCTTACCTGAGAGATAAAATGGAAATTGGTTTGAAATCAGATAAAAAAATAGACAATTTAGTTCTTGATGGTAAAACATATGAATTTAAATTCTTTACAGAGGGAAAATCAAGCAAAAATGTGTTTGGTGTTTTTATTCCGTCTGCAGGTAAAAAATATGTAATAAAAATGGAATCTCCATGTAATCGTAGTTTAGACAAACCTTTTGCTTTGGGAACTTTAGCAAAAATTGATGGGTACTTAACTGTTAACAGAAGTCGGAATTCAGCACCTCTGTGTTATTACGATCATGTAAGAAATTTTTCAATATATAAATATATTGAACATATACCGGTAGATGATAATGACCATGAAATTAGTACAATACGAAAAAAACTTCCTGATTTCAAACTTTTAGGACTTGATTATAACGATACTGTTGGATTTAAAAATTTATTTAAATTAGATTCCAAAACCAGCGATACTCATTACAAATTAGAAGGCTTTAATGAAGCTTTGGACAAAAATGAATGGGTATCTGTGGACAATGATCATGTTACATACGGAAATCGTTTACAGCCAAGTCTAAGCAAATATCATTCACCGCTCCCAAATGCAATGGGAATGTTCTTTTAAATATTATTAAAACAAAATAAGACCGCAGTTTGCAGTCCTATTTTGTTGTCTTATTATTTAATTAACCGATTTCGACTGGTTCTTCTTTTGCATGTCCTTCTTTTCTTTCAAAAACAAGTTTTTCTTTGCCTTCGCCTTCAGAAGAATCAAGCTTCAGGAGAATTGTATCTCCCGGTTGATAAGCATTACCCAAGATTTCTTCAGCAAGCTGATCCTCAATCTTTCTTTGGATAAGTCTGCGAAGAGGTCTTGCACCGTATGCTTCATTATAACCGTCTTTTGCAAGATAATCTTTAACTTCATCTGTAACTTCAATAGAAAGTTCTCTTTCAGAAAGTCTTTTGAATAAATCTTTCATCATAAGATCAACGATTTGTCTGATTTCTTCTTTGCTTAAGTGTGAGAATACGATAATGTCATCAATACGGTTCAAGAATTCAGGTCTAAATGCCTTTTTAAGTTCTTCATTTACTGTATCTTTGAGTTTTTCGTATTTATCTTTCTTCGCATCATCTGCAGTTGCAGAGAAACCGAGCTTACCTTGTGTTGTAATCATACTTGCACCAACATTTGATGTCATAATTATGATTGTATTTTTAAAGTTAATATGTTTACCCTTAGCATCTGTTAAGCGTCCGTCATCAAGGATTTGAAGAAGGATGTTAAATACATCAGGGTGAGCTTTCTCAATTTCATCAAAAAGAATAACTGAATAAGGTTTCTTTCTGACAAGTTCTGACATATGTCCGCCGTCATCATAACCTACATACCCCGGAGGTGAGCCGATAAGTTTTGCGGTAGAATGTTTTTCCATAAATTCTGACATATCTACACGAATCATATTATCTTCACTTCCAAAGACTGCTTCTGCTAAAGCTTTTGCAAGTTCGGTTTTACCAACACCTGTTGGACCTGAGAAGATAAAGCTTCCGATAGGTCTGTTTGGTGATTTAAGTCCGACTCTTGCGCGCCTGATTGCTTTAGAAATTGCTACAACTGCATCGGATTGACCGATTACACGGTTGTGAAGAGTTTCTTCAAGTTTCATCAATCTTTCTGATTCACCTTCTGTCAGCTTTGTAACAGGAACACCTGTCATTGTCGCAATAACCTGTGCAACATCTTCTTCTGTTACAGTCGGTTTATTAGCATCGTTTTTGCGTCTCCATTCTTCTGAAACTTCACGAATTCTGTCTTTCATGTTTGCTTCATCATCACGAAGAGAAGATGCTCTTTCAAATTCTTGATTTCTTATTGCTTCTTCTTTTTCTCTTATAATATCCTTAAGTTCTTTATCAAGCTCTCTTGCTTCAGGACAAAGTGTAGAAACTTTTAAACGAACCTTAGAAGAAGCTTCATCAATTACATCAATTGCTTTATCAGGCAAAAATCTGTCATTAATATATTTGCTTGAAAGTTTTGACGCTGCAATAATTGCTTCATCAGAAATGTTTAAATTATGGTGTTCTTCATATTTAGATTTCAAACCTCTGATAATTTCAATTGTATCTTCGATTGAAGGTTCTTCAATAAGTACAGGTTGGAAGCGTCTTTCAAGAGCGGAATCTTTTTCGACATACTTTCTGTACTCATCAGAAGTTGTAGCACCAATAACTTGCAGCTCTCCTCTTGATAGAGCAGGCTTAAGAATATTAGCAGCATCAATTGCACCTTCTGCTGCACCTGCACCGATAAGTGTATGCATTTCATCAATTACAAGAATAACATTACCGGCTTGTCTGATTTCGTCCATAATCTTTTTAAGACGCTCTTCAAATTCACCTCTGTATTTTGTACCTGCAATTAACAAGCCCATATCGAGCTGAATAATTTTTTTGTCTTCCAAAATATCAGGAACTTCGTTGTTCACAATTCTTATTGCAAGACCTTCTGCTACAGCAGTCTTACCAACACCCGGTTCACCTAAAAGAACAGGGTTGTTTTTTGTTCTTCTTGCAAGAATTTGTATAACACGTTCAATTTCTTTTTCTCTTCCGACAACAGGATCTAATCTCATCTCAGAAGCTGCAAGTGTTAAATCTGTACCATACTCGTCAAGACTAGGAGTTTTAACTTTGCTTGCAGAAGATGACGAAGAACTTGAACCCGTACCGGTTCCTGCTCCTGCTCCTGCGGTTGGTTTTGAATCCCCAAGCATCTTGACAACATTGCTTCTGACTTTGTTTAGGTCAACACCTAAATTTTCAAGAACACGAGCAGCAACACCTTCTCCTTCTCTTATAAGTCCGAGTAGCAAGTGTTCTGTGCCAATATAGTTGTGACCAAGCTGTCTTGCTTCATCCCAAGAAAGTTCCAAAACTCTCTTAGCTCGTGGAGTAAATGGAATTTCTACCGCAACAAAACCAGAACCTCTGCCAATAATTTTTTCCACTTCGACACGAGCATCTTTAAGGTTTACACCCATAGATTTAAGGGTTTTTGCGGCAATTCCTGTACCTTCGCCAATTAGACCAAGCAATACTTGTTCTGTTCCGACGAAGTTATGACCAAGTCTTCTGGCTTCCTCTTGAGCAAGCATAATGACCTTAATCGCCTTTTCTGTAAAACGTTCGAACATTAAAAATTACCTCTTCTTAAAATACGCATTTTCAATGTCAATTTTACTAAAAAAACCCAATTTTTTCAAGTCTTAGGGGTAAATATAGCTTTGTTGTAATTTAATGTTACAAAATCAACTCTGATATTTCTGATAAATTCTTTTAATAAATTTGTGAAAAAGACAAGAAGAAATCAGAAATTACATTGATTAGCATCGGAAGTATCCAAATCATAATTGCGGCACCAAATACTGGCTTAAATAAGAAGCTTAATTGAAATACATTTACTTGAGGAGCAGTTTTTGATATTACACCTAATATTATGTCTTGTCCCAATGTGGCTAACAGCACTGGTGAAGCTATTTGTAAACCGATATACAATACATTTGAAGTTGTCGTTACAAGATAATCAAGATTTATAATTTTTTCCAATGGAATTGCAACGGCATATATAGGAAAAATCTCAAAACTTCTTATCAAAGCGTTAAAAAGCCAATAAAATCCGCCTATTTCAATAAAGATTAAAAGTCCAAGAAGAGTAATGACTCGGCTAAGAATAGAAGTTTGGCTGTTTGAAGACGGATCCATAACCATAGCAGAAGACAAACCCATTTGAGTATTTATCATGTCGCCGCCGGCCTCTATCGCTAAAATAAATAATTGAGCAATATATCCGATAATAGCACCTGCTGCAAAATTAAGAGTTAAAAGCAACAAAGGAGAAATATCAGCAGGCGGATTTGCAGGTTTTAACATTGGTGTAATCATTATTGTCAAAAGAAATGCCAGTGCAATTTTTACAATGCCTGCTATTTCTTTTCTGTTAAAAATGGGAGCAAATCTAATAAAACCAAGAAGTCGAGCAAAGACAATGAAACCTGCCGAGAACCAGCGGGCAAATTCCGGAAACATATAAGACATTTGTGCGACTAGTTGATCCATTGTTAGCTATCTTCCTCCATAATAAAAATGGGAGGCAGGTCCAGTTCAAATTCATAGAAATTCGGAGGGCAATCTATTTGAAGTATATCAAAACCTTCTATAGGCTCAATACTTGTTTCATTTTCCGTAACCTTTACATTAAATAACACAATATCTTTATTGTTTTTTAAAACACTAAATCTTGTATTTCCTCTTTTTAAAGGATGAATAATCAAGGTATTTTTTTCATTCATTATTGTATATAGTGGAAAAACATCTATAACAGTATTGTCTTCAATTTTTATGTCGGAAAGTTTTTTATTCGTTGAAATCAAGCAATCCTCAAACGCAAAGGTTGCTGATGCACTATATATTATGATGATTAATGATAACAACAAATTTTTCATATATAATCTTTCGTATTTATTGTCTTCCAAGCATTTTGTTAATTTCTACAAAATTACCCTTAGGCATAGGGGCTTTTGGAGCCGGTGAATATTTAATTTTTTGGTTTCTGTCTATATATGGAACTTTACCGGGATTTTTCATAACTTCATTGACGGTAGGTACATTTTTAAACTTATCACTGAGTTCCCCCTCAAACGGAGTTGTGTATTTGTAGTAATCAGCAGGAAGCACAAAGGAATCATTTTTTGTAACTGTATTGAACGCTAATGCCATTCCTTCATTAAATAAATTTGTTAAAAGTTTAATAAATCCTAAACCGCCAATAATAATAACCAAAAATACTGCAAGAATTTTAGGCGCAGCAGCAATAGTTTGCTCTTGAACCTGTGTAACAGCTTGAATTATACCAACAACAAGACCAATTGCTGCAGCGGTCAGTACGCATGGCATTGATATTGATAACATTGTCATAAATCCTTTTGCAAGATATTCAGTTAAAAGTTCCATATTTTGTGTCCTTTTTGTTAAAAGTGATTGAGTTAATTTTAGTTATAGCTTTGTACCAAACCTTGTACAATTAAAGCCCAACCGTCTACCGCAATAAATATCAATAACTTAAACGGCAAAGAAATAATTGTCGGTGATAACATAAACATACCAAGAGCAAGCAAGATGTTTGCTACAACAAGGTCTAGAACGATGAATGGTACAAATACGATAAATCCTATTTCAAAAGCAGTTTTTAATTCACTTAAAATGTATGCAGGAGCTACTTCCCAAATTGTAATTTCATCGGGAGATTTTGGCGGAGCTTTGCGTTTTAATTCTACAAAAAATGCCAAGTCGTTTTCTCTTGTCTGTTTGAGCATAAATTCTTTAAGCGGTTTTGAGCCTTCATCAATTGTCATGATAAGATTTTGATTTTTTTGGTAAGGTATGGAGCCTCTTTCGTACATTTGTTGAAAAACTCCGCCCATTGTGTAAAAAGTAAGAATCATACATAAACCCAGTGTAACAATTGACGGTGGTACTTGAACGCCCATGGCTGTTTTTAAAAGAGAAAATACAATTGTAAATCTTAAAAAACATGTCATACAGCAAAATACAAACGGTATGAGTGAAAAAAGAGTCATTACTGTAAGTAATTGCAGAACAGGGTTCATATTTTGTAATGCGCTATCCATTATTAAAATCCTTTATTTACTTATTCTTTGAGCTAAACTTCTTAATACTGATTGTTCAGAGTTTTGTGTTTTTTTAGTTAACAAACTTGATTTTATCCCGAGGTTTGATTTATCCATAAAGCTTGGTTTTGCAAGGTTTGTTAATGTTTTTTGAAAAGAAAATTCAGTTGGTATTTCTTCTTTTTGTACTATATTTGTTACTTCGTCAGATATACTATCCAATTTTGATATTAAAGTTGTTCTGTCGGTATCACCGGCTATCAAAAATTTTTCTTTACCGGTTGATACTATGTATAGCATTTTTCTTTGACCGAGAGACATTGTATCAACTAGTTTTAAGAGTTTTGAGCTTTTAGCGCCACCAATAGATGTAGAATGTTTAAATACAAGCAGAGCAATAACAATGATTCCTATCATTGCAAAAGTATAAATCATAAAATTCGCGAAATATCCCATTTTTCATATCCTTTCGTAAAAGTGAGCAAATGATTAAGTAAGCTTTACTTTATACTTAATTACATTTACCCCAAAATCAACCTTGTGGTTCTTCAACCTCAAAGTCGCTGTAATCAAAATCTTCTCCACCTTCTGATTGTTCGGTTTTTTCTTGCTGATGTACAGGAGATGGTTCAGGGTTTGGATCGGATTCGTTTACTTTTTGTATTCTCACACCAAATCTGTCATTAATTATTACAAGCTCTCCTGTTGCTACGGTTTTTCCGCCGACCTTGAGTGATACATTATTGTCATATACAGAGCAAAGGTCTACAATTAAACCTTCTTCTATGCTTTTAAGTTCGCCTAAAGTTACTTTAACTTTGTCAAACTCAGCTCCCATATCAACCTGAATACTATCCCAAAGATTAGTATTTGTATCTATTCCGTCCATTCCGTTCCCTCCGCCAATGTTATCGTATGGTTCTACAATATCCGTGTTAGGATTTATCCTAAATTTTTGTACTATATTGTCGCAAATCAAAGTCATTTCTGAAGAATTACTGTTTTCAAAAACAACAATATCTCCAACATCAAGTTTTTTAACATCTGCAAGTGGGAATGTTGTTGTTCCCAATAACAGATTTACTTCTACCAAACTTTGCGCAAAATCCATATCTGTAAATCTTTGTTGACTGATATCAATTTCTGTCGGCGAAAGAATTTCTTTTGGTACAGATATTATAAACTTTGCCGCATTATCAGAGCTTTCGCTCTTTACAAAGTAGGTTAGGTGTAATATTTCAGTATATCTTCTGTTGGGTTCTATAGTAAAATTAGGTGATAAAGATTCATACAAAAAGTCATTAAAAGCTGTTATAATTCTCGCTTCTAGTTCTGTCACCTCAGTTAAATCAAATTTACGATTATTTTTCCCTAAAACTTTGTCTAATATTACATTAATAGCATTTTGCGAAATTCTTATATATACATCATTTTTAGAATTTATTTTGACTTTTGTCACAAAAAATGTTTCGTTTTGTGCCAAAACATTCATATTGGTACTGATAGAAGCAAGTTTGTATTCAAAACCTTCAAAGAAAAATTCGTTGCTACAATTCTCCACAACAGGTGTGAATATTGAATCGTACCAAGCATATTGTTTGTATAATTCATCAAAAAATATTGAGTTTATCATACCTAATCCCTACTATAGTCCATAAGTATAATAATTGTTTTGTCAATGTTTGACATCAACTGTTTAGATGAAAATAACTAAGATAGATTTTATCGTATAAAAAAGTAGGATAGTTGTGGGGCTAGTTACATTTAATGAAATAAAACAGTATCGGGATGACAAGATTCGAACTTGCGACCCCCGCGACCCGAACACGGTGCGCTACCAAGCTGCGCTACATCCCGATACTGTTTTATAGGGTAATATACATTCACTATATAACACTCATTTTCGAAAATCAATGAAAATTAACAAAAAAATAACATTTGGCACATATTGTTATTTCTTTGTTAAAAAATTAAGATTTACCCCAAATTGGAGTAATAATAAAAGTGTTGAAAGAAAGTATTTAATAAGTCGGGTAAGGATAAATAAAATCCAATATATTTACCCCTACCCAAAGGAGGCATTTATGAAATTCTTAATTAAAAAAACACCTGACAGATTTATTCGTTCAGTAAATGATGAAATTTCATCAATTCTAAACAGAAATTTTGATAGCTTCTTCCCTGAATATATATACAACGAAGAAGCAGAGTGCGACAAACTTGCAATGCCGGTTGAACTTCACGAGAAGGACAATGAATACTGTGTAAAAGCAGAACTTCCGGGAGTAAAGAAAGAGGACTTAGATATTGATATTGACAAAAACCACATTACCATAAATGCGAAAAAGGAAGAGGAAAATAAGGAAGATACAAAGAGCTACAGAAAATCTGAGTTCCGCTACGGTGAATTTTCAAGAACAATTTACTTCCCGGCAGAGATTGATGTTGAAAAAACTGATGCTCACCTTGAACACGGTATTCTGAAAATTATTGCACCAAAAGTAGAAAAGGAAACCGACAAGGTTAAAAAACTTACAATTAAATAATAATCGCTTATAAGATAACTTGATTGTTATATGGCGGGTGTTGTAACCCGCCATATTTTTATGCTAAAACTTTGTTATGGCAAGATTCGATTTACATCTTCATAGTGACAATTCCGACGGAAGTTTTTCTGTTAAAGAGTTACTTGAAAAGGTTCGCGAAGCAAACATAAAAATTTTTGCACTTACAGACCACGATACCGTTAACGGTCTTTTTGAAATAGAAAAAACGAAACTTCCTGCTGATATAAAATTCATAAATGGAGTTGAACTGACTTGCAAATTGCGGGATGTAAAATGCCACATCCTTGGTTACAACATTAATCCTCAAAACAAAGATTTAACAGAGCTTATAGCGCTTGGCAAAAAGCTTCGCAGAACAAAGCTTGAAACGCGTATAAAATATTTGAAAGAAGTTTGGAATATTGAACTGACAAAGGATGAGCTTGACTGGTTATATTCAAGGAAAAGTGTTGTTAAAACACATATTGCTAACATTCTTGTAAAACGAGGTTTATCTGATAATAATGTTGATGCTATGAAGAAGTATCTTGATGCCTGCAAAACCGGAAATACAAAATTTGACGGAGGAGAGGCAATTAAGACCATTATTACAGCCGGAGGAATTCCTGTCTGGGCGCATCCTTTGGGTGGTGAAGGTGAAGAGCATTTGTCTGAGAAAGAATTTTTACCAAAGCTTAAAACGATGATTGAATGTGGAATAAAAGGTCTTGAGTGCTATTATTCAAGATATGATATGAAAGAAATTGAGTTTTTAAAGAGTTGTGCAAAAGAGAATAACCTTTTGATCTCAGGCGGCAGTGACTGGCATGGAACAAACAAAACAGTTCCGCTCGGAAGGCTCAATACTGATGATAAACCAATTGATTCAAAAGAAATAACTATGCTAAATTCTATATAATTTAGTTGTCTACATTGCTATGTAAAATTCTACACATGAGTAAAAAGCAAAATTTATTTTTAGATGTTTTATTCTCTATATGTCAAAGATAGATAGAAGAAGTTTTAACATTTTGAATAATAATTTTCAGGCTTTTCAAGAACGCATGATAATGAACAAGTCTCTAAAGCCAATATATGTCATATCTCAATTAAATAAGTATGAAAAAGAGTATAAAAAACTTGGCTTGGAAAGAGGATATGCCGGTAGTTTATTTACATTTGCAAACCTTCTGGAAAAAACGGGACATAGCGATATTCCGGGAATGATATATTCAAGCTTAATAAAAATGCCCTTTCTAGCTCCTAATGTAAAAGAGCATTATGTGATGAAAGCTCTTGAATATTCAAGGAAGAATGGTGACATCATACACGAGCATGCAAGACTTGTGGATTTGAAAATTTTATATAAACAAACTAAACAAAAGCACAAATATAAAGAAGTTTTGATTAGCGAAGAAGAAGTTTTAAAAGAAATTTGTAGTAATTTTAGAGAAGCAAAGGAAAATTTCAGAACTTACACAAGAGGAGAAAGTTCTATAAAAAAATACAAATTGGAACTTGCTAAAACAAGGGTTGATATTTCAAAATTTTTAATGGGTATAGATCCAAATAAAGCTACAGTTTTATTAAAAAAGGCTCATAAAACTTTTACAAAATATGGTAAATACAAAGAAGCTGATTTTGCCAATCTAATGTTATTGCAGATTGAAGAAAGAAAAAATCAGATCAGAAATTTTGAACAGATAGTATAACAGATGCTATTGCAGTTGTCTTTGTATGTGACAAAGATAGTTTTGTTTTTATATTCGGATATTTTTTTATGCTAACTGACGGACATCCATCAGCATCATTTAAAACCTCAATGTCTTTATAGTAAACATCATGTATTCCTGCAGGATATAGAGCTTTTACTACAGCTTCTTTTGCGCAATATCTTGCTGTCAAATGTTGTGCGTAGAACATTTTAGAAAAACAATATTCAAGTTCAGCTTTAGTGAATATTTTATCTAGTAAGGCTTTATCTTTGTCAGCAGACTTATTTTCAAACCTGATGACTTCTTCAATATCAACTCCAATATATAATTGTTCAAATTTCATATTGTACCTAGCGACTATTTTATATTTTTTACATAAGAAAAATATTCATTTTTCTTGTATTTATCAGCTTCCTTCTGAATTTGCTCTTTTGTCAAAAATCCGACACGATATGCAACTTCTTCTAAGCAAGCTATTTTTATTCCCTGATTTTCTTCAATTGTCTGAACATATTGCCCTGCTTTTAATAAAGAATTGTGTGTTCCTGTATCTAACCAAGCAAAGCCTCTTCCTAGAAGATTAGTATGCAAATTGCCTTTTTCTAAATAAATCTTATTTAGGTCTGTAATTTCAAGTTCACCTCTTGCAGACGGTTTTAAATTTTTTGCATATTCTATGACTTTATTGTCATAAAAATATAATCCAGTTACTGCATAATTTGATTTAGGATTTTTGGGTTTTTCTTCCAGAGAAAGAGCTTTGCCGTTTTCATCAAACTCTACTACTCCAAATCTCTCGGGATCTTTTACATAGTACCCAAAAACAGTTGCAACACCATTATTTGCTCTTTTAACTGCTTCGTGCAGGGATTGAGAAAAACCTGCACCGTAGAAAATATTATCACCTAGAATCATTGCAACATTATCGTTACCAATAAATTTCTCTCCCAGTATAAATGCTTGTGCAAGTCCATCGGGGCTTGGTTGAACTTTGTATGAAAAATGTACTCCAAATTGAGAACCATCACCAAGTAGTGTTTCAAAATTAGGTAAATCGTGAGGAGTTGAAATTATTAAAATGTCCTTTATACCCGCAAGCATTAAAACAGATATAGGATAATAAATCATAGGTTTGTCATATACAGGTAACAGTTGTTTTGAAACAACCATTGTGCTTGGATATAATCTTGTTCCGCTTCCGCCTGCAAGTACAATTCCTTTCATTCTAAACCTCTCTTAGTGCTAAATAATCTTTTAATGCCGCTTTCCAATTTCTGCAAATTTTGTTATTTTCCATAACGCTATATGCAGGTCTTTTTGCAAGACGAGGAAATTCATTTGTTGTACAAGGTTTTAACCCCTCACCCCAACCCTCTCCCTCAAGGGGCGAGGGAGAAATTTTTTTATACTGATCAAATATCTCTTTTGCAAAACCATACCAAGATGTTTTTCCGCTGCCACAGATGTGATAAGTTCCATAGTCCTCAGTTTTCAATATCTTTACAATGCCATTAGATAACTCTACCGTCCAAGTAGGGCATCCGATTTGATCATCTACAACTTTTAATTCAGGTTTATCTGCCAAAGATAACATTGTTTCAACAAAATTCTTACCGTGAATTCCATATAACCAACTCGTTCTTGTTATAAAATGCTTTGGAACATATTTTCTTACAGCTTCTTCGCCTTCCCATTTTGTTAAACCATAATTATTTAAAGGTGCTGTTTCATCTGTAGGAAGATAAGGTTTAGTGCCATTACCGCTAAAGACATAATCGGTAGAAATATAAACCATCGTTATATCCTTTTTACCACAAACTTTAGCAAGATTTTCTGTACCATATGCATTTATTTTTCTGGCGGTTCCCAAATCTTCTTCTGCTTTATCAACATTAGTATACGCAGCACAGTGAATAACTATATCAGGTTGTTCACTATTTAAAACTTGACCAACCATTTCAGGATTTGTAATATCTAAATTCTGAATATCTGTTTCAACAACTTCATATCCTTCATCCTCTAAAATCGGACAGAGGTCTTGACCAAGCATACCATTTGCACCTGTTACGAGTACTTTTTTACGCATTTACTCCAACTCCCGTCTTTTTATTTTCAATTGACTTTATCCAGTCTTGATTAT
>CACYUI010000010.1 GCA_902777605.1 uncultured bacterium | reverse complement strand
AAGACCTACAGAGGCGAAAATACTTGGAGGGCCACCTCCTGGGAAGATAGCACGCTGCCAACATCTATTTTAAAAGAAAAAGACAATTGCTTAGGATTAAGTGATTGTCTTTTTTTGTTTGTCGTCTTGGATTATCTGCAGTTTACAACCTTTGCACTCTGTTTATGTTTTTCTCACGAAAAACAGTACTCCGTAAGGTTGTTCACGGGGACGAGTTTCGCTATCGCTCACTCTTGCAAAAATCCGCAAACCACTACCCCTCTCAGTAAAATCCACTACTGTCTATAATGGAATGAACATACAAAAAGTTATGGCGATTCTTCGGACTCCGTATAATAAAAATAAACTTCTTTAATTATTTTCCTCAGAATGACGATTTGTTATGTAAATAATTATTTTACATGTACAGAATGATACTATATGAGAGGTTTTTACGCCATGTCATTCCGAACCCGATTAGGGCGAAGGAATCCAGCTTTTTATAAAAGCTCGTTTGCACTCGTTTGCATTTAACGGCAATTCAGAGTTTTGTCTAAATGTCTTACGACTTTTGACAAAAACTCTCCAGCCATAGTTCCCTCGCGCTCGCCATAGTCATCTTTTATTAGTTTAAATATTATTTACCCCTCCCCCCCCAAAAAAAAAAGAGTCTTATCGACTCTAAAAACTTTTAATGTGTGAAGTGTAGTATGTATTATGTATTAGTTTTATTATTAAATATCTGTTAAAGTGAAAAATTAATATCCTTAGTTATATAAAGTATATTTATTCTTTAAAATTGCCTTTTTAAGAAAGTTTGCTTAATAATTCTTAATATTTTTATAAAATGTTGATTTTTATTTTTACACAATTAATAAAATAATAGCGAGGTAACTAATGTTTTATAACGAAATTATGGAGTTCATTTATCTTTTATTCCCATCATTAATTCCAAAATGTAATCATGATAAAATCAGTCCAAATGTGGATGGCGGATATTGTCCTGATTGTGGTAAATATATACAGAATGAATGGTATATAACAAGGTGTGCTTGCTGCGGGGTTAAGATGAAAGCTATGGTTAAAAATGGTGAAATTGTTCCTCAGCATCATTATTGTTCAAATTGTGGTTCTGAAGAATATAAGGTCGATAAGCTAGACCAAATAAATTTTATAGATATAAATTTTGCTGCATTGCTAAAACATGAAGTTGAAAATGAATTCCATCCGTCAACTACAAGATGCTGGCAGGAAAAAACAAATGAGCAACCCAAACTGCTAGTGCAATACCTGTGATATCAGCGATTATACCTGTTAACAATGCATATCTGAACTTTTTTATACCTATAGATCCAAAGTACACTGACAATACATAAAAAGTTGTTTCAGAGCTACCTACCATAATTGCGGCCATTTTTGTTATAAAACTGTCAGGTCCCAGTTTTGTAGCTATATCAGAAAATAGACCAAGTGTTGCAGAACCTGAGAGTGAGCGGGTTATCATAATTGGTAATATATCAACTGGTATACCCAGTTTAGTTAATATTTCTCCTAAAAATACGGCTATTATATCAATAGCCCCGGAAGCTTTAAACATTGAAATCCCTACAATTATTGCGACTAAATATGGAATTATTGATATTGAAACTTTAAACCCGTCTTTTGCTCCATCTACAAATTCTTCATATACAGGGACTTTTTTTATAACACCTGTTAATAAAATTACAAAAATTATTGTGGGAAGTATAAATATTGACATTTTTGCTATCATTTTTCCCTCCAAAATCTTTTAAAAATTAATGCTACAATAATCGCTGTTATAAACGATAATGTTGTAACAATCAAAGTAGGTATTATAATTTCTGAAGGATTTTTTGCTCCAACTCCAACGAGTACAGCTATTACTGTCGCAGGAATTATTTGAAAACCTGCGGTATTCATTCCCAAAAACATGCACATTGTATCTGTAGCTGTATCTTTTTTAGGATTTTCTTCTTGCAGTTCTTGCATGACTTTTAAACCGATAGGAGTTGCAGCATTTGTAAGTCCCAGTGCATTTGCTGATATGCTCATTGCAATATCACCGTTTGCCTTGTCATTGTTTTTTATGTCGCTAAAAATAAGTTTAGTAATCGGTTTAATAAGCTTTGCAATAAATTGAACAAATCCTGATTTTTCTGCTATTCTCATTATACCCAGCCAAAATGTCATTATGCCGATTAGTGAAAATGAAATTTTGACAGCCGTATCGCATGCCGTGAGCATGGAATTTACTACACTTTGCATCGTTCCATTAATGCATCCGACAAGTATTGAAATAGATACAAGCAAGAAAAATATATAGTTCATAATACAATATTAGAAAAAAATTTAATATTTGTCACTATTTTTATATTATTATATAATTAACTTATATAATGTATGATGAGGGATAGAGTGTAAAATTATGGCAGATAATGATAATATAAACGAAAACTTTGATACAATTAAAACCTTATTAAACTCAATTAGGGCACAAGGTATACTGAATACTTCTGATGTTGATAAGATTCTTTCAGGTATAAATTCAAAGCTTGAAAAAATAAATACAGATGAGGATATAGATTTAATAAAATCGTATCTAACTGATTTGAAGCATAATTTTGATGAGCGGCATGGGGTTTTGGTATCAAAATTTGCCGCAATTGAATCTTTGTTTGCAAATCTTTTAAAGAATAGTGCTGAAACTCTAAAATCAGGTGAAGTCAAAGAACTTTTTGATATTGTAGCAACAAATCTGTCAGTATTTTCGCGTGAAGTTGTATCTCAAAAAGAGTCTCTTAATGACATAACAATAAGACTTGATGCAATGCGTTCTGATGATTCTCAAAAAAGAGATATTATAAAAAGCATTTCAGTTTTAAAAAATGATATAGAAAGAGTAACCAATGGCTTTGACTCTATAGTTCTTAGTTTAAATGAAAACTTTAAAACAGTTTTGAAAAAAATCACTGATATTGATCCTTCAGAGTCTGTTACAAAATTTACAACAGAGATTGCTGATATTATAAATTCTTCAAATGCAATATTATCAGCATTGCAATTGATGGATAAAAAGAATGATGCATTTTTTGAATCCGTATCAGGTTTAGCATCTCAAAATGATTTGAATGATACAAAACAATCCATCAATGCGCTTTCAGAAAGAAATAAAGAATTAGTTTCTGCTGTAGAAACTTTGACACAAAAATCATATAAGATAGATAGTTTAGCTGATAAAATTGATGCATCCGTTAGTATAGTTGCCGGATTAAAGTCAGTTATATCAGAAAATGAAGATAAAAATTCTTTGGCAATAATTGATAGATTGTCTGAACTGGAAGAACAAATAAAGAACATTTCAAATAAAAATGAATTTGAAGACTTCAAATCTTCATTAGATGGTTTATTGAGTGATATTTTAAATAAATATGTTTTAAATTTCGAAAAGCAAGGTAATGAATTAAAAGAACATTTTAGTGTTGAAGCAGATAAAATTTCACAGTTATTAGAAGCAAATATAACACATGCAATCAGTGATATATCTTCTAATGCAGAGGTGTTAACTTCTCACATTCAAAATGCAAATTCTTCGATAATTACGCTTTGTGAAAAGAATTTTAGCGATGTTGCAGATGGTATTTCAGGATTAAGAACTGTAGTTGCTCAACTTGATGAAAATAATACATCATCAAATAATGCAATATTTTCTAATATTGCAGATCGTCTTGCGATATTTGAAAATAGTTTGAAAAATTCATTAGAAAAACAGGAGGATTTTGTATCAAATTCTTCTAAAGATATTATTGCGCATGTAAATAATTTAAAAAATATTGCAGGGAATCTTGATTATAAAATGGATTCTTCAATTGTGGAAATCACAAATTCAAAGCATGAATTTGAAGGATTGAAAGCTTCTCTTCAAGAAATGTTAAATCAAGATTTTTCGGGTGCTGTAAATGGACTAAAAACGGATTTGTATGCAATCAAGCAAGATTTGTCTAATGCAATGGAAAATTATTCAGGTGAGGTATCTGAAAAAATGTCCAGTGATATATATGGCAAGTATGAATTAATAATAAGCAAACTGGAAACAGTTGAAGATGAAGTAAAACAAGCCCATATAAAATCTCTTATTGATATAAAATCGTCTATTGAAAATATATCTTCTTCTATAGTTGATATTCTGTCTTATGTGAGTGAACAAAGAGATAATAATAACGATAACTTAGAGTCAAAACTTAATGAAATTGCGAATGTAATCCAAGATAGTAATTTAAATTATGCAGATGATATAAGAGATGTTCTAAATAGTGTAAAAGATCAAATAAATGAAAATATTAAACAACTTGAAAACAGTTCTTCAAATAAGGCAGAAAATATAAAAAATGTAATTTATGAAAGTTCTGATATTATCAAACAAGATATAAAAAATGCATATGATAAAATTTTAGAAGTACAACATAATTTTGATGAGATTAAAGAAGTATTAAATGTTAACAACATAACATTATCAACAAATGTTACCGATATTTTATCTTCTGCTGATAGTGTGAAGGCTGATTTTGAATTCAAACTTACAACATTAAAAAATATTCTTTTAGACAAAGTGTCTGAATTTAAAAATGATTTTAGTTGTGAAAATGCCGATAAATTAAGTGAATTGAAGTTTAATGCAGAAAACCTTAGTTCTAAGGCATCTCAGCAAGCTGTAGATTTAAAAAATGAATTAAGAAATGAAATTGATAGCATTATTGATAAATTAAAAATAAATATTACTAAGCTCAGCGAAGATTTATCTAACGCGGCATCAAATATGGAATCAAGTAACCGCGATGTTATTAATTTTATAAAACATGATTTTACGGATGAAGTAAATAACTCTGTCGATTCTATCAAAAGTAATACTGCAGATGTTTTAACAGAGATGGATTGCAAAGTATCTGATATTGTCGGCAGTTTTAATGTTCTAAAAAATTCTGTAAATAATTTATCCACAGAAACGACGGCTTCTTTATCATCTACTCTTGATAAAATTATGGATAACTTTGCCTCATTAAAAACTTTAATATTAAATATGCAAGATGCATCACAGCAAGAATTGAATAACAGTTTTAATTCTTTACGCAATGATTTTGGTGAGTTACAGGTGCAGTTTACAAGTATTGCAAATGATGTAGATGAAGATATGGCTCGTCAAATTAAAATAATTGAAGGTCAATTTGATGCTCTAAACTCATTTTTATCTGATTTAATGGATAGTGCCGGTGATGCATTAAGACAGCGCATAGACGAAGAACTTGGCGGTGCTTCAGAAAGGTTGGGTGCATCGTTAGCTGAAAAATTAGAATACTATAAAGGTCAAGTGGAAATAATTTTTGATAATGTAAAAAATAAAAATGATGAGCAAGCAGAGTTCATTAAACAGCAAGCTTTATCTTTAAATAGTATTTTAGAAGCAACTTTAGATAAACAAAATCGTGATAATATCATACAGCTAGAAGATATAGCAACGCGTTTGAAGAATATTATATCTGAAAATATCGAACTTACATCTGCAGATTATGAATCATTAAAGAATAAGTTGTCTGATTTTACAAAAGATGTAGAGCAGTGTAATGAAAATTTAGTTATGTCAGTAAAAGCCCAGTTAGACGATATAACTAAGTTTGTTGATTCATCCATGGATATTCAAGCGCAAGAAGTCAATAATTGTTTTAATGAAATATCTTCAGCAGTAGAAAAATTAAGTGTTGATGTAAATTCATTAAGTGCAACGACAATTCAACAAATGTCGAGCATAAAAGATAATCTTGAAGCAGAATTGAAACCGAAATTTGAAGTTGTATCTGATAAAATTCAATCTTTAATTTCATCATCAACGGCTAATCTAATAAATCATCAAGAAGAAGAAAATAACTCCTTGAAGAGTAATATTATAGAAAAATTTCAAGGTATTGTTGCATCTGCAAGTTCTGATTTAAAAAATCATCAAACAGATGAATACGACGATATAAAGAATGTTATTACAGAGACTTCTGCCGGTCAGCTCCAGTCTTTAGAAGCATTTTCTGATAATATTCTAAGATGTGTAGAAAGTGTAAAACAAAATTCTATATTGTGCAAGGATATAATATCAAAACTTGTTGAAGAACAGTTTAATAATTTGTCAAAAAATGTAGAAAAAGAAACTGATGTTATTGTAGCTGATTTGATTGAGCAGATTGGCTTATTGAAAGATGCTCAAAAAGATGACTTTTCAGCTATTACATCCTCACTTGAAGGATCTGTTGCAGGATATATAGTAGATTCTGTAAATGATTTGAAAACATATCTTGATATTAAATCAGATAGGACTATCGAAAATGGAAAAATAGATGCACTTAAGTCTGATTTGGAATCTTTTATAGAAGATACAACAGATAATATAAACAAGCTGCTTGAAGTAAGTGTATTTTCTGATGCAATATCAGATTTAAAGTCTACAAATGAAGTATTGTTAACAAATACTGTAGAAAAAATGAATAATAAAGTGCAAGAATTTATTACTGAAAATGTTTCTAAAAAATTCGACGAGCGCATTAATTTATTTGATAAAAAATTCATTGATACTGTAGTTGACAAGTATGAAGAAATAAAATTATTGTCAACTCAATATAATTCAGCTTTTGATAAAATATCTTTATCGGTACAAGAGTTAGTTACAAGTTTTGCTGAATCTAGAAAAGAATTTAATGAAAGTATAAGCGTGCTTTCTTCAAATTTATCATCTTCAATAGATGAATTAAAACAAAGCTTTATAGATTTAAAATCGCAGATTATGAACAAGTCATTTGATGAAGCGTTTCATTCATCTGTTCATAATCAGATACAAGGTATTGAGACACTTGTTAATAAACAATTAGAATACTTGGATGATATCAGTGAACTATGTGGAAATAATTTACCAGAGTTAGCAGAAATGAATACTATTGTTAAGTATGGTGTTCAGCAATCTATACTTGATTTTTCAAATAAGTTTGACAATGTTTTGTCTGAATATAATAATCAGGGGCAAGAATTGATGGATGGTTTAAATTCTTTAAAAACTGATATTATAACTCAATTTATAAGTATATTTAATCAAATATCATTTGTCGCTGAACAAGAAGAAATTATTGATTTTATACAAGAAAAGCATGATGAATTAATTAATGTTTTAAGTCGAATTGAAACTAATACATCTGCAAAAATTGATTTATTAAAAAATGATATTAGTCTTATCAACCAGAAAATATCTTCAATTATATCTTCTGAAGGAACTGTAGATTATGTGTATAGTCTTCAAGATTTGGAATCTGATATTGCAAATTTAAGATTAGTTCTTAATGATATGAAAGCGGATAACAAATCTAAAGAATTCGAAGAATTAATAAATTCTACGAATAGTATATATTCTTTGGTTGAATCTATAAAACAAGAACTGCCTAAGTTTAATACTGAAGAATTTAAGAAAGATTTTGAAAATCTTTCAGAGGATATTGTAAGTATCAGTACAAGAACAAATAAATTGATACTTGCTTCTGACGAATCATATAAAACTCTTCAAGATAATTTACAGGATTTTAAGCTTGTAATAAACGACTTAGATGAAAGAACTCGTAATTTTGCTCACGAAACAGGGTTGGATAAGATTGATAACAAATTGGGAGCAATAAATTTAATGATTCAAAATGGAGCAAAAACTAACCAAGTATTCAATCAAGTGTTTGAGTATTTGGCAGAATGGGTTGATAAAGCCGGTGCTCAAATAGAATCAATTTCCGATAAAGTCGAAACTTTAGATGATATTGGTCAAATAAAAGTGATGTTAGAAGATTTAAAAGCAGAAGCTGCAGATACCTCTGAGAGTGATGAGTTGGTAGAGGCATTAGGTAATATATTTGAGAAGCAGGCTAAAAAAATCAATTCGTTAGAAACGAAACTTGATAAATTAATCGTAGAAAGTACTATTAAAAACAAAAATAATAAGATTGATACATCTCCGTTAGAAAATACATTAAACAGTTTTCTTGTCGCAATAGATGAAAAAATGTCAATGCAGCAAGATAAAATTAAGATACTTGAAACAAAACTGGAAGAAGCAGTTTCTTTGATGGATAATAAAGATACAGTTCAACTAACTAAAAAGGTTGGTGGAATGGACAAACAGTTAGCGAAATTAAATAAAAGTATTGAAAAAATAGCATCAAATGTTATCGAAAAGTAGTATAAAAGATTTAAGTTCAATTTTAACATCTAAAAATATCCTCATATCAAAAGAGGAATGCTATTGTTATGCTCAAGATTCAACTAATACAAGAAAACCCACTAAAATTCCAAACGCAGTAGTATTTGTTGAGTCTATTAAAGATATTCAGAATGTTTTAAAGTATGCTAATTCTAATCATATTTCTATTGTTTCAAGAGGAGCCGGAACAAATATGGTTGGAGCTTGTACATGTCAAGAAAATAGCATTGTTATGAACTTTTCAAAGATGAATAAGATTTTAGAGTTTGATCCTATAAACATGTCAATGAAAGTTCAACCTGGTGTTGTTGTAGATGACATAAAAAAAATAGCAGAATCTAAAGGTTTGTATTTTCCCCCTGATCCATCCAATTTTAAGGTATCCACTATAGGAGGTGGTATTGCGCAAGCTTCCGGCGGCGCTAAATCTTTTAAATACGGTACTATAAAAGATTATATATTGAGTTTAACTCTTGTTTTAGCAGATGGTACTATTATGAAAACGGGTGCAGGTACCGTTAAAGATGCTGTCGGTTATCATTTGAGTCAATTGATGGTCGGTAGCGAAGGAACATTGGCAGTGATTGCTGAAGCAGAATTAAAATTAATTCCAAAACCCGAAGCAAATGCTCTTATCACTGCATATTTTGATAGTATGTCAGATGCCGTAAAAGGTGTAAATTCAATTATAGAAAGCAGAGTGTTTCCATCGACAATAGATTTTATGGATAAAAATGCAATTAATACAGTTGAAAATTTTTGTCCTTCCGGATTAATTAGAGAAAAAGACTGTATGCTTTTAATTGAAATTGAAGATTTTGCATATGG
Source organism: uncultured bacterium (assembly GCA_902777605.1). Lineage (GTDB taxonomy): Bacteria > Cyanobacteriota > Vampirovibrionia > Gastranaerophilales > Gastranaerophilaceae > CAG-196. Next base: position 88,970 of record CACYUI010000010.1, on the reverse strand, counting down.
TTTAGAAAATCAAGCTATAAAAATTAAAAATGCTTTAAAAGGTTCGAGCGCATCAAATGTGAATATAGTTTTTGATAATGAGCAAAAAGAACGAATCTGGATAGCAAGAAGAGCCAGTTATGCAGCTGTAACACAATTGGCTCCCGATGTTGTTACTGATGATATAATTGTACCAAGATCTTCTCTTGCCGATATGGTAGATGCTTGCCGTATAATATGTGAGAAGTATAAGTTGAAAACATGTTTTGTTGGACATGTTGGTGATGGAAATATTCATCCTCAAATTGCATTAAATTTAGATGATGAAAAAGAGTTTAGAAATTATATGGATGCAAAAGCAGAAATCTATGACATGGTAACAAATCTTGGAGGTACAATATCTGCAGAGCATGGTATTGGAATAGAAAAAATTGACTATATAAAAGATACGCTGGATGATGTTGCAATTGAGTATATGAAAAGGATAAAAAAGACCTTTGATCCTAATAATATATTAAATCCAGGTAAAATTTTTAGAATATAAGGAGTAAATATGGATATAATAGAAATTCATTGTACAGTGCCAAATAAGAAAATTGCAAAAGATATTACAAAAATCCTAATGAAACATAAGTTAGCTGCTTGTGTAAATATGATTGAAAATGTAAAATCAGTGTTTTCTTGGGAAGGTGAAGTTTGTGAAGAAAAAGAAATTCTAATGCTGATAAAAACGCGTCGTACAAATTATGGAAAAATAAAGCTTGTAATTGAAGATCTACATACTTACTCTATTCCCGAAATTATCGCTTTACCTATTATAGATTGTAGTGAAGATTATTTAAAATGGTTAGTGAAAGAGACAGAGTAAAAAATCTGATAAAGTATTTGGAAAGCCTTGGCATAGAGGTTAATATAGGTAAAAATAAAGCGCGTGGCAATAAAGGATTTTTCATGCGCAGAAATAATGTGTTCAGAATCGACATTGCAAAAAATATGCCTCAAGAAGAATTGTTAAAGGTGTTATTGCATGAATTTGCCCATTATTTTCATTCAAAGTATGATAGAGCTTTATTATCTTTAGATTTTTTATTTGGTGAATATACGGAAGAAATTCACAATGAACTGGTGAATGTTACGGTAAAAAGTGTTCCGAAAGATTTTGCATCTGCTCTATTTTCACAAAAGGAACTTTTGAAAAATCAAATTCATGAGTTATCAAATAAAATAAAACTGTATTGCAATGATTTTTCTTTATCAGAAAAATATTTACCTATTGAAAATAATATAAATTTAAAATATAAATATTTGACAAAGTATGATAGTGTAAAATTCTTAAATAAGATTTATTCTATAAGCGAAATAGATAAATATTCTGATCTGAAAGATTATGAAAAATACTATATTGAATTGAGGCAAAAAAAGCGTTTTTTAAATAGAATTAATTCTAAAATTAATAGAATAAATAGATATTACAACAATATATCGGAGTTATTTGCGCGCTTTATTGAATTGTATTTTACTCACAAAAATGAAGCAATGTTATTGGCACCAAATGCTTCTAATATATTATTACAAAATATCAATAATGGTTGCTATAAAGAAATATGTAAATTGAATGAGATTTTATGTTACACATAATGTTTACAAAGTTAAATTTTTTTTGTATTATTGTTATTGGTACTTGAATTAGAGAAAGCTTATAAATGTCGAATTATGATAAAAAAAATAGAAAAGATGATATAAAATTATTAGCTATAATCATTGGTGTATTTCTTTTAGTTGCTTGGTTATGTTCTCCTCCGGGAAATAAATTTCTGCAAATATGTTTTTGGGGTAACAATACAAAATTATTTGTAGCAAAGATGTTAAATAGTAATTCTACAACTGAGTACATGTTTTACAGAAATAATGCTGTTTATTTAGCAAAAATGTTTCCCAAGGACAAAAGAAAAGCAATGCGTGAAATAAATAAAGCAATTGCAACCATTCCGGCTTATGTAAGTGATAATGAGTTACAAGAATTGTACAAAGACAGGGCCTATATTGAGTTATTTTATGGGGATTATACAAGCTCTCTAAGTGATTTTATGCGTTCTGGTGACATTTCATTTAAAGAGTATTTCCCTGTCGCAATGTTATTTAATCAAAAAGGTGATTATAGGCAAGCATTGTCGTTTTGTAATTCTATATTAAACTTAGACCAATCAGCATATGCAGGTTTTGTTTGTTTATCAGAAGTATATAGTAGTGCAGGACATCCTGAAATATCTCTTAAAGTATGGAATCTTGCAATTGATAGAAAACCAAATAATTCAAAATTTTATATAGAAAGAGCTAATGTGAAAAGAAGCTTAGGTTTAGTGACAGAAGCAGAAGATGATATTGCAAAAGCAAAAGAATATTCTCCAACAATGAATACAGAATCATCTCTTGTTAAAGATACTTTAAAACCAAAAATTTTGCCTCTGACAATTAAGTAAATCTTAATATATAATTTATATTATTCTTTCTCTGTTTGTTTTAAAATATAAGCAAACTACTTTTGAGGAGAAAAAATGAAATATTCTGAATATTCAGCGGTAATTATAGGTAGTGGTGCAGCAGGTTTGTATGCAGCATTGAAGATTTCTCAACAAATTAATTTGCCAGAAGGTTTGTTAATAGTATCTAAGTCAAATCTTGGAGAAAGTAATTCAAGGTATGCACAGGGCGGTATAGTAGCTGTAATGCATCAAAATCCCAATGATAAAGTTTCTTTACATGTAAAAGATACATTAAATGCAGGAGCCGGTTTAAGTGATGAGAAAGTTGTTGAATATATTTCACAAGCTTCTGATGAGGTTTTAAATGATTTGATTAAATTGGGAGTTAATTTTGATAAAGATAAGAATTCAAACCTAATGTTTACTTTAGAAGCAGCACATAGCGTAAGAAGAATTCTTCATTCCGGTGGAGATGCAACAGGGAAGGGGATAACTGATGCTTTGTCAAAAGCAGTTTTATCTGATAATAATATTACAGTACTAGAAAATGCTATGGCTGTTGAAATTTTGATTTCTGCAGAAAAAGAGTGTAAAGGTGTCATTATATATAATGAACTTACACAAGAGCATGAAGTTGTTTATACTTCAGCTTTAATATTGGCAACAGGTGGTGTTGGGCAAGTTTATAAATATACAACTAATCCCGAAGGTGCAACCGGTGATGGTATAGCACTTGCTTATGAAGCAGGCGCTAAAATTCGTGATATGGAATTTATTCAATTTCATCCGACAGCTTTGGCACTAAGTCCTAATAGTAAGAATAGATTTTTAATATCAGAAGCTGTCAGAGGTGAAGGGGCAAAATTAGTTAATACTGATGGTGAAGAATTTATGTCAAGATATTCTGATAAGCGCGAGTTGGCGCCAAGGGATGTGGTCACCAGAGCTATTTATAATGAAATGAAAAAAGAACATTCTTCAAATGTATTTTTAAATGCTACTGTTATTAATCATAATAAATTGATGAGCAGATTCCCTACTATATCTAATAAATGTTTGGCGAATGGGGTTGATATTTCTAAAGACCCAATACCGGTTGCTCCGGCAGCTCACTATACGATGGGCGGTATAATGGCAGATGTTTCAGGTAAAACTTCCATAAAAGGTCTATATGCTATTGGTGAAGTGGCTTCTACAGGTCTGCATGGAGCAAACAGATTGGCAAGCAATTCGTTATTGGAATGTGTTGTTTGTGCTTATGAGCTTGCGGACTATCTTTCTTTTGCTAATTTAGAAGTTCCACAAAAAATTGATGCCGGTATAAAAAAGATGATTGATGTGTATTCTCATTCAATAAGTGGTAAATCTTATGATATTGATTCTTTAAAACATCAATTAAAGGATGTTATGTGGAATAATGTTGGTATTATCAGAAATGAAGAATCTTTGTTAAAAGCAAAGGATTTAATAAGCGAATTAAAAAATGAATTTAAAAGAATGAGAAAATGCTTAAGTATTAAAGAATATGAATACAGAAATATGCTAACAGTTGCATCACTAATTATAGATAGCGCAATTCAACGAAAAGAGTCAAGAGGTGCTCATGCAAGAAGTGATTTTAAAACAACAAGTGAAATTTCTGTTCATTCAGTTTTAGAAAAAGAAGTAGAGAAGGATTTAATAAAATGTTAGATAATTTTTTTATTGAAAATCACATAAAAATGGCTTTGCAAGAAGACATTGGTTTTGGAGATATTACTACCGACTATCTTACAAACGAGGAAGATAGAATGGAGTGTTCTTTAAACTCAAGAGTTGAAGGTGTTCTGTGTGGTATAAAAGTTTTTGTGACTGTGTTCAGAATATTATCTCAAGATATAAAGATTAGGTTGTACAAAAAAGATGGGGATTTATTAAAAAAAGGTGATAAAATTGCTGATATTGATGGGCCGGCTAGGTATATTTTATTGGGTGAGCGTACAGCCTTGAATTATATTCAAAGAATGAGTGGAATTGCTACAGAAACTAATAAATATCAAAATGCGATTGGAAATTATAAAGCAAAAATAGTAGATACAAGAAAAACTACGCCTTGTTTTAGAGCTTTTGAAAAATATTCTGTAAAAATTGGTGGTGGTGCTCTGCATCGTTTTAACCTTTCTGATTGCGCGATGATAAAAGATAATCATATTAAATATGCAGGTTCTTTAACAAGTGCTGTGAATAAGCTAAAACAAAATATTTCTCATGCTCATAAAATTGAAGTCGAATGTGATACATTCGAGCAAGTAAAAGAAGCCGTAAACTGCGGAGTTGATATTATAATGCTTGATAATATGAGTATTGAGCTTATGAAAGAATGTGTGTCATATATAGATGGAAAAGCTATAGTAGAAGCAAGCGGAAATGTGAATCTTCAAACTGTTAACGAAATTGCATCAACAGGAGTCGATATTATATCTTCGAGTGCCATAGTTGCCAAAGCGCCTACACTTGATTTAGGGTTGGATTGTTAGATTTATAATAATCAAAATCTCCTTGTAGCTCAGTAGGATAGAGCGTGGGTTTCCGAAGCCCAAGGTCGTGGGTTCAATTCCCGCCAAGGAGGTTTTGTGTAATATCTTTACCACACTTAAAAAATGTGTTATAATTTGCGAGTATTGATTTTTGAGGATTTTGCCAGTGGGCTTATTTAATATATTTGAAAGTATAAAAAATTTTAAATCCAGACTAGACGAAGTTGATTCTTCTGTATATTCCGGTAGTCAGAATATACTTGAGGTATATGAAAGAAATGCAAAATTAGAAGCTGAAATTGCTCAAAGAACAAGAGAACTGGATCGTGCTAACAAGCAAATGCTTACATTGCAGCATATATGGAACATGATGAATTCATCTGAACCGTTGTCTAGTGTTCTAAGTGCAATTGTAAATAGTTTACAAGGAGAGTTAGGTTATGTATATAGCTTTATAATAAAACCGTACATAAAAGACGATGACAGTTATATACAGATTGCAGCTTCTTCAAGAGATGATTTTAGTGAAAAATTTTTTAAATATTTTAATTGCAAACTATCTGATTATAAACTCAAATATCCAGGAATAGAAGAGTTAAAAGATGCAGTAATTAATAATACCATATATCAGTCAGACAAGCTTGCGGAATTAATAAGTGGCTTTATTCCTGATTTAGATATAGAACAACTAAACAAGTTTTTTGTTGAAGCAAAAATGAAATCATACATTCTTGTGCCATTAATGTCTAAGCAAGTTCATTTTGGCTCCTTAGTAGTTTTTTCATCAAGACAAACTATAAGCAGTAATGAATTAAGTTTTTTAAGCCTTTTTGCTAAACAAATTGAGCTTGCAATTACAATTGCAGACCTGTTTCAAGCCGTAAAAGAGCAAGCAATAACAGACCCAATGACAGGGTTGTTTAATAGAAGGTACTTTGAAGAATTTATCAAAAAAGAAGCTTTGCGTGCTGAAAGACAAAACCAAAAATTTACTATTATTGGTTTAGACTTAGACCATTTAAAACAAATTAATGATGTGTACGGTCACAACTATGGTGATATTGCAATAAAAGCAATTGCAGAGGTATTAAAAAAGAATGCTCGTTCTATTGATATTGCAGCAAGAATGGGGGGAGAAGAATTCAATATTGTTCTTCCCGGTGTTGATACAGCAGGCGGGTTGGTAGCAGCTGAGCGTATCAGAAAAGCAATAGAAGGTGTTGAGCTTGAAAAAATTGGTCATATAACTGCTAGCTTAGGTGTTGCAACTTATTTAGAACATTCTGATGATTTAGATGAGCTGTTAGAGCTTGCTGATCAAGCTATGTATGAATCAAAAAGAAATGGAAGAAACAGGGTTACAATAGCAAAACCGGCTCAAGAAATTTCATGGCAAGATATTGCAATTAGCACATTTATTGACATTCTTACAAAACACAGAATTCCAGTTGAAGAAACTACGGCAAAGTTATTAACTCAAAAACTTAATGAGATGAATAAAAATAATGAAAAACTGTATCAAGTTGCCGATACACTTGTGACTACATATAATCCTGATCATCAGGACGGTGCGGTTAAATCTAAGGTAGAATTAGCAACTTTGTTGGCAAAAAGGTTTGATTTACCAAAAGAAAGTGTAGATAAATTAAAAATTGCTATATTATTGTACGACATCGGTAATACGATGATACCAAAGGATTTGTTTAATAAGACAGAACCTTTAAGTGATGAAGATAAAAATTCAATAAAACAGCACCCAATAATCGCTGCAAGAGAAATATTAAAACCTATTTCTAATATAGGAGATATAATTCCTATAATAGAAAAACACCACGAGAATTGGAATGGTACAGGATATCCAAATCATATTGCTGGAGAAGATATACCTATAGAATCTCAAATTATATTGATTGTAGACTCATATTTTGCGCTGCTCGAAAAACGACCATATAGAGATGCAAAATCAAAAGAGGATGCATTGAAAATTATTATGAGCGAAATAAACAGTAAATGGAGCAGTAAGCTTGCAGGTGAATTTATAGCAATTATTAAAAACGATTTTGATTAATGTTTAATCAAACCTAAAGTAAACATTTTCTCCTCTTTTTGGCATATATTCATCGTCTTTTCCTGCGTTCATCGAGCTTAATACTTTATCAGGTATCCCGAATTTCTTTTTAATGTTTCCGTATGATTCATTACCGTTTGCCAAGTATGTATAAAATCCTTTTCTGAGGGTTATTCCTAATGCTTTTGTCGGCTCAGTATACATTAGTGACCCATTTTTCATAGCGGATTTTAAGTTATCTTTCGGTGTTCGTGTAAAATGAGTATTATCTGTATTAGCGCCTTTGCAGACTTTTCTCCTTGGTGTATCACCTTCTTGAACTTTTTGGTGTCCATTGTTGTAATTGTTTACTTGTGTTTCGCTCAAAGTAATATGCATAAATTTCTCCTTAATACCTTTGTATATATATTAAGTATTTTCATATTTAATAATTGCTATTTATTTAAAAAAATGTAACGATGTGATATAATTACTTTTATGATAGAACTTTTAATCTTATTTGAACTTAGTAAAAAAGTGCTAACTATGTATGGAGTATCAAAGGAAATCAGAGCAGATTTTTCTGTATTGACTACACCCAGTTACGGTACTATAAAGCCGGCTCTTAAGCGTCTTGAATTAGGTAATTTTATTAAAACTCAAAAAAGTATAACTTCCGGCGGGCGTCCTTCAAACTATTATTCTATTACAAATGAGGGAATTTCCGAGTTGAAGCGCCTTATTGTTGAACCACCATTGGATAACCCAATTCAATTTTTACCAATGGCAAGAGTAAAACTGGCTTGTGCTGATATATTAGATAATGATAATCAAATGAAAATGATAGAGGCATTAAAAAGAAAGTCTGAAAGTATCTTAATAGATACGCAGAATTTGCTAAATACAAAAGAATTAAACTTTTATCCCAAAATGGTATTTGATAATTTGATATGTGAATATAAAAATTTTATCTCTTTATTAGAAGGATTTGAACATGCCGGCAGAGGTAAGTAGTGTTGTAGAAGGTTCTATTGCGGAAGAACTCGAAATAGAGCAAGGTGACATTATACTATCAATAGATGGTGAGAAAATGCAAGACATGATAGATTATAAATTCTTGTGTGCGAATGAAACTATCACTCTTGAAATACAAAAAAAGAATGGTGAAATTGAAGAGATAGAATTAGATAAAGATTTTGAAGATGACCTGGGTATTGTTTTTGAGTCTGCTGTCTTTGATAAGGTAAAGCCTTGTCTTAATAATTGTATTTTCTGCTTTGTTGCTCAACAGCCTAAGGGGCTTCGTGATACTTTATATGTAAAAGATGATGATTATAGGCTTTCTTACCTTCAGGGTACATATATAACCACTACTAATCTTACGGAAAAAGATAAGGAAAGAATTGCGAAATTGCATCTGGGACCTTTTTACATATCTGTTCACACGACTAATCCTGATTTGAGAGTTAAGATGCTAAAGAATCCCAACGCAGCCAAAATTATGGAAAATCTTAACTGGTTTAAAGACAATGATATACCATTTCATGTTCAAATTGTTTTGTGTCCTGATTATAATGATGGCAAAGAATTAAAACGAACTTTAGATGATTTATCAACATTGGGTGATTTATTACTCTCAGTTGCAATTGTTCCTGTTGGTGTAACACAATTTAGGGATGTCGAATTAAAAACGGTAGACAAAAAGATTGCAAAAGAAACAATAGAAATAGCCTCATCTTATCCGAAAGTTTGCTGTTCAGATGAATTTTTTCTTCTAGCGGGTGAGGAAATCCCAGATTGTGATTATTATGGTAATTTTTCTCAGCTTGATGACGGTGTTGGTTCTTTAAGAGTAATTATGGAGGATTTTGATTCGCTTGAATTGCCAAACAAAATTAATACGCCGTTAACAATTTGTTTTGCTTGTTCGGTTGCTGCTCAAAAAGCTTTTGAATATATAAGTAAGGGCATGAATAAAATTAAAAATCTTAAATCAATAGTAAAACCTGTAAAATCGACATATTGGGGTAAAAATATAACTGTAGCAGGGCTTATAACTTCAGAAGATTTAATTAGTTCAATAAAAGATATAGATGCTGATTATGTAATAGTTCCTTCTATTATGCTAAAACCATACACAAATCTATTTTTAGACGGTAACACATTAGATTATGTAAAAGAAATGTCAGGTAAAAATTTATTAGTTGTAAATAATAACTATTCTGTTTCGGAAGTGGTTGATTTCATTAAAGCTCTATAAAATATTAGATAACTGGGTAATATACTGTGCGTTTTGCCTATTATTTAATAGAGTGGTAGTAATTAATAGGAGGGCTTAAGAAAAATGACTACCGCAATGCAGATGGAAAAAGGTACTGATACAATTAGTGTTATTATCATAGAGGATTTTAAATTAACCAGAGTTGGTTTGAGATGTGCATTGAATGCTAATGAAGATATTAATGTTGTTGCAGAAAGTGATAATGCTATAGATGGTCTAAAGTTGATTGAAAGACATAATCCTGATGTCGTGCTTATGGATTTAGGTCTTGCCGGCATGAACGGTATAGAGGCAACTGTTAAAGTAAGAGAAATGAACCCTGATATTAAGGTTATTGCTCTAACATCTCATGATAGAGAAGAAGAAGTTATTTCAACACTATCTTCCGGAGCTATGGCTTACTGCTTAAAAGATATCGACCCTACGAAGCTTGCAGATGTAATAAGAGATGTTAAAAACGGAGTCTGTTGGTTAGATCCTGTTATAGCAAGAAAAACCTTAGATGCTTTTCCAAAGCAAGAAACTATAGGAATATTGCATGACAAATCTTCAGAGGAAGGAAGAGTTCCTCTTACTGAAAGAGAGCAAGAAGTTCTAAAACACCTTGTAGAAGGAAAAAGTAACACTGAAATTGCAAAAGAATTGATAGTAAGTGTACATACTGCAAAAGCCCATGTATGTTCTATTCTTCAAAAAATGTGTGTTAACGATAGAGTACAAGCAGCGGTTAAAGCTGTAAAAGAGGGCTTGGTATAAAAATAAGTCGGGGAAAAACCCGACTTATTTTTTATTTGATTTCTTTAAGCACAATGTTAACTTTGCTATTATTAATATCGCCTTTTAGTTGAACTCTGTAATAACTTGTATTCTTTTCTTCAGTACTAATTTTCGGTATATTTGATAGTTTCTGCTGATACAATTCTTTTGAATGCTCAGGTCTAAATACTACTTTTAAAATTAAGCTAAGAGGCACTCCAAATATTCTTATACCTTTAGGAGCTTCTTTACTGTAGTGCCAGAATAACTGTAAATCTGCATATTGTTTTTCCATTTCATAATTGCCTTCTAAAAACATTGCAGAAAGTTCATGCCATGTCGTAATATTTATGTTTTTTAATTCTGTATTATGGACATCAAAAGAACCTTTTATATCATCTTTCATCAAATCTTTTTGCGTTAAATCTAAATTAGTAATTTGAGATATTTTGTATTTTGTATCTTCAATCATAAATTCTTTATCACCAAGCCTTGGTAAAAATCCCTCTTTAATTTCAAACATGCAGTGTGCATCTAAAAATCTGAACATATCTTTTGCATCAATATCTACTTTAGCTTGAGCAATACCCTCTATCTGATTTTGAAGGTTAAGTGTCATCTCTGCAACTTTGTTTGAGTTAATATTTTTAGCTTCAAAGGACATTTTTGATGTGTTTTTTGCAAAATCGTAAACTCCTTTTGCGTGTATTACTCCATCAGCAAATTTCATATCTCTCATTGCAAAATCAAATATATTATTTTTGAGACTTCCTACAAGTTTTACATTTTTCAATACAAATTTATCTCTTTTAATTTCATTTATGATTATTTCCCAATTATTGATAGTAATATCAGCTTCTTTTACTTTTTTTGTTATATCATTTGGGTCAATACTCTTTTTAGGTTTATCTGTTTGTGGAGTCGTTTCAAAAACTAATTTGTCCAAAAACATTTTCATATTATAAATTATTGTTTCACCAAAAATATTATTTTTTAGGCTTAGTTCTGTAGAATATTTTTCACCTTTAAAAAAGCCGTTTGATGTTACATTAAATACTCCATTTTTTGATACAATATGTGCCTGGTCAATATGGAATGCTTTATGTCTTGCTTTTATTATGTCAAAAGTTCCCAAAACTTGATTATTAACCAAATCGTATTTTATATCTCCCTTAAATTCTCCGCCTTTTACTTTTTCACCAAATGAACCGGTAACTGAAATTGGAGCGTATCCGTTTGTATGGCAGGTTACATATTGTGGAATAAATTTATCGGGGTCTTTTTTATCTATGTTTTTTATAAATAAACCGTCGCCAGAGAGAATAACATTTTCTTTGTTAGCATTAGAATATGAATATTTGTATTGTTTAAGGTACAAATCGTTATCATCTTTGAATGTGTTTGCCGATATATTTCTTTTATAGTCTCTAAGTCCCAAATAAAAAGAATTATAAATTAAATCACTATTTACAGGTATGTCAATATTATAATATACATCCGGCTTTCTTAATTTTATTTTATAAATCAATCCAACATCTACAGAATTTAGAACTGTTAGGTTTGGAACATAGTCAAATTTTTTTGTAAGTGTTGTTTTCATTGTTCCAACAACTTCTTTTTTTTGACGATTTAATAAATCAGTAATTTTAAGAGTGTGTACAACTTTTTCTTTTCCTAATATACCAACTGCTGTTGAGTCAACATTCTGCCCTCTAAAATAAAAAACTCCTTCCTTAAAGAACAAAGGTATATTAAACCATACTGCATTTGCACTAAGATTATGTGCGACACATGTTCCCCAAATACCATCATTGTTGAATTTTAGGTTTGCATCAGCGGTTCCTTTAAAATTCTTGAAGTTTTCAATAAACTTTTTGGAAGGGTCTTGTGCCTTTTGAAGATGTAATAATATCGGCATAATTTCGGATGCCGGCAATTTTTCACCTTTTATATCAAAGTCCTTGGACTTATTTTCATCAATTAAAATACCATCTAAATAAATGTGAGAGTTGCCTATAGTTATTTCAAAATTATTTGCCTTGAGTTTATTATCCACAACACAAAGAGAACCGGAATTACCCAATTTTAGCGTTTCTTTTAAAAGCGGAGAATTGATGGCTAATTTTAAATTTATAATGTCTTTTTGTTTATTAATTTTTTCTCCGAAAATATTAACTTTATCAGATTTGAAAGCTATTTTTTGTATATGGACTTCAGGAATATTATTTGGTTCAAAATTACCTTTTTTCTTTTTCTTTTTTTCTTTTTTGAATTGCTTTAAATAATTTCCGTCAATATAGATACTATTTGAGCTTATTAAAGTCAGTTGATTTTTCAATAATTTATAGTTTAGAGCAAGTTTTCTAATATCTGTAACAGAAATGTTTTTATTTTTTGCTTCAATGCTATCAACATTCAATGTTATAACAAGTTTTGGTGATATTTGTAATTTTAAACCTGTTATAGTTGTATCTGCGCCAATCTTATTTTTAATCAATGATTCCAGTTTATTTATTGTAATTTTACTGTTTATTATTTGCGGCAATAAAAATACTATCCCAAAATAAATGCAGGTTATAAATAAAAATAAAATGCTAAAGGTTATTGTAAGAATCTTTTTCATAATGCTACATTATTACATAAACAAATTATAAAAAAAATATTAAATTCAATTCTTTTCATATTTACAATACTTCCTTTTCTTGCATATATACTTTGTTTGTAGTAGTTTAGAAGTAATAAAAGAAAAGAGGATAAGTATATGAACACAACTATTGAAAAACAAGAAAACAATATCGTTAAAGTTGATATTGTTGTACCAGCTAAAGATGCTGTAAATTATTATAATAATGCAGCAAAAAGATTGGCGCAATATGTAAATATTCCCGGATTTAGAAAAGGTAAGGCTCCGAGAAATATTGTTGAACAAAATATAGGTGAAGAGAGAATTAAACATGAAGCTTTAGAGAATGCTCTTCCTAAAATATTTACAGATGTTATTAAAGAAAATGATTTTGATGTCGTTGCACAACCATATGTTGAATCTTATGATTTTAATATCGGTGAAGATTTAAAAATTGTTGCAAAAATTGAATTAAGACCGGAAGTAACATTAGGTCAATATAAAGGCTTAACAATTGATGTTGAAGAGTACAAAACTCCTGAGGATGCCCTTCAAAATTCTGTTAATGCAATGCTTGAACAATATGCAACAACGGTTGTTGTTACAGACAGAAAAACAAAATCTGATGATATAGTAGTTTTCGATTTTGACGGCTATTCAAATGGCGAAAAGATTGAACATGGTGATGCCAAAAATTATACATTAGATTTAGCTCACTCAAGTTTTATACCTGGATTTGCTGAACAATTAGTTGATAGAACTTTGGGAGAAGATTTTGAAATTGAAGTAAAGTTCCCAGAGGAATATCATGAAAAGAAATTAGCCGGACAGCCTGCAACATTTAAGTGTAAAATAAATGAAATTAAGACAAAAGTTTTGCCGGAATTAAATGATGAATTTGCACAAAAGGTTGGACCTTTCAAGACTGTTGATGATTTGAAAGCTGATGTGCAAAAATATTTGGATACTCAAAAGGCTGATATAGACAGAATGAATTCTGAAAAAGCAATATTTGAAAAAATTACATCAGAGGCTAAGGTTGAAATTCAGCAATCCATGATAGATAGAGAAGCTAACGAACTTGCAGAAGAATATAAACAAAAACTTGCATCTCAAGGCTTTACATGGGAACAAGCAGTTGAAGCACAAGGTTATGACAATATAATGAACAGTTTAAAAGAAGATGCTGCAGTAAGGGTTAAAAACTCTTTGGTAATTGATAAAATAGCCAAAGAAGAAAAAATAACTGTTACTCAAGCAGATTTTGGTGCTAAATTGTCAGAGCTTAGTCAAATGTACCAAATAGATGCACAGACTATGATTAAGCAGTTATCTCAAACTCCAGGGGTATTTAATGCACTATCTCAACAGGCATTAAATGAAAAGGTAACTAAGTTCTTAGCAGATAACAACAAGGTGAATTTAAAATAATAAAAATACAATTATATGCTAAAAAACCTCGTTTATTAAAAACGAGGTTTTTATATTTGTTATTTTGCTCTTCTTGGGTCTGCAAATTTAATGGCTGTACTTGTAAATGCAGGAACATTTGAAACATCTTCGCATTTTAATATAATACTTCCGGAAAAATTTCTTGGATTTCTTTTCTTTAATGCGCTGCATATTGCCTGATCATAACTATAGTATTCATCAATGTGGTTATAGGCAGTTTGTCCTGATGTCAAATCTGTACGCATTCTGCCTTTTATACCATCATCGATATATGTTGGCAACAAATCTCTTCTACTACCTAAGTGCAAATACGGTCTACCTGGAATAATTCCCGATGCACCGCTGAATTTATTTGTATCTACCATTATCAAGTATTCCCCACGCTCAATTCCTGTAGAACCATCGCTTTGTGTAGGCATAATCATAACAAAAACTCTACCATTTGGATTATTTCTTGTTTTTGGTTGTGGGATTCCCATTAGAATTGGTGATATATCATTATTCACTTCAAATTCATAAGTGATACCGTTTCTTGCTATAATTGTAAAACCACCATTGCCATTATATGCGGTTGTTCCTAACAGGTTGTTAATATGGCAAATTGGAGTACTGATATTTATGTTACAAGTGCCTCCACCAACTCTATTTGATTCAGTTTTTCCACTATTTATTTTTGTATCTGCATAAGCATTGTATAAGTTTGTAAAACCTGTATAATAAAACAAATTATATGCTTTTTCCGTAGTTTTTTTTGTAATAGATGCTCCCATTGCAGAAACTATACCAATAATAGCTATTACTAAAAGTAATTCGGCAATGGTAAATCCTTTTTGAAAAAATTTCATACTATATTAGCTCCAATAATTCTTCATATGTATTTATTATATCACATCTTACATGAATTTTCTCTGGGGTAACATCCAAGACGGTTTTATTTTCTTTTATTGCATATATTTTCTTGCGAAGTTTTGTCATCTCCAAAACTGGAATGCAGCCCATTGCATTATACGGAACAATGAGAAAATCTATGTTGTGTACAGATAAATTATTATCATTGCTCCCTCGCCCTACGGGAGAGGGCTGGGGTGAGGGGGAAATAATCAACGGTGCTTGGCTGAGTCCAATCAGTATGCAAGGTAAAAATGTTGGTGTTATGTATTCTGCAGATGCTCTAGAGTCCACAATATCAGTTGATATTTCAATATTATCAAAAGCCGGAGCATGTGCACAGGGAACTTTTAGTTCTTTAGAAATATAATGTGAGATTATTGCTTCCACTCCACCAACCGGATCAACACCTATGCCGTTTGCATAATCTTCTCCTTCATCTTCCGGAAATTTGCATACTATAGCTATTGCTTCCGCTCCTCTGTTGATAAGTTTTTCTGCCGCAGTTTTAATAGTGCTTAAGTCGGAAACATTACCCATTGATGTACCAGAAGAGTCGATGAAAAACTTGACTCCGACTTCTTTCTCTGTAATCTCATATCCTATAATATCGATTCCATAAACTGTTTTAACTGCGTTAATTGTATTTATATGCACATTTAATATTCTCTGAGGAATTGATTTATCGAATACTACTCCGATTTTGTTGTTATAAGATTGTTCTAAGCTACATTTACCCCTAAAAAATTCATCTAATGTATATCCTTCTACATAGAGCATGTTATCTGTTATTCCCGAGAAACAAGCGGCATTAACTACATTTGGATTAACAATAAGTTTACATTTCTGTGCAATCTTTCTTGCCCAAATGCTTGCATCACCGGCAAAACCTCCTATTGAGGCTCCAATTCCTGTCGGTACTATAAATACTCCTGTCTTCATAATCTGATTGTATCACAGATTTGCAAAATATCTTACTCTATAGTAAAATTATTAGGCAAGGTAAATGAGAGTATATGGACTTATCTGACATATTTTTAAATATTTTCGTAATTATATTTTTGCTTTTTGTTAACGGTTTTTTTGTATCAGCAGAATTTGCGCTCGTAAAAGTTCGTAAAACTCGCTTAGAGCAATTAATTAATGAAGGAAATAATAACGCAAAGGTTGCTCTTTCTCTTACAGAAGATATGAATAAAATGCTTGCAGCAGCACAATTAGGTGTAACTATTGCAAGTATAGCTTTAGGTTGGGTTGCCGATGATACATTAGCAAAGCTGCTTGAGCCCATAATAGAGATTTTGCCTTTTGCACATTCAGAAATAGCTGCGCATGCAGTTGCGCTTCCTGTAGCATTTATTCTTGTTACATATTTCCATGTTCTATTGGGAGAGCAGCTCCCGAAGTGTTTGGCTCTAAAACATACTGAGTCTTTTGCTTTAGTAATTGCTGCTCCGATGAGCTTGTTTATAAAAATTTTAAAACCTTTCGTTTGGCTGCTGCAAGTTTCGGGAGATTATTTACTCAAAATATTAAAAGCAGATTCTGTTGATGAATCACTTGTGCATTCCACCGAGGAACTTGATATGTTAGTAGATGCAAGCTATAACGAGGGTGTTTTAAATGAAACCGAGGCAGAAATGCTTCACAACATGTTTAAGTTTTCTGATCTTATGGCAAAGCAGGTTATGATACCCAGAACGGATATGATTTGTGTTCCTGACGATATAGGATATGATGATTTAAATAAGCTTGCACTTGAAAACGGATACACAAGATATCCTGTTTATGAGAATGAAAACATTGATAAAATTATTGGCTTTGTGCATGTAAAAGATTTGTACTCAATTGCGCTTACGAAAGAAGAATATTCTATAAAAGCTCTTATAAGACCGCTGATTTTAATTCCAGAAACGATGACATTAGATAATCTAATGAAAGAGTTTAAAAAACAGCATATACAAATGGCTGTTGTAGTTGATGAATTTGGCGGTACTGCCGGATTGATTACTCTTGAAGATGTTTTGGAAGAAATTATCGGTGAGGTTCAAGACGAATTTGACGAAGAAGAGGGTGTAAATATCCAACAAGTAGGAGAAAGAACATATTTAGCGAACGCTATGATGCGTTTAGATGAGCTTGCTGAGTATTTCGGGCTTAATGATGAAGAGCTAAAAGAAGAAGATGATGTCGATACAATTGCAGGGTTAGTTGTAAAATTACTTGGTAGAATTGCAGAGGTTGGTGATTCTGTTTCATACAAATATTTAACATTTACTGTTAAAGAAGTAGATGGCGCTCGTATTACTCAACTGGAAATAGTAAAAGAAACAGAATGTAGTGAGTCGGTTTCTGAAGAGGGGTAAATGTAATGTAGTTATTGTTCCCTCACCCCAACCCTCTCCATCAGGCGAGGAATTACACTGCACCCTCTCCTAATGGAGAGGGTTGGGGTGAGGGAATAATTGTAAATGTAAAACAATGATTACAAAAAAAGAGACTCTAAAGAGTCTCTTTTATTTTATATCCGGTGTTTATCTAATGTTTTTGGGTTGATGTATTTTGTTACTAGTTTGACCCTGAGGCAGACTTGTATCATTTATACGGTTTTGCGGTTTTGATTAATGTCTGCCGACCATCAGTCTATGTATGTAGTACCTAGCCTGAGAATGTTTTGAATGATTTTTGGATGTTATCATCTACAACTTTCTTAACTGCTTCAATTTCTGTGTTAACTGCATTTCTTTCATTGTCTAATCTTGTTAACTTCAATTCAAGGTTCTTGTCTTCTGCTTGGATTATTGATGTCTTAGCGTTAATTTCTTTTTGTTGTTTATCATATAAATGTTTTTTATATTCGTATTCATTGAAAGCATCGTTATATGCTACATCATCGGTGACTGTTTCTGCTTTAATGTCTACCCAAATAACTTGACCGTTACCGTCAGGAATACCGACCTTAGTGATTCTACCCGTGCTTACATCAAATTCAAGCTCACAGTTTTTCTTGTTCTCGGTATTTGTGTATGTGCCATCTTCGTCATATTCGTATGATCTTACAGATGTTGAGTCATTATTGTTAAATGCACTCATCTCATCCTTTTTAATAAAGTGTGGAACATTAGTCCCAGATGAAGTTTTTTCAATATATACATAGAACTTATCTGCGATTTCTTCATCACTAAGTTTTGCCAGTTCTGGGAATGAATGCTTTAATGCTGTAATGTAATCATCATAGCTATCTCCAAGAACTTCTCTTGCATTCTTCATTTCCATAACAGGCATATCGCCAACAGATAACCCTGTAGAATTTGATGATTGATAGTTTGGATTGGTATATTCTAATCCTTGATTTGTGTAATCACGTTTGACTATATGAGAAAAATTATCTAAATTTGAACCTAAATAATCTTTTAATTGATCAACAGATGTGATTAATGTTGCAACTGATTCTCTACTACCAGGATTTTCTACATAATATAGTCCTAATGAAGCAATATTTTCGTCAGTTAAATAAGATTTAATATTTGTTTCTGTAGTTTTGTCAACATTATATATGTTATTATATGTAGTGGTTGTTACAGCATCATCGCCTTCACCAGTAGTAGTATCTGTTTTATCCACCAATGCATAAGCGGAGCTTTTTTCGTCTTTGATTGCAGAAGTATTTGTTTTCACATATATTACAGTGCTATTATCACTTGGAATATTATTAGTGATTTCATTTCCGTTTATATCATATACTTGTAATCCAGTTCTGTTTGGTAAATTATTATATGCTCCAACGGTTGTTTTAATCAATATATCATCAGCTTCAGGATTATTACTATCATATTCAGGTAAGTCCTCTGGTTTTGTTATTTGGTCGCCAGATTTATACTTGTTTACATCAGTGAATAAAGAAGACTTAACATCGTCTGCTGTTATGCTCTTATATGTTAAATAATGTGAAGTATTTGTTATAGTTGCTGAATTTGTATTTTTCGATACAGCATGACCAGCCATTTGATATTTAAAATCAATAGAATATGTATCCTTCCCTGAAGAGTTTTTGCCGGTAGGAACAACATTATCTAAATTAAATTTTGATGCATCTTGTGTGCCTGAATAGACGACCTTTGTAAAATCCTGTGTAGATGGTGGAGTTGGAACATCCATATCTAGCAAGCTATTATATAGTGCATTAATTTGACTTGACAAAGTAGTACGCTGTTGGTTGATTTGTTGACCTTGGTACTCTATGTCGTTCATTCTTGCGGTTAAAGCAATCAATCTTGCTTGTGATGCTGACATACCCATAATTTAATTCTCCTTTTTCCTTTTTTTAGTTTCGTTACCATATATATCGGCATAATTTTAGAAAACTTTAGGATTTTGAGAAATATTGTTACAATTCTTTACAAAAAGTAAACGATGCAAGTTATTAGATAGTTATGGCAATTATTCAGGAGTAAATATTAATATTTTTTTCTTCAAGAATGACGGTGGGATTGATGTTTTTTGTTGAAATAATACTGGTAATAATGTAATTAACTAAAAAGACTCGGAAAATTATTTCCGAGTCTTTTTTATTTCTATCTTATACCTTGCGTTTGCGAGCTGCTTCTGATTTGCGTTTTCTCTTTACGCTAGGCTTTTCATATCTTTCACGCTTTTTAACTTCTGATAAGATACCTGCTTTTTGAATTTTCTTTTTGAATCTTCTTAAAGCGCTTTCGATACTTTCGTTTTCGCCTACTTTAACTTCTGCCATTTATATTTTCACCACCTTTATAGCATATTATTTTAGTAAAATTGCGCTTGGCGCGATTCGAACGCGCGACCTATCCCTTAAAAGGGGAGTGCTCTACCTGCTGAGCTACAAGCGCAAATGTCATATTTTATGTTTTCAAAACCTCAAATATTTCGGCTATGGATTAACCACAAGTATTATGGTATCAAGAACATATTTTTAAGTCAAGAATTATTTTTATGTTAAAATTTATTTGAGGTTTAGAGAGTATTATTATGTTAAAAAAGAAAATAAGTATATTAGGTTCTACAGGTTCTATAGGTCGTCAAGCATTAGAAGTTATAGAAAAAATTCAAGATAAATTTGAAATAGTTGCTCTTGCAGCGGGTGGTAATGTAGATTTACTTAATGAGCAAATAAAAAAGTTTAAACCAAAATATGCATATGCGACAAATTCTAATTCTATTGAAGGTGCTAAGTATGTGACATTAGAAGAAATTTGTTCTAATAAAGAAAATGACATTATTCTTGTAGCAGTTTCGGGGCGTGTTGGTTTAAAACCCACAATAACTGCAATAAATAATGGAATTGATATTGCGCTTGCAAACAAAGAAACTCTTGTTATGGCGGGTGATATCGTTATGCCTTTAGCAAAAGAAAAAGGTGTAGAGATTGTTCCTGTAGATAGTGAGCATTGTGCTATTCATCAATGTATAAAAGATATATCGCAGGTTGATAGGCTTATAATAACGGCTTCAGGCGGGCCTTTCTTAAGAAAAACCGTTGAGGATATGAAAAATGCAACTGTTGAGCAAGCTCTTGCTCATCCTCGCTGGCATATGGGCAAAAAAATTACAGTAGACAGTGCTACTCTTATGAATAAAGGGCTTGAAGTTATTGAAGCGCATCATTTGTTTGGAATGGACTATGATAGAATAAAAGTTGTTGTTCATCCGCAAAGTGTTGTACATTCAGCTATTGAGTATGTTGATGGCAGTGTAATTGCACAGTTGGGGCTTCCAAGTATGCATATACCTATACAATACGCAATAACTTATCCTGAAAGATTTGAAGGGATAAAATCAAGAAGTTTTAGTTTCTCAGAAATTGCCAGATTAGATTTTGAAGAACCTGATTGGGACAAGTTTAAGGCTTTAAATCTTGCTTATGAAGCCGGAAAAATCGGAGGAACTGCAACTGTTTGTCTTAATGCTGCCAACGAAGAAGCTGTGTTTGCATTTTTAGATGGCAGAATAAGATTGTTTGATATTGTAAATACTGTTGAAGATATGATGTCTAAGCACAATGTTATTAAAAATCCGACTTTGGATGAAATATTTGAAGTTGATAATGAAATAAGAATAAAAACTAGAGAACTATTTTTGAATAGAGTCTAGAATGTTTTCAAAATCTTCAAGTTTGCAGTCTGCGGTAAGGGAAATTCTAAGTCTTGAACTGCCTTCGGGTACGGTAGGGGGGCGAATTGCAGGAATATAATATCCTAAAGAACGCAACTTTTCTGATACTTTAACCGTATCTTCGTTAGATCCTATGACAATAGGTATTATATGGGTTTTAGATAGTGTTTCAATTCCTCTTAGTCTTAATGATGCATGAACAGCTTTTGTCAGATGCTCAAGCTTATTCTTTTGTTCTTGTATATAATTTTTTTGTTCTGTCAAAAGCCAATTTGACCAAGCGATATTTAGAGGCGGAATAGAAGTTGAAAATATAAATGAGCGGGCTTTATTAATAAGATATGTGATAATTTCTTTGTTTGATGCGCAAAATGCTCCAAAAGAACCAACGGCTTTTCCAAAAGTTGCGGTTATTATATCAACATCTTTTCCGTAGCAAATCCCAGCAAGGCTGTTTCCATGTGAACAGAATGCGTGAGCTTCATCTACCATTAAAATACAATTGTATTTATTTTTTAATTCAATAAGTCTATCAATATCAGCAACATCACCATCCATACTAAAAACGGATTCTGATATTATCAAAGCTCTTTTGTAATCTGCTCTATTTTCTTTTAAAAGCTTTTCTAAATTTTCATAATCTAAATGTTTGTACCTAAAATATTTACCCCTTGAAAGCTGCATGCCATCAATTATGCTTGCGTGATTAAGTTTATCAGAAAATATAACATCACCTTTGTTTATTAGAGCTGATACAACTCCCATATTTGCTTGATACCCCGTGTTAAAAATTAATGCAGCTTCTTTTCCTATAATACCCGCAACAGTTTTTTCTAATTCGTTATACTCTGTGGATGAACCTGTCAATAGTCTTGCCGAGGCGCTTGATAATAACAGATTTTTGCTGTAATTGCTTAAAAATTCATCTCTAAGCTCTGTTTTGGTGCTTATTCCCAAATAGTCATTTGAAGCAAAATTGATATATTCAATACCATCTATCATAATTTTGCCATCAGATTTTGACTCTATATTCGGAATACTCCTTAATTGATTATTTTTACCAAGTTTTTCCAGTTCTTCTCTAATTCTATCCATATATTTTATTTTTTAGAAAGTATTTCTTTTGCTTTTTCTAATTGTACATCTTTTTTATTTTCAATATAAAAATCAAATTCGTTACCGATTTCTATATCAGGTTTTATGCCAAGTTTATTTATATCTGTTCCATTAGGAGTTAAGTATCTTGCGATAGTTACATTCACTCCTGTTTGGTTAGGAAGCGGGACAACTTTTTGTACAAGTCCTTTTCCAAAAGTTTTTCTGCCAATAAGTGTTGCTTTGTGTGCATCTTTCAGTGCGCCGGAAAGTATTTCACTTGCGCTTGCACTTGCTCCGTTCACCAGTACAACGATAGGTTTGTTAAAATAATCGCCTTCGTTTTGTGCACTTATAGTCTTTCTATAACCGTTACGGTATATTATATCTACAATTTTTCCTTGGTCAATAAATCTATCTGCAACAAAAACTGCATTATCTAATAGCCCGCCTGTATTGCCTCTAAGGTCAATAATGAGTGAATCTGTATCTTTTGTACTCTGTAATGCTTCAATAAATTCATTTGGTGTTGTACCGCTCATAAAGCTGATTATTTTTATATAACCGATATGGTTATCCATAATTGAACTTCTAACTGATTTTATTTTAATTTCTTTCCTTTTTATTTTTTTATTAATTTTTTTGCCTTCTCTTAATATAGTAAGTTCAACGACACTGTTTTCCGGGCCTCTTACCAGTGTTGCTACATCGGAAATGTTCATGCCGGAAATGTCTTTTCCGTCAACAGCTACTATAATATCTCCTTGCTTGAGTTGTGCTAAATCTGCAGGAGTCCCCGGCATAACATTGAATATTTCTGTTTTTCCTGAGTTTGAGTATATGTTTACACCAATTCCGTATATTTTAGAATTAATAGAAGTTGCCAACTCTTCAAATTCTTTTTTTGTCATAAATCTTGTGTAGGGTTCATCAAGGCTTGCAATCATTGAGTCTATTGCTACTCTTGCATCTTCGTCAGTTTTGATTTTCCCTTGATATCTTGATTTCCATCTGCTCCAATTTTGATTATTTAAGCTTGGTTCATAATAATCTTTACCAATTATTTTCCATGTTTTATCAAATAATCTTTGCGGTGAAACTTCTTCATTGCTAATTATCTGTTGTCTTGCGTAGTATGAGCTGGTTCTTGTAAATGTCGATAAAAATACATTATTAAATATTACAAGAATCAACGCTGACAATAAAAATATAAGTAACTGTTTTCTGCTCATAGTTTAATTTAACATCAATGGTTAAATATAAGCAACATACTTTTATATTTAAATGTGCCAATTATAATTAGCTTTAAAATTTTATTTTTCTTTAAAGCCTGGTGATGTTAGTGGTAAATTTTTATATCCTTGGTTTGAATAAACGGCTTTCTTTATATATTTATTTGTATAATTGCCCTTTTCCAATAATTGTTTTAGCACATTCTCTCTTGTAACCAGTGATGATTCA
The DNA here is from genome assembly GCA_902777605.1 of uncultured bacterium. GTDB lineage: Bacteria > Cyanobacteriota > Vampirovibrionia > Gastranaerophilales > Gastranaerophilaceae > CAG-196. The sequence continues at coordinate 65,239 of CACYUI010000010.1, read as the reverse complement.
AGATTGTTTGATTCGGGATATTTTTTTAGGATTTCATCCCAAACAGTTGCTTCAAGTGTCCACGCGTATGTTTCTTCACTTAGAGAATTATATTCATCCTGGTGAATTGCTTCGTGAGAAAGTAGTGCAGCAAGTGCTCCCGGTGGCGCATATTCATGTTTCGGATTTATAAATATATATAATTTGCCTTTTTTCTTCCATCCTATTGCATCAAATGTAGAATATGCCTGATTAATTTCTGACAAATCCTTAAATTCTATTTTTACAGGATATTGCGTAATATTGTATCCTAAGATTGCTTTTCTTGAAAAATCTCCTGAAGTACCTTTCATCATATCAAGTGCAACATGAAAAATTTGTTCGTTTGAAACCTTTTTGTATTCCGGTGAAATTGAGTCTATATATTCTTGCGTATATTTTGCAGGTAGTTTTACATTGCTGGGAACCGGCTCAAATCCTTTCGCAATAGCAGTTCCTTCAAACAATGACAATATTATAATTAGAGAAAATAATTTTTTCATACAATTCCTCGCTCTTTATCATATTATATACTTTTAACTTAAGTTAAGTCAAAAAACTATTTTAATTCAAGTTTTCGCACACGGGTTTGTATATCTTCTAAGAGTTTTCTATTAATTGATAGTAAGTCACCTAAAATTGCTATAATTAGAAGTAAAACTGCAGAAATTAAAAATATTGATGCAAAAATTAATGATTGAACATGGCCGTTTCCGTTTCCTGTTATGTAATAATACAAGAATCTGCATACAAGTCCAAAACCAATAATGCTTGATAAACAGGAAAATAATGCAAAAAATCTGAACGGTCTGTACACGATAAACATTCTTATAATCGTTTTCGCTGATTTGAATATATAATCGAAAATGTTTTTTACAAGTCTTGACTTCCTTGTTTGAGGGTTAACTCTAATTGGAACGGTTGTAACGCGAAGTCCTTTTGCACCGGCTTGAATTAGGGTTTCCATTGTATATGTGTAGTTATCAAATACATTCAAACTAAGTACGGCTTGTTTGGAAAAAGCTCTAAAACCGCTTGGTGCATCTTCTACACTGGTTTTAGAAAGCAGTCTTAATATTGCTGAACCTGATTTTTGGAGAAACTTTTTTAACAGAGAAAAGTCTTTTATATTAGCAATATCTCGAGCTCCTACTGCAATATCGGCTTTTTCTGATAATATCGGTTCAATAAGTTTTTCTATATCATCGGCGCAGTATTGATTATCAGCATCAGTATTTACAACAATATCTGCTCCCATTTGTAATGCTTCTTGTAATCCTGTCCTGAAGGCATTCGCAAGTCCTTTATTAGTTTTTATATTTACAACTTTTGCGCCCCAACTCTCTGCTATCTCGGATGAATTATCCGTAGAGCCGTCATTGATAACCAATACAACGATTTCGTCAATTCCTTTAATGTCTTTTGGTAGAGCATCAAGTGTTGTTAATAAATTTTCGCTCTCATTATAGCAAGGTATTTGAATAATTAACTTTGTCATGTAAAATATTATATATAAAACAAAAGGGAGCGGGTAGTGTTTTTTATTTTGCTTTTGGGAGTATTTTTAAGGCTTACATTTATAAATAAAGCAGAAGGGTTATGGAATGATGAGTATGTTAGTTGGATGATATCAGCTACTCCGTTTAATCAAGGTTTTTGGAATGAAGTTTTTAAACAATGTCATATGCCACTATATTATTTATATTTAAAACCATTTTCAGGTTGTAGTGATTTAATTCTAAGATTAACATCTTTAGTTCCATCTGTTATTGCTATTTGGATAATGTATTTGATTGGAAAAGAATATTCAAAAAAAACAGGTATATTCGCTGCATCAATTACCTCTGTTTTGTCTTTTTTAGTTTATTATGCACAAGAAGTTCGTTTTTACTCTATTCTTTTTCTTTTTTCGGCTTTTACGCTTTTTTACACTATAAGACTGCTAAAAGAAAACAACATTAAAAATTTATCAGGCTATATTATTTCATCTTTATTAATTATTTTTACACATATTTTAGGCATTATATTTGTTTTTTTAAATACCTTATATATTCTATATAAATATAAGAAATTGACAAAGGTATTTATAATATGGTTTTCTATTATTTCTTTAGCTCTGTTACCACTGTTTATCAATATAATGGCTCAGCTCCCTTCTTCTCAGTGGTGGGGAAAATTTAGTTATACTAATATATTGTTTTTGTTTAGTGACTATTTGTCACCTATATTAACAAATAATGTTAATGCACCACCGATATTTTTCTATAATATCAAATACGCACTATGGATAACTATTCCTACTGTTATAGGAATTCTAGGGGTAGTATTTGCAATAAAAAATAACAAAGGTGTAACTGTTGCGGCTTTTCTTTATATTGTTGCATTATCTATACTTGCAGCAAGTGGAAAAATAGTATTTATTACAAAATATTCAATAGAAACTCTTCCGATTATTATTCTTCTTTTATCTGTCGGATTTACAAGAACGAATAAATTCGGATTAATATTATTTGCACTGTTTATTTCTTTTCATTTAGCCAGTTTTTTTACTCCATACTATGTGACAAAAATATATAGAAGTGAAGGGCACAGAATTGTCGGAGAAATATTAAATCATAGAAATCCTGAAAAAATTATTTATACATACTATGCGCCTGACAGATTTAAAAGATATTATAAAGATAATGTAAAAGAGTTTTATGTTAGTAAAGTAAACCGATTTGAGTATAAAAATAGTCCTGTAAAAATTCTAGATAATATAAATAATGGAGAAATATTTTCAATAGTATTCTTGGATAGTGTAAGCTTTTTAGATGAAGATTATTTGAAAAAATATAAAAATAATATTCCGGAAATGTTTGCTACTTTTTCTCATATTCGGAATGCATTAGTCGATGAGTTAGAAAATAATTATAAAATTATAAGTGTTGATGTTAGTGGCTCTTGGACGGTTATAACTGCTAAGAAATAAAACTTGACATCATATTTTGTCCTTGGTAATATAATTACATAATCGCAGACAGTTAGTATCCTGTTAGGATTTAAAACAAGCAAAGTGCTAGCCGAGATTACCAAAGGTGTGGATAGGGGCGATGTCCGAATAAACTCCAAGCCAAAGTTAATATAAATAGCTTAAAGGTAGTAGATTTTGCGATTAGAAAAAGATTGCGAAATCTTTTTTAATATGAAAAAGGTCGAACGGATTTATATTCCGATAAAATATAAATAGTATTTGTAAGATTAAAAATCAGAAAGATACAAAAAGGAGCAAAAAATGTCAACAAAAGCTTTCAAAGACGATAAGATTAAACTTATCAAAGAAAAAATCGATAAAGCTCAAGTTGCTATTGTTACCGAATACAAAGGACTAAGTGTAGAAGAAATTACGAAGCTTAGAAGAGCGCTTCAAAAAGATGGCGGTGATTACATGGTTACTAAAAATACCCTTGCAAAAATCGCTATTAAGGGCACTCCATACGAAGTATTGGCAGATTCTTTAAAAGGACCTATTGCGTTAGCATTTGGTTTTGAAGATCAAGTAGCACCGGCAAAAGCTTTATCTAAATTTATTAAAGAAACTAAAAAAGGAGAAATCCTTGGTGCTGCATTAGACGGTCAATTCTTGAGCGCTAGTGAAGCTAAAGCATTAGCTAATATTCCTTCGAAAGAAGAAATATACGCAAAAATGCTTGGATGCATCAACTCACCTGCATCAGGTATTGTTGGTGGTATCAATGGTGTTATGTCAGCTCTTGTTAGAGCTATTGCAGCTGTTCGTGATCAAAAGTCAGCATAACAGTTTGGCATACATCAAATAATTCATGAGTGTAGAAGCTATTTTAGAATCAATTGAAAAATTAACTTTGTTAGAAGCTGCTGAATTAGTAAAAGCTATGGAAGAAAAATTCGGCGTATCTGCAGCTGCTCCTGTTGCTGTTGCTGCTGCTCCTGCTGCAGCCGGTGCTGCTCCTGCTGAAGAAGCTGCTTCTGAAGTAAATGTTATCTTAGCATCAGTTCCTGCTGATAAGAAGATTGCAGTTCTTAAAGAAGTTCGTGCTATTACAGGTTTAGGCTTGAAAGAAGCTAAAGACTTAGTAGATGGCGCTCCAAAAGCTGTTAAAGAACAAGTTAAGAAAGAAGATGCTGAGGCTATCAAGAAACAACTTGAAGCTGCTGGTGCAACTGTTGAAATCAAGTAGTTTGACATTATTTGTAATAAAAAACCTGTTTGGAAACTCCAAGCAGGTTTTTTTGTAACTATTTAGCCATATGTTGTTGCAATCTGTCACAAGCATCACAAGGTTTTTGTTGAGGTATGGATTTTTGACACGGATTACACGGTGCTTTTGTTTCACAAGGATTGCAAGGGGTTGCATATCCTGTAGGACAAGGGCAGTCATTAGCAGGTTGTTGTTGGCAGCCGCATCTTGAATTACCAAACCAAGTGAATGGGTTTAGGTTTGACCAACTAAAAGCTTCTGCGCTTTGTGTTCCTGCAATTGATAAAATACCTAACAAAGCCAGTACTGATAATGTTTTTTTCATTTCTTACTCCTTTTCGTTATTAATAACATTTTGTATTATTAAATACAGTAATATTGTAAGAAATGTAAAATTATTTTATATTGCCTTTGTAGGTATATTTTTAATTTTTATCTTTATTTATAAGTTTATCTTTATTTTCCCAAGCAAAAGATGAGCGGATTTCTGAACCAATTTTCTCTATTAAATGATTTTTGGATTCTTCTCTAAGTTTTTTGAATTTTTCTCCGCCTGATGTCATTTCTGTCATAAATTCTTTTGCGTACTCTCCGCTTTGAATTTGTTTTAAAATGTCTTTCATTTTAGTTTTTACTGATGAATCAATAATCTTTGAACCTCTTGTATAATCGCCATATTCGGCGTTGTTTGAAACTGAATAGTGCATGTCTTCAATCCCACCTTGGTAGATTAAATCAACAATCAATTTAAGTTCATGACAAACTTCAAAATATGCCATATATGGAGAATAACCTGCTTCTACAAGTGTTTCAAAAGCATTCTTAATCAGATAGTCGCATCCTCCGCATAAAACGGCTTGTTCTCCAAATAGGTCAGTTTCGGTTTCTTCTCTAAAGCTTGTCTCAATTATTCCTGTTCTGCCTGAACCTATAGCCGAAGCATAAGATAATGCGATTTCTTTAGAATCCCCAGTAATATCTTTTTCAATAGCTATCAATGAAGGAACACCTGCTCCTCTTAAATATTCGCTTCTTACCGTATGTCCTGGGGCTTTTGGTGCAACCATTATTATATTTACTCCTTTAGGAGCTTTTATGTAGCCATAATGTATATTGAAACCATGTGAGAACATTAAATACTGTCCTTCTCTTAAATTTGGTTCAATTTCATTTTTATAAACATTTGCCTGTACTTCATCAGGAATAAGAATTTGTACGATATCTGCGTATTTTACGGCTTCTGAAATAGACATAACTTTTAGTCCGTAGTCTTTTGCTTTGACTGCAGAAACTCCGTCTTTCCTCAGACCAAAAACAACATCGCACCCTGAATCAACAAGGTTTAAACCTTGCCCATATCCTTGTGAACCAAAGCCTATTATAGCAATTTTTTTTGTCTTAATAAGCGATGTGTCAATATCTTTATCCATAAAAATTCTAAGTTCTTTCATTTTAACTCCTTAATTTTATTTAATACTTAAAAGATAGCAGCAAATATTACTGCTATCTTTTGTATTCTATTTGTTAAATATTATATAGTTTCATCTGAATTGTCAATCAATGATGTTTGTTCACCTTGTGTCATTTCTTCAACCGTGCAACCTCCGCTTGATTCTGTATCATCATCATCGGTGCTGACAATTTTGTTGACAGAAACAACAGTATCATTGTCAACTAGATTTTGTGCTCTAACACCTGTTGCCGGTCTGCCCTGACAAGAAATATCACCGGCTTTTATACGAGTAACAATACCGTTTGCTGTAACGAGCATAATCTCATCTTTTTCTTCGACTATAGTAAGTGCAACCAATCTTGATGTTGTAGATTTGAACTTAGTTGCAATAAGACCGATGCCGCCTCTGTTTTGAGAACGGAATTCAGATAGTTTTGTACGCTTTCCAAATCCGTCAGAAGTTACAACAAGCAAGTCAGCATCATAATCTCTTGGCACAATATCGCATCCGATAATTGTATCAGCTGCTCTTAGTTTCATTGAATTTACACCTCTTGCACTTCTTCCCAGTGGTCTTAAATCTTCAATTGGGAATCTTATTGCCATACCGCAAGATGTACCAATGATTATTTCGTCATTTGGTTTTGCAAGTTTTACCCAATTTAGTCTGTCGTTTTCTTCAAGAGAAATCGCAATAATTCCGCTCCTTCTGATTGATGCAAAGTTGTCAAGCTCGATTCTCTTTATGTAACCTTTTTGTGTTAACATTATTAGGTTCAAATCGTGTGAGAAATTGCTTACAGGAACTACTGCAGTGATTTGTTCACCTTGTTCTATTGGTAGAACATTTACAATAGGAAGTCCTTTTGATTGTCTTCCGCCTTCAGGGAAATCATATACATTAAGACTATATACAATACCTTTAGATGAGAAGAATAATACCTTATCATGCATCATTGCAGTAAAGAAGTGCTGAATGTCATCATCTTCTTTTGTTTTTATTCCTGCTTTACCCCTTGTTGCACGGTTTTGGCGTTCGAATGTATCGAGTGAAATTCTCTTCAAATATCCCTGATGAGTAATAAATACTGCCATTGGTGTATTTGGAGTCAAATCTTCAATTGTAACCTCACCTTGTTCCGGAACAATCTGAGTTCTTCTGTCATCACCGTATTTTTCTTTATCTTCAAGAAGTTCGCCCTTAATAATATCAAGAACTTTTTGTCTGTCGGCAAGAATTTCTTCGTATTCAGCGATTTTCTTTAATAGTTCATCATACTCTGTTTTAATTTTGTCTTGTTCTAATCCAGTTAAGCGTCTTAATTGCATTTCTAATATAGCGTTAGCTTGATCAACATCAAGCCCAAATCTGCTCATTAAGCCAACTCTGGCATCATCAGTTGTTTTAGATTTTTTGATTAATTCTATAACTTCATCTAACGAACCGAGTGCAATTAATAAACCGGCTAAAATATGCGCTCTAATTTTTGCTTTTTTCAAATAGTAAATAGTTCTTCTTGTTACAATTTCAACTCTGTGTTCAACAAACTCATTAAGAACTTCGTATAAATTCAATAATCTTGGCTGTTTACCACAAAGAGTAACCATATTGTAACCGAATGTTGTAGAAAGCTGTGTAAACTTAAACAGATTATTCTTAACCACTTCAGGTTTAGCATCACGCTTAAGTTCAATAACAATTCTCATACCTTCCCTGTCGGATTCGTCACGAAGGTCAGATATACCATTGATTTTGTTTTCCTTTACCAAATCAGCAATCTTTTGTATAAGCATTGCTTTATTAACTTGATAAGGAATTTCTGTTACAATTATAGCCGTTCTTGACTGTCTTCCGTTGCCTCCGGGGATTTCCTCAATTGTTGCAACAGCAGACATTTTTATAGAACCTCTGCCTGTTTCATAGGCTTGTTTTATATCATTAATTCCAACGATAGTTGCTGCAGTCGGGAAGTCAGGTCCTTTTATATGCTCCATTAGCTCAGGAATTGTAATTTGTGGGTTATCAATCAATGCAATAGTACCGTCTACAACTTCTCTTAAGTTATGCGGCGGAACATTCGTAGCCATACCGACTGCAATACCTGATGAACCGTTAAGTAAAAGCATAGGTAGTCTTACTGGAAGAACAGAAGGTTCTTCTAATGAACCATCAAAGTTTGGTTCAAAATCAACGGTTTCACAATCGATGTCGGCAAGCATTGATGTAGTAATCTTATGCATTCTGGCTTCTGTATAACGCATTGCAGCTGCACCATCGCCATCAACAGATCCGAAGTTACCGTGCCCGTCTACGCAAAGATACCTTGTGTTAAAGTCTTGTGCCAATCTTACTAATGCTTCATAAACGGAACTGTCACCGTGCGGGTGATATTTACCTAAAACTTCACCAACGATTCTCGCACACTTTTTGAATGGTTTATCAGGTGTCATGCCAAGTTCATTCATTGCATATAATATTCGTCTGTGAACCGGTTTCAAACCATCCCTGACATCAGGTAGCGCACGACCTACGATAACTGACATTGCATAGTCTATATAGCACTTTTTCATTTCGTCCCTAATGTTTACAGGAACAATCTTTCCGTCTGAAAATATATTTTGCTGACTCAAAACCTTTCTCCTCTATCCCTCTGAATATATTCCTATATCTTTATTGTAGCATAAAATAAAAAAATCTGTAAAGTTAACAACTATATTTGCATGCAAAGTATATTTAATTTGTATATATGCTTTAAGTCTCTTTTAAATATAGTTTTAAGGAGTGTAACAAATTTTTTTAAATTTGCTCTAAAGAGGCAATTTTTTAAAACAAAATTACTTTATATATATGTAAGACTTAAGTAAGGAAAACAAACAACTATTATGATGAAGATCCAATGAACTTAATCTTGGTCAAGTCATTTACCAATTTTATTATACTCTCTCTTAATATCCTCGTGTTTATTTAATGTTGCCATTTTTCAAAAAGGCAACTTTTCTTTTTATATATTGTTTTTAATTGAGGCTAAACATGATAATAATTCATCTATATGTTTGATTTCAAATATAAAAAAATACCTTAAACTTGATATGTAAATTGGGGAAAGGTAGAGATATGGCGAAATCGAACTTAAAAGTTAAAGAACAGGTTAAAAAGAGCAACCTTAAAGTTGTTGATGACCGCGAGATTAAAACCACGGCATACAGTGATATAAATCTGAAAAAATGGAAAGATTATAGCCATGTAAAAACTGATACCTTGTGGGAATTTCCGACTAGACTTAAAGAGGGCGGACATTCTAATGAGTACCATGGTAACTATATTCCTCAAATTGCTCAACAAATTTATGAAAGATACACAAAAAAAGATGATGTGATCTTGGACTTATTCTTTGGTTCTGGTACATCCGGTATTGAAGCTGTTAACATGGGAAGAAGATGTATAGGTGTTGAGTTAAAAGATGATTTGGCTGAGAAAGTTGCTAAGAAATTTACTCCTAAGCAGCTTGTAACTGATGTGAATATAATATGTGGTGATTCAGCGAGCGAAATCGCAAAAGATAAAGTTCAGGCAAGGCTTGAAGTAATGGGGAAAAAGCATGCGCAACTTTTAATGCTTCATCCTCCTTATGATGATATTATAAAATTTTCTGACAAGAAAGAGGATTTATCAAATTGTGCAACTACCGATGAATTTTATGATTTGTTTGAAAAAGTAGCTAAAAACGGTTATGATTTGTTAGAGAAAGGCAGATTCGCTTGTTTAATCATAGGCGATAGTTACAAAAACTCTGAAGTACAACCACTCGGGTTTATGTGTATGGCTAAAATGATGAATTTGGGGTTCAAACTAAAGGGTATTATTGTAAAAGATATTCAAGGCAATGAAAGAGCAAAAGGTAAGACTGCAAACCTATGGAGATATAGAGCTCTAGCGGGTGGCTTTTATATATTCAAACACGAATATGTAATGGTATTCCAGAAAGTGTAGGTTATTTTGATTAAGCAAACTGACAAAGGTTTGTTAATAACATTAAAAATAGTTCCGAATTCTTCAAAAAATTCTATAATTATAGAGGAAGACTTTATAAAAGTAAAAATAACTGCTCAACCGATAGAAAATAAAGCAAATAAAGCTTTAATAGAATTTTTGTCAAAAGAATTAAAAATACCTAAAACTGCTATCGAAATAGTAAAAGGTGATACTTCAAAAGATAAGACATTATTCTTTCATATTAGTGGGCAAGCAAAACGAGATATGGTAATATCTAAATTGACAAAACATTAAAAAAAATATAGTATAAAAAGAAAAGGTGTGTTATGTACAAACGCTGGTATGATGTAGACCCAACAGTAAGTTTAGCTGTAAGTTTGATGAGAAATGCAAATATTTTGACTCAATATAAATGTGCAGATTTAATAGTATCTAAATCAAAAGAAAATGGTGTAGATTTAGCTGAAAATATACTTACAGATGCTTTTACTTATGTTTTAAGGCGTTGGTACGATACTGATCAGAAAATTGCCGAAGCGTTTGAGTATTTAAAGTCATTACCTTTAGAAATACAAAAAGAAGTTGCTTTGGAAATCATTAATTTACTTCAAGAAGAAGAGGCTCACGGTTAGTAATGATTTTGAATATCTGTACTAATCCGGCTTTAATATCTGTTGTCTTGTTATGCATTCTATGTTTGCGAAAAGTAAATGTTCTTTTGGCTATTATTATATCTACGATTACAGCCGGTCTTCTTGCAGGTATGAACATTAAATCAGTTATGGATATTTTTATATCTGGTATGGGCGGAAATAGTGAAACAGCATTAAGTTATATTCTATTAGGAGCTTTTGCTGCCACTATGGCTCATTCCGGATTTACTGACTTTGTATCATCAAAAATAATTTCAGTCGTGTCTGATAACAAATATATTTTAATTTTAATATTGTTAATTATTTCAATGGCATCTCAGAATATTATTCCTATCCATATAGCTTTTATTCCTATATTAATTCCTCCTTTGTTAGGAATAATGAATAAAATTAATCTTGATAGGCGTACTGTTGCATGCGTGTTAGCATTTGGCTTAAAAACTCCATATATTGCTATCCCTGTAGGTTTTGGTTTAATATTTCAAAACCTTATAGCAGATAATATGGTTCAAAATGGTATAACTATTTTAAGAACGGATATATGGAAGTATACATTTATTTTAGCATTAGGCATGTTTGTTGCATTATTATTTGCAATTTTTGTTTCGTATAGGAAACCTAGAACTTATAGAATGTCAGATGCAGTTGTAAACAAAGCTGATACCTCTAACTTTAAAAAAGAATATTTATTGGTTATAGTAGCTGCAATAGCAACTTTTGTAGTACAACTTATAACTCAATCTCTTCCGTTAGGAGCCTTAGTCGGTTTAGGTATTATGTTTTCTTTTGGTGTTATATCTCAAGACAAAATGGATCATATGATGAATGAAGGTATATATTTAATGGGGTATGTCGCTTTTGTAATGTTGGTTGCAGCCGGATTTGCATCAGTATTAAAACAAACCGGTTCAATTGAAACGCTTGTTTCTTCAATCATACCGATTTTACCTTCTAACATTATTCTTACCTCGCTTGCTTTATTAATACTTGGGTTATTTATAACAATTGGAATCGGAACATCTTTTGGTACTATTCCTATAATTGCGGTATTATTTGTTCCTGTGTGCTTAAAGTTGGGATTTAACGCGCCTCAAGTTGTTGTTCTTTTAGCAGCGGCTGCTGCTCTTGGAGATGCCGGTTCTCCTGCTTCTGATACTACTCTAGGTCCTACTTCCGGATTAAATGTCGATGGACAGCACAATCATATTTTTGACACCTGTATTCCAACTTTCTTGCATTTCAATACAGCTTTAATTCTATTTGCGCTGATAGGTATTTGGTTATTGAAATAAAAAACAACCTATATATAAGGTTGTTTTTTTTATCTCTCTATTTTCTCTATTTATTAACCATTCAAGCCATAGTTAAAATCACCTTGGATATTGCTTGAAAGCATTGATTTCATTGATTCAATATATGCATTCACTTCATCAAGTTCTGCACTAGCAGTTGTAATTTGAGAATCTATTGCAGTTTCCCATGCTGTCAATTCGTTTAATTTGTCAGTATATTCTGCAACGATTTTATCAATTTCATCTTCAAAGTCTGGAATTTCAGTGTAATCTGTATATTTTGCTTGAAGTTCAGGATCGTTTTCATATAAAGCTTTAAAATAAGCTTTCTTTTCGCGCTCGCTTGCGCTCTTAAGACTCATTGCATCGGATTGTGAATAAGTAGCTAATGTCTTTTGACTCTGAAGTTGAGTTATCTCAAGATTAAGAGCATTTCTTCTGAGTGCGTAGCTTAATAATGTTTCGTGTAAATTTGCGATTGCCATCTTATTTCACCATCTTTTTAAATCTTACATATATATAAAGTATTTAAACTTTATGTGATTTCAAAGAGGATTAAAATCGTTACAAAAGTTTACAATTAATTTAAAGTCGGCAAATTTTCTTGTCTGTACGCTGATACTGCCAGTGTATCACATCTTTCGTTATACTCGTGTCCGGCGTGTCCTTTTACCCATACAAATTCTACTTTGTGTGGTTCTATTGCTTTTAAAAGACGCTGCCAAAGTTTAACATTTTTAACCGGTGATTTACTTGCTGTTTTCCATCCTTTTTTTATCCAACCTTCAATCCAATTGTTGTTAAAAGCGTCTACTACATATTTACTATCTGAGATTACAGTTACTTCTGCTGTCTTTTTTAGTGCTTCAAGTCCTACTATTACAGCTAATAACTCCATCTGGTTATTTGTTACATCTTTGTATCCTGCAGATAGTTCTTTTTCATGTTTTATCCCCATAGAATCAATATAAACTAAAATGGCGCCGTAGCCACCCGGACCGGGGTTTCCGCTGCATGCGCCATCTGTATATAAAGTAACTTTTATTTTGTTATCCAATCCTAAACCTTTAACTAAGCTGCAACACCTTGTATTTCAGAAATTAAATATTTTGCAACCCATTCAAAGTCTTTATTGCAACTTGCAGCTTTTTTTAAGTAAGAAACTGAAGCTTCACCAATTCTTATTAAGCTCATTGCAACAACACCACGCTTGATACCCTTAACAGTCTGCAATTTATTAACCAGTTCCGGGACAACATCAGTGCCTTGGTCAACAATAATGTTTTCTATTTTGTTCTTAGTAGTACTATCGGCTGTTTCAAGTTTTACAAGCATTTCATCAAGTGATTGCATATCTATCTCCTTTTTATTTCTCATCTGCATTATTATTATAGACCATATTTTTAAGAAAACAGGATTTCCTTATATAATCTTAATATCTGTGTAAAGATTATAAAAATAATGTGCTGACATTTAATGCCATACATAAATGTATCACTTTGAGTTAGTTTGAAATAAGTTAAAAGTTGATATAAAAATGGAAAAGTTAAAGTTTAGACTCAATAAAGTCTTTATAATATTTTTGTTATTACACATTTTAATATGGTCATGTTTGCCCCTATTAAGAGAAATTCTGCCAATAGATGCGATGGAATGCATATACTGGGGCGGATTACATGATTTTGGGACAAATAAGCATCCTCCTATGGCAGGATGGATTGCTTATTATGTTTATAATTTATTTGGAAAATCTGATTATTCAATTTATCTTTTAGGGCAGATATGTATTGCATTTGGTTATGTTTATATATATAAATTAGGGAGAATATTTCTTGATGAAACAAAGTCATTAATTTCTGTCATGCTATTAGAAACTTGCTTTGTTTACACATATATGGGAATCTATGACGGATTTAATCCCAATTTTATGTTGCTGTCACTCCTACCGTTCCTTTCTTATTATTTTTATATTTGTATGAAAAATAATAGGATAAAGGATTGGTTGATATTAGGGTTAGGTTTTGGGGTATCATTTCTTAGCAAATATCAAACACTAATGCTATTCGTTCCGATGTTACTTTATCTGTTCATCACGAAAACAGGTCGAGAACAGTTTAGAAGGAAGGGGTTGTACATAGCAGCAATTATCTCTTTTGTATGTGTATTACCTCATATAATATGGCTTTTTAACCATGAATTTTTTTCATTAGATTATTTTTCTCTTTCGGAGGACAGATATTTAACTTTTTACAACAGTTGGATAAAGTATCTTCAAGCACCTTTTCTTTTTCTAATAAACCAGTTTGCAGCGATAATAGGAATGATATTTGTATATTTTACTGCTAAATTATTTGTAAATAAGCCTATAAAATTTAATAACATAAATTCTGATGATTCAATATATTTAATTTGTGTTGGCATACTGCCTGTTTTTCTGCAAACTCTTCCGGGGTTTATTAACGGTGCATATATGATTCCTCAATGGGGATATACTTTATTATTTATGGCGCCGATTCTGTTATTCTACTACTTTCAGTTTGATCTTTCAGAAAGAGCTATTAAGTATATGTTGTCTTGGGTATTGGCTGCTGCGCTGATAACAGCAGTAGTCTTGGGAATAGTGTTTACAACAGAAAGAAATTTCGCAAATAGGTTGCCTATTCAACAAGTCACTAAAACATTAACGGATATTTATTCAAAAGAGACCGGTGGAAAATCAATGAAATATATTGGAGGTTTTATAGAACTCTCTATTCCTATAAGTCTTTATAACAATGATTATGTAGTAATCTTAAACACATATAATCATAAAAACCCTTGGATAGATATGAATGATTTGAAGAAAACCGGTTCAATTGTTATCGGAAGAGATTATGATTTTATGGATGGGTATATAAAAGCATCTGCTCCTTATTTAAAACAAAAGCCGAAAATAAAACCATTTAAGCTGACGGTAAAAAGCATAGTAGGTAAAGAGCGAGATTATGAAATGCATTATGCAATAGTGCCTGCTTTAAATAATTAGTGCTAAATTCCTAAAAACATTCTAGTGTTAGAGTCTTTGTTAATCTTAAGTATAAGTTTTTTGATTACAAAAAGTATTAACATTGAAAAAACACTTACCGCAATAAATCTTATAAAAACAGTAAGCATAGCTAAAACAAGGCTATCATTCACAATAACAACATTTTGCAATCCGAAAATTTGATTATAAATAAAAAACACATACCAATGAACAAAAAACAAGCCAAAACTGTATTTTGCAATTGTATCAAGCCAATTGTTTATCAAAGGCTTTGACATTATTAATCCGTCGTAGTGCTTTAGATACCCCAGAGCAAGCATTGTCAAAAAGGTTTTTGCAATTGTAAAATTTGAATAAAGATTTTTTGAGCTTAAATATACATCCGCAGCTGCTGAAATAATCATTAAAACCCATATTAAAAATCTTTTTGAATAGAATTTGTCTATAATATCTTTATGTTTTGAACAAAACATTCCAAAGACATATATAGCAAAAAAGTGTATAAAACCGTTTAAAATATAAAAAATACAAGAAATATATTTATCCAGGTAAGATAAACTTGCAATCGTATTATAATCTACATCAATTCTTCTGAATAAAATTGTCACAACAAACATAAACGGTAAAAATTTGTATAGCTTATTGCTCCTATCCAAATCAATCAGCAATTTAGCAGAGATAAAAAACAAAATAATCATCAAAATAAACCAAGTCGGTGTATTGTGAATTCTGCCTGTTGTTAAAAACATTGGGATTTGGATTAAAGGCGAAAGACCGTCAAAAGAATTCCCGTAGGTATTTGGCAAAATAAGACAGTATAAGATCCCGACAACAGAAGTAAGTAAATATGGCATTACAACATTTGTCCACTTTTTTGAAAGATATTTTGTATATTCAAAATTCGCTGAAAGATGCTGAAATAAAAAACCTGAAATTTAAGATATGCAATAAAACAGACAAAACAAAAATATAAATTTGATATAGTGGCAATTTGTGTATTAAAAATCATATTCATATGTTATTAAAGACAGGCAGTATAAAAGAATATCCGGATATTATAAAAAATATAAAACGAAATTTTTGATTGATTTTGATATTTCACAAATACCTGATTATTATGAATCAGATAGTAGAAAAAGTAAGGGTGAAAAAAGTATTTGGCAGAGAAGATATTTTGAACATACAATAATTAACGAAGAGGATTTGAACAAACATATTGATTATATACATTACAATCCGATGAAGCATTATAATATTGCACCAAAAGATTGGCAATATTCATCATTTAATAAATTTGTTGAAGATGGATATTATGAAAAGGATTGGTGCAATTTTGAAAATAAGTACGATATAAATAAATTAGATTACGAATGATAATAATTAAGTTATTGTTGGGTTTCACCCAACCTACTTACTCTTTTGTAATTCATATGTTGATTTTACAATAAAAGTTATTGTTGGGGTAGAAACCCCAACCTACAGGCTCAATCTCAGATTGTAATAATTATTCTCCAAATGTAACAATTTATCCTAAATCATTAAAGTTTTTTGAAGAAATACCGATATATATGTTAAAGAATTGAGGTATGACTATGCCTGACGGCAGAATAGACGGACATTTTATTGTAAATACAAATCTTGCAACAAGTATCAGAAATGAACTTGGTCTTTCTGAGGCAGAATGTAAACAAATGGGTAGCATTTGGGATCAAGTTTTGAATGAGGCAAATAATTCTTCTAATTATGAAGTAGCAAATAAAAACCAAAAACAAAACCAACAAAATAATTTAACTGTTCAAGTGGGAACAGTTATTAAATTTACTAAAGAATGTTGGACTAGAATTGTAGATATGGTTAATAATGCTTTAAAGTCTTTTAGTGATAAACAAATTCAAGCCGAAGAAGCTGACGAATATCACGATAATATTAATCTTGGTGAATCTGCAATTCAAAAATTTAACGAAGAAAACCCAAAAGCAGAATCTTCTACATATTATACTGATTTAGCCGAATATTTAATAAGATATGGTAACGATAAAGAAAAAATAGAAAAACTTAAATCAAATCCTCAATTCACAGGTCTAGCACAATACATAGAAGATTATCAAGCAGGTAAAATAAGCATTGAAGAACTACAACAAAAATCGACAAAATTAGATAATGGTAATGGTATTAATATTAGATGTGAAGAAAGAGCAGAAATGCTAAAAAACAGTTTTACACAACAAGGTGTTAGAAGTGAAGTTATATCATTAGCGGAAATTGATAATATTGAAATCCGAGAAGATGAAGAAGGTAAATATCCATTTATGCCACGCCCGGAACACGCATTTTGTGTAATAGGTTTAGATGAAAATGCTGATACTACAAATCCTTCTACATGGGGTAAAAATGCAGTTATTGTAGATGCTTGGTTAAGCAAAACATTTTCAGTAGAAGAAGGTATTAATTATTATAAAGAATTTTTCAGATACAATGATAATAAAGATGAAAATGGTAATACAAAAGAATACAAAATGTATTTTGGTACTAAACAAGAAATTGATGAGCAAGCACGCACAATACGACCTGACATTTACCAATAACCATAAATATAAAAATATAACATGTAGGTGTGTTTATACGCACCAAATATTTCAAATTACCTATTTCTGTCCTTTGTCTTGATTTAGATTTTATAGGTATTTGAGACAGAAATTTACCTTCTCAAAAGTCATTTAGCGGACATTCTTATTACTGAAATCGGACATTTCGGACAATTATACTCAACCTATTTCCGACCTTAATAAATCGCTAAGATTTACTAAACTTGGCACTTTATCCGATTAAATATATTTACCCCTTCCAACCAAAAGTCCTGAAAAAAGGTACTCGAATCTGACTCAGCTTCGCTTAGTGGAGGTTCTCATCCTCCCAAATAAAAAGACCCTTGCGGGTCTTAAAATTCTGGGACGGAAGGATTGTCTTGCTCGTTCGCATTTAACGGCAATTTCGAGTTTTGCCTTCGTGTTTTATCACTCTTGCTCGTTCGCATTTAACGGCAATTTCGAGTTTTGCCTTCGTGTTTTATCACTCGGCAAAAGCTCTCCAGCCTCAGCTCACTCGCGTTCGAACCTGACTCAGCTTCGCTTAGTGGAGGTTCTCATCCTCCCAAATAAAAAAGACCCTTGCGGGTCTTAAAATTCTGGGACGGAAGGATTCGAACCTCCGAGATGGCTGGACCAAAACCAGCTGCCTTACCACTTGGCGACGTCCCATTGCATGTTCTATAATATGATATCAAGACTGATTGTCAAGTCTAAACTAAAAAACCGACTCTTTAAAGTCGGTTTTTTATATATAGGTAAATTAGGTTAATCTCTTGACATTTGCCATAATATATCAGCACCTAGGCCTAGTGCTAAGCCGATTCTTCCCCAGTTTTTTAATCCCTTCATTGACGCACCTATGTTCATACCTGTTAATAACTTGGTTCCAAGTACCGTGGCGATTGCTGCGGCTCCACCTGCTAATCCGGCTCCTAAACCTTCTACACCTTTTCCGATGTAATTGCCTATTTTAACAGTTCGGTCTTTACTTCCTTTATCATTTATTCTTGTTCCAAACAGGTAATTAACTGTTTCTTCAGAATATTTTTCATTGTGTCCCTTTTTGCCCAAGAAACCGGTATTAAAGCCGTGCATAAATGCTGTTTCGCCATACGCTTTTATATCGTTTTCCAAATCTGCGACTTGACCTGATTGAGCAGTTACAATTTGTGCATATAATGTTCTGATTAAATTGTTTACATTTGCAAATGCATTCTTATTACCGTTAGCACCTTGAAAATAATCACTATATTTTGTATATATGCTCATTTTTAATTTATCATATTGTTCACAGATAGCATCTTGATCACCTGTTCTAATAACATTAGCAAGTGTCCTAACCCCTTCCTTTATGTCTCCGTCTACCATTGCTTTTTCAAAAATTGCTCTGTCGTGAGCAGATAGTTGATTTACTTCTGCTTGTTGGATTAATGAATGCATATCAGTAGCATGATTTAATTGCGATTTTTCTTGTTGATGTTGAAGTTCTGCCATTTGTTTTTGGAATTCTGCCATTTGACCCATAAATGCAGGACTCATACCCATCATTCCCATGCCCATCATTGGTGACATTCCCATCAAAGGTGACATGCCTATCATACCAGTACCGTACGGTGACATTCCCATCATTGATGAATAATCTCCATATGCTCCGCTTGGTTCAAGACCGAATGCTCCTATTCCCGATATGCCGTAACCTGGTGCCATAAGCCCTCCTACGTTAATCAAAACTAACCTTTTTTTACCTTACATATTAATAAAGTATTTGTTCTTCTACAAATTGCTCTTTTAATGAGCCTTTTGTAACAAAAGTTTACAATTGATAAAATATTGTTACTTAATTTCATGTGTTTCTATTTTGTAGTAATATATATAATACAGTTTATGGGGATGTTTTTATGAGAATTGAGGCGAAAAATTTAATTAAGATATACGGTGATAGAAGTGTTGTAAACGACATTAGCTTTTACATGGACAAAGGCGAAGTTGTTTGTCTTTTAGGACCCAATGGTGCCGGTAAAACTACAACATTTTATATGATTGTAGGTTTAATAAAGCCTAATTCCGGCAAAGTTTATATAGAAGGGCAGGATATTACATCTTGGCCTATGAACTTGAGGGCAAAAGCCGGTATTGGATATCTCCCTCAAGAAAATTCCATTTTTAGAAAGTTAACTGTTGAAGAAAATTTGCAGCTTGTGCTTGAAATGAATGAAAAGCTCTCTGTTGATGAAAAAAAGGAGAAGCTTGAAGAATTATTAAATGAATTCGGAGTAGAAAGACTCAGAAAATATCCTGCGATTGCCTTGTCTGGCGGTGAGCGTCGCCGTGTTGAAATTGCCAGAGCTCTTGCTGCCAGTCCGGATTTTATTCTTTTGGATGAACCATTTGCAGGTATTGACCCTATTGCAATTGGGGATATTAAAGATAATATCAGAAAGATATCGGAGGAAAAAGGTATAGGTGTCTTGATTACCGACCATAACCCAAAAGCAACTTTATCAATTACAGATAGAGCGTATGTAATTTTTGACGGGAAAATTAAAATTGAAGGTAAGAGTGAAGATGTTGCCAACGATCCGGTAGCAAAAGAATTTTATTTAGGAAAGGACTTTAAACTTTAGTATGAATAAGTTCTTTACTGTATATGATAGATATATTTTTAAACAGGTGCTGTTGACTACAATTGTTGCCATACTTTTATTTACTATAGTATGGATTGCACCGGAAATGTTATTGAATACAATACAAAAGATTTTAGCTGGTGAATATACATTAAAAACAGGTGTTTTAGTGCTTATTTATGAACTTCCGAAAATTTTTGGAAAGGCTTTCCCGGTAGGACTTCTTCTCGGTTCACTCTTTACATTTGACAAATTGAGTAAAGACTCAGAATTGACTATATTTAGGGCAGTCGGTATGTCTTTTTCGCGTATATTAAGGCCGTTGCTTGTATTAAGTTTAATAGTTACTTATTTATGCTTTTTGACTTATGATAAGTGGATTCCTTATTCTTGTCAGAAATTGCATGAAATAAAAGGGCAGAATGTATTAACTCAATATATTTATACTACTAAAGATGAAAATAATCATCCTAAGCAAGCTGTTATTGTTTCAAAATTTTTGGATAAAGAAATGAATGATATTATTGTTATGAATTTTGCGCAGCATGTTTATGACGATTTGCACGGTTTATCAAATATTCTTGTTGCCAAGAAAGGATATAAGGGGCAAAATAAAAATGGTGATCCAAGTTGGGTTTTAAATGATGTTATTTCCTATGATGTTAATGATGACGGCATTTTTCATCAAATAGGAACATATGACAGAATTGATATTCTTGAAGGAAATGATGCAAATGACGCATACACCATTATGATTAATTCAACAAAGCGTGATAGAGATATAACAAATAAGGATTTACATGCATATGTCAAACTTTTAAATCACAAAAATTTGGATGAAGACTATAGACTTTTATTAAATAAATATTATCAAAGATTTTTTCACCCATTTGTTTGTGTATTGCTAGCAGTTATGGGTTGTCTGTTAGGTTTTAGTAAGCCCAGAGAACAAAGGTTGATAGGTTTTACAATAGCTATTGGTTGTATATTTGTATATTATATAACGCTGCCGTTTTTTGATTTATTAGCCGAAAAAGGTGTTATGCTGCCAATACTTACAGCTTCATTTCCACCTTTAGCATTTTTAGCTGCTATTATTATGTTTTACAAATCTAAGGATCTATAATATGAAAAGAATATTCGTTTTATTTTTTATTTTATTTACAACTGCAATGGTCATAATAGCTTCTCCCATTGATGTTGACTACTCAGACGGAATTTACCATATTACTTTAAGTGGTGATAAAATGAAAAAACAAATTAAGTTTGTTTCGTCACCATCTTTAATAACAAATAAAGAAGCCCATAATAAAGGAAACTCTTTATTAACTATTAATACAGGTTTTTTCGATCCCCAAAACCAAAAGACTATTTCCTATATAATTAATGATTCACAAATGTCAGAAGATCCTATTTTTAATGAAAATTTGATGTCTAATCCTGTATTAAGGCAAAATTTACAAAAGATTTTAAATCGTACTGAATTCAGGATTTTAGACTGTGATGGTAAATTAAAATATGAAATTGCGCAACACAATTCTAATGTAGATTTCATGTGTTCAGTTGTTAATTCTGCTCAGGGTGGACCTCAACTTTTACCGCAATTGAGATTGGAAGAAGAGTTCTTTATTGTAAAAGACGAAGATGGTAATATAGTCAGAGAATCAGCTTCTGTTTTGCACAAAACTGCACGGACTCTTATAGGGATTAAAAATTTAGATAATGGTAAGCAAGAAGCGCATATATTTATCGTAACAAATGCTCATCCTATGGACATATATGAAGCTAGAGATTTATGTAAAAGCTATGGTTTAGATAGCGCGATGGCATTTGACGGAGGAAGCTCAACTTCTTTTGATTACAAGAAAATTCATGTAACTTCCACTCAGTCTTCTGGTGATACAGGCAGAGCCTTAAAGTCTTTTATGATAATACAACCTAAGTAGAAATCAGTGTATCTACAATTTCCCTAAAAGCACCTTCACCGCTTCTTGCGGTAGTTGTTTGTATCCCTTCTATTGATTTTATTTTTTGCACGGCATCGGGTACTGTAATCTTATATTTTGTATAAATTAAGGAGTCATAGTCGTTTACATCATCGCCAATGTATAAAAACTCATCTTCTGAAAGACCGTACTTTTCAACTATTGATTTAATTACATCTATTTTGATTCTAATATCTTGATGAACTTCTTCAATTTGGAATTTTTTAGCTAAAATATCAATTGCTGAATTCTTTTCTCCTGATATTATGCCGATTTTATAACCATTTTTTTTTAGTAATGAAAATGCCATTACATCACGAAAGTTTAGTTTTCTAGACATTTCACCCCGTGAATCTACATAAACACAATTATCAGTAATTATTCCATCAAAATCTGTTATTACAAATTTAATTGTCTTTGGTAATTTTATACTCATTTTACTCTTCTCAATTTATCAATTATTGGTAATTCCCTTGGGTAAACTATTTTGTTACCATCGCCCAATAATATCGGCACTTGTCTAATATCTCTTACCATATGATATAATCCGGATGTTTCCAAACTGGCAGCTTGATCAGAGCCCCAATTAGTTCTATCATCCGTAATATGTCTTTCAACGGAATTAGCTCCTAGTGCAACAGCAAGTATTGAAGGAGTGATGCCTCTTTCATGACCGGAATAACCTATCGGGCATGAAAATTCTTTTTTAAATGTCTCAATAACCTTTAAATTTGTTTCATCTGCGTTGGACGGATATGTTGAAGTGCAATGATATAATACGAGATTATCTTCTCCAACTATTGAAACGGCATGTCTTATTTCTTCCATAGTGCTCATTCCGGTAGACATCAGAATTGGTTTACCTTTTGATTTGGTATATTTTAGTAAGTTGTCGTCAGTAAGTGATGCTGAAGCAATTTTATAACATGGTGGATTAAATTTATCTATAAAATCTACTGATTGTTCATCCCAGCATGATGCAAACCAAATTATTCCTTTTTGTTTACAATATTTGTCTATTTCTTTGTATTCTATTTCTCCGAATTCAAGTCCTCTTTTTAAATCTCCGTTTGTAGTTCCAAAAACGCTACTCCGTTCTTTTGCTAGCTCTTCTTTTGTATAAACAATATCTATTGTTCTCTTTTGGAATTTAACGGCATCACAACCTGTCGTAACAGCAATATCAATCATTTTTTTTGCTAAATCGACAGAACCATTGTGATTAATACCAATTTCTGCAATGATGAAACACGGATAGCCATTACCAACAATTTTGTTTCCTATTTTGACGCATTTTGTCATTTTTTATCTCTCATCTTATAGATATTTTTTGTATAAAGCATATTCATCAGGGTCAACTGTATGAATATTTGTTTGTTTTATTTCCGGCTCTGATACCGTTTCATTGTTTACAGCAGGTGTACCATTTTTAAATAGTTCATCTATTATGCCATCAGGATTAGGTTCTTCATATATTTCTGAAAATTCAAAACCGTTATTTACATTTGTTACATTTTCGTTTGTTATTTCTTGCTCATTAGAAATATTATCTTCTTTGTTCCCATTTTTAACAATTTTTGTAAAACCGATATTAGGAAATTCAATTTTTGGTATTTCAATCTTAGGTATTCTGATGTTTGGTATTTCAATTTTTGAATATGCATTCTCATTGATTTCAGCAGGAGGATAAGTTCCCAAATCTTTAATTAAATCAATAGAGTTTGAAGATGCACCTATAAGCATGCGCTTTCCATCAAGCTCTACAACATGGAGTGTTTTATTACTACCAAGTGGTGTCGTGGAAATAACTGCAACCTTTGAAGCATTTACATCACCCATTTGCCTCTTCATTGTATTAAATCCTAATTTATTCAGCTTTGAATAAATAATTCCCGTAGCATAAATAAGAAGAACAACAAATATTAATGAAAATACTACAGATATAAGGTTCGGTTCATGTCCGATAGTTTGTGCTGCCGCAAGTGGCGCAGAATCTGTAATAGACACGGATGACGCTTGCGCAGCAGCGAGCGGTTCTGGAAGATCAGGTATTATATCAAACTTTTCTGCAGCCATTAAAATAGCTGAATTAAAATAACATATTATACCCAACAATATCCCAAAAATCTTTTTCATTTATACTTATCCTAATTTCTGATATAATTATACCATAAAAATATATTATGCGTAAAGTAATTGGAGTGATATTGATGATAAAGGGTATTCTATCTCAAATAGTTATGCAGAGTGAGATATACTTGTTTGTACTTAATATATTTATATTACTTACTTTAATTATACTTTTTGTTATAACAAGAAGCACCAGAAGAAATTGGAATAAAGTTGATGATTATTTAGGTAAAGTTACAAAAACAATTAATTCTATAAGGTATGGTGATTTAACCAAAAAAATTGAGCAAAGTGAACTTCCAAATTCAGAACATCTAGCAAATAGTTTGAACAGAATGATAGAAACTCTATATGATAGAGAGCAAATGGTAGACGAGTATCAAACTGAATTAAAACGGCAGAATAGGTTATTAGAGGCTGTTATTAATTTATTATCAGATGGTTTGATTGTTGTTGATGAAGAGTATAATATTTTACGCGCAACAAAGAAAATTAGTGAGTGGTTTGATTTAGACGGACAAAAACTCATTGGTAAAAATTTAGCTGACTTTATCGAATTGCCAAACAATATTAATTTTGAAATGTTAAGCAATACTGATGTCTCAATAAGAACGGATGTATCAGCTCTTTTTAACGCAAGTTGTATGGAACTGAAAATCGGTGATAAAAAGAAAAGATTTGTTGTTGTATTAAAAAATATTACAGATCAGAGGGAATTAGAAAACCTTAAAGAAGATTTTGTAGCTACATTAACTCATGATTTAAAAGTTCCAATTATTGCCGAGAAAAACATGTTAGAACTTTTTTTAGGTGAAAGTTTTGGAAAAATATCAGAAAAACAGGAAATCGCATTGCGTAATATGCAATCTTCTAACAAAGAGCTTTTAGAACTTGTTCAGACTGTTTTGGATACTTATAAACTCAAAGGGAATAGGATTCGTTTGTTAAGAGAAAATATTATGCTAAAAGCTTTTATCAATGAAATTATTACTGAGATGACACCGATTGCTGAAAAATCTAATAATATATTGAAATTTTCTCCCATAAGGGATATAAGAGTGTATGCTGATCGTATGCAATTAAAGCGTGTTATAAAAAATCTTATACAAAATGCAATCTCTTATGGCGAATCTAATTCTCCAATAGAAATTTTTATAGGTGAAATTCCAAAATATATAGTAATTAAAGTGAAAGATTATGGTGCCGGTATAGCGCCCTCTGATATTGATAAAATATTTAATAAATACTATTCTGCAGCTAATAAATACAGAAAAATCGGAACGGGATTGGGACTTTATTTAGCTTTCCAAATTACGAAAGCTCATGGTGGAGATTTAGCTGTAGATAGTGTAGTAGATGAATATACAGAATTCAGCGTAAAACTTCCGGCGATAGAACATGAAAGTTTATTTTATGGCGAATAATAAAATTTTATATGATTCAAAATTTTTGCAACTAAAAAGTACAAAAGCCAAAAACGGTCATGATTGGTTTTACGCTCATAGACCTAATGCTAAAAATGTGGTTGTAATTCTTCCGATAATTAAAAATTCACAAATTCTATTTACAATAGAAGAAAGGCCGCCGTTAGGCGCAGAAAAAATAGGAAAATATTCTATTGCTATCCCTGCAGGTTTAGTTGGTGATGTTCGTAAGGATGAAAGTGTTGAAGATGCCATAAAGACCGAGTTACTTGAAGAAGCAGGATTGATTGCAGATAAAATTGAAATTGTTGCAGATAAAGTTGCAAGCTCTCCTGGGTGTGTATCAGAAATTTGTACAATAGCAATTGCATATATAAGTGAATACAACCAAGTAGCAGAACCGCTAAGCGATGGTGGAATTATTATTGACAGAGAACTTGTCAGTATTGATAATATTTATAGTTGGCTAAAGCAAAAAGAACAAGATGGTTATATTTTGACAGGACAAACTCTTGCTGCTTTATTCTATTTGCAAGAAAGGACATAAGATGATTACTAAAGGTATAAGAGGAGCGATTACCGTTGATGAAAATTCATCAGAAGCGATAGGTAGTGCAACTATAAAACTTTTGAAAGAGATGATGAAAAGAAATCATTTTGAAGTTGATTCCATTTCACATGTAATATTCTCTTTAACCAAAGACTTAGATGCGGACTTTCCTGCAAAATATGCGCGAATAAATCTTAAATGGAAAGATGTTCCTATGATGTGTTTTCATGAATTAGATGTTCCTGATAGTTTAAAAATGTGCTTAAGGGTAATGGTAGTTGTTAATTGCGGAGAAAACTTTGTTCCGGAATTTGTGTATTTAGAAGGTGCAGCAGGTTTAAGAAAATGAAAAAAGTTCTTGTCGTTGATGATATGTCAGGTTGGCGCGATTTTAATACAAATGTGTTGTATGAATTATTTAAAGATAATGTAGATGTTGAAGAAGCATCCTCTGCTCAAGAAGGATATTCAAAGATATTAGAAAATAATGCGCGCCCATATGATATTGTTATAACTGATTTGCAGATGGAGAATGATTATGAACCCAAGTATGCAGGCGAGTGGCTTGTAGAACAGATAAAAACATTGCCTAAATATTATAAAACAAAAATAATTATGGTATCAGCTTCTTATAATATAAGATCTATTGCAGAAAATTTGGGTGTGGATTGTATATCAAAGTCTACTGCAATAAAATGCCTTTCTGTATATAAAGAGCTTTTGGAGGACTAAAACTTGACTAACACTAACCGAATATATGAATTGTCAGAAATTGCAGACGAAAAACTTAAAAATTGTGAAAAAGTTGAGCAAGAAATTATTTTTGAATTGAAATCTTTATTATCATACGGTGGTTATGTTGGATTAGCACAAATAAATCCAATAGTTGGGGATATTGAATATAATTCTAAAAAAATTGCTAATTATATAAAATATGCTGAAAGTATTGGGCTTGATATGATTGTATTTCCAGAACTTTCAATTATGGGCTATCCTATTGAAGATACAATTGACAGACATCCTATGATAGTGCAAGAGAATATAAAATGGTTGGAAGGTCTTGCCAAAATTACTCGAAAAACAACTGCAATTGTAGGTTTTGTTGAGCAAAGAGCAAAATCAGTCGGTAAAAGATTTTATAATTCTGCAGCTGTTTTACAAAATGGTGAAATTAAGGGGATAGTGAGAAAATCTCTATTGCCTACATATTGTGAATTTAACGATTATAGGTACACTGAGCCTTCAAGTTTATCCGGCATGCAGCTTTCTAATACCTTAGCAACAGGTGAATGTGTTCAAGCTGATTCTAAATTATTTAATGGCTGTGCAATAACGATTTGCGAAGATTGTTGGAATGATAGTGAGTTCTTTGATAGAGTTCTGTACTCGAGAAATCCCATAGAAGAGCTTGCAGCAGAAAAACCAAAACTTTTTATAAATTGTTCAGCATCACCTTCAAGGGCTAAAAAAGAACAATTAAAGCATAATATGCTTTCTTTTATATCTTCAAAATACAAAACCCCATTTGTTTATGTCAATCAAGTCGGTGCAACGGATAGTATCTCTTTTGACGGCACAAGCCGGGTTTATAATTCAAAAGGGGAGCTTGTAGCAAGGGCAAAATCTTTTGAAGAACAATTGTTGATTGTCAATCCTGAAAAAGGTATTGGCAAAATATATCCTTTAACAAAAGGTCTGGAAAAATCATTAACAGAACAAAAAGTATTTACTCTAGAGTATGAATCAGATTTGGAGCGCACTTATAAAACAATTATTCAGGGGATAAGAGATTATTTCAATAAGTGCGGACTTAAAAGAGCGGTACTTGGGTTGTCAGGTGGTCTTGATTCTACTGTATGTGCAGTTCTTTTAGCAGATGCTATCGGGAAAGAAAATGTATTTGGTGTTTCTATGCCGTCAGGTATTACAAGCATAGAAAGTAAGTCTGATGCTGAAGAACTTGCTGTAAATCTTGGTATAAATTTTATGGAAGCACCGATTGGGGAAATGGTTACGACTACTACTAAGTGTCTAAATAAAATATTTGAAATTGTTGAGTCAAAATGGGATTTCAGATATAAAAAGTCATTTACTCCTGATAATGTTCAAGCTCGTTCAAGAGCAATGTTTTTATGGGGAATAAGCAATGAATTCGCTTCTTGTATTCCTATTGCAACATCTGATAAATCTGAACTTTATATGGGATATGCAACTATTAATGGTGATATGTCAGGGGGGTTCGCTCCTATAGCAGATGTACCAAAGACAAAGTTGTTTGCTTTTGCCCGTTGGTTGAATGCAAATCGTGAACAGAAAAATGCTATTCCAGAAGCCGTCATTCTTAAAAAACCGGGAGCAGAGTTGGCGATTGATCCCAAAACAGGAAAACCTTTAATAGCAGAAGATGCACTAATGCCATATGAATTTTTGGATGAAATTATTTGGCGAATTGAAAACAAAAATGAATGTTATAATGACTTTTTAAACATCGAATTTGTTTATGAAAAACATAATGAAGTTACAAATGAACAAAAAAAAGAGTGGCTTGATAAGTTTTATAAAAGAATGTCAGCAGCGCTCTATAAATGGTCTATACTTCCTCCAACCGTTATTGTAGAAGCTCGCTCAATAAATAAATTTGATTACAGACAGCCTATTACATCAGGTAGAATAAATTATAAAGGATACGATAAATCTTACATTGCACAAGTATTATCTTAAATGACTTTAAATTATTTTGTTATTTTTCTGAAAACTCCGAATTTAGTATTCGGAGTTTTTTTGTTAAATTTTGTAACAATTTATGCGTTATAAGTCATTCAGTTTTTTTTATTAACTAATTTGTAAAATTATTTTCACAAACTGATGACATATTTTTTTATTTTTAATAATATAAAAATATAGTAAATGGGAATAAGGAGTTATGGCTTGTGGTTGGAAAGAAGATAGAGACAGTTAATCCTGTACAGAGCACTCTTTCAAGAGAAGATGATTCGTTTACGGCATTATCTACATCAGCACTTTTGGCAAGAAGTTCTGTTCCGTATTCTCACAGGCGAGTTGCTGACAATTATGTAATAATTAAGCGTGTTTATCGTTTTCAAGCTGTTCAAGCCAGAATTACTAATCAAGAGTTGCAATTATTAAAAAAATATGACTTCAATACTTTAGAATTTTCAACAATAAAACAAATAAATGATGAATTATCATATTTGAAAAAATGGTCAACTTCTGCAAATGAAAATCTTAGAAGAGATGCTGACATGCTTCTTCAAATAAGATGTAAGGAGCTCAAATATATCGTTGCAAGCAGATATTCTACTGTATCAAACGAAATTTATAACGGATATAAGGCATTAGAGAGATATTTTGAAGAAATTTCAAAATTTTATTCTCCAATTTGTTAATAATTTGTAACATAAATAGCAATTTTAAACCTTTTCCGGTTTTACTATAATCGGAAGGTAGTAGTATGAGTATTCAGCCAATAAATATAAATACCCAATCTAAACCGAGTTTCGGGCATAATAATCCATGGGCAGATAGTCCATATAAGAAGAGCGAACAAGTTCTGATTGCAGGAACAACTGCATTAGGAGTCTTGGGTAGTA
This sequence comes from uncultured bacterium, assembly GCA_902777605.1. GTDB lineage: Bacteria > Cyanobacteriota > Vampirovibrionia > Gastranaerophilales > Gastranaerophilaceae > CAG-196. The sequence goes on along the minus strand of CACYUI010000010.1, from coordinate 35,672 downwards.
TGGCTTTACTGGCTAAAGGAGAAGGGCATTCTATTAAGCCTTCAAAAATTTTTAAAAGTATTAAATCATACTGGAGTAAAGTTGAATTTGATGAAAAACCTGTAATTGGTATCGGAGCAGGTTCTTGCTTAGGAGGTTTTGTAGGCGGTTGCATTGTTGATAAGGATAAAGAAAACAGAAAAGCTAAAATGAGAGAAGCTTTGCTTCAAATATTCAATATATCGGTTCCTATAATATTTGTAGTAACTGCTGCAAAATTAGGTAAAAAAGTTGGTCAAAAGTTCTTTGAAAAAGGTGCGACTGAAACTTTTAGAACAAAGATTCCTAAAGCAATAGGTGGCATTGCAGGTCTATTCGCAGGTGTATTTAGTGCTAATATTATTGCGAATAAAATTAATGAAAAAGTATTTAATAGAGGTAAGGGAAGACCCGTTCAGGCAAGTGATTTTTCTGCACACTTGGATGATTTCTGTGTAGCAGCTCAACAAATACATGACGGCAAATTTGTACATGCAATTTCAAGATTTGTACCGATAGCTTTAATGATTGCAGGAAATGAGGTTGGTAACACATCTGTTGAAAATGTTGACTCTTAGACATTGATTTTTTACCCCTTTTTTGGTATTCTCTATATGTCGTAAATACTAATAGAGGAGTTTTATTATGGATTTAATGAAAGGTAAAAAAGGTATAATTTTTGGTGTGTCTAATACACACGGTATAGCGTATGGTATTGCTAAACAACTTCATGAAGCTGGTGCTGAAATTGCATTTTCATATGCCGGTGAAGCTATGGAAAAAAGAGTTCGTCCTATTGCAGAATCAATGAATGCAAAGATTATCATGAGCTGCGATGTAACTAAAGAAGAAGAAGTTGAAGCAGTATTCAAAGAGTGTGAAAAAGTATACGGCAAATTAGACTTCGTTGTTCATGCTGTTGCTTTTGCTCCAAAAGAAGCCTTGATGGGCAGATTTATTGATACAACAAAAGAAGCATGGAATATTGCAATGGGTGTTAGCGCTTATTCTTTAGTAACAGTTGCAAAATATGCTGAACCTATTATGAATGAAGGCGGTTCTATTTTGGCTCTTACTTATTTAGGTTCTATACTTTCTGTTCCAAGCTACAATGTAATGGGTGTAGCAAAAGCTGCATTAGAATCGGCAATGAGATTTTTGGCAGTAGATTTAGGTCCTAAAGGTATACGAGTTAACTGCTTGTCTTCAGGTCCAGTTAAAACACTTGCTTCAATGGGTATTTCAGGATTCTCAAAAATGCTTAAGGCTGCTACAATGCGTTCACCAATGGGAAGAAATGTTGCTCTTGAAGATGTGGGTAAAGCAGGTTTATATTTAGCTTCTGATTTATCAAGCGGTACAACCGGCGAAGTTATATATTGTGACTGCGGTTGTCATTCTGCTTATGCTTCTGCTGAAGAAATGGATACGCTTGCAAACTCTGAAGCTTAGTAAAAAAATATGAGGTATATATGAAGAAATTATTAGCTTTATTTTCTATATTTACTGTAATGATAGTTTGCATAACAAAAGTACAGGCGATTACATTTGAGCAGGCAATGGCTCAAAATAAGCCTGTAGCAGTTTTGATTTATGCTGATTGGGCTGATGATGTGCAGGCAATTACTTCTGCATATGATGTTATGGCTCAAAATTATGCTTCAAAATATAATTTCACCAAAATAAATATATGTAATGCTGAAGCTAAAGGATTTAATCAAACATATCAAATATATCAGAAATTACCATATGTATTATTTTTTAAAGACAGAGGAAAAATTTCAAGATACTTGAAAAAAGAGTGCATTATGAATAAATCTTGTTTTAAAGAAAAGCTTGATTTCTTTGTAAACTAATAAATGAATTTATATAAAAAAACACGATTTTAAGATCGTGTTTTTTTTGTAAACTTTTGTAAAATTTTCCATACTTTCTGAAATCGTCAAAAAATAAAATACTTTATATATGTATACAAGTTATTACGATGATATTAAAAGAAAGGATGTTTCTATGGCAAATCCACATGGTAGTATAGACGCAATAGACGGTAAAAAAGCACATAAACCTAATTGGGATATGTTTTATGGCAATATTACCGCGAATAATCCCAAAAAGGCATCGCAAATCCAATGTATATGGACACATCAACCTTCGGCTACCCAGACTTAGTAAAGAAAATTTTAAATTTGGATTTTGCAAATGCAAAATCCAAATTTTTTGTTATAATTTTTGTATGGAAGAATATAACAAAATGATTAATGGTCAAGAACATGACCCGCAGTCTGAGTATCTGTATGAGCTCAGAAATATAACAAGGGCAAAACTTGTAGATTTCAATATTGAAAAAGATGATGCAAGACGCTCTGTTATGATTAAGTCTATCTTGCGTAAAGCTGGCAGAGGTTGCTTTATTACACCTCCTTTTTTCTGTGATTACGGTATAAATACTGAACTTGGTAATAATGTTTACTTTAATGCTAACTGTACTATTTTAGATTCAGCAGTCGTAAAAATAGGTTCAAATACAATGATAGGTCCAAATGTACAGTTCTATACACCGATTCACCCGCTTGAATATAAAGCAAGAAATAAAGGGCTTGAAAAGGCAAAACCAATAACTGTAGGTAGAAATTGCTGGCTCGGTGGCGGAGTAATTATTCTTCCCGGAGTTACAATTGGTGAAGGATGTGTTATTGGGGCAGGAGCTGTTGTTACAAAAAATATCCCGGATAATTCATTAGCCGTAGGAAACCCGGCTAGAGTTATTAAGAAAATAGATAATAAATAGATCTAGTCACTAGCTAAATATCAACTCCTGACATCATTTCAATCGCTGTATTAATAGTATTTTCCATACTTACACTATCTGTTGTTCTTTGTTGCAGGAATGCATTTATTTTTGGCATCATCTCAATTGCTATGTCTAATTTTGGGTTAGTTCCGGGCTGGTACATACCTACATCAATTAAGTCTTTGTTTTCTCTGTACATAGCCATAATTTTTCGCATTTTAGCGGCAGCTTCTTTGTGCTCGGGAGTTGCAATAGATGACATTAGACGCGAAATACTTCCCAAAACATCAATAGCCGGATAGTGGTTAGCTTCTGCCACTTTTCTTGATAAAAATATGTGACCGTCAGTTATACCTCTAACAGTATCTACAATCGGGTCGTTTATATCATCGCCTTCCATAAGTACCGTATAAAAAGCGGTAATAGAACCTTTGGGGCTGTTCCCTGCACGCTCTAATGCTTTTTGAAGCCAAGAGAAAATTGATGGAGGATAACCTTTCATTGTTGGTGGTTCACCTATTGATAAGCCTACTTCACGTCCCGCCATCGCGCAACGAGTGATAGTATCTGTCATCAAGAAAACTTTTTTCCCTTGATCTCGAAAATATTCGGCAACAGAAGTCGCTGTGAGTAGGCATTTTTGTCTGATTAAAGGTGGCTGATCCCCTGTCGAACAGACAAGTACTGATTTTTTCATGCCCTCTGGTCCAAGAGCATCTTCTACAAATTCTTTAACTTCTCTGCCACGCTCTCCGATTAGTGCAACTACATTGACATCTGCGTCAGAATTTCTTGCAATCATACCCAAAAGTGTACTTTTCCCAACGCCAGAACCTGCAAACAATCCCATACGCTGACCACAACCAAAAGTCATACAAGAATCAATTGCACGAACTCCTGTTGAAAACATTTCTGTTATAATAGGTCTTTCAAAAGGCCCTGGAGGAGGACCCTCTACTGGCCGCCACAAAGCATTTGAGGTGTCTAAAGGTTTGCCGTCAATAGGTTCTCCCATAGGATTTATTAATCGTCCAAGCAAAAAATCACCTACCGGAATTATAATGGGATTTCCAGTTGTTTGTACTAAACTCCCTTGCCCAATTCCGGCACCGTCATATAGAAGTAGTAATTGTGCCACATCACCCTTAAAAGCAACAACTTCTGCCGGTTTTTTTTCTCCATTGGCAGCTTCTATATAACAAAGATCTCCAATTTTTAATCCCGGAAGTTTAACTTCTACTGTTAAACCTAAAAGTTTAGAAACGCTTCCTTTGAACTGGTATAAATCAACATTCTGAATTTTATTTTTAATTTTTTTCTTCAGATTGTCTAAGTATTTTTGATCAACACCTTTCATACTATGATTTTAACAATTGAGTATGCTTAAGTCAATTAATAATACAGAAGTTTACAACACTTATTAAATTTTGTTAGCCTCTTGCACAAATAGTTTGAGCTACATATACACCTGATGCTGAAGCTTGAATTAAACCTCTTGTTACACCTGCACCATCACCTATTGTGAACAGGTTTTTAACCCCTTCTGTTTCAAGTTCGTTCGTAAGTTTTACTCTTGCAGAGTAGAACTTAACTTCTATTCCGTATAAAAGTGTGTATCTAGAGGCAGTTCCCGGAGCAATTTTGTCAAGTGCAAAAAGCATTTCTATTATGCTTTTCATTTGTCTATAAGGTATTACAAGACTTAAGTCTCCCGGAGTTGCACAAGTAAGAGTTGGTGTAATAATACTTGACTTAATTCTATCCGGAGTTGATCTTCTACCTTCAAGTAAATCTCCAAATCTTTGAACTAAAATGCCGCCTGCAAGCATGTTTGCAAGACTTGCAATATGTTGACCGTATGCAATCGGTTCTTTAAATGGCTCAGTAAATTTTTTGCTAACAAGAAGAGCAAAATTTGTGTTATTTGTTTTTATATTGGCATAGCTGTGTCCGTTAACAGTGGCTATTCCATTGTAATTTTCCTGTACAACTTCACCGTTTGGATTCATACAGAATGTTCTAACTTCATCTCCAAATGTTGGTGAGTGATATACGAGTTTTGATTCATACAATTTATCTGTTAGAGGAGCAAATACAGGAGCTGGCAGCTCAACACGAACCCCAACATCTACTGCGTTATTTACCATACCAATTTTATTTTTTGCGAATTCGTGCGTTAGCCAATCTGCCCCTTCTCTTCCTGGTGCGATGATTGTATATTCAGCTTTTACTGTATCGCCATTATCAAGAACAATCCCTTTTACTTGCTCGCATTCAACAATTAAACTTTCAGCTCTTACATTGTTGAGTATGGTAATTCTTTCGTCAAGGTAGTCTTGCATATGCTTTAAAACATCTAAACTTCTCTCGGTTCCTAAATGTCTAACAGGAGAGTGTACAAGTTTCAATTCCGCTAAAACGGCTTGTCGTTCAATCTCTCTAAAAACTTCCATATTAGTACCAAAAACTTCGTCAGTTGCTCCGTGCTCGAGGTACATATCATCAGCATATTTTATAAGGTTTTCAACTTTTTCTCTAGGCATATAGTCAACAAGATGACCTCCAACATCAGGAGTAAGTGTTAGTTTGCCGTCTGAAAATGCTCCTGCTCCTCCCCAACCGCAAAGTAAACCGCAACGCTTACAGTTGACACATTTAGGCGAACCTTCCCGAATTGGACATTTTCTTTTTTCAATTTTTTGCCCTTTTTCTATTAAAATGACTTTCCACTCAGGCTTTAATTTAACTATTTCAAGTGCAGAAAATATTCCTGCCGGTCCGGCACCAATTATGGCAACATTATACATATTTCAATACTCCTAACTAACCTCTTACTCATAAAGAATATCGTAAACATGAGCTAAAAACAAGTTATTATTTAGCCCTAAATGATTATATGTTGCTAATTCTTTTGTATAATTTTTCTCAAATTTCATAATATTTCTTTACATATTCATTGCGAGAAGTCTTTTTTAATGGTATAATATCACAAGGAATGTGCAGAATTAACTGAAAGATTAAATTAACAAATATATTGTGTGTTACTTATAATATGGGAGAAAAAAATGAAAATAGTCTCTAAAGAAACAAAAACAGTTAAATCAACATTCAATGATGAATTTGAAAATTACTTGAAAAAACAACAAGTAAAAACAACTTTCAATGGTTCAGAAGTAGAATCCTTTTCTTGGTACAGAAAAGCATTAGGTTTAGCATAATTAAAAAGTTGTAGCTATAGATAAAAAGACACGATGGAGTAGTATTGTACGATATCGTGTCTTTTTTCTAGGTACTTATGCAAAATAATAAAAAGAGATTGAATTTCTTCAATCTCATATATAAGTACATATCCCAATCAACAACAAATTAATTATTCTATATTAAGTTCAGCGCTATACTTGGGGACTGATTTGCAGTTGCCAAAAGTGTTGCTGAAGCTTGTTGCAATATCTGAGCTTGAATGTACTCAGAAGAAACCTCTGCTACATCTGTATCCCTAATTGTAGATAGTGATGATGTTATATTTGTATTTTGAATAGTTAAATCAGAAGAAGCTGACTGTACTCTGTTTTGTGCTGCACCAATAGATGTAACACGCGCTGAGATATTATTTATAGCAGCATCTACAACATCTAATTTTGCTGCAATAGTAGATGCCGGCACTGTTGTCCAATTAGCAGTGAAGTCTGCAGAGCTGCTTCCTCCTACTAATGCTGTTGCGGTTGCTTTTGCAAATAAATCTTTTGATAAATAAATTGCACTATTTGAATTATTGTTTATACCTACTTGGAGTCTAATATCCGCAGTCTTATCTTCCATAAGGTTTATACCATTATAGTTTGCATTACCTGATATACGAGTTATTTCGTCTAATCTTGCAGTTATTTCTGAAGCGATTGCTAATATTGATTGAGAACCATATGTCCCGTTAGCAGCTTGTTCCGTTAAATCTCTAATACGTTGCAAATGCGAAGTTATTAAGTCATACGAACTTTCTGCTGTAGAAAGTAAGTCATTACCCATAGAAGTGTTTTCTGTCGCAATATCAATTGAACCCAATTGGGTAATCCAATTATTTGCAATTGAAATCCCTGCCGCATTATCACTGGCTTTATTAATTTTATAGCCGGTAGTTAATTTGCGCATTGCGTTATTTAATGAATTAGTAGCAGTGTTTAAATTTTGTTGCACAAGCAATGATGACAAATTTGTCTTGATAGTTAGAGCCATTCCTTAACCTTTCTGACTCAGCGCAAGCGCATGAGTAAATCCCTAATTTATAAACTCTCTCTATATGTTATATAAATAACACATATCCTTTTATAGAATCATTATAGAATAACTCTATAAAAAATACACCATGCCGTATAATATTTTTTACATTTATTTACAATTTTAACATGCTTAAAATATTAAATTTTGTTTTAAATAATATTATTTTATTTCATTTAAAAGTTGGTTAATAGCTGGTTTTGCTTCATTTTTCTTGTATGCTTTGCACATTCTTAGTAATACATCTTTAAATATTTTAAGCGGATTTATTTCTCCATATTGAACTTTTTCCGGTCGAAGCATATTTGCTATATCTTTTATTTCATCAATTTTTAGATTTTTCATTGTATCAATAAAACCTTTATCATAGCAGACCATATCTAAAAAATTTCCCATGCTTGTTTTGTTTGTCATTTCAAGAACACTTCTATCGCAAGGTCTTGGACCAAAAGATGCAGCTCTGCAGTATTCTGCAGCCTTCGCGCATTCGGCTGCTTTTGATAAACCATGTAATATTTCTTTTTTTCCTTGGAAAGATATACTATTCATTTAAAAACTCCTATATTTTAATATATTAAAAATATGTAAAAATATTTTTTGCTAGTATAAGTATGATATAATAAATTTATTAAAGTTAATGGGGGTATGTATGGCAAAGGTAATTACAATTGGAAGTGCTACGGTTGATGTTTTTGTTGAGTGTGATGAAGCTAACATAGTTTCTGTTTGTACAAAAGATCATAGTAAAGATTTTATGAGTTATCCTTATGGTTCAAAGATTGACATTTCTGATTTTTCTTCCCGTGTAGGTGGTGGAGGAGTTAATACTGCTTGTAATTTGGCTAATCTGGGTTATGACACATCAGCTATATTTAAAATAGGTGAAGACATATACTCTGAAGGTATTTTACACTTTTTTAAAAATCATAAAGTTAATTTAAAGTATATTATTCAAAAGAAAGAAACTTCAACAGGTTTTTCTATAATATTGTTAAGTTTTCAAGGTGATAGAACAGTGCTTGCTCACAGAGGAGCAAATGCAGAAATAAAAGAAAATGAAATTGATTTTGATGCAATAAAAGAAGCTGATTTTATATATGTTGCACCTCTAAATGGAGATTCAAATGCCGTAATTGAACCTTTAGTAGATTTTGCTCATAAACACGACCTCACTATTTGTTTTAATGCAGGAACTACAAGTCTTAAAAAGGGTAAAAATCATTTAGATAAGATTCTAAAAAATGCACATGTTGTTGTAATGAATAAAGAAGAAGCTATAATGGCTACAGGTATTCAGGTCAGACCGGATACAAAGACCGAGAAATTTTCTCAAGAAGTTATACATACAGATATTAAAAAAATGCTAAAACAATTAAAAGTTCAAGAATACCAAGTAATAGTTATTACTGACGGCAGCAAAGGTGCATATGCATATGACGGTAAAAAATATTATTTTTGCCCGACTTTTAACGAGTTTGATGTCGTTTCTACTTTGGGTGCTGGTGATGCGTTTGCGTCAACATTTTGTGCAGCATTACATAAAACGAATCTTAATATAGGTTTATCTTTGATGTACGCTTCTGTAAATTCAGGGAGTGTTGTATCTCAGTTTGGTGCAACAGACGGGCTTCTAACATTTGCAGAAATAGAAGAACATCTTGCTAACCATAAAGATTATACATATTTAGAATGCTAAAATATGATTCAACAATATTCTCCAAATATGCTTAAAACATATGAACTTTGTCCTAGAAAGTTCTATTATAGATATGTAAAATGTATTAATATGCCAACGAATGATGAAATTTTCGAGTTTGGTAAAAATATTCACGCACTTGCATCATATTATTTAAAAGATCAGAATATTGATTTGATGGAAAAAAGTCTTTCCGCAAAAGAATTTGACACTTGGAACTATTTAAAAAATATCAAGTATTTTGAATATGATGTAATTGATACTGAGTATGACTTGTCTTATAAAATTAATGATAAATTTATTGGCGGGAGATTGGATGCTCTTGTTAAAAATGATGATACATATTATATATTAGATTATAAAACAGGCTCTGCTCCTAAAGATGCAAAGTATGATTTTCAAACAATGGTTTATGCGCTTTGTGTTTCAGAATTTTTTAACACTAATAATATAATTTTTGTATATTTGGATTTAAAAAATAAAAAAGATGTTAGTGTTAATATTGATGAAAATTTAAAATTAGAGTATTTGCAAAAGCTTTCTGGTTTTTTGAAAAAAATTGAAACAACTGATTATAGTTTTATAAAGAGAAAAAAAGATTGCCACTGTGAATATTCAATACTATGCTTCTGACATCCGTGTTATAATTAATTTTATGAAAGATTATTTAATTGATACTCATGCACACATAGATATGCTAATTTCAGAATATAGCCAAACATTAGATTCAGTTTTGACTGATATGCGTGAATACAGTGTAAAGAAGGCAATAATACCTTCAGTAGAGGTAAAAACATTACGAAGTGTAGTAAATATAGCTAATTCTAATAAAAATATTTATGGAATGGTAGGTATTTTCCCAACGGAAGCTAAAACATATTCTGATGAGATAGAGTATGATTTAAAAACTATCGCTGAAAATAATACCAAGATTGTAGCAGTTGGTGAAATTGGGCTTGATTATTATTGGGATAAATCTTTTGTTGATTTGCAAAAAGAGGTTTTTATAAAACAAATAAAACTTGCAAATGAATTGAATTTGCCAATAGTAGTGCATGATAGAGAGGCTCATAAAGATTGCTTTGATATTATAAAAGAATACAATAAAACTTCTTCTGTACTTTTTCACTGTTTTTCAGGAAGTGTTGAGTTTATGAAAGAATGTGTAAAAGAAGGTTGGTATATTGCAATCGGCGGTGTTGTAACATTCAAAAATGCAGTAAAGATTAAAGAAGTAGCAACAGAGGTTCCAATAGAAAAACTTGTTTTGGAAACAGATTCACCTTATCTTACTCCTGTTCCATATAGAGGTAAAATGAATAAACCTGCATATGTTAGATTTGTTGCCGAAGAGATTGCAAACTTAAGAAATATGTCAGTGAACGAATTAATAAATATAACAACAGAGAATGCTGAGAGGTTTTTTGGAATTTGAAAAAAGAACGATTAGATAAGGTGCTAGTGGATTTAGGCTATTTTGATAACAAGAGTAAAGCTTCTGCTGCGATATTAGCCGGCAATGTAATGATTGGTACAGAAGTTATAACTAAGGCAGGATTTCAAATAGACCCTTCGAAAGAATATGATTTTAATGTTAAATCTATACCATATGTTTCAAGAGGCGGTTTTAAACTTCAGAAGGCACTTGAAACCTTCGATGTAAATATACAAAACAGAGTTTGTTTTGATGCGGGTGCTTCTACAGGAGGTTTTACAGATTGTTTATTGCAGCATGGTGCTAAATTTGTCTACGCAGTCGATGTAGGGTATGGACAGTTAGATTGGAAAATTAGAAGTTCAAGTCAAGTTAAAACTATTGAAAAAACAAATTTAAAATTATGTTCATATAGTGATATATATTTAGATGGTGATGAAGTCGCAGATTTATTGGTATCTGATTTATCTTTTATATCATTGGAAAAAGTTCTTCCAAATTTAAAAACTTTATTATCAAAAGATTTTCATGAAATGATTTGCCTAATAAAACCGCAGTTTGAAGCCGGAAAAGAAAATGTTGAGAAAGGCGGTGTTGTAAGAGATAAATCAGTTCATATTTTAGTTATAAATAATGTTTTAGAATGTGCAAAAAACTTGAACTATTATATTAAAGGATTAACATATTCTTCAATAAAAGGGCCGGCAGGAAATATAGAGTATTTGGTTTGGCTAACTACTAAAAATGAACAAGTTATTATTGATGTAGAACGAGTTGTTCAATCTGCGCACGAACACTTGAGCTAGATTATTACTTAAATTGGCAGTTCCAAAATTCTCCCCAATTCTTTAGTTTTTGTATGCATTCTTGTGTGTTTGTTATTTCTCTAAAAATTGCATTTTTAAAGTTTATAACTCCTTTGTCGTGTGAGCTTATTTGAGCTCTGTATCCTAAACCATCCGAGTATTCTAAAATAACATCCACCTTATTAAGCTTATTAATTCCTGATTTGCGTATTGTTTTTCTATGGCTTACAAATTGATTTATTATATGTTTTGGGCAATTAGTTTCACAAAGCTTGCGCTTTGCAGTATTTCCTGTAATTAATCTTCCGAAATATAAGTTTTTTTGTTGAATAGAAATTTGCATACTTAATAAAAACTTATAAAATATTTTTTTGCTAGTAAAAGACCTCCGTTTTAAATGCGGAGGTCTTTTTATGTATAATTTTGTTCTTAGCATAAAGCGCAAGAACTAGATAATGACTTTTTTAGTAGTTCTACCTTATCAAGCTGTTCCCAAGGAACGATGATGTCAGTCCTTCCGACATGACCGTATGCAGCCAGTCTTTGGTAAAATTTACCGCCATTTTTAGCCGGTAAGTTTCTCAAATCAAAGTTAGCGATAATCGCTGCCGGTCTAAGGTCGAAGTTTTTGCTAACGATATCTGAAATTTCATCGTCTGAAATTTTACCGGTTCCGAATGTGTCAACAAAAATTGAAATTGGTTCGGCTTTACCTATTGCGTAAGCAAGTTCGATTTCGCATTTGTCAGCAAGTCCTGCTGCAACAATATTTTTAGCAACATATCTAGCAGCATAAGCAGCTGAACGGTCAACTTTCGTAGGATCTTTGCCGGAGAATGCTCCGCCACCGTGACGAGAATATCCGCCATAGGTGTCAACAATAATCTTTCTTCCTGTTAATCCAGTATCGCCTTGCGGACCGCCAACAACAAACCTTCCTGATGGGTTGATTAATATAATTGTGTCTGAATCAGGTTTAATCGCTTCTGTTTCAAAAACATAATCAATAACCAATTTCTTCAAATCAGAAGATATAATTGATTGAACTTTTGAGTTGTCGCTAATTCCGTTAATCTCAGGAGCATGTTGAGTTGATAGAAGAACTGTATGAATTCTTGAGGGTTTTCCGTCTACATATTCAACAGTAACTTGAGACTTACCGTCAGGTCTAAGGTAAGATACAAGCCCTTCTTTTCTGATTTGAGCAAGTCTGTATGAAAGCTTGTGAGCCAAGCTTATCGGAAGCGGCATAAGTTCAGGTGTTTCGTTGCAAGCATAACCAAACATAATTCCTTGGTCACCGGCACCGATATCAGATGTTTCGCTTGTTGAAGTAATTGCACTGTCATTTCTGCTTTCCAATGCCTTATTTACCCCGCCTGCAATATCAACAGATTGTTCATCAATGCTTGTTAAAACAGCGCAAGTGTCAGCGTCAAAACCGCCGCCTGCTGAACCTGTATAGCCAATACTTTTAACTGTATTTCTAACAACTTGCGGAATATCTACATAGCAGTTAGAAGTTATTTCGCCGGATACTAGTACCATACCTGTTGTAGCAGTCGTTTCTGCAGCAACACGGCTTGACGGATCCTTTGATAAAAATTCATCCAATATTGCGTCAGATATTTGGTCGCAAACTTTGTCGGGGTGTCCTTCTGTTACAGATTCGGATGTAAATAAAAATTTTTTTGATGTCATACCTTTGTCTCCTTAATTTATACTTACCGGTAAGGTTTTTAATTCCGACCCGGTTTACACATTAGCAACATTCTAGTATAGTGCACAAAAAAAATCAACAATTGTAAATATTACAATTGTTGATTTCTTTACATTTGTAATATTTAAATATTTACACTTGAGTAACAACTTTATCAATCAAGCCGTATTCAACAGACTCTTGAGCCGAAAGATAGTGGTCACGCTCGCAGTCCGCTTTAACTTTCTCAAAGTCTTGACCTGCATTTTCTGCCATAATACCGATTAACAAGTCTTTCATTCTCATGATTTCTTTTGCTTCCAATTCAATATCTGTAGCTTGACCTCTAGCACCGCCCAAAGGTTGGTGAATCATTATTCTTGAGTTAGGAAGCGCCATTCTCTTGCCTTTTGCGCCTGATGACAACAGAAAAGCGCCCATAGAAGCAGCTTGACCTAAGCAAATCGTTTGAACATCTGCTCTAATGTGCTGCATTGTATCATAAATTGCAAAACCTGCAGTTACGCTTCCTCCGGGGGAGTTAATATAAAGCATTATATCCTTTTCAGGGTTTTCGCTATCCAAAAGAAGCATCTGTGCAACAATTGAATTAGCTACATCATCATCAATTTCTGTTCCCAAGAAAATAATTCTTTCTCTTAAAAGTCTTGAAAAGATATCAAAAGACTTTTCGCCTCTTGAAGATTGTTCAATTACCGTCGGAACATAGTCTATAATTTTTTTAACATCTTCTGTCATTTCTCTCTCCTATGATAAATATTTAGATTTGTTAAGACAATTTTACAATAAATTTTAAAGTTGTGCAAGTTTTATCCTTTATTTAAAGCATTTTCCAGGGCTTTTTCTAAAACTTCAATTTTGGCTTCAAGAACTTTTACCTTTGCACTACTTTCATCTGCGTTTATTGATTCTTTTTCTAACTCCCTTTTGTACGAGTTTATTTTGTCATTCTTGACATTAAGCTTTAGAATCATTAAAAATATACCAACACCAATTCCTGATATAAATACCCCCAATAGTTCCAACTTGCCGTTTAGTACAGTGTAACTGTACCAGCATAATGTAATATTTAGCAGTAAGAATAAAACTAATAAAATTTGCTTTCTCATGAAACCTCCAAATTTATTTTAATTATATTATAAATGATTAATTTATGTTATTATATAGTAAAGTCCGACTAACACAAGGTGTAAAAGAATGGGAGATGAAGATAAACAATTTGATGCAACCCCTCAAAAACTTGAAAGAGCCAGAAAAGAGGGACAGGTTGTAAAATCAAAAGATGTGTCTACAGCATTATCTCTTCTTGTAATGTTTACTTTTATATATCTCTTAGCACCGGTCATTTGGCGGTTGATTGTAGGGCTCTTTAAAACTTTATATGAACAAATTCCAAATCAATATATTGGTAATGTTGGTATAACATATATTCTGACCGTAACATTAATACCTACAGTGGCGATAATTGGTTCAATACTCTTTGTAGCCGCTTTTATTGCTATTCTTGGTGATTTTATGCAAGTTGGTCCTCTTGTTGCGACAGCTCCTCTTGTTCCGAAGTTGGATAAGCTAAACCCCACAAAGTATTTCAAAAATTTATTTCAGGTGAAAACTTTATTTGAGTTGGGGAAAAATATTGTTAAGGTTGCGGTATTAGGTATTGTTGGTTGGTCTGTATACCGTTCTCACTTGGAAAGTATACTGATGCTTGCAGCAATTGATAATCACTTTGCTGTTATGATTGAGTTCGGAAAGTTAATTGTTGAGTTTATATACAAGGCTTGTATCGCATTTCTTGTAATTGCAGCCGCTGACTATGGTGTTACAAAGTGGAAATTTTTAAAAGACCAAAAAATGTCTTTCAAAGAGATAAAGGATGAATATAAAAACTCTGAAGGTGATCCGCATGTTAAGGCTGCTCTAAGACAAAGGCGTATGCAAATGCTTCAACAAGGGGCTATGGATTCAGTTCCTGATGCGGATTTTGTTGTAAGAAACCCTACCCATGTTGCTTGTGCGCTAAAGTACGATGCAGAAACGATGCAATCGCCTACGCTTACTGCAAAAGGGACCGAACTTATTGCTCAAAAAATTATTAAAATTGCACAAGAACACAATGTTCCTGTGATTGATAACCCTCCTGTCGCTCGTGCGCTTTTTAGAATGGTTGATTTAAATCAACAAATTCCTCCTGAATTATATAAAGCCGTTGCTGAAATCTTGCTTTTTGTTTACGGGTTAAAAAATAAAAATAACTCTTGAAACTAAAATATTGTTCATAAATCATATATATAATGTAGTTGCTAATCTTGAAAAATATTTGAAATCAAGGTAATATAAAATAAGGTTAGTTTGATAAGAGAAGATGGATAATAAAACTTTAATCAATCAGTACGTAGATGTCGTACAAAAAGTAGCAAGAGTAGAGCACAGGCGTATACCTAACCATATGATTGAATATGAAGAACTGGTTAGTATAGGCATTATTGCTATACAGCAGTTGATTAAGGGTAAAACGGAAGAACAATTGGCTCGTTATAATGATGCATATATTGGAACTGCAGTTAAATGGGCAATTCGTAATGAATTAAGACACAGATATAAATGGTATACTTTAAAACATAAATCAGAGGATGGTGTTGAGTCTGCGGATGAATTTTCTGATAATAATTCACAAGAGACAGCCACTGATGGTGAGGATATGGGATTCTCAATATCTCCTACAAAGGTTAGAGAAGCCGTGTATGAAACAATTTTATCAATTGATGGCTTAGCTGCTGCAGCGACTGACAACGCATCTCCATTTGATTTTATTAAAGATCCTTCTGCAATGCCAGATGAACAAGCTGAAATTGTAGAAATGAGTAAACTTATCAAACAAGCTATAGCAAAATTACCCCAAAAAGAAAGAACCGTTGTAGAGTATCGTTTTTACAGAAATATGCAAGCAAAAGATATTGCTAATATGATTGGTCTTTCACCTTCGCGTATAACTAGAATTATTCAATTTTCTCTTAATCAAATTAGAGAGTATCTAAAATCTAGGGGACGCGAGGACTATTAAATACTTAGTGCAACTTTATCCGGATTTTTAATTACAGCTCTGACATAATTATAGTAGTCATTTTTGTATCCAAATTTTTCGATTTTTCTAAGCAATTCGTCTTTTTCTATAAAGCCTTGGTTATATGCAATTTCTTCTAAACAAGATATCTTAACGCCTTTATTAAGTTCCATTGTTTGCACAAATAAACTTGCTTGAAGCATAGAATCATGTGTTCCTGTATCTAGCCAAGCAAAGCCTCTTCCCAAAATTTCAACATTTAATTCTCCCATCTCAAGATATATTTTATTCAAATCAGTGATTTCTAACTCTCCTCGTGCTGATGGTTTTAGTAGTTTTGCATACTGGCAAACCTTGTTATTATAGAAGTAGAGTCCGGTAACCGCATAATTAGATTTCGGATTTGCAGGTTTTTCTTCTAATGATATTGCTTTATTATTTTTATCAAATTCTACTACACCAAATCTCTCGGGATCTTTAACTGTATATCCAAAGATGGTTGCACCTATTTGTTTTTTGAGAGCATTTTTCATAATTGTTGAGAAGCCTTGACCATGGAAAATATTGTCACCCAGAATAAGCGCTACACTATCTTCACCTATAAAATCTTCTGCTATTAAAAATGCATCTGCAATTCCCCTCTGTATATATTGTATTTTATATGAAATATTTAGTCCGTATTGGGAACCGTCACCCAATAGTTTTATGAAATTATCGTAGTCAGATTCGTTTGTAATAATGAGAATATCTTTAATTCCTGCTAACATAAGCGTTGACAATGGGTAATAAATCATTGGTTTGTCATATATTGGCAGCAAAATCTTTGATATAGGTTGTGATGCCGGATATAATCTGGTTCCTGCTCCGCCTGCTAATACGATACCCTTCATAAAAGACTCTCCTATTTTATAAATTTTTTAAGAACTTTATCTGTGCACTCTGTTTGCATCAAGCAATAATAATCAACCGCATTTGCTTTGTTTTTGGAATTTATAAGCACAACATAAGGGACTCCTCTCCCGTTAAAGCGCCTAAAAATGCTATATCCATACTGCGTATTTGCATTAAGTTTAACAAATGTATAATTTTTGTCATACATTTTTGAAATTTTATTATACCTTGGTTCAAATTTTTGACAGTAACCACATTCAGGAGTGTACATGTACAAAAAAACATTTTTATTTTGTTTTAATGCATTTTCTAACTCTCCTGCATGTACAGGTATAAAACTAAATAAGCACAATATTATTATAAATTTCTTTAACATAGTTTGATAATATCATCATAAAATATGTTTTTCAATATTTAAAAATTTTATTCACCCGGACTCTTGACTTCTATATTTATATCATTAAACATCAAGTATGACCAAAGATTATTATCAAATTTTAGAAATTACTGAGTTTAGTACACAAGAAGAAATAAAAATGGCCTACAGAAAGTTGGCTAGAAAATGGCATCCTGATGTTGCCGGAAATTCTAATGATGTTATCTCAAAATTTAAAGAAATTAATGAAGCATATGAAATATTATCTAATAATATAAAAAAAGCTGATTATGATAGAGCAAGAAAATTTTATAATTATGCAAAATCTTCAAAAACTGAAGCTAAAAACACCGAACAAAAAACTGAGAATACGACAACAAAACCAGATTTTAAAGAAACAAAGCAAAGCAATACAAAAAAAGAAGAAAAGTTTGCATTTTCTTTCAATTGGGAAGAATTTATTGCTAAAAAATGTAGAACAAACCATTATAAAAAAGAGGAAAATAAATCAGCAAAAAGAGGAAATGATATATATACTGATATTGAAATTTCTGTATTCGAAGCAATAAATGGCACAAACAAAGTTGTAAATATGCTTCAAACCCAAGTTTGTCCAATCTGTGGCGGCAGAAAATTTGTCAACGGTTCTATTTGCAACGAGTGTCATGGAACCGGCGAAACATCCAATTATAAAAAATTCTCAGTAAAAATACCTGCCGGAATTAAAGATAAATCAAAAATAAGACTTGCAGGAGAAGGAGAAGCAGGCTCTAATGGTGGCAAAAATGGTGATTTATACTTAACTGTTCATATCTTAGAACCTAAAAGTTACAAAACAGATGGTTTAAATATATTAAAGACTGTTCAAATTGCTCCTTATGATGCTGTATTAGGTACAACAATATCTGTTACTACTTTAAAAGGAAATGTATCAGTAAAAATACCTGCTAATACACAAAATGGTCAAAAAATCAGATTAAACGCATGTGGAATTGAGACTCCGTCAAAGCAAGGAGATATGATAATTACAATTGAAATCCAACTCCCAAAAGAATTAAGTAATGAAGAAATCGAACTTTATAAAAAACTCAGAGACATTTCATCTTCAAAGGTTGGTGGATAAATTATTTCTGTGCTAGAGTTATTTTATGGCATATATAAGAGAAATTTTTAGTTCAATACAAGGTGAAGGTCCTCTTGTTGGGTATAAGCAATTATTCATAAGATTTTGCAGATGCAATCTAAGCTGCGCGTACTGCGATACTGATTTTGATATAGATAAATCTAAGAACTATTCAGTCAGTGAGCTTTTAAATATAGTAGAAAAATATAGTGATTGCCATTCAATATCTCTAACAGGTGGTGAACCGCTTTTAGAGTACGAATTTATAAAAGAGTTTGCAAAACAATCTCCACTTCCGTTATATTTAGAAACAAACGGAACTTTAGTTGATGAACTTAATCAAATTATAAATTGTGTAGATTATGTTGCTTCAGACATAAAACTTCCCAGTTGTACATGCAAAGATACTAATTGGCAAATCCATGATGAATTTATAAAAATTGCATCGAGAAAAAATGCATTTGCAAAAGCTGTTTTTAATGAATGTATAAACGATGATGAAATAGAAAAGATGACATCAATTTGTTCAAAACATAATGTTCAACTTATTCTTCAACCAATGATGATTGCTAATAAACCTTCAGTAAGCTCTGATTTCATGCTCGCAACACTAAATAAGTGCCTTAAATTATATAATAATGTAAGACTTATTCCTCAAGTGCATAAATTTATAAATGTTTATTAATCTAAATCGTAGTTTAGCATTGATATAACTTCAACACCTGTTGCTTCAATTTTTTCTCTGCCTTTGAGCGGATCAAGTTCTATGATAAAAGCTGCTGCAACGACTTCTGCACCGACTCTTTTAACAAGATTGCATGCTGCAACTGCAGTGCCACCCGTTGCCAACAAGTCATCAATTACGACAACTCTATCACCAGATTTTATGGCATCTTCATGCATTTCAATTGTGTCTGTGCCGTATTCAAGTGAATAGCTTTCTTTAATAGTTTTAGCAGGAAGCTTGTTTGGTTTTCTTATCGGTACAAAACCTATTCCAAGCTTGTAAGCAAGTGCTGCTCCGAAAATAAAGCCTCTCGATTCTACTCCTGCTATATAATCAACATTATTGTTTTTCAATTTTTCAAATAGAAAATCAATCATTATCTGCATAGATTTTGGGTCTTTTACTGCAGTTGTAATATCTAAAAACATAATCCCTTTTTTAGGAAAATCCGGAACTATTCTTACATTTTCTCTTACATATTCATATTCAGATAGTGCTGTTGTCATTTTAATACCTCTTGTAACTTATTCTGTAATTCCTGTATTTTTCTATTAATTTTGTCTTTTATTCTCTCTTTTTCTTCTTTAACAAGACCGTGAGCTGTTTTGCCCCAATTCATATCCTTCTTGCAGAACAATATCTTACCACAAATAAATATTTCCATGGGGAACCATATTATTAAAAAATAAACAGTTGTTTCAAAAGCCTGCTTTATTGAACTGAGTCTTGGCACATTGTCAAACCTTCTTAAACTGTACCTTATTGTCATAAAGAACCCAATTCCGACAACTGCTGATACAATTAGTGATGACCAAAGAATGTTATGCAAACTGTATGGGTCTATTTTGTCAGTAAATATTTTTATAATTCTGAACGCAACTTCCATCATAAACCAAAGTGGCATAATGAATTCAGTAATGTACATAGCCATATCAAATTGTGCTCTAAGTGACATTTTTTTAGAAGTCATAGCCGCCCAAAAATATTCAAGATACCGTCTTATTGTACCTTCCAGCCAGCGTCTGCGTTGCCTGAATAAAGGCATTAAGAATACAATTCCTTCTTCGTATACACAAGTATCGGGGCAAAAACGCACATCCCAACCTTTGATATGAAGTCTTGTTGACATGTCTAAATCATCTGTTATTGTGTAATTGTTCCAGCCATCGATATCAATTAGGGCTTCTCTTTTGATTAACTCTCCGTTTCCCCGAAGTTCAACTGCTCCTTTAACAGCATCTCTTGCAAGCTGTAATTGAGCATCCATTGTATATTCGTTATTTTGACATCTTGTTAACAGATTTACATCTTTATTTTTTATAATTTTTCTTGCTTGAACTGCACCTACATCAGCCGGTTCTAAAATAGGAACTAATTTTTTTAAGAAATCGGGTTCAACAGAAGCATCAGCGTCAAATACAAGTATTGCATCACCTTTTGCTATTTTAAATGCATCATTAAGTACTGCAGATTTTCCGGGAAATGCATTTTTATCCCTTATCATAGCAACAACATTGGAATGTTTGTTTTCAAGCTCTTTTATGACAGATGCTGTATTATCACTGCTTCTGTCATCTATGACTATGATTTCATAGTTAGGATAATCAATCTTAAGAATATTTTCGACAGTATTTGTGATAACCGTTTCTTCATTATGAGCCGGTATCATTATTGATACAAAAGGTTTGTAATTTTCATTGATTACCGGCGGATGTTTTTTTAATTTTCTTTTTTGGTATTGAGAAGCTGCAAAAGAGTAGCTGCCGTATAAAATCATACAAGAACAAAGGATTATAAATCCTTTTACCGTATCAACATGGTTTTGGAAAACATACAAAAACACACCCAAGCACGATAATATAAAAAATAGTAAAATTCTTTCTCTCATACTTTCCCCAACTGGACTATTATAACAAAAATGCGAATAGCACTTTGTTAATTTTTGTAACAATTTATTCAAAAAGGTGTTATAAAATTCAAAAAATAAGGAATAAGAAGCATGTTGTAGTGTAAATATCAATGAATGATATGTATCGCGAAAGAAAAAAGGTATAAAGAAAATATTAGATAATGAGTTTTTGCAAGCGTTGAAACCCGCTCGTAGCCATGAATTGCGGGGAAAGGTAACCTCTAATGGCTCGTTAGAGCGCGTTCCTGCGATTTTGGAAAATGTTTAAATTATGTTTTCTCTTCAAAGAGGAGAGAGACTGTCATTGCTAACCCGTCAGGGTGAGGTGTTGATAAAAGAACATTTGTCCCCTCTCCCCTTGAGGGAGAGGGATAGGGTGAGGGGTGATATCACAAGTGCAGGATGTCATGTTCAACCTGCCCAAAAAGTTATAGCGATTTTTCAGGGGCAAATTGATAAAGGAGTTCAGAATGACGGAAAAATCTCCCTTTCCCATGTAGTATGGAAAAGAAATGTGTTGAAAAAAGAACCCCCTATCGCATTTTTAAAGCTCACATAGTTCGCAAAGAACTGCGGTTTCCCCGTAGGAGAAACTGTTGTTTTGTTCCCTCGCCCCTTGAGGGAGAGGGTTAGGGTGAGGTGTCAAACCTTACTTATCCATCAAAGTAAGAAAAATACCCCACACCCGAATTTCTAATATTCAAGCAAAGCTTTTATATAGAAATTCTTCCCTCTCCCTCAAGGGGCGAGGATATTGGACTCCCAAATTCAAAAGTTATGGCGATTCTTCAGGGGTAAATGGGTATAGGAGTAAATATAACTACTCACCTCATGAATGACGGAACTAATTCTCCTAATCAAGTTGGAATCTTGCATAAGGTCGATTTACGCTTACATTTATATCAAGCTAATTGTTGAATTTAGGTGCTTAATTTGGCGCTTCATATCTTCTACTTTTAGAACCATTCTTTGTTCTTCGTATATTTTTAATGCTTTTTTATAGTTGCTTTCAGCTTCCTCTTTTAATTCAGGATTATTGTATCCGGACATCAATTGAAGAGTTTCAGCCAAGAGTACATAAGCTTCAGGCTTGTTCGGGTTTATTTCGATTGCTCTTTCAAAGCATTCTTTAGAATCTATTATATGTCCCTCCATGTTGTACTTGTAGCCTTCAAGTATATTCATTGGGTATGCAAAAACATTTTGTTTATCAAAAATTCTTAATTCCAGCAAAAAACAAGTTTCTAATAAATCCCTTTCTTCATATATATCAGAGAATTTGAAATGTGAAATAAAATATTTAGGGAATACTGACACTAATCTATTCATCAAATCTTGTTCTTTATTTTTTTCTCCCGCAAGTCCGTAAATAGTTGCCTCTTTTAGTATTTTTAACGGATTTTCAGGGTCAATTAACTCAATTACATCTAGGATTTTTAGTCCCTTTGCAAGTGAATCTTCTGCGATGTTTTTTGCAGTTTCATTAAATAAAAATTGTATAGTTTTATATTTGTTGAGTTCAAATAAATACATTGCATACTCTTTTGCCGTATCCATTTGGTCCGTATAAATATAAGATAATGTTTTTATTCTTTTTATTTCAAAGTTGTCAGGATATTCTAATAAAACTTTTTCAGCATCTAAAATGGCTTCATAAAAATTTGAGATTTCAAAGTTTAACAGCATCCTTTCATAGTATGCATCTGTTTTATTTACGCAATGTGTAATAATATAAGTAAAATCAGAATAAGCATCATCATACATTAATAATTTTTTACAAAGCTTGCCTCTTTTTAGAAAAACATCATTCGGCTTGTACCCTTCTTTTATAAGTTCATTGAGTTTTTCCATTGCCAAATCGTAGTTCTTATCAGAGAGATGTTTGTCCACAGATTTGAATGTAAATAATGCTTTTAGGCTATCTAACATTTATTATCCCTTTAGATTACTACTATTATTTAACACAAATATATTTGTTTTTCGACTAATCTGTTGGCTATATTACTTTTAGCGCTTGTTTAATTTCGCGAATTGCAATTGATAGTTCTGAATTTGTATCAATTTTACTTTTTATTTGTTCATATGAATACATGGCTGTTGTGTGTTTTTTGTTAAAAAAATCTCCGATTGCTTCAAAACTTTGGTTCGTTAATTCTCTGCATAAATAAATTGCCACTTGTCTTGTAGTTGATATTCTTTGATTTCTTGCATTTCCTATAATTTCTTTAGCATCAACTTTATAATATTTAGAAGTTACATCTAAAATTTTATCGAAAGTTAAATTATTTTCATTTTCTTTACATTTAAGTATTTCTTTTGCCAAATTAAGTGTAAAATCTTTATTGTTTAACTCAGCATATGCACATACTTTTGTAAAAGCTCCTTCCAACTCTCTAATGTTTTTAGAAAAATTCTTAGCAATGTATTTTATTGCATCATCCTCAGCATTTATATCATTATCATTAACTAATTTTCTGATAATTTCTATTCTTGTATTCAAATCAGGAGGTGTTAGTTCGACCATTAAACCCATCTGAAAGCGTGATGCAAGTGCCTCTGTAAGTTTTGGAATATCATTTGGAAGTCTGTCTGATGTGATTACAATCTGTTTCCCTTTATTATATAGAGTGTCAAAGGTATGCTGCATTCTCTCCATTGATTTTTCTTTTGATTCCAAAAATTGAATATCATCAATTAAAATTATGTCAATGTTGGTATATTTTTTGTTAAATTTAGACATGTTTTCAATTGAATTGTTTGTTTTTCTGCTATTTGATATAAAGTCGTTTATATAATCATCTGTCTTAGTATATTTAACTTTAAGCTTAGGATTATTGAATATTGTATAATGTCCGATAGCTTGCATTAAATGTGTTTTCCCAAGTCCTGCATTTCCGTATATAAATAGTGGATTATACTTCTTAGACGGACTCTTTGCTACTGCCATAGCTGCAGAATGTGCAAATTTATTATTGTCACCAATTACAAAATTTTCAAATTTATATTTAAGGTTTAAATTTGCAGAAGATTGCATATAGCTTAAATTATCCATCGCTTGCTCTTTGAGTTGAATTTCAAGTTCTTTTTTATGGATTTTTTCTGCTTCTTTTTTTATTTGTTTTGCAGCATTTACATCATATATTATATTGATTCTTGCATTTTCGTTTTTTGAAATTTCTTGAACAATTGCATTTATGTTGTCCAAATGATTTTTTTTGAGCCAATCTCTTGCCATGGCTTGACCGGTAACGACTGTAAGTACACCCTTATCAAATCCTGATACTTCAAGCGAATAAAGCCAAGGATGAACGCTTTCCGGCAATGAACCGATTAACTCTTCCTTTACTTTCTCCCAAAAACGCTTTAATTCTATACTATTCATATATTGTGACTTGTGATTAGTTTGCTAACAAAATAAAAAAGGCGACACCCAGATTCGAACTGGGGATAAAAGCTTTGCAGGCTTCTGCCTTACCACTTGGCCATGTCGCCTTAATGTTCTTATACTATATTAAACATATTCAAAAATCAATAATAAAAAACTCTCTTACTGGAGAGTTTTTTATATTATAAAATTTCCATTACAGGATCCGATTGTTTAAGCTCAGGAATCTCTGACAAATTCGGTAATTCAATTGTATTAGGAGTTTTCTTTGCTTCTGTTTGTTTCTCAGGCGGCTTAGCTTTTGCTGTTTTTATTTTTGTAATGGCAGGATCCGGTGCAATTTTTTGCTTATTGTATTCCGTCATAATTTGGCTTACAAACCTTTTTGTTTCACTATATGGCGGAACCGTACCACCGTATTTTTTTACATTACCCGGTCCTGCATTATATGCGGCTAATGCGAGTTCCGTAGAGCCAAACATTTTATACATCATTTTGTAATATGTAAGTCCCGCTTTGATATTTTCACTTAAGTAATACGGATTATATCCAATTCTTTTTGCGGTTGAAGGCAAAAGTTGAAAAACACCAACAGCTCCATGTCTGCTTTTTAATTCGTGTTTAAAACCTGATTCTTTTTTTGCTATGCTAAGTGCTAGTGCCGGATCTACATTCATTTCTAATGAATGCTTAACTATAATTTCTTTGACTTCGTTTTCTGTTGTCCCAGCTTGAACCTGTACGCATAGTATACTTAACAATGCAATAGTAGTTAAGACTGTCTTTCTAATCATTGAAATCCTCTTTTGTGTGATAAATTGATTTCTATATTGCTACTGTAAAAATCCTCTCTTACGGTTTCACTATGTTCTCACTTGGTTCCAAAAAAAGCGTCTTTCCTAAATTCTTACCCCAAAATGTCTAAAGAACTTGTTAGGCGACTATCTCTGATTTTTCCCTCGCTCCGGATTGGATAAGTAACATTACAGAAAATATGTCAACCACATACTAACAAAAAAAAGAAAAAATTTCAACCCTTTTGTTGTAAATGTTACACTTAATTTTTTGAGATTACATGAAAATTACGATTTAATAGTCTGTTTTTATTGTTGTAAAAGTCTTCTTCCAAATTGTAAAGATTTATATGTTTATCTAAATTCATTTTATTAAATAATGCAAAAATATTCGATTCAATATTAAAAATACTGATATTTTTTGTTAAATTCAATAACTCTACAAAATCAAATGTACAATCTTTTACATTATCTAGATTTAATCCTATTATGTAATCCCTATGTAAAACTATGCTTTCTTTTATTCTTTCAGATTCGTATTTATTAAGAATAGAACTGAGTGGTGTTATTATACAACGCTTACCATTTAATATTATTTCCATAATTTAATTGTATAGCCTTTTTGGCGCGTGTTTAACTATCCAATATTATTAGATATCTCCAACTTTTGTTAGAAATTGTAAATATATGACTTTGATTTTTTTTTATTTGTATATTTGTGATAAGATATTTATATACATTTGTGGAGTAGATAGTGATAAATCTATCAGGTTTATATAAAAATTCAATAGCTGTAGTATTGACACTTTTAGCCTTAATAGTGCCTTCTTTTTGTAGCGCTGAAGAAGAGTTTTCAGAAAATGATATGGATTTTATAGAAGAAGTTTCTGCTTCAAATACAGTATATGTTAGTGATATTCAAATTTTGGGTGCAAACATTATTAAGCCTGAATACATTTTGTCAAAAATGTCATTAAAAAAAGGAGATGTTTATGACAAAGAGTTAATGCAAAAAGATTTGAAAACTATATACAAAATGGGCTATTTTACCGAAAGAATGAAAGCAATACCGGTTAAGAATTCAAATGGTACAATTTCATTGAAAATTATTGTAGAGGAAAATATCCCTGTTACTGATTTTACCGTAGAAGGTAATACTGTTGTATCAAGCCAGGAAATTATGCAATATTTACTTCCGTTAAAAGGAAAACCCCAAAATATTGCTGCTATAAACAGAGCAATGGAACAAATAAATCAATGTTACTACAATAAAGGGTATATTTTATCAAAAATTGATTCAATATATGACGATCCTGACGGTACCCTCAACTTAAGTATTACCGAGGGAAAGATTAATAAAATAATGATTACCGGTAACGAAAAAACAAAAGATTATGTTGTAGAACGAAATATTATGACAGAACCCGGTGCTGTATATAATGAAAATCAAATCAAGCAGGATCTTGTAAGGTTATATTCTACACAAGCTTTTAAAGATGTTAACAGAACTATTGAGGCATCTGAAGACGATCCTGATAAATATGATATTACCATTGAATTAAAAGAACAAAGAACGGCAGCAGTTTCTATAGGTGGTGGTATTGATTCTGCGACAGGTGTATTTGGTTCGCTGGGTATTTCTGATAATAACTTTAGGGGATTGAATCAGAGAGTATCATTATCTGGTATGGTTGGTTCAGGTATTCTTATGAGTGATTCCTCAATTAAAAACCAAATGAATTATCAAGCAGAAATTAGCTTTTTTGAACCACATTTCTTAAATTCCGATAATTCTTTAATGAGCAGAATATATTTTAGAGATTTAGGCAGTTATCAAATACCATTAGCTATTGAAAGAAGAATTGGTATAGAAGGAACAATTGCTCACAGAATGAAGGTTAATCCAAGATTGTCTTCAACTTTAACAATTGGTGGTGAATACATACATTTAAAAGAGGGGGATGCATCAAGAATTGCCAGTATGTATCGAGCTCATGGTTTAAATATCGCTGACCGTGCAAATCAATTGGATGGCGGTTATTTCTTAAAAATTGCTCCCGGGTTATCATATGATTCAAGAGATTCTGTAACAAATCCGCGCCATGGTGCTTTAGCATCAATTAGGTATGAAGAAGCATTTGGCTTGGATAACTTCGGTAAAACAAACGGAAGATTAACAGGTATGGCTAAGAGATTTATTCCTGTAGCTAAAAAATCTTCTTTAACATTTACAGGAAGAGGCGGTTTGAAAATTCATGGTTCAAATATGCCTGAAATTATGGCATATCGTTTAGGTGGTCCATATACAATAAGAGGATACAAAGTCAACGGTGTCGGTACAGGTACCTCATTTATAATGGGTTCTGCAGAACTTGCAACACCAATTCCTTTTGTAGACAGGCTTAAGGTGGGATTTTTACAGAACTTGCGTATAACATTCTGGGTTGATGCAGGTACTGTATTCAATCCTACAATATCAAGTACTTTATTTGATAGACCGATACACGCAATTACAGCCGGTGTTGGATTGAAGGTTAATATGCCAGGTGTAGGTCCGCTATCAATAGACTATGGCTTCCCGTTAACAAATCCTGGTACAAATGGCAACAGGAGCGGATACTTTACATTTGGTGTTGGCGATATGATGTATTAATAATTATTATAGGAGGATATAATATGAAAAATTTAAAATTAGGTCTGGTAGCATTAGCATTATTTTCAATGACTTTATCTGTAAACGCAGGTGGAGTTGGGTACATTGATTATGTAAAAGTAATTGACAATTATGATTATGCAAAACAAGTTACTAAAGAAGTTGATGCTAAAGGCTTAGAATTACAACAGTTTCTTGTAGATAAAGAAAAAGAGTATAAATCTTTGGATACTCCATTAAAAAAACAAACTTTTGAAGACAGAGTTTCTCAAGAGTTCAAAGCTAAAGAAACTGCATATATGACATTAAAAGAAAAAAGAGAAACAGAAGTTTTTAACAAAATTAAAGATGCTGCAAAAGCTGTAATGGTCGAACAAAATCTAGATGCAGTAATGGATATAAGAGGTGTGTTTGTTGGTGGTGTTGATATTACTCCGAATGTTATTTCAAAACTAAAAACAGTAAAGTAATAGCAATTAATAAATAAATAATAATATCAAATATGACATTATATAGATTAGGGGAAGATTATGTACAATAAAAAAATGCAATATGTAATAAAATCGGTGCCTACTGATGATAAACAAGCGCTTGAAGATTTGTTGAATCAAATGTCTGAAGAAGGTTGGGATTTGTATACGATGCATGAAGTTGAAACAGAATCTTCCTTTGATTTTAATTGCATATTTATGAGAGAAAAACAAGAAGAAGATAAAACTGATTTAGACGATATAGTTAATATCACAAACTTTAAGTATCGAATGGAAAAAATGCTTGCTGCTCCATCAAGTCCTTATGCTTCTTGCAAAGAAATTCAGCTAAAAATTTCAAATCAAAAAGAGCGAATAAAAAAGATAAAATCACAATTAGAGAGTGATAATCTTTCACCTGATAAGAAAAATCAGTTAAACGCACAAATGTCAGATGAGTTAAGACAACTTGATTCATTGAAACAGGCTCTTGTGAATGAAATATCACCTGATACAATGTATTCTTCTATCAAGGAAGAAAAATTTGTAGTTAATTTGTCAGAAGAAATTCTGGAAGTAATATCTATGGAAGCTAACGATAATTTGCTTGCTGAAACTGTTAAAGTCCGCCAAAAACTTGCAGATAGTCTAGGTTATGTTATTCCTCACATACATTTTCACAACAGTGATGAACTTAGTCAAAATGAGTTTGCTATAAAAATCCATGACA
The DNA here is from genome assembly GCA_902777605.1 of uncultured bacterium. Lineage (GTDB taxonomy): Bacteria > Cyanobacteriota > Vampirovibrionia > Gastranaerophilales > Gastranaerophilaceae > CAG-196. Next base: position 6,812 of record CACYUI010000010.1, on the reverse strand, counting down.
TAGAAGTATTTCGTTCTGTTGTTTTTCCAGGGTATATGGCATTTTATAAAGATGATATAAAAGGGTATAAATTAACTCAGGATGATATAACTTTAACGGATGATATTACCGGGAAAAAGATGGTTTGGATTCCTAAAGAAACTGTCAAAGATTTTTGGGCCAAGGGTATGACACCTTCTGAATATATCGGAAAAGCTATTGAATACATTGCTATTGATGAAGTGTCTGATATTATGGACTATAATGATGTAAATAAATATGTTGAAAAAGTAATTGAGTCAAATTCATTCTTAGTAGATAATATTTTACCAGATTTTCTAACTGCAGCAGACTTAAAATATTTGTTGACTTGTTTAATAAGAGAGCATGTTTCAGTCAAAAATATAGTTTATATATTTGAAAAAATTAATGATTATGCTAATGAGCCTTCAAAAGAAGACCTTCTTGATAAAGTTAGATTGGCTCTTTCAAAACATATTATGAAAAGTCTTGCCAACGATGGTGAGGTCAAAGTTATTGAATTTTCTGATGAAATAATTGATAAAATTTATTCTTTCTTTAAAGAAGATGAAGAAGATCCTATAATAAGGATTGAAGCTGCTGATATTGAAAATATTGGAGAGAAACTTATTAAATTTGCTAAATCTAAAAAAATAGAAAATCCGATATTAGTTGTTCCGATGGATATAAGGCATATGGTGTTTGTTATACTGTCTGAATTTATACCTAATATTACGGTACTGGCTCACGAAGAATTAGCAAGCGATTTTAATGTCAAATTTGTAGGCAAGGTATAGTGAAATATAAAAAGTTATCAAAAGAACAGTTATTAATTTCTATAGATAGATTAACTCGTTTTAAGCCTACTAAAGAAAAATACATGCGCGTTTTTTTTGATATTATACTTTCAAATTTATTAGAGCCAAAATATAAAAAAAATGACTTAGAAAAAATGGATACGGCTGAGGTTAAAGAACTTGCCGAAAAAATAATAAATGCCAGTATAGAACAAGAATTTGACGATAATAGTATTAACAAAATATTACAAAATTACGAAAACTCTGTTTTTAATAATGATGATGATACGCAAATTTTAATTAATAATAATATAAATTACAATGGCATCTTGAAATTTATTGATGATAATTCGGTTATTAATTTGCGATGGCTAAAGTCATTAGTCAAATCTTCAAACCTTATTCAAAACAGACAAAAAAATGCTTTAAAATTTCCAATTGAAAAAGTTCTTCTAGTTGAAGGTTTGACTGAAGAGATTTTATTACCAGCTTTTTCCAGAAAATTAGGGTACGATTTTTATAAAGAAGGTGTTCAAATAATACCTGCAGGTGGTAAAAATCAAGTTGTAAAAATGTATTATAAATTGGCAGAAGAACTTAAAATTCCGATATTTTTGCTGCTTGATAAAGATGCAGAAGAAAATATAAAACAGATTCAGCCTAAATTGAGGAAAATAGATAAAATTCATCTTGTTTCTTGTGGCGAATTTGAGGATTTACTTTCAAAATCATTAATAGTAAAAACAGTTAATAATGAGTTAAATAATTTTGCATCAATTACCGAAAACGATTTGAATGACGGGCTTCCTGAGGCAAAAACTTTGGAGAATATTTTTAAAAAAATTGGTTTTCATGAGTTCAAAAAGGCCGATTTTGCTAAACTTGTAAGAGATAATATAAATGAAGATAGTGATATTTCAGATGAAATTAGGACTATAATTTATGAAGTAATTCAATAAAATTGCAATCTTATGTATTTAGTGCTAAACTCTATTCATTAAAGGAATAGTTATGGAATTAACAAACGAACAGATTGTTACCAGGATATTGTCAGAACATTCTATTTTAAAGAAGAAGATTATTTCTTCAAATATGACTGTTCCCGATTATGATTTGGGCAATTTTTTAAAGAAATACGAAAGTTATCCCAGTCAATATGGAGAAAAATATATATTTATAAAATAATCAAAAACGCCGACTATATAGTCGGCGTTGTCAATTCTTATTATAATTATTAGCCTAAACCGAATTTCGGTACTGAGTCTTTTACTTCTTGGCTGCAAGCTTGTTCTAAGGCTTCTAATCTTGCTCTTGCATCCTGTAGTTGTGTTTCGAGTCCTGCTGTTTCCATTTCTATTTCTTCTTGTTCTACTTCGAGTGGTAATAGCATTTCTTCTTGTTGTTCTTCTAAAGCTTGTTTTTGAGCTTCAACCCAAATCGAAACATTAGATTCAAACATTTGACATTGTTGTTGTATTGCATATTGCTGTTGTGATTGTGCCCATTGAACGGCTTGTGTACCATTTTTGAATGCTTCAAGAATTTCTGGTGTGTATGTGCTATCATCTGTATATTTACCGTCTTCTCCGCGGACTTGAACTTTGCCGTCTTTTACTGTATATTTACCGCCATTAATGAGTAAGTCTTTTACTTGGTCTTCCGATAATTTTCCTGCACCATCACCGTTGGTGAAATATTCTAATAATGCTTTTTGAGTATAAGCAGGATTAATTCCGCCGCCATTCATAGCGGATAATGGATTCCAAGAACCATTGCCAAGCATACCAATTGATTGGTAACCCATCATAGAGAATTGTTTAGACCAAATTGATGCTTGTTTCTCTAACATAGCTGTTTGTTTAGAGAACATTTTTTGCATCTTAGTAATTCGGTCGGCAATACGACTTTTTCTATTGGCAAGTTTAGCTTGACGTAAAGTCATTGTGTTGACTTTGCGTTTGAGCCTCATTTTTTCGTGTAATAATAACAGAAAAGCCATTTTTGTTGCCTAGTCTCCGTGTTTTTTTATACTCTTATATATATAAAGTATTTCAAAACCCATGAATTTCACATGTTTGGGTAAATTGTTACAAAACTTAATATAATTTGTAAAAAATATTTTTGCAAAAATTTACAATAAATTTTTACATAATCTGCTAATTTGTAATTGACTCTTGTTTATAATAATATATATTATATGAATTTAGATGCCGTAATTGATAGCCTGCTATCTCCGATAGCTGATAAAGTTTCAGGCTTAATCTTTTCTTCGGTTACAATAGGCGGAGTTAAGATTGAGTTTCTTGTTGCGCTGTTAATTTCTGCAGCATTGTTTTTTACATTAAGAACAGGGTTTATTGGTTTCTGGGGCTTTAAACATGCTATTAAATTAATAACCGATAATTTTGAACATAATAATCCAAACGGATATCAAAGAAAGAAAAAGGGTGAATTATCATCTTTTCAAGCACTCAGTGCAACAATTTCAGCATCTGCCGGAATTGGCAATGTGGCAGGCTCAGCTGCTGCCGTTTCAATAGGAGGACCGGGAGTTATATTTTGGATGATTGTTGCAGGAATTTTTTCTATGGCATTAAAATTCTCTGAAGTACTACTTGGAGTAAAATTCAGAAAGACTAATCTTGACGGAACTGTATCAGGCGGTCCAATGTACTATATTCCTTATGCATTCAAAAATAGGGGTAAATATTTGGAAGCATTTGGAAATGGACTTGCTAAAATATACGCAATTTGCGCAATATTTGCAATGATAGGTGGCTGGAATTTGTTTCAAATTAATGCTATGACAGCTCAGTTTACTGAGATATCAGGCGGTGAAACCAGCATTTTTGCAAATAATGGTTGGATACTTGGTACTATTGTTGCGCTCATAACTTGGTTTACAATAATTGGCGGAATTAAAGCTATTGGAAAGTTTACTTCCAAGGTAACACCTCTTATGTGCTCTTTATATGTTTTTAGTGCTTTTCTTGTATGTTTATTGAATATTCACCATGTACCAGAAACTATTGTTTTAATAGTAAAAGAGGCATTTTCTCCAAAAGCAATGGCAGGAGGAGCTTTTGCGTGTATGTTATGGGGATTCAGAAGAGCAATGTTTGCTAATGAATCAGGACTCGGAACTGCTCCGATAGCATTTTCTGCAGTAAATACAAATAAACCTGTAGTTCAAGCCTTTATATCAATGTTGCAGCCTTTTGTCGACACAGTTATTGTAGGTGTTGCTACTGCTTTTGTAATAGTAGTTTCAAAAGCTTATTTGACTGTTGATGGAATAGCGGGTATTGAATTAACCTCAAAAGCGTTTGGCACTATTTGTCCGTTTTTCCCGATTATACTTACTGTAATGGCTAGTTGTTTTGTTCTGTCAACGATGTTGTGCGGTTCTTATTATGGATTAAAAGCGTGGGGATTTTTGTTTGGTGACTCTCTTAAAAAAACAAGAATTTTTCAGGCGATTTATTGTGTATGTATAATTGCAGGTTCAGCAATGAATTTTCAATCTATAATTAATCTTTCAGATGCAGTAACACTATTCTTAGCGGTTCCAAACTTGATTGCAGTGTTTATGTTGTCAGGTGTTGTAATAAAAGAACTTAAGCGCTATTCAGAACGGTATGAAGTTCATAAAGAATTTGTAAAATATTTGAAATAATTATTTATATTAATTATGCAATATGTTAAAATGTTTTGTACACAGTTATAAAGGATATTTTATGCCGAAAATTTATTTTGTAGATGTAACAAACAGGGATGGAGTTCAAACCTCTCGTTTAGGGCTTGCAAAACTTCAAAAGACAATAATTAACCTTATGCTCGATGATATGGGAATTACACAATCTGAGTTCGGGTTCCCTACAACAATGCACGAACTAAATTATTTGAATGCAAACTTAGAGCTTGTTAGACGCGGAGTTATTAGAAAAACAAAACTTTCAGGATGGATGAGAGCGATAGCATCAGATGTAGAACAATCATTCTCAAATTGTCCACTTCTTGAAAATTGTAATCTTTCTCAATCTACATCTGATCAAATGATACAGGGAAAATATTTAGGTAAAAAGACTAAAGATGACATTCTAAGAATGACTTGTGAGGCGGTAGAATGTGCAGTTGATAAAGGCGCTAAAATTATTGGTGTAAACGCAGAAGATGCTTCAAGAAGTGATTTAGACTTTTTAATAAAACTTGCTCGTGAAGCTAAAAAATGCGGTGCATACAGATTTAGATACTGTGATACTTTAGGATATGAAGACCCGCATACTACATATCACAGAATTTATACAATTGCTAAAGAAACTCAAATGCCAATTGAAATGCATTTTCACAATGATTTGGGTATGGCTGTCGCCTGTTCTGTTCAAGGTGCGTTAGCTGCCGTTGATGCAGGAGTCGATGCTTATATTAATACTGCAATTAACGGTATGGGCGAACGCGCCGGTAATGCTGACTTAGTTTCTTGTCTTTTAGCTTGTATGAAATCTGCAGGATTTAGAAACAAAAATTTAGTTGATGAGAATATTGATTTATCAAAATCTTGGAAACTTGCGAAGTACACTGCATATGCGTTTGGTCTCCCCATTCCTATAAATCAGCCTGCAGTTGGGGATAATGCGTTTGCTCATGAATCAGGTATTCACGCTGACGGTGCGCTTAAAGACAGAAGAAATTATGAGCTTTATGATTTTGAGGAACTTGGTCGTGGAGAACCTGAAATTATTGAAACAGGCAGAATGATTACGACAGGTGAATATGGCGGTATTAAAGGTTTTAGAAATGTATATAATAAACTTGAAATTGAATTTAAAGACGAAAACGAAGCAAGAAATATTCTAGAACTTGCTCGTTATGCGAATGTACATACTCAGAAACCTTTGACAGAAAGTGAGTTGAAGTTTATTTATCATTATCCTGATATAGCAGCTAGAATTATGACGGTATCACCATTCTACGAACCGTCAGGAGAACTCGAAAAACGATTAAATCAAGGCAGCTATGCGATGCCTGAGCATATCATATAATAAAAAAAGACCGATATTTATCGGTCTTTTTTATGTAAAAATTTGATTATTTATTGCAAAGTGTCATATCATCCATCAACAGAGCATAGACCGCTTCGCCTTTTTTAGCTTTATAGTGGCAACCTGGGGTTATTACGCCAACTAAGAAACCAACACCTGCACCGACTGCAACACCGGCTCCAATACCAACACCTATTTTAGCAGGGCTTGGTATGAATGCGAATCCAACACCTGCGCCCGTACCAATTATGCCAAGTGTTAATGTAGAAACAGCTACTTTCCCAAATGTTGTCCAAGGACCTTCTTTAAGTTTGTAGTCTTTGGTAAATGGTCTTGCTTTAATATCTATACAAGTGTTATCTGGTAAAACAATTTGTCGAAATATTAAACTAACTCTTGCATTTTTGTTAAACCATTTTGGGTTTTCTACTCCAATAACTTCTGCAACAACTTTTGTTCCGCAAGGCAATAAAAGTGTTCCTTCTCTTGTGTATAAAGCTTCAGGTACAACAAAATGAACAATTGTTCCAGCTTTTTGGCACTTTGAAAAATATTTTTCATCGAAATTGAATAACAATACATTTCCTTGTTCAACAACTTTACTATCTGTTTTTATTGTAACTAAGTTGCAAGGCGCATCTTTATGTACATCCAAGTGTTCTACTTTGCATGTTTCAGCCATTATAGGTAGAGTGTTGAGAGTTAGTATTGAAAATACAAAAAATGATGATAACAATTTTTTAATCATAATATACTCCTTATAAACTTAGTATAACTCCTTTAATAAAAAATCTCAATTATAATTTAAAAATATAATTAATACATAAATTTATGTATTTTGGTGCAAAAAGTCTTAAAAGTAATGTACTTTTTATATGTTCATTTCTTTGCCCGCAAAGAAACTTTTAGCTTTACTTCCAATCTTGTAGTGATACTACAAACCGAATTTATTTGCCCCCCAAAGAAAGCACCC
>CACYUI010000009.1:22260-72119 GCA_902777605.1 uncultured bacterium | reverse complement strand
ATCCGCCTAAGGCTGAACTTTAGAATTGATTAATGAGCGTAGTTCGAGCTTGGGTGCTTTCTTTGGTTCGTTTCTTTGGCAACAAAGAAATGAACATATGAAAAGTACATTACTTTTAAGACTTTTTGCACCAAAATATGTAATTCGTTGTAAAATGCATATTTAGAAAAATTATATGTTTATACAAAATAAATTTTTGTATCTTTGAGTTTATTCTTCTCAACAAATTGTTTTACATCAGCGTATCGCTCATCAATTTTATGAACAATTGATATCAAGATAATATCCGGCTTAAGTTCCGGGATTATATCAGGATTTTCTATCGTAAATTTCCCAACTTTGTTACCATGCATTTTTTCGTTTTTATCTACAATCCCTATAATATTGGGATTTTTTATGTCATATTTTGTTATTATGTTTTTTAAGAAAATGCTTGCGCCCCAAAGAACAATGCGTTTATCCATATTGTTCTCATTATTAATTATTCTTAGGAAATTTTCTTCATGAATATCTCTCGTTTTATTTAATAATGTGCTTTCTAAAAATCTCAGCCTGTTTTCGTTTTCGTACTCTTTATTTGGACACATTGAAATAGGAAACGGTAACTCAAGATATTTTTCATAAATTTCTCTGATTTTTGGCAGCAAATCCTTGTTTTCCTCTCTTTGAACATAAAAAGTCAAATGAACAAAAGGATTTGACAAATCTGCTATTATTTTTTTGTTATGCTTACTGCAATACTTTAAGAAAGAATATTCATCATCGGTAGAACCCTCTCCAACTATACTCCAAAATTTCTTTTCAAATAATATACAATTTATTGAAAATCTTTGTTTGTTATTTGTTTCTATATACCCTAAGTTTTCTGTAAGTTTTAAATATTTTTTCGGATAATATGTTGTTTTTGTATGCAACCACCTTGAAATATACGAGTTTCTCCATACGGTACCACACCAACCTGTATAAATTTCATCTTTTTCTGCAATTCTTTCAGGTTCGCCTTTATCTTTTGGAAAACCAACAACATGTGCTCTTGCATATCTTTGGTTATATTCTTTTCTTAGATTAAAAATATCTAAAACTTGATTAAATCCCCACGGATTGTTATTCACAAGTCCCGTAACATATCCTAAATCATTACCATATTTGTCTTTTGACTTTTTATAACACTCTATCATTTTTTCAAGCCAATTTTCGGAAAGCGGAAAAACATCGTCATCGACTTTGCAAATATAGTCAAACTCCTTCATTTCAATGCTTTCAAGAAGCTCTTTAATAGCACAATATGGTTCTTGAGGAGCAATCCAATCTACAACATTAATATTTTTGGGGTATAAGTATTCATATCTTTTTGCCAATCGGTATGTTCTTTCGCAATCATATGTTCCCCTGCCGTTTTGAAGGATAAACATTTTATACTCAGGCTTCATTAATTTAGCATAATTTGCTAAAGATATTTCCATTGATTCAAAATCGGCATATGCCAAAAGTATTATTGCTGTTTTTTTTATCATATTATCTCCTATACAAAAATATCCGGCAAAAGATTTACTCCAGAATAGTTTTCCTCAATAAGTTGTTTAAGATCGGGATATCTATCTTCATGGTAATGTTGAATAGTCATTATCAGATTTTTAGGTTTCAAATCCTTTATACTTTCCGGCGGATATACTTTATATCCGTATATTTCTTCACCCCACCTTGCAGGGTTTTTATCAATAATTCCAAGTATATTGCTTGTTTTTATTCTAAAATTTTTGAGAAATTTAATTAAAAATAAACTCGCGCCCCAAAACATCAATTTCTGCTTTGTATATATTTTAAAACACAAATTAATGTACATTATTAAAATTCTTATATGATACAGATATCCTAGGATAAGAGTTTTTATATAGTAATTTCCAATCCCTTTTTTCAATTCCCAATATCTTTTATATTCACTGTAAGGAAGATATTTATTTGTTTTTAATATATTTTCATCTATATCAACTATAAATTTTAAAATTTCTTGTTTTATTTTTTTATAATTAAATATATTTATTTTTCTAGTGAGTGTTCCTGTATATCCAAGGTCTATCTTATACAAATTTGCGAGAATATTTTCATCTGTTATGTTATTTTCTTTTAACCATTGATGAATTTCAGCAGAACGATTGTGAGGAACCGTTATATCATTGAGTGCTTTTGCAACATCCCAATGAACATTTCTCCAGTGATAATAAGCTTCATTTGTGTAAGTTATGGTCTTTGCTTTTATGTATGTAACCATGCGGAAAGGGTTATCAGCCCAACCACTTCCCAGAGCCTCTACAAATCGAATACTGTTTTCATTCAAAAATTCTCGTCTATATAGCGCTGACCAAATACTCGGGTGGAAACTTATAAATTCAGGATGCTCATAAATGTTAAAAACTTCTCCTTGTTTAGGAAGTTCAAATCTTATACACCAGTATTCTTTTACATCTTTTTGAAACTTTTTGATATCGTAATATATATAAAAACAAGACTTGACTATATCAATACTTCCGTTTTGGGAAAGGTTATATAAATCTTCATACATATTGAGTTCTATATAATCATCCGGCTCAACTATTGCGACATACTCTCCTGTTGCTCTGTCTAATCCTGCGTTGCAAGCCGAGCCGTATCCGCCGTTGGGTTTGTCTATTACAACAATTCTGTTATCTTTAGATGCGTATTCGTTAATAATTTCAAGAGAGTTATCTTTGCTGCCGTCATTAATGAGAATAATTTCTAAATCCTTGAATGTTTGATTAACAATACTATCCAAACATTCCCTAAGATACTTTTCCACATTATAAATCGGAACAATAACCGAAATCTTTGCCATACTCTCTCCAAATAATCTTTGACCAAAACATTATACAATAATTTAACATATTAGTGCAATTACCCCCAAAAAATATGGTATAGTCTTAAAAATAAAAGGGTTATTGAAATGAATTTTGAAAAAGAAATAAGTTCTGAAATGCTTTATGATATAGCAAAAAATACAAATTTGCTTGAACAATATTTACAAGAGAACAGCAATCGGAACTCTCATTTAAATTTAACAATGATTTTGGATAGTTTGGGTTTTATAACAGAATATTTGTATACAAAAAAGCCAATATGTTTTATCAACAAATTTATAAACAAAGAAGAGCTATTGACTCATTTTAATGAATTTGGGCAAATGGCTATACAACAGTGTTATATTGCTCAAAGTTGGAAAGATATAGAAAAGTTTATCAATGATGTTATAATAAATGGTAACGATTATATGAAACCGCAAAGAGAAGAATTTTTTAATAAATATCTGAATGTTAACAAAGGTTGTGTCGGCAAATATATTGTAGATTATATTAAATCGAAGTTAAGAATCGAGTGACAAAGTTTATTTTTGATTTAGACGGAACAATAACTAAGCAAGAAACTCTGCCTTTAATTTCAAAATGTTTTAAAATTGAAAAAGAAATAGAATTATTAAAAAATATTGGTTTCAAAAATATTGAAACATTTGACATATACCCTCCTGAAGCAAACCGATGGAATAATACGCATTTTTATGCAATTGTTGGAGAAAAACAATAAAACTCTGATATAATAATAGCTATGGAGAACTTGGAACAGATAAAAAAAGCCATAGAAGTTGAGGTTAAGTATCAGTACATCAATATTAACGGGCGTACGGGGAGTTTTTCCAAGTTTATTTGTGGTGAATTAAAAAAAGAATTTAAAACCTCGAAAAACCCCAAATGGCAAGTTATGATAGAATACTTTGAGCGATATCCTATGTTTTCCATGCCGGATAGAAAGCGCTCTATAGAGAGGCTTGTAAATGTCATAAAAAAGAGTCTTGAAGAAAAAAATGAAAAAAATGTAAGCAAAAATACAAACCTGACTCTAAAATCAGATGTAATGTATCTCAAAGGTGTCGGGCCGAAGGTCGGATATTTACTTAACAAACTCGGCATTTTTACGGTTTCCGATTTATTATATTATTTTCCGAGAAAATATGTTGACTATTCTTCTCGCTGCAGAATAAAAGACCTTCAAGTCGGAGAAACAACGACAATTTTTGGTACAATCCGCTCTGTGGAAGCTTTCACGACCAAAAGTAACTTGGGAGTAGTAAAAGTTAAAATTTCTGACGGTTCAGGAAGTATTAACCTGAATTTCTTTTCGGCAAAGCCTAACAAATACGCACTTGAGCGCACAAAGTCGCAATTTCCTAAAGGTTCGGGAATTATGGTATCGGGAACCGTCAAGCTTAATACCTATGATGGTATGATTACACTCGACAAACCCACATACTCCATTATGGATTATGAAATGAATGAAAATTCTAACCTTAATTTAGGTCGCATTGTGCCCATTTACCCCCTGAGTGAAAATCTCAATATAAAATCTCTCAGAAAAATCATTTTTACCGCAATCGAGCTATTTAAACAAGATATCAAAACTGTTTTACCAGATAGCATTATTAAAAAATACGACTTAATGCCAAAAAACGAAGCAATAACACAAATCCATTTTCCCGATGATAATTTGAAACTTGAACAGGCAAGGTACACGCTTGCGTTTGAAGAGCTTTTCTTACTTCAATTAAAATTTGCGCAAATTAGGGAAGAAAACCACAAACTTATAGCTCAAAGCGCTCTAAAACATGCACAATTCGAACTTATAAACAAATTCATAGCCTCACTTCCGTTTGAATTTACTACCGCACAAAAAAATGCAATTAATGAAATCTTAAACGATTTTGGAAAACCTTACCCGATGCAAAGACTTCTGCAAGGTGATGTCGGAAGCGGAAAAACCGTTGTTGCTTGTGTCTTTCTGCTTGCAGCAATAGAGCGGGGATTTCAAGCCGCTATTATGGCACCTACAGAAATCCTTGCCGAACAGCATTTTAAGAACTTCAAAAAATGGCTTGAACCTTTTGGACTTGTAGTCGATTTGTTTCTCGGAAGTTTGAGTAAAAAAGCCAGAGTTCAGGCAGAAGAGAGAATTAAAAACGGTATTACGAATGTTGCAGTTGGTACACATGCGCTTATTCAGGATAACATCAAATTTGCAAAGCTTGGCGCTATTGTAGTAGATGAGCAGCACAGGTTTGGCGTAAAACAAAGACTTGCCTTAAGAAAAAAAGCCGTAAATCCTCATATGCTAACAATGACTGCTACTCCTATTCCCAGAACGCTTGCTATCACAATGAACGGCGATCTGGATTTGACTATTATTGACGAACTTCCGAAAGGCAGAAAGCCAATAAAAACAACTATTACGAATTCTCGCAGACAAATAGCCGCACTAATTCGACAAGAAGTTGAAGCAGGACGACAAGCATACATTGTTTACCCCCTTATTGAAGAAAGTGAAACACTTTCAGCTAAAGCTGCCACAGAAGAAAAAGAAAAGTGGCAAAATGAAGTTTTTCCCGAATACAAAATCGGACTTCTTCACGGCAAACTCAAAAACGATGAAAAAGACGAAGTTATGCTCAAATTCAAAAACAGAGAGTACGATATTCTTGTATCAACAACCGTTGTTGAAGTTGGTGTTGATGTACCGAACGCAACAGTAATCGTAATAGAAAATGCCGAACGTTTTGGACTTTCACAATTGCATCAGCTCAGAGGTCGTGTAGGCAGAAGTGATTTGCAATCATACTGCATCCTTACAACTTCTTCCCGCTCACCTGAAACAAGAGCAAGACTTGATATTATGACTCAAACTAATGACGGATTTGTTATTGCGGAAAAAGACCTTCAAATCAGAGGCCCCGGAGAGTTTTTGGGAACAAGACAGAGCGGACTCCCTGATATGATTATTGCAGATGTTGTTAATGATGCAAAAATTTTAGAACAAGCCAGAAGTGAAGCTATTAATTTTGTCCGAAACAACAACCTTGATGACTATCCGCTGCTTAAAGAAGCCAAAGGTTTAAATTTTGACGGTGACCTCTTCGCAGCAGGGTAACATTAAAGCGCAAAAACAAATAGCAAATTTTTATTTTAGGAGTTTTATACTACTGTGTAAGATTTATAAATTGTAAAGGATTTTTTGTATGAAAATATTCGGCATTTCTGACAACAGGTTCAATTTCACAGGATTAGTTCCCAAGAGTCAATACAGCGGAACTCCAAGACTTTCTAAGGAAGCTATTACCGGTATAGAAAAAATTAGAACAATGATGAAACAAGCAGATATTGAAATGTTGGAACTGGAATCACAAATGAATTCTGTTGAAGGCGGTGGGAGCATTCAAAAATATTTAAAGAAAAAATTAGGTATAATAAAATTTTATAAAATGAAACTTTTAAAAGAAATGAATAATATAAAGAAAAAGGGAACTTTTGAAGATAAAAACTTGAATGCAATTCAAAAAAATAAATCAAATTTAGATAAAAAATGCGAAAGTTATTTTGATAAAATAGTAGAAATAAGTATTGGATATATAACACCGTTTTAAAACATTTTCTAATTTTATTTAAAAGAAACTATACAGCAAATGTAGGTCAGGTTCTACCTGACAATAACACAATCAAACACTCCGAGAATGAAAAAGTTACTTAGCCCCCTCCCTAACCCTCCCCTAATGGAGAGGGAAAAAGTTGTTATATACACAAAAAGAGCGATATTAAAAACATCGCTCTTTTAAAAGTTTTTCCGGCGGGAGTATTGTCAATGATTATCCCATTACCCCTTTACCCCTCTTTTGTATATTCTGCATCAATTACATCATCGTCTTTTTTGTCTTCTGCAGATGATGCAGAGCCTTCGGAGTTAGCTTCTTGAGATGCACCTTCTTTTTGTACAGCCTCATAAGCCTTTTGAGAAATAGAGAACATTGTTTGCTGCAACTCTTCACTCATTTTCTTTAACTCATCTGATGGTTTATTTTCATCCAAAGCTTTTTGAAGAGCATCTTTTTGTTCATTCAATTTCTTCAAATCTTCTTCTGAAATCTTACCTTCAAAATCCTTAGTTAATCTTTCTGCAGATGAGATGAAAGAATTAGCATTGTTTTTGATTTCTGCTTCTTCTTTTTTCTTCTTATCTTCAGATGCGTTAGCTTCAGCTTCTTTAACCATCTTATCTATATCTTGTTCTGAAAGGTTAGAAGAGTTTGTAATTGTAATCTTTTGTTCTTTACCTGTAGCTTTATCCTTAGCAGAAACATTAACAATACCGTTAGCATCGATATCAAATGTAACTTCGATTTGAGGAACGCCTCTCATTGCAGGAGCTATACCTTCAAGTCTAAACATACCCAAAGATTTGTTATCACTTGCCATTGGTCTTTCACCTTGAAGTACATTAATATCAACTGCCGTTTGGTTATTTTCTGCCGTTGAGAATACTTGTGACTTAGAAACAGGGATTGTAGTGTTTCTTGGAACAAGAGCTGTCATAACACCGCCCAATGTTTCAATACCCAAAGTAAGCGGAGTTACATCAAGAAGAACTATGTCTTTAACTTCACCTGCAAGAACACCTGCTTGAACAGCTGCACCAACTGCAACAACTTCATCAGGGTTTACTGATTGGTTTGGTTCTTTGCCTGTGTATTCTTTTACCAATTGTTGAACAGCAGGAATACGAGTTGAACCACCAACCAAAACTACTTCGTTAATATCATTCTTGCTTAAGCCTGCATCAGAAAGTGCTTGTTCAACAGGTTTTTTGCATCTTTCCAACAAATCGTGAGAAAGTTCTTCAAACTTAGCTCTTGTTAAAGAAAGTTCTAAGTGCTTAGGACCATTAGCATCAGCTGTAATATAAGGCAAGTTAATTGAAGTTTCTACTACTGAAGAAAGTTCGCATTTTGCCTTTTCTGCAGCTTCTTTAATTCTCTGCATAGCTTGTTTATCATTAGTCAAGTCCATGCCTTCTTGTTTTTTGAATTCTTCACAAATCCAATCAATAATTTTTTGGTCAAAATCGTCACCACCTAAGTGTGTATCACCTGATGTTGAAAGAACTTCGTGAACACCATCACCAATTTCAAGAATAGAAACATCAAATGTACCACCACCTAAGTCGAATACAAGAACTTTTTCTGATTTATCTTTTTCTAAACCGTAAGCCAAAGCTGCTGCAGTAGGTTCATTAACGATACGAAGAACATCCAAACCTGCAATCTTACCGGCATCTTTTGTTGCTTGTCTTTGAGCATCGTTAAAGTATGCAGGAACTGTAATAACAGCTGATGTAACTTTTTCTCCAAGGTAGTTAGAAGCATCTTCTGCTAATTTTCTCAAAATCATTGCTGAAATTTCTTGTGGAGTGTAATCCTTTCCGTCAATATTTTTCTTATAATCTTCGCCCATATGACGCTTGATTGATGCGATTGTCTTATCAGGGTTCAAGATTGCTTGTCTTTTTGCAAGCTGGCCGACTAACCTTTCACCTGTTTTTGAAAAACCTACGATAGAAGGAGTTGTTCTCATACCTTCTGCGTTTGCAATAACGGTTGGTTTACCGCCTTCCATAACTGCTACAACTGAGTTTGTTGTACCTAAGTCAATACCTATTGTCTTTGCCATTTTTATTTCTCCTTATTTTTTTTACTTTTTCACACTATCATTAAACCACCTATTTCAAGAAAACATTAAAAAATAAACAAAAAATTAATATTTCTCTCTCTTCTCTCAAAAAATGTCCTCTTCCTCTACATTAGAGAGAGAGAACATTAACATTAACATTAACATTAACTTTAACTTTTACATTTACATTATGCTTAGCGAATTTAGCGTTCGCTAAGTTCGCTAGAATTTTTTAGCGTTTGCTAAATTCGCTAGAATTTGCTAAATAATGTTTCTTCAAAATTTAAACTTGTGCAGCTACTGCTTTATAGAAATTAATATAATCAATCATGCAGCCATATTCAGTTACATATACCATTTTTTGAACCGACAAAAGATTTTCTTGCTGTTGATCTAAATCAAGTTTTGCTATAACTCCTTCGTCATATTTGAGTTGAGTCATTTTAAAATCTTCTTGTTCAAGTCTTTGAATTTCTTTTTGCTTAGCAAGTTTGTCTTTGTCCATGTTTACTGAAACTAATGTGTCATTAACCTCTTGCATAGAAGTTAAGTTAATCTTTTCATAGTTTTTAAGACTTCTTTCATAAGCAATTTTCTTGGCTTTCAAATTAGCGGTAAGGGCAAAACCTTGGAACAGAGGTTGAATAATTCCGCCGCCAAATCCCCATATCATGTTTGAAGTTGTAAACATACTACTAAAATATTTGTTATTAAAGAACAATAAGCCGCCAAGATTAATCTTTGGGAACATTTCTTTTCTTGCTACTCTAACATCAATTCCTGCTTTTTCAAGCATTTTTTCTGCTTTCAAATAATCAGGGCGTTTCATTACAATTTCAGAACTTACTGTTTCAGGAATTTCGCCTGAAAAAGCAAAGCTGTGATAATCAGTTCTTTTATATTCTTCAATATTGTTTGGGCTGTCACCTACCAATACGGCAAGTTGATGAAGCAGTTTTGTTCTTTCTTTTTTCAAATCTACAAGGTCTGTTGTTCCGACTATATATGCCTTATTTGCTTTAACCAAATCAGAAGTTGAAACAATACCTTCATTGTTTGAAACCTGCATTATATCTGCAATTTCTTTTCTCAAACTTACAATTTCTTCCTGTAAATCTATCAACGCATCAAGTTTCACTATACTTACATAAACCGAACCGACTGCTGATGCGATTGCTATATATGCAGCCTGCTCATCCAAAATTGATGCTTCATAAAGTTTTCTTACACTTGTCGTTTTGTTGTGGTTTTTGCCCCACAAATCAAGTTCATAGCTTGCAATAATAGGAACACCAAAGTTTCCGCTTGTTTGACCAAAAGCATGACCATACCCCGGAACAAATCCCGCTGCTATAGCCGGCAATTCATTTGACCTTTGCATTCTAACATTTTGATAATATTCATCAATTACCAAAGATGCCATTTTAAGGTCTTTATTGTTTTCAACGGCTCTTACAATATAATCGTTCAAGTATTCATCATTAAACTGTTTCCACCACTCCATATTTACATATTCGTATTTGTTTTTTTGTGGTTTAATTTTTTCTGTCTTAAAATTATATTTTCCGTTATATTTATCGTTTTTGCTGACATTTTGTTCTGTTCCCGCATTCAAGACAGGAGTTTTTTTATTAAACAAAGCTGCCGATACTGAGTTTGTTCCCAAAAATGATATCAATAATGTTAGCGCTAATAATTTCTTTTTCATAATTATCCTTATATTTAAAATTAAAAATTTTTACATCAATTCGGTTGTTTTAAAATAAGCCTTGTGCATTTACCTGCTTATTTACCCCCTTGATTTTTTATACTAGGAATGATAACATAAATATGTTGCATTTGCAACATGTTGCAAAAAAAACATACACTGAACAGAGGATTTGTTTTGAAAGAACATTATACTGATACTATTTTTTATCAAATAGAGTTGACTGCAAGATATTGTAAGCTTTTAGGTCAACAGGTATTTGAAGAGTATAATATGGGTATGAGCGTTGATGAATTCGCAATCCTTGATATTTGTAATTCTCACAAAGAATTATGTCAGAGAGATTTAGCTAAACTTATACTAAGAGATAGAGCAAACACAGGAAAATTATTGGATACTTTGGAAGGGAAAAATCTTATCACACGCAAACTTTCAATGAAAAACAACAGACCTGTAAAAATCATAGAAATTACCGAAGAAGGAGCTCAAAAGGTAGAAGAAGTTATTTCAAAAATCAGACCTCACTACAGGCAAGTTAAAGAAAAAATAGCAAACAGCGATTTGGCGCTGGTTAAAGATTTATTACAAGATTTAAGAAAAATGTTGAATGAAACAGTAAGTATACAGATATAAAGGAAAAGATAATGAGTGACGAAAACAGAATGGAAGAAGAAAAAGGTATAAAAAAATTACCTGTTAAGAAAAGATATTTATTTATCTTTTTGACAGTATTATTGGTTATTGTTGGTGTGTATTTTATTTATGATATGTTAGGTTACGAATCAACTGATGATGCTTATGTAGAAACAACAACCGTTTCGGTTTCTCCAAAAGTTTCAGGTCAAATTGTAAAAGTGCTAGTTGAAGACAATCAGCCTGTTAAAGCAGGTCAAGTTGTTGCGGTAATTGACAGAGTTGACTATCAAGTAAAAGTTGACCAAGCTACCGCAGCTTATGAAAGAGCAATACTTAACCAACAAAATGCTCATGCAACATTAAACGCTGCAAATTCTGAAATTTCACTTGCACAAAAAGATGTTGAAAGATATGAAAAACTTTATCAAGCAGGCGCCGTTTCAAAACAAACACTTGATAGAGCAAAGACTACTTTGGAAGGTGTTCAAGCTAAACAAACTTCTGCAGAACAATCAATTTTCTCATCAAATCCCGACAACAGTTCAAAAGTTGCAGATGCTGAATTGAATGTTCTAAAAGCACAGAAAAAAGCTGCAGAGCTTGCTTATGAATACACTGAAATCAAAGCTCCGATTGACGGAACCGTTTCTAACAAAAGAGTTGAAGTTGGTATGATGGTTCAACCGGGTTCTCCATTGTTTGTAATTGTTCCGCATGATGTTTGGGTTGTAGCTAACTTTAAAGAAACACAATTGGAAAAAATGAAAAAAGGCATGCCTGTTGATATAAAAATTGACACATACCCTCACAAAGTTTTTAAAGGAAAAATCGACAGTATCCAAAGAGCTTCCGGTGCAAAATCAAGCTTGTTCCCGCCTGAAAATGCCGTTGGTTCTTTTGTAAAAATTGTTCAAAGAATTCCTGTTAAGATTGTATTTACCGAAAAAATTGATCCTGAAGAATATGCAATCATCCCCGGAATGTCAGTTGTTCCGAAAGTTAAAATCAGAGGCAGCGAAGGGGCAGGGGTAAATAAAGAGGTAAACCAAGATAAAGAATAGTTATACCATTAATATACAAAAGGCGGGATTTTTATTCCTGCCTTTTATATTGGTAAAATTATTGTAAGACAAAGCCTGAGTTACAACTTTTTATTTCAATTCATGTACTGCCGTTATTACGATTTCAGCTGCTTCTTCAGGCTTGATATTAGAAAGTTCTTCACTTTCTCTTACCTTGAATTCTACTAGTCCGTCAGTTATTGTTTTTCCAACAGTAATTCTGTATGGAAAACCTATTAGGTCAGCATCTTTAAATTTTACGCCGGCACGCTCATCTCTATCATCAAGTACTGCTTCAACACCGTGTTTAATAAGCGTTTGATAAATGTCGTTTGCAACCTTCATCTGTAATTCGTCTTTTGTGCTTACAGGTATTACAACAACATGGTAAGGAGCAATTGCTAAAGGCCATTTGATACCATGTTCATCGTGGTGTGCCTCAACTGCTGCAGCTGCTGTTCTTGAAATACCTATACCATAGCATCCCATAATATACGGCTGAGATTTTCCGTTTTGGTCAAGATAAACCGCATTCATAGGTTTAGAATACTTTGTACCGAGTTGGAAAATATTACCGACTTCAATTCCTCTTGTAACCTTCAACGGTTTTCCGCAAACAGGACATAAATCACCCGCTTCTGCAAGTCTGATATCAGTAATGGTTTCAGGTAATTCAACTTCTTTTCCCCAGTTATAACCTACACCGTGTTTATCTTTTTTATTAATACCTATTACAAAATTTTTCATATCCTTAACTGTTTCATCAGCTACAACCGTAACAGGGAAACCGTTGTACTCTTTAAGTCCTTTAGGGCCGATAAATCCTTTTTCAGAATCAAATCCGTTTACTGCCATCATTTCTTCAATTTCGCCTGCGGTTGCTATGCGGATATCAGTTCCGCCAACCGAGTTCATAAGTTTTGTTTCTTCAACTTGTCTATCAGCTCTTATTAGTGCTAATACAGGCTTTTTATCAACTATATAAACAAGAGTCTTAACGATAACCGTTGCAGGAATTTTCAAAAATTCACACAATTCTTCGATTGAATGAGTATTCGGAGTATCAATCTCCTTAGCCTCATTCCAATCTCCAATAATTTTTGCATCGGGAAGTTTTGATGTTGCGTGGTTTGAGTTTGCTGCATAATCGCAATCACAATAGAAAACATCATTTTCACCTGCATCAGTATCTGTAATTACCATAAATTCGTGGCTTACACTTCCGCCTATAGCACCTGAGTCGGATTGAACTGCCTTTGTGTCAAGTCCGCATCTGTTAAAAATACGAGTATAAGCATTCCACATATTTTGGTATTCTTTTTCAAGTTCTTCCTGAGAAGTTGAGAAAGAATAAGCATCTTTCATAATAAATTCACGACCTCTTAAAAGCCCGAAACGAGGTCTTCTTTCATCTCTGAATTTTGATTGAATTTGGTACAAGTTTACAGGCAATTGTTTATATGACTTAAGCACATCTCTGGCAATTGCTGTAATAATTTCTTCGTGCGTTGGTCCCAAGCACATTTCACGACCGTGGCGGTCTGTAAGACGCATAAGTTCAGCACCGTAAGCTCCCCATCTGCCTGATTCTTCCCAAAGTTCTTTGGGTTGAACAAAAGGCATTAAAAGTTCTTGTGCGCCTGCTCTATCCATTTCTTCACGAACTATATTTTCAACTTTTTTCAAAACTCTCCACATTAGAGGTAAGTAGTTATACACACCCATAGTAAGTTTTCTTATAAACCCTGCTCTTACAAGCATTTTGTGAGAAACAACCTCCGCATCTGACGGAAACTCTCTAAGGGTTTGTACAAACAATTTTGACATTTTCATAATTAAAAATCCTCGTTTTATCTATTTAAGTACATTTATTCTAACACAAATGAATTATGTTTGTTTGATTGATATATAAAAATTATAAAGGTGCATCAAAACGATGCACCCTACTTGCTACACATTTTGTTATTCTATGTAAGTTATTGTTGGGTTTCACCCAACCTACCTGCTGCCCAATGACAAATATTGCAATTATTGTATAAATTTGCTAGTATATTTTTGTTGCATGGTTCTATAAACTTCATCGGTGTTATAAGGGGGGTATTGTCTTTTGTCTAGCATCGGCTGGTCTTTCAGAACACAAGTTTTAAGGTTTTGTTCTAAACCATATATATGTATAGCAGTTTCAATAGTTATTTCAGCTATATTAACTTTATATTACTATTGTGCATATCAATTTCCATATGACAAAACGAACAATATTAAATTTATGCCTATTATGTTTGGAGGACAGTTGTTCTTAGCATACATTTTATTGATGATACCTCATTTTCTACTTGACTTCATCAAAGCTTTCTACACTGGTAGAATCAATGTCAGCAAACTAAAAGAGAATCCATTACTACGATTTATTTGTTCAGATAATTTCTTTTTAGATTTATCTAAAAATTCAAAATTAAGTTTAGAGGATAGAATTATTGACATACTTACAATACTATTATGGTTTACAGTGTTTATCCTTATATTTGTTTATTATCCTATGTCTGTCAAATAGGGTTTGAATTTTTTGCACCAAAATAATTCTCAATCTCACTGTTCTTTCTTCTCAAACCGAATGTATTTTGTCAATAATTAACCCTTCACAAAGGACAAATCTACCCAAAGGAACAACTTCCGTATATTGAGCCAAAGAGTCAACAAAACATTTGTTCTCACAAAAACCGCCTGAGAGATAAATTTTTTCGGGGCGTTTTGCAAAATTCCAAGAGTTGAATGCGATTCCGTGAACAAACATAGAAATCGCTTCAGATGGTTTTGAACCGTTAGAAATTGAGTCCATAATTTTTTCCATTCCGAAAATTCCGCAAGTTACAGCAAATTTTTCGGGAGTAAATGAAAGGTCAGATAATTTAGTATCATAAAATTTCATAAGCATTTCAACAGTTGCACCCGTAGAACTGGCACAAGAGGTATTCCAATCCATATCGTGAAATTTTCCGCTTTTAAATTTTATCCATTTTGCATCACGACTTCCCAAATCCAAAACCGTTGCATCAGAATCTATATTCAATTTTTTTGCGCCTGAAGCAAGCGCTATAATTTCGTTTTCGCTTGCATCTGCCATATGACCGCAAGAGCGAGTCGGGATAATATTTTGTGATTTTATTATTTTTGAAGGCAAAATATAATAATTTTTTCCGTCAAAATTTTTAAGGCAAAATTTATCATCAAAAATCTTGTCATTAGAAATAATTTTAGAGTATGTTGTTCCGGCATCTAAATATATTGACATACAAGAATACTACCAAAAATACAACTTGATAACAACATATACCTATGTGATAATTGAGTTATGGAGAGAAAATTTGAAATAGTTTCAAAATATAAGCCCTCAGGAGATCAGCCCAAAGCTATTGACTCACTAGTTGAAGGACTAAACAACGGTGATGATACGCAGACTCTTTTGGGTATCACGGGTTCAGGTAAAACTTTTACTATCGCTAATGTTATTGAGCGAATACAAAAACCTACACTTATTATTGCGCACAACAAAACTCTTGCCGCGCAGTTATATAACGAATTTAAAGAGCTGTTTCCAAATAATGCGGTTGAATATTTTATCTCATATTATGACTATTATCAGCCGGAAGCTTATATCCCAAGAACTGATACTTATATAGAAAAATCCGCAAGTATTAACGAAGAAATTGACAGGCTCAGACACAACACCACCCGAAGTTTATACGAAAGAAACGATGTAATAATTATAGCCTCAGTAAGCTGTATTTATGGTTTAGGACTTCCTGAAAGTTATTTTAGAGGAACTATTAAAGTTTCTGTTGGTGATACTTTAGAGCGGAATGATTTAATCAAGCATCTCGTTATGACAAGGTATACAAGAAACGATTTAGTTTTGGAGCGAGCAACTTTCAGAGCAAGAGGCGACATTTTGGAAATTATGCCTGCTTATGAAAAAATTATCACGCGCATTTATTTCTTTGGTGATGAAATTGAAAAAATCGTAAGAATTGATAACACTACAGGCGAAATTCTTGAAGCTCCCGAAAGTGTTTATATTTACCCTGCCGTGCACTACATAGCCTATGATGAAAACGAAGATGAAACAATATCAATGATTAGAGCGGAACTGCAAAACAGAGTTGCAGAATTAGAGAGTCAAAATAAAATTCTCGAATCACAAAGGCTTCAGCAAAGAGTAAAATACGATATAGAAATGATTAAAGAAATGGGATACTGTACAGGTATAGAAAACTACTCAAGAATAATTGAGCGCAGACCTGTAGGTTCGGCTCCCGCAACACTTTTAGATTATTTTCAAGGTGATTTTCTTACAGTTATTGATGAATCTCATGTAACTCTTCCGCAACTAAACGGTATGTATCATGGTGATGCTTCTCGTAAACAAACTCTTGTTGATTTTGGTTTTAGGCTGCCTTGTGCCAAAGATAACAGACCGCTTAAGTGGGATGAATTTTTTGCAAAAGTAGGTCAGAAAATCTATATTTCTGCAACCCCCGGAGATTTTGAAAAGAAAACTTCGCAAAACATGGTTGAACAAATTATTCGTCCGACAGGGCTTGTTGATCCGAAAATCAGCGTTAGACCTATTGAAAGTCAAATTCCTGACTTAAAAGTTGAGATTGAAAAACGAGCAAAAAAAGAAGAGCGTGTTCTTATAACAACTCTTACAAAGCGTATGGCAGAGGATTTGTGCGACTATTTCTTGCAAGAAGGTATAAGAGTTCGTTATCTCCATAGCGGTATTCAATCAATAGAGCGTGTTGAAATTTTGAGAGATTTAAGGCTCGGGGAGTTTGATGTTTTGATAGGTGTAAACTTATTAAGAGAAGGGCTTGATATTCCTGAAGTTTCTTTGGTTGCGATTATGGATGCTGACAAAGAAGGATTTTTAAGGTCTGAAACAAGTTTAATTCAAACAATAGGTCGTGCTGCGCGTAATGCTTGCGGTGAAGTTATTATGTATGCCGACAAAATCACCGATTCAATGAAAAGAGCCATTGATGAAACAAACAGAAGAAGAGAAATTCAGCTTGAACACAATAAAAAATACGGTATCGTTCCGCAAACGATTAAAAAACCGATTGAAAACAACCTTCTTTCACTTGTTGCAAGTTACAGAGACCTTGAAGATATTGTTGCTGAAGAAATGGTTGACCTCGGAATTGATAAAAAAGATTTGCCAAAACTCATCTCTAAATTAGAAAAAGATATGCATAAAGCTGCCAAAATTCTTGATTTTGAGCGTGCTGCAGAAATCCGTGACCAACTCAAAAAACTCAGGGAAATGGTATAAAGATTGTCGGATTTGTAAATCCGACCTATAAACTATAAGCTTAGAGAAATAGTTCAATGGTGTTTATGTTAAAATAAAAGTATGTTGAAAATATTGTTATTATTTGTTTTTATGTTTTTATTTTTGTGGGGTTTTGTTATAGAACCTGAAATTATTGTTTTGAAAAAATATAAAACAAATGTTTTTGGAAATAAAAAAATTGTTTTTTTAAGTGATTTGCATATATCAAAACACGATATCGGCAGACTTAGAAAAATAGTAAAAATTGTTAATGAACAAAATCCTGATTTAGTTCTATCAGGAGGTGATTATATATATGGATTTTCAGATGATACAAGTATGCTCATAGAAAAACAGGTTGAAGAATTAAAAAAAATAAAAGCACCTGTTATTAGTATTTTAGGTAATCATGATAATATTTATGACAAATATACTGTCAAAAATGCTTTAGAAAGTATAGGTATTAAAGTTCTTATAAATTCCAGTACAAAATTTGAAAATATTTATATTGCAGGAGTTGATGACTTAAAAACCGGTTGGCCTAATATTCAAACAGCACTTGAAAATACCGGCTTTCCGCGAATTTTATTAACACATACTCCAGATATTTATTATGATATAAAGGATGATGTTGACTTAATTCTCGCAGGTCATGTCCATGGAGGACAGGTAAGAGTTCCTTTTTTGGGTTCACTTATTGTTCCATCTAAATTTGGAACTAAATTTGCAGTTGGAGATTTCAAGGAAACTCAAAATAGAATGATTGTTACAAAAGGTTTGGGTACAAGTATTTTACGAGTTAGATTTTGTTGTTTACCCGAAATAGTTGTTATAGAATCTGTTGAATAATATTTTTATTTTACTAAACATGCTGAATAATGATATTGTGATTTTTCTTTCAAAACAGGGTTTTCCTTGTCACACAATCCTTCTTTATAAAAATTACATCTTGGATGGAATTTACACCCCAAAATATTTTCTTGAATAGCCGGAGGAGCACCTTCTATTGTTTTTAGTCTGTATACAGGATTAGAAGAAGGAAGAGAATTTATTAGTGCTTGTGAATACGGATGCATTGGAAAAGTAAAGAAATAATCCGCTGGTGCTTCTTCAACTATATGTCCTGAGTACATTACGGAAATATAGTCTGTATAATTACTAACTAATGCCAAATCGTGAGAAATTAGTAATACAGTTCTGTTGAACTCTTTTTTTATCTCATCTATCAAATCCATAATCTGTTTTTGTATTGTTACATCTAAAGCTGTTGTCGGCTCATCGGCAATTAACAGTTCTGCATTTGTAGCAAGTGCCATTGCTATTATTATTCTTTGTTTCATACCGCCTGAAAATTCATGAGGGTAAAAATTTATTTTGTTATTTATATCAGGAATTTTTACCAAATCCATAACTTCTTTTGCTTTTCTTAAAGCTTGGTTTTTAGAAACATTTGAATGTACTCTTATTGATTCTACAAGTTGATTTCCTATTGTATACAGAGGATTTAGAGAAGTCATAGGATCTTGAGGAATTAGGGCTATATTATTACCTCTTAGCATTCTCATTTGAGATTCTTTATATTCTAATAAGTTTTTTCCGTTAAATAAAATTTCTCCGCTTGTTATTTTTGCACTCTTTGGTAAAAGTCGCATTATAGACATTGCGGTTATTGACTTTCCGCATCCTGATTCGCCTACAAGAGAATGCATTTTTCCTTTTTGAAGTTTTAAATTTATATCAAAAAGTGCTTGATATTCACCAAAAAATAGGTTTAAGTTTTTTATCTCCAAAATATTTTCCATAACAATATTATCTTTTATTATAAAATTTTGGTCAATGGGGCAGTTAGAGAAAATTTTTTGTAGAAAACTCTGTAGAAAAACTGTTCAAAAGTCTTTATGTTTTGAACATGTTTGAACATTTTTTTGATTTTTTATTATTATTTTATTTTTTTTGTAAAAAACTATACACTTTTCTACATCTTTTCTACCAGTTTTGAACAAATTTTTAAACATGTTAAAATCAATAACAATAATAATTTCAACCATTTTTGAACAAATATTTAAAGCTTATTATTATGGTTATTATTTTTTATATTTATATTTAATATAATATTAATTAACTTAAAATTTTTCAAAAAATTTTATATGTTGGTAAAAAATAATATTAATGTTAAGTTATACCTTATAAAAAAATTCCTGTTAGTTGAATTTATAAATTTGACTTATAAACTCTTATTTATATGTTAATTTTCAAAAATATTAGGTAAAAGTTCTATATTAGGGTATTTTTCTTTTATTTCTTTTTTTAAGATAGGATAAACTGTTTCATTATTATTCGCAATCATTGATATAATACCGTCTGGCTTATATTTATTCAATATTTCCGGTGGATAAATCATATAACTGTTCAATTTTTTACCCCAAGAAGCTTTATTTCTGTCTATAATACCAATTATATTAGGATTTGTTTCTTTTTCTTTTTCAAATAATTTTTGTGTAAAAAATCCCGCACCCCAAAGCATTACTTTTTTGTGTCCTATCAAATTATATAAGTAATCCAAATTTATATTATCTTTTTTTAGTGCCGGTTTAAAAATTTGCCAATCTTCCGGCATCAAGATTTTTAATTCATTTAAGAACTTTTCATACTGTTCATCGTTACATAAAGATATTTCCCAGCGAATAGAGTTTGTAAAAGCTTTTAAATAAGCTTTTTCAACATAATTAAAAATACCCTTTAATTTCAAAAATTCTTTAACAAAAATACTTGCTCTAATAATATCTGATGCATGATTAGCTCTATATGTTTGAACGCTTCCTATTCTATTAAACCTGTAATTTATAAGCTCATCATCTATTACTACAATTTTATTAGCGCAAACATAAGACATATAAACAAAACACAAATCATCAGGCCCTGTAAGATGCGGAAATTCAAGGTTGTTTGATATAATCATATCTCTCAAATACAACTTATTCCAAGGCATTGTACCTATAAGGCTGAAAATATCTTCCGGAAAATCTCTATAAGAAAAAGGTTTATTAAAAGGTGTTTTATCCAAATTTATAGGAGAATTAGGATTTCTGCTCTCTGTTATATTGCCTTCGTCATCAACTTTTCTTGAAGAACAGGCTGAAATATCAGCACCGTGTTTTTCTGCCAAATTGTATAATTTTTCAAGCATTTGAGGTTCAAAATAATCATCCCCGTCTAGGAATTGAACATACTTACCGCTTGCTTCTCTCAATCCTCTGTTTCTTGCAGCACCTGAGCCTGAATTATTTTGAGAAATTACTTTAATTCTGTTATCTTTTTTTGAATATTCTTCCAAAACAGATAGAGAATTATCTTTGCTTCCGTCATTAACACAAATTATCTCAAAATCGCCAAAACTCTGTGATATAAGACTGTCAAGACATTCTCTTATATAATTTTCTATATTATAAACAGGTATTATTATTGAGATATCGGGCATCTATAATTCTGATTTCTTTTTATTTTGTTTCAAAACTTTTTTCTGATATTTTTCATCATACTGGAATTTGTATCCGTTGACAAAACTCTTTACAATTGCGTTAGAAAAAGTTCTTCTTGCACTCCAGTAAGAAGTATGAGCAACAGCAAAAAATCTCTTGCTCCAAACCGATGAATTATCGTATATTACACCGTTTGGATTTTCTATTTTAAGCTCCAAACGATTTTCAATATCTTTAACTGTTAAATTTCTGCTTATCGGAAATCCTAAAGGATCTTCTCTAAAATTAACAGTCATAAAGAATATACCGTTTTCTAGAATATATTTAATCATTAATTTGTTGTAATAATTAAATTCATAATTATTATCAGCAATATCTGAATAGAATAATACTAAAGGACTTGCAAAATTTACAACACCCTTAACTTTTCCTTCAGGAGCGCAAGCGAGTTCTGTCATTTCGTCAAGCTTTAGATAATTTTTCTTTAATTGTTCTTTGTTAGGATTAACTATTATATGACCGGCACTTGATATTGTTCCAAGTCCTGCATATTCATATGAAAGAGCTGAAATACAAGTATTTTTTTTAGGATTGCGTTTGATAAATTCAAGCATTTCATTATCATTACCCAATTCTTCATACAATTTTTCAACATTCAAATATCTGAATTTATTGAACATGTATTGATAAGTAACAAAAGTTCCTGCTGAATATCCGTATAAAACAACATCATCACCGGCTTTAGCTTCTTGTTTAACTTTAGTATTAAGTTCATCTAAAAGCGGAAGCATGTTATGTGATTTTTGAACCCAAATAGCATCATGCAGATATCCGGCAATAAGTTTTCGTGCAAAAAAAGCACCTGAAGAACTTATAGCTTTTGACAAATCAAGTTGATTTTTTACATAATTCAAATCATTTTTACTCTTATCACCCCAAAAGAAAATAATAGGTTCTTCTTTAATATTAAGACCGCCAAGAGTTGAATAATATTTTTTTATTGCAGAGTTTTTCATTATTTTTTTGCGCAAAACGGGATGAAGTTTATGAACACCGTTTTCGTACCAGCTTTTCATTTTTTCATCGTTGTTATTTGAACCGTTTATATAAATAAAACTCAAATCATTAACGGCATAAGCAGTATTAAAAACCAATAGTGACAGCAGTATTAATAAAATCTTTTTCATAAAAAACTTTCTTTAATTTAAAAATTATACAAATCTAATCAACACAAATATTTTACTATAATAATGTACAACTGTCTAATTATATTTGTAATAAAAATACAAAAAACACCAAAAACACCAAAATATATTTTGATGTATATTCACAAAATTGACGAATTATAAAACATGCAAATCGCCATGCTCGTCTGTATTTGGGCATGATTAATCAACCCTTAATCTAACTTTACATTTAACTCATCTAAACTTTACATTTGAATTTATTTAAAATAGTATGTTAGTATAGTGATATAGTATAAAAAAGTAAGAAAAAGAGGAAAAATCGTGGACAATCTAGGACCTGATATTTTTGGAAGAAAAGATGTTGAAAGCTATCAATCACAAAGCATTCAATCATCAGATTATACAAGCCAACCTACTAATCCGACAGTTAGTCCGGCTAAAATAAAAGTTATCGGTGTTGGCGGCGGCGGCGGAAATGCCGTAAACAGAATGATTAAGAATGGTTTAACCGGTGTTGAATTTTGGTTAATGAATACTGATTTGCAGATTTTAAACACTTCTGCATGCAAGAACAGAATTCAATTAGGTGCTAAGTTAACAAATGGTCTTGGTGCCGGTGGAGAGCCTCAAGTTGGTGAAAAGGCTGCTGAAGAAGCACAACAAGAAATTACTTCAGCTATTGAAGGCGCTGATATGGTATTTGTAACCGCAGGTATGGGCGGTGGAACAGGTACAGGTGCTGCTCCTATTGTTGCTAAGATTGCTAAAGATTTAGGAATTTTAACAATTGGTGTTGTTACAAAACCGTTCTCTTTTGAAGGTAAGAGAAGACAAAATCAAGCTCTTCAAGGTTTGGAAAAACTTAGAGAATCAGTTGATGCTCTTATTGTTATTCCTAACGACAAATTACTCGATGTTGTTGACAGACGCGTATCACTTCAAGAATCATTTATCGTTGTTGATGAAGTTCTTATGAGAGGTGTTCAAGGTATCTCTGATATAATCACAATTCCGGGGTTAATAAATGTAGACTTTGCTGATGTTAAGTCTGTTATGGCTGCATCTGGTTCAGCTCTAATGGGTATCGGTCGCGGTTCAGGTGAAGGAAGAGCTATTGAAGCTGCTAAGATTGCTATCAATTCTCAACTTCTTGAAACATCAATCAACGGTGCAAGCGGTGTTATTGTTAACATCACAGGCGGACCTGATATGACATTGCATGAAGTTACTGATGCTACAAATATTATTAATGATGCAGTATTAGATGATGCAAGAGTTATTATCGGTGCTGTTGTTGATGATAATATTCAAGGCGAAATTCAAATTACTGTTATTGCAACAGGTTTTGAACTAAAATCTCAAATGCCTACATTAGAAAAAACTGAAAATCGTTCATTGAGCGCTGCTGAATTTTTCTCAGGTGCATTCAATAGCACACAGCAACCAAAAGCGCCTACAATGTCATCTTTTTCAGACATCCAAATACCTGATTTCTTAAAGAAATAGAGGTGGGGGATATAATTAAGTTAATAACAAAAAGAGCTGCGATAATGCGGCTCTTTTTGTTGTAAAAATAATTAAAGCTATCGTCAGTTTTTGTCGCCTTGGTAAAGGCGACCTATAAAACTTGTAGCAGACATCAACAAGGCTCGCTTGAAGTTTACAAAACAATCTTGTAGTCCCATGGAATGCGAGCCGACAATGTATGAAAAGTCTTTTGATTCTTTTCTTCAGAAAAGAATAACCGTACCCCACCTAACCTCCCCATCTGGGGAGGAATGATGTTTACTAGTAGCAGACATGAATGAGGCTCGCTTGGAGTTTACAAAACAATCTTGTAGTTCCATGGAATGCGAGCCGACAATGTGTGAGAAATTTTTTGGTTCTTTTTTGTAAAAAAGAACATAAAAACAAAACTCTTTTTGTTTTATAATAGGTTTGTGAGGTGTTTATGAAAAAAACTTTAGTGAAATATCCGTTTTTGACAAGAGATGTAGAGATTTATGAACAGGATAACGGTCATAAGATAGTTTTGGCGCACAAAGAAGGCGGCATGGTTAATGTGTCTTCTTGGGTTAAGACGGGTTCAATCAATGAGAATGACAAGAATAACGGGATTTCACACTTCCTTGAACACTTGATGTTTAAAGGCACTCACAAACACAAAGCAGGAGAGTTTGACCATATTCTTGAGGCTCGCGGAGCTATTGTTAATGCTGCGACTTGGAAGGATTATACTTTTTATTATGTAACACTTCCAAAGGGCGAAAATGATGAGAATTTTAACCTTGCAATCGAACTCCATGCAGATATGATGACTGACCCTGTAGTTCCTGATTATGAGATGGGTGCACCGTTTGATATAAATGATAAAACTGTTACTGACAAGCGTGAAAGACATGTTGTTATAGAAGAAATAAGAATGCGCAAGGATCAGCCTTGGACAAAGGTTTATAATGCTACAAACCATGCTATGTATACTTCTCACCCGTATAAGCGTGATGTAATCGGTACCCCCGAAATTATTTCACAAGTTTCACAAGAAGAAATAATGGATTATTACAGAAGATTTTATTCACCAAAGAATGTAACAACCATTATTGTCGGTGATTTTGATTCCGAAAAAGTTTTGAATAAAGTAGTTTCTGAGTTTAATTGGGGTGAAAGACCTGAACCTCCTCAAAGAAATATTAAGCCTGACAAACCTGTGAAAGAACAGGTTTATGTTGAAAACGAGGCAAATATTAATTCATCATTTATGATGTTCGGGTTTTTGGGAGCAGAAGCTAAAGACTTAAAAAATGTTATTGCTCTGGAAATGCTTGCAATAATTTTGGGTGAAGGAACAAGTTCAAGGCTGTTTATGAACCTTATTGAAAAACAAAAAGAACAAATTTTTAATGTTATTGATGCAGAGAATTATACTTTTCGTGATGGGTGTAATTTCTTTATTCAGGCAAACTTTAATCCCGAATTTAAAGAAAAGGCTATTGAGCTTGTAAAATCTGAGATTGAGAAGATTAAAGAAGGAATAAGCGAGCAGGAAATAAATAAAGCTCGCAAAAAGCTTAAATCAAGATTTGCGTGTGAGGTTGAAACGGTTTCTGATATCGGTGAAACTATAGGTTATTATATGACAGTTTGTGATGATTTAGCTCTTGCAGAAGATTATTTACCGATATGCGAAAAATTAACTGCCGAGGATTTGGTTGAGGCTGCGAAAAAGTATTTGGACTTAAATCATGCTGTTATTTCGGTATTAAAACCGATTGAAAAAGAGTAATTTTTAATAATATATTTGAAAACTAAAAATTGATACCCACCCGTATCTCTAACCTTTTCTTATGAAAAGCTAAGAGTTACTCCCTCCCTAATTAGGGAGGATAGGAGGGTAATATCCCGCAAGGGATAAATTTGAAACATAGAATTTTTATAGGCAACTTTAACTTATACAAGCGCAATAACAATCAATAATACGGCTGATACTATTGTAGAAATTCCCACAAAATACCAAAAATAAGGGCGTTTTTGTCTTGAGTCTGATTTTACCGAGCAATACTGTTTTTGCGGTTTTTTTGAGTTCTTTTTAGAATTTTTTGTTGTTTTGGCTTTTTCTTCGGTATATCTTTCAGAAAGTGTTTTTTTGGATTTTTTGCCCGTAAGCATAAGTTCTATATCGTATTGAAATTTAAGAACTTCTCTTGAGCCTCCGAGAGTGTACACATAATAATTAACTGCAATTTCAAAAGCTCTTTTTAAACATTCAAGCGCTTCTGTTCCGTCCTTTGTTATTGTAACAGAGTGGGTAGCTTCATTACCGTGTTTTTTTAAAAAATACAAATCATCAACAAACTCTTTTGCCTCTTCCGAGCTTCCGAGCGTACAATCCTTTAGTGTTGCAAGCATTGCATCGAAGGTTACTTCTGTTGTTCTCCTTGCACCGAGTACATTCTTGCAGACATTTTCACCAAATCTTCTAATCTGCGTCATACATTGGTCAAAGTACTCGTCACGATAAAGGCTTTCGGCATCAGCCATAATTTCGTACAAAAATCTATCATCTTTTTTTAAAAAATCAAAATTTGTTTTCATTTTTACCAAAATACTATTTTTTAATAATAAGAGTAATGTCATTAAACACAACAAAAATCATCAAAATTATTAAAAGCGAGAAAAATACCATGGAAATTACTTCAATAACCTTTTCGTTTAAAGGTTTTCCCATAATTTTTTCTATAATTAAAAACATCAAGTGTCCGCCGTCAAGTGCAGGAATGGGAAGAATGTTTAAAATAGCGAGGTTCATTGATATTAATGCTGCAAGCAAAATACCTGATGATTTACCGCTTTTATCAATCATATCACCGCCTATTTTAGTAATAGCGACAACGCCGTGCATATCTTTTAAAGGAATATTGCCCGTAAAAAGCTGTCCGAGAGAATACATCATCATATAAGTGTTATCCCAAAGATAAACACAGCTTTCTTTTACAACAGGAACAAAACCTTTTGTTTCAATAACATTTTGTTTTGCGCTCAAACCTATTCCTATAATACCCTTTTCATCAGGATAAATCGGGTTAAGTTCAATGATTTCCCCGTTTCTTTCAACAGTAATGTTAATAGGGTGTGTTCCGTTTGAAAGAGCCTTGGCAACATCATATATTGAATACTTTCCGTCTGATATATATACTTTTTTACCGTCAACTTGTTTAACAAGTTCTGACAATTCTTCACTAATTTTTTCACCTTCAGGAATAAAGTATTTTGCACCCTTTAGGGCAAATTTATCCATAGTTACAACATGTCTTGAAATATCTTCGGGAAGTCTGATTGCCAAATCTTTAGGAATGATTTCATCTTTTTCTAAACCTGGATTTAGAGCTTTAAGCTCTGCATAGTTTTTATCAACAGATTCTTGGGTAATCATGCCATTATGTTTTGCGCTGTTTTTTACAATTGTGACAAAAGAATAAACATTATTAATATCACATCCGTTAGCTTTCAGTATTCTGTCACCTTTTTGGAGTCCCGAATTCCAAATGCTTGCTTCTTTTGGAGCACTTATATCGCCTGCATATATTTCATAATTGCCGGACGGAAGTTTGCCCGAAAAAATTGCAACAATCATAACAAGCGCAATAGCGCATATAACATTAGAAATAACACCCGCAGAAACAACGATTGCTCTTTGCCATGCAGGTTTGTTTATAAATCTTTCGGGAGAATCTTTCGGAAGGTCGCAATCCTTCTCGTCATCAGGGAATGACACATAACCGCCGAGTAAAAAAGCATGAACAAGAACTTCCACATCACCGATTTTAGTTTTGTATAAAGTCGGCCCGACAGGAAGTCCGAAACCAAACTTGTCTACTCTTATTCCGAAAGCTCTTGCTGCAAGAAAATGTCCCGCTTCATGCACAAGAATAAGCAAACTCAACAGTAATATCATTATGATAATAGACATAAAATCTCCTTCTTAGATAAATTCTTGTATAATTTTAGCATAAAGTATTTTATTATTTAATTTTCGTTTGATATAATTTTTTTTGAGGAGAAAATTTAATGCCACGACTTCCCGAATACTTAAAACGACCTATTATTGATACAGAAAAAACAAAAATAGTAAGACATATTTTAAAAGATAAATGCTTAAATACCGTATGTGAAGGTGCAAGATGTCCTAACAAAAGCGAGTGTTATGCCAAAAATACTGCAACTTTTTTAATTATGGGAAATATTTGCACAAGAAATTGCAGATATTGTAATATATCAACTGCCCGTCCTGAGCCTTTGGATTCAGATGAGCCAAAACATATAGCAGAAGCAGTAAAGGAGCTAGGGCTAAAATTTGCCGTAATAACCTCTGTTACCCGTGACGATTTGTCTGATGGCGGTGCTCAGCATTTCAAAAATTGTATAGAAGAGATAAGAAAAATTTCTGATGCAAAAATAGAAATTCTAACACCCGATTTCAGGAGCGGTATAGTTAAAAATTGGGACGGTATTCAAAAAGTCGAACCGCTTGAAACAATAATAGATGCGCATCCCGATGTTTTTAACCACAACATTGAAACCGTTAAATCCCTATTTCCTCAAGCTCGCCCTCAAGGGAATTACGAACTTTCTCTGAAGGTTTTAAAATACATAAAAGAAAATTCCGATATTCTGACAAAATCAGGATTAATGGTTGGTCTTGGCGAAGGGGTAAATGGGGCAAATGGGGTAGAAGAAACTCTTGTTGACCTAAAAAATGCAGGTGTAGATATTTTGACAATAGGTCAATATATTCAACCCTCAAAATCGCATCTTGAAGTTGCAAAATATTATACTCTTGAAGAATTTGAAGAATTAAGAAAGTTGGCAAAGAAAATCGGATTTAAAAATTATCAAATCGGCCCGCTTGTAAGAAGTTCATATCAAGCAATGAATTGTTTCGAAGGGGTAAAGGGGTAAATGTAAATTTAGCTTGTATCAAAACTACAAGTTGGATGTTAGGTGGGTAAAGGGGTAAATGTAACTTATTTTACATTAGGACTACAAGCAAATGTAGGTCAGGTTTTACCTGACAATAACTTTTATTTGTAACATCCCAAAAAACTATTCTCCCGTATAAATAGATGCTTCGACTCTTTTGTGCGGAACTATAAAGTTTTCCATTGAGCGAAAAAGTTGTGCTCTTGTATCAGCTTCGGTAAAATTACCACCTGTTACATCAGCTGTACATTTTAGCTGTGCCAAATCATCGTCATCAGTTACATTAAAAGCAATAACATCTATTTTTATATCTCGCCTATTTTTCATTAGCTCTATTGCATAATCACATGGGCTTTCGTCACAGTTTTCTCCGCCATCGGTGAGTAAAATAATATGCTTAATTCCGTCAAATCCTCTCAAGTCCTTTTTTACCGCTTGTTTTAGAGAATATGTAATAGGTGTCATACCTTTTGGTTTTAGTTTCAGCATTTCGCTGCCGATTTTGGTTGTATTATTCAGTCCCAAAGGTACAATAAGTTCTGAGCTTCTGCAAGCATTAAAAGCAATAATATTACATGTGTGTCCGTAAACTCTCACTCCCACCTGAGTATTAGGTGAAATTTGCGGAAGAATGTATGCCATCATCTCTTTTACATGGTTAACTTTAGTTTTATGTTCTAAATATTCGCTCATGCTGTTTGAAAAATCTACAACAAATAACAATTTGTCCCCGCTTTCCTGATATTTGTAGTTATCAGGTGTATAAACCTCATATGCCCAAATCGGAAGTACTATAAACATTAACACTAATAAAAATTTTTTCATATTTTAAGAATAATTAGAAAAATTGTTTTTTAAATTAGTTTGTCGGGTAAATTTTTGAGCTAGAAGTATTAAGAATTGTAATCTTTTTCCCTTATTGAGTATTTGAGATAAAATTATAATTGGGTAGATGATAGCATTTATTCCGTTTTTATAAGAGGGGAAATATGGCAGATAAAATATTAATTCTTGGTTTATCCAAAAGCGGTATTGCAGCTGCAAAATTAGCCAAGAAAAGAGGATATAGTGTATTTATTACGGAAGGAAAAGCTCCAAAAGAAGAGTTTTTGACTCAAATTAAAGAATTAAAATCCGAAGGTATTCATATTGAAACAGAAGGTCACACAAACGAATTTATTCAAAACTCAAAATTAGCTGTCACAAGCCCAGGTATTCCTCCAAAATCTGAAATATTTGCAAAATTAAAAGAAAAAAATATTCCAATAATTTCTGAAATAGAATTTGCATATTTGAATACAAAAATACCTTTTATAGTAATTACTGGAACGAATGGAAAAACTACTACAACAGCGCTTGTTTCACATATTTTAAGCAAAAATTATTCAGCACCTGTATGCGGTAACATTGGTGTTCCGCCTTCAATTTTAGTAGATGAAAACCACGATTTTCTTGTTTGCGAAGTAAGTTCTTTCCAAGCGGAAATGACTGACAAATTTAGAGCTAAAATAGCTTGTTGGACTAATTTTACCCCTGATCATATTGATTGGCATGGCGGATTAGATAACTATTTTAAAGCTAAAGCGAAATTGTTTACAGGTTCTCAAGCTCCTGATTTTGCGATTTTGAACGCTAAAGATGAAAAGTTGGCAGAGTTTGCAAAAGAATGTAAAAATGTTGTAATGTTTGATGATGACAAAGATTGTTACATAAAAAATAATGCGATTTATTATAAAGAGGAAGAAATTATTAAACTCTCAGAATGTCCGCTTTTAGGTCATCATAATTACCAAAATATAATGTGCGGTATTGCGATTGCAAAATTAGTCGGCATGAAAAACAGTGATATAAGATCACAAATTATGACATTTAAAGCTCCTGAACACAGATTGGAAAGAGTTAGAGAGATGAATGGTATAACATTCTATAACGACTCTAAAGCTACTAACCCTGAGGCTTCAATTGTGGCTATAAATTCATTTAACAATGTAGATGTCGCTCTGATTTTAGGAGGTCGAGATAAGAATACAGATTTAACAGAAATGTGTAAATCAATAAACAAGCATATACATACTGTTTTGTTAATAGGTGAAGCAACCCAAAGATTTGAAGAAAATCTGATAAAAAACGGTTTTAGTAATATAATTAAGGAAGGAAGTATGGAGGAAGCTATAGATAAGGCTATTAGTCTTAATCCTGATGTAGTATTGCTCTCACCTGCCTGTGCAAGTTTCGATATGTTCAAGAGTTATGAACACAGAGGAGAAGTTTTCAAAGAGTATGTCTTATCCAAATAATCAATACAGTACTCAAAATATGCAATCAGACAGACCTCTTTTAATAGCGGTTGTCTTCCTTGTTATTATCGGACTTATGGCAATTTTTTCTGCCAGCGCTCCAAAGTGTGTTGAAATGGGTGTTAGCCCTCTAAGATTTCTTATTCAGCAAGTTTTGGGAGTAATTGTCGGTTTTATCGGTTTAAAATTTTTATCAAATTTTCATTATAAAAAGCTCATAATGTATACTGTGCCTTTTGCAATATTTGTGATTATAATGCTTATTCTTGTAAAAGTTGCGGGTGTAACTGTTAACGGTGCGCAAAGATGGATAAATATAGGTCCGATGAGTTTGCAGCCATCAGAATTTGCAAAACCGGCAGTTGTGCTTTTACTTGCGGCTGCATTTTGCAAAGACACTGTTTTAATGGATAATAACAAAATTGTTATGGCATTTTTGCCTATACTTATTATGGTCGGTTTAATATTTATGCAGCCAAACTTAAGTATGGTAATCCTTCTTATGGCAACGGCAGTTGCTATATACCTGTGTGCGGGAGGTTCGTTCCAGCTTATTCTCATGGGCGGTGCAATGATGATACCTCTTTTACTTTTAAAAGGTTTAAAAGGTTATCAATCATCAAGAATTACAACATGGCTGCATCCTGAGGCAGATCCTCTTGGTGCGGGATATAATATTATTCAATCGCTCGTAGCGTTTGCATCAGGCGGATTGTATGGAGTAGGTTACGGAAGTTCAAAACAAAAACTTGCATGGCTACCTGAATCACATACTGACTTTATCTATGCAGTAATAGGTGAAGAACACGGATTTATAGGATGTTTGCTCATTATTTGTCTTTTTTGGACAATTTTGCAAAGAGGATTTGTAATTGCAAACAAGTGTCAAGATATGTACGGAAAGCTTTTAGCGCTCGGGCTTACATTTTCTATTTGTTTCCAAGGATTTCTAAATATGTGGGTTGCAAGCTCATTTGTTCCGGCAACAGGTGTTCCTATGCCGTTTATTAGTTATGGCGGTTCTTCTGTTATGGTTTCTTTATGGATGATAGGAATTTTATTAAATATTTCAAAAGATAATGTAAAAAGAGTAAGGTTTGGTAATGTCAGAAACTTCCAATAAATATTTTGTAACCGGTGGAGGTACCGGCGGTCATATATACCCTGCACTGGCGATAGCAGATACTTTAACAAGTGACGGTGCTAAAGTTTTTTATGTCGGA
The DNA here is from genome assembly GCA_902777605.1 of uncultured bacterium. Classification (GTDB taxonomy): domain Bacteria; phylum Cyanobacteriota; class Vampirovibrionia; order Gastranaerophilales; family Gastranaerophilaceae; genus CAG-196. The sequence continues at coordinate 40,164 of CACYUI010000009.1, read as the reverse complement.
AACAAACGCAATATGGAATTTGAACTTGCAGGAAAAAAAGGATACAAATTTCTACATGTAAGTGTTTCAGGTATGCCCAGAAAACTAAACCCTAAGTTTTTTTGGTGGGGGGTAAAATTAGTAAAAGCTGTTTTGTATTCTATTAAATATATTAAAAAGTATAAGCCAAGTGCCGTTTTTGCAACAGGCGGATATGTTTCGGCACCAATGATTTTTGCCTGCAGAATTACTAAAACACCATATATAATGCACGACTGTGATGCAATGCCGGGGCTTGTTACAAGAAAACTCTGCAAAAAAGCTAAATATGTTACTCTTGCTTTTGAAAGAGCAAAAAAATACATACCTAACAAGCATACAATTGTTACAGGAAATCCTATAAGAGCTATTTTCAAAACACTGAATAAAGATGCTGCAAGAGAAGAATTGGGCTTACAAAATAAGATTACACTCTCTGTAATGGGCGGTTCACAAGGAGCAAAGTCTATAAATAATACAGTTATTGAACTTATTAAAGAACTCTCTCAAGAAAAAGATTTACAAATAATTTTTCAAACAGGAAAAAAGAATTATGAAGAAGTAATTGCTCATCTTAGGCAGTTATATCCGGCTTTTGAGCAGGATAAAAATTTAATTATAAAACCTTATTTTGATAATATGGCATCTGTACTCAAAGCTTCTGATATTGTTGTTTCTCGTGCCGGTTCTTTAAGTATTTCAGAGATTTGCGCATCAGAAACGGTACCAATACTTGTACCATATCCGCATGCCGCAGCAAATCATCAAAGAATTAATGCGAAATCTTTGTTGGATAATGGTGCTTGTATTTATATAGAAGATAGTGATTTAGAGCCGAACAAGCTTCGTTCTGCAATCGTAGAACTTATTGAAAGCCCTGTAAAAATGAACTATATTAAGCAAAATACATCACATCTTGCAAAATATGATGCTGCAAGGGAAATATCTGATTTGATTATTCAAGTCGGTAAATAAAATTATGCGAAATTGGCATTTTTTTCTACATTTCAGGCTTTAAAAAAAAGTATATATAGTGTATAATAAAAAAGTAGTTATAGGAGGTGTACATGTATATACACGTAAACGGTAAAAACATCGAAATTACCGATGCTATCAAGGCTTATGTCAAAGAAAAAATTGGAAAAGTAGCTAATCACTATGACCAAATCACAGGAATTGATGTAATCCTTTCTGTCATCAAAAACCCCGCTGCTACTGGAAAACATGTTGCAGAAGTTTCTTGCAAAATGAACACAGGTGTTGTTCATTGTGAAGAATCTGCAGAATCTATGTATGCCAGCATTGACCTTTTGGCAGACAAGCTTGACAGACAAGTTAAAAAGTTTAAAGACAAAGCTTTGTCTTCTGACAAATCAACAATCAGAAACTCAGAAACTCCTGAGCCTGTAGAAAGTTAATAAGTATCTCTCGCCCTGCGAGAGAGGGTAAGGGTGAGGGGACAATTTTATAGAAATAAATACCCTCATCTCACGGTTTATATATGATTAACAACAAAAAAGTTGTAGTAATTATGCCTGCATACAATGCAGAAAAGACTTTAGAAAAAACATATAATGAGATTTATCAAAATTTCGTCGATGAGATTATTCTTGTCGACGATTTCTCTTTAGATGAAACAAAAGAAGTAGCTAAAAAGCTTAATATCACAACGATTGTTCATAACAAAAATAAAGGATATGGCGGAAACCAAAAAACTTGTTATAAAGCAGCGCTAAAAGCAGGAGCAGATATTGTTATAATGCTTCATCCTGATTATCAATATACGCCAAAGCTTATTCCTGCCATGGCTTCTATGATGGCTTTTGATGAGTATGATGTTGTTATAGCTTCTCGTATGCTCGGAAATTCAGCGCTAAAAGGTGGTATGCCATTTTACAAATATATTTCCAACAGATTTTTAACAGAGTTTGAAAATATTGTTATCGGTGAAAAACTTTCTGAATATCATACGGGATTTCGTGGTTTTACAAGAAGAGTGCTGGAAAATCTGCCTCTTGAAGATTGCAGCAATGATTTTATTTTCGATAATCAATCACTTGCATTAGCTTTTTATAACGGATATAAAATCGGTGAAATTTCTTGCCCGACAAAGTACTTTCCCGAAGCTTCATCAATAAATTTTGCTCGCTCTTGTAAATATGGGATTGAAGTTTTAAAAGAAAGTATAAAATATCGTCTTGCAAAATTGGGATTAAAACGAAATTTGTATAATAAAGGCGGAAAAACATTAGATTTGAGTGAAGAGTTAGTTTATTACAATAAGAGGGAAAAATGAAAATAGTTTTGGCTTCATCAAATAAGCACAAAGTTCAAGAAATTAATGATATTATAAAAAACCAATTTAATTTGAATGTAGAATTTATTCTTCCGCCGGAAGGATTCAATCCTATCGAGGATGGAAAGACTTTTGAAGAAAATTCTTATATAAAAGCGATTGAAGCTTGGAAAATATCAAAAACTTGGGTTCTTGCGGATGATTCAGGTTTATGTATTAATGCGCTTGGCGGAAAACCGGGGATTTTTTCCGCAAGATATGCAGAAACTCCTTCTTTGCGTATAGAGCGTGTGTTAAAAGAAATGGATGGAATTTCAAAAGACAAAAGAGATGCCCATTTTACCTGTGCAATGACTCTTATTAACCCAAAAGGAGAAGTTGAATTCAAATATCAAGGTATTTGTGAAGGTTCTATTATCGAAGAAACACGAGGGAAAAACGGTTTTGGATACGATCCGATTTTTCTTGTAAAGGGTGATACAAGAACCATGGCAGAACTTACGGAAGATGAAAAAAATCTTGTTTCTCATCGTTCTGTAGCTTTAAGAAAAGTGCTTAATTATTTGTCCGATAGAATTAATGACTAATCTCGCTTTGTTGGAAATGCATCATCGTTCCTAAGCTGCCAAGCGGGTTAAATCCACCTATAGGAAGCATATTATCAGTCGGATTCATCATTTCTTGAGGCATCATTTTTGATCTTTCAATGGCTTCAAGTCTTGCATTATAATCGCTATTCTTCTGATATTGTTTTACTTTAAGATCTTGATAACAAGCAGCTTTGGATTCAGCTTTTTCTAATGCTCTGCAAGTTTCTATACCTTGTTCAAATTCTACTCTTCTTTTATACCAATATGATGCGGTATCATTGAATTTTCCTAAACCTCTAGGAGGTGCAACTTCAACATAAGCTTTTGGAGTAAAATCTTTCCACTGAGGCTCTTGAACACCCATATAATCTTCTACATCATCTGCTAAAGCGCAAAGCGGAAACAACAATAGTGATAGTAAGATAATCTTTTTCATTTTTCTTTCCTTTTCTTCGATTATATCATTTATTTAAATCAGGGTAAAGATAACCGTAAACAAATTTTAAAAAATTAAATATGCTCCAAAATTATGGTTTTTGTGAAAATAATATTCTATACAGAAAACACAATGATGATATAATAAAAAAAATTGATGAAAAATGGTTGTATATGATTCAAAATTATTCAAAAAGGAATCAATTATCATTGTGTTATTTACTGTGAAAACACGGTTTTAATATAAATCAACTTAATATTAATAATTTAAAATCAGATAAAATAAATTTTTTCGTTTTTAATCATAAGAAAGGACGGTAATAAATGAATATACTTATTACAGGCGGTGCCGGATTTATTGGCTCGACTCTTGCTGATAGATTATTGAGCAAAGGAAATAAGATTATCGTTCTTGATAATTTTAATGATTATTACGATGTTAATATAAAAGAGCAAAATATCACCAATAATTTAAAGAATAAAAATTATAAGCTATTCCGTGGTGATATTTGTGATAGAGAATTGACGGATAGAATATTTAATGAAAATGAAATAGATATAGTTCTCCATTTTGCTGCTCGTGCAGGTGTTAGGCCGTCACTAGAAGATCCGCTTGAATATGTAAGAAGCAACATTGAAGGAACAGTAAATATCTTAGAAAAGATTAAAAAGTACGGAGTGAAAAAAATTATATTTGCATCATCAAGTTCTGTTTACGGAAACTGTAAAGCAGATAAATTCTCTGAGGATTTGAAAGTAACAGAGCCGATTTCGCCTTATGCAGCAACAAAATTAGCTTGCGAACAAATATTGTACACTTATTCAAAATTATACGAAATTAATACTGTTTGCTTGCGTTTCTTTACGGTTTATGGTCCAAAACAAAGACCTGATTTGGCAATCAGAAAATTTATAGAACTAATTGAACAAGATAAACCAATTCCTGTATATGGTGATGGTACAACAATGAGAGATTATACATTTATTGAAGATATTGTTGGAGGAATATGTGCTGCAATGGATTACGATAAAACTTTATATGAAATTATTAATCTTGGCGGAGGTTCACCTGTTACATTAAATGAAATGATTTCAACTATTGAGGATGTCTTAGGCAAAAAAGCACAAATTAATCGTTTACCTCTGCAGCAAGGGGATGTAATTAAAACGGTAAGCGATATTACAAAAGCTCAAAAGCTATTAGGTTACAAACCAAAAACAAATTTGAAAGAAGGAATAAGAAAATTTATTGAATGGAAAAGTTTATATAACAAATAAATCAGTAATAAATTTGATGAACAGAAGTGCAGGTTTAGTGGTATTATATATCAAGAGCCTTTATGGAAGGAAATAATAAATGAAAATTACAGTAATAGGAATCGGTTATGTAGGACTTGTTGCAGGCGCGTGTTTTGCCGACATGGGAAACGATGTTATCTGCATTGATAACAATGAAGAAAAAATAGAACAACTTAAGAATGGAATTATTTCTATTTATGAACCAGGTTTAGAAGAATTAGTAAAATCAAATGTTCTTGAAAATCGTCTTGAGTTTTCAACCGATATCGATAATGCAGTAAAGCAATCTCAAATTTGTTTTATAGCAGTCGGGACTCCGCAGGGCGAAGATGGTTCTGCGGATTTACAGTATGTTATGACTGTAGCTGAATCAATTGCTAAAGCAATGAACGGATATAAAGTTATTGTAGATAAGTCAACAGTTCCTGTTGGTACAGCTGAAAAAGTAACTGAGATTATTAAAAAGAATACCAAATATAATTTCGATGTAGTTTCAAATCCTGAGTTCTTAAAACAAGGTAATGCAATAGACGACTTTTTACTTCCGGATAGAGTTGTAATTGGTTCAAATTCAGATAAAGCAACACAAATTATGCAGGAGCTATATTCTCCATTCTTTAGAACCGGAAATCGTATAATCGTAATGGATGTAAAATCTGCAGAAATGACAAAATATGCGGCAAATTCATTTTTGGCAACAAAAATTTCTTTTATGAACGAAATTGCTAATCTTTGTGAAAAAGTTGGTGCAAATGCTGAAATGGTACGAATTGGAATGTCTACTGATTCAAGAATAGGCAATAAATTCTTATTTCCGGGGCTTGGTTATGGCGGAAGTTGTTTTCCTAAAGATGTAAAAGCTCTTATCAAAACCGGTATGGAATATGGTATTGATATGAGTATAATTAAGTGTGCAGATGAAACAAACAAAAAACAAAGAAAACTGTTTATAGAAAAAATTACGAATAAATTTGGCAAGAATTTATCAGGTAAAACTTTTGCTGTTTGGGGATTAGCATTTAAACCAAAAACAAATGATATGAGAGAAGCTCCTGCGATTACAATAATAAGCGCCCTTATTGATATGGGTGCTAGTGTAAAAGCTTGCGATCCAAAAGCAATCGAATCTGCTAAATTAATTTTTGGTGATAAAATTCAGTATTGTACTAAATCTTATGAAACACTAGAAAATGCTGATGCAATGCTATTATTAACTGAATGGAATGAATTTAGGCGCCCAGATTTTGAAAAAATAAAAAGTTTAATGAAAACACCTGTGATTTTTGATGGTAGAAATCAATATGATGCAGACAGAATGCGCGATAAGGGTTTTGAATACTATTGTGTAGGTAAAAAATCATTGTCGGTTTTGTAAAACCGACCTATAAACTATTTTGTCCTTTTTTATTAGCGGACGATGGGACTGTCTTGCTGCGCCTCGCGTTGAACGGCAATTACGCATTTTGCCTACATGATTTCATCATTTGGCAAAATTCTCCAGCCCTCGCTCGGCTTGCGCTCGAACCTGACCAAACTCTGTTTGGTGGTTCTCGTCCCATAAACACAATTTTTGTAAAAAACAAAAAGCGGACGATGGGACTCGAACCCACGACGTCAACCTTGGGAAGGTTGCATTCTACCACTGAATTACGTCCGCAATTTCTATTAACCTTCTATGAATCTTCCCATTTTTCTGAATTTTTCATATCTTTGGTTACGCAGCTCTTCAATGCTTAATTGTGATAATTCCTCTAACGCTTTCTCAATAGAAGATTTCATAGCACTAGCAGTAACATTATAATCTGTATGTGCGCCGCCCAAAGGTTCAGGAATTTCTTCATCAATAATATCAAGTTCTAATAAATCTTTTGATGTTATTTTTAAAGCTTCTGCCGCATCTGAAAATCTTGATGCATCTCTCCATAGAATAGAAGCACATCCTTCCGGAGAAATAACCGTATAATAAGCATGTTCAAGCATCATTACTCTGTCCGATACTGCTAAACCTAACGCTCCGCCGCTGCAACCCTCTCCTGTTATAATAGAAACAATTGGCACAGATAACTTTGACATTTCTCTCAAATTCATTGCGATTGCTGCGCCTTGACCTGTTTCTTCAGCTTTAATTCCCGGATATGCCCCCGGAGTATCTATTATTGTAACAATCGGCATATTAAACTTGTTTGCATGTTTAAATAATCTTAATGCCTTTCTATATCCTTGCGGTTGAGGCATACCGAAATTGTATTCCAAATTCTCTTTTGTACTCTTGCCTTTTTGTATGCCAATAATCATTATCGGTTTGCCATTTAATTTTGCAAGTCCGCCAATTATTGCTCTATCATCCATTCCCTCTCTGTCACCGTGAAGTTCTATAAAATCAGTACACATCAAGTTTACATAGTCCAAAAACTTTGGTCTTTCAGGATGTCTTGCAATTTGTAATTTCTGTGAAGGTTTCAATGTTGAATACAACTCCTTTTTCTTATCTTCTGCTTGTTTTTCAAATGATTGTATTTGTAATTCTAAATCCAATCCTGAATTTTCGCTTAATTTTTTTAATTCTTCTATTTTATTTTGTATATCTACTATTGGTTTTTCAAAATCCAATACTGTTGCCATATCTGCCTGCCTTTACATTCCGTGCATTTCTAATATATTTGCAATTGTCTTTCTTAAATTTTTTCTCTTAGAAACAATATCTACCTGTCCGTATTTCAATAAATACTCGGCAGTTTGGAAATCTTCGGGAAGTTTCTGTCTGATAGTTTGTTCTATAACTCTTCTTCCTGCAAAACCTATCCTTGCGCCTTGCTCTGCAATAATTATGTCACCCAATGTTCCAAAGCTTGCGGTTATTCCACCAAATGTCGGCTCTGTAAGAAGATTGATGTACAAAATTCCTGCTTCATCAAGTTTTCCTGCAGCACATGAGGTTTTTGCCATCTGCATAAGGCTCAATGCACTTTCCTGCATTCTTGCTCCGCCAGATGAAGTTACTGCAAGCATAGGAAGTTTGAGTTCAAGAGCTTTTTCCATAATTCTGGTAACTTTCTCACCAACTACACTTCCCATAGAACCGCCCATATAATCAAAGTCCATTACCGCAACTGCAAGTTTATGACCTTTTATTTGAGCAAGACCTGTTATAACGGCTTCATCCAAACCTGTTTTTGCTTTTGCTTTCTTAAGCCTGTCTGCATAAGATTCTGTGTCTACAAAATTGAGCGGGTCTGTCGGAAGAACATTTTGAAATAATTCTTCAAAACTTCCCTCATCAAATAGTTGATGTATTCTTGTTCTTGCGTTTATTCGATAGTGGTAGTCGCAATGAGGGCATACCATCATATTTTCTTCTATTTCTGATTTTAAAAGTTGTGAATCACAATGAACACATCTTGTCCAAAGTTCCGGTGTATCACTCTCAACACCTTTTATTTCTTTAGCTCTACGCTCAATTTGAGCTTCTTTTCTCTTATCAAACCATTCTTGTATTGTCATATATACACATCTCAATCCCCAAAGGATTGTCCTTCCTGATTCTCTAATTCGTTGTGCGATATGCACTAATACATTCTACACCAAACATAATATTTTTTGACAATAATATATAATTCTTAATAAATAGCAAAAAATTTTTTTTACTGATTTTATCTATGTTATGAAAATATTAAGTTTAGGAAAAACTATAGCTCTATCTTCTTTATTGGCAATTATGCCTTTACAATCTGCAAAAAGTTTTCAGCTAATTAAAACTGAAACAGAAAAAGATTTATTTATTCGTACTGTAACTCCCCAGGGTACTGATAATAAAAATGTTTTAAAAAATGCTCCAAGTTCTCTTGTTAACATACAAGGTAAAAATAAAAATGCAAAATTTGTTATAGATTTGTCTATAAATATTCTCTACAAATATGATAATGACGGGAATGCCCAAAATGCGTACTTAATAGCAAGCGGAAAACCAAGCATGAAGACGGAAAAAGGCGTTCGAATTGTTTCACATGTAGAAAAGTTTCCATATAGAGGTGCTCCAAGGCGCTCAAAAAGAAGACGACACCCAAGAGCATATGGACCATTCACAATTGTTTTAAATAAAATTGATACAAAAACCGGAGAAGAAAGCTCAACAGGTCAGTTTATTCATGGTACAAATGTTCCAACAAGCATAGGAAAATATGCTTCTCACGGTTGTATGAGAATGGATAATGAAATTATTACCGAGCTTTCAAAAGAAGTTAAGCGTGGAGATATTATTCTAATTAAATAAAATATACCTTAACAATTTCCATATTTACCCCTTTTTTGATATTATGTAAGTATGACAAAGTTTTTGTTGATTAGCGAGGATAGTGAGAAGGAGAAGGTTATCAGGTCAGCTTTTGGAACTGACGAAATTATAACCTGTGTTGACGAGGTTCTTATTTTTGACATTTTAAAAGTTGAAGAACCTGATATTGTACTGATTGACGGAGATATCGAGTCATTGGAATTAAAGCCGCTTTGCAGGAAAATTAAGCAGTTTCCGTCAGTTTCTCTGCTTATTATAGGTGAAAAAGAGTACAACAAAGATGTTTCCCACAATATAAATCTTTTTATAAAAACACCGATTGATACCAAACTTCTTATAACAACTATAGATTCTGCTCTTAGAACAAGGCAGCAGCTTTTAAAGATGGCAAAATCCAACCAAGAACTTGCTGCAAGCTTGTATCAACTAAATGTTTTATACAATACAAGTTCTCAGCTTGCGGGCTCTTTAGATAAGGATAAGCTTTTGAAAATAATGATAGAAGGAATTGAAAAATCTCTTAATTTTGAACTATCTTGTACTTTAATGTTTCGTTCGGAGCGCGAGCCAGTTTTGATCATCAATTCGTTATATAAAATTTCTGACAGACTTCTTGAGGCATTAAAGCTTCGTGCAATTTTGAGTTATAAATCACTACTTTCCGACCCTCCGTTTGACATAAAAATCGGGAACTTAAAAATAGAAAAAAACATCAAACATAATATTCAAGAATACGATTTTTCAATATTGAGATTTGATAATATGTTTGCTCCTATTGCACTAAATGACGAGTTTTTCGGATTTACAGAGATATACAGAGAAAAACCTTTTTCAACAGAAGATGCAACAGTTTTTCAAACTCTTGTTCAACAAGTAACAATACCGCTTCAGAGTGCATCTTTTACGCAAGAACTAAAAGCAACTAACAGAAAATTACAAAAACTTGAGAGATTAAAATCCGAATTTATTTCGATAGTTTCTCATGAACTTAGAACACCACTAACCGCAATCAAAAATGCTATGGATATTATTCTCAGTGGTAAAGCAGGTGAAATGAGCGAAAATATAGAAAAATTTGTTTCTATGGGAAAAAGGAATGCAGTAAGGCTTTCAGGAATTATTAATGACCTTCTTGATATTTCCAAAATTGAAGCAGGGAAAATGGACTTCAAATTTGAACTTATTCATATTGAACCCGTAATTGAGTATGTAAAAAACAACCTTACTGAAGTAGCTAAAGAAAAAGATTTGACGATAAAGTATACTCCTTCGGGAGATGATGTAGAAATTTATGCTGACTCAAATCGTTTAGAGCAAGTTTTGACAAATCTTGTTTCTAACGCAATTAAATTTACCCCTGAAGTGGGCGAAATAGAGATTTCATCTAAAGTTGTCAATGCTCGTGAACTTCAATACGACCATTGTTTTGAAGAGGATATCAAAAAACTACAAGGCAACTATCTTCAAGTTTGCGTAGAAGATCACGGTATCGGTATTGAACGCAAAGATTTAAATCATGTGTTTGATAAATTTGCACAAATTGAAAATTCACTTTCAAGAAAAGTTGGCGGTTCAGGACTCGGGCTTCCGATTGCAAGGCAGCTTATGGAATCGCATAATGGTGCGATTTGGTGTGATAGTGAAATAAATAAAGGTTCAAAATTCTATTTTGTTATACCTATAGCTAATGATAAATCTAATTTTATGATGATTAGAAAACAAATGGTGCAAAAGGCTCGTTCTAATGCAACAACTGTCGCAGTTATAAAAATTAAGTCAACAAATGAAGTAATTGAAAATCTTTTGAGAGAAAATAATTTGCTGAACAAAACCTACATGGCAAATTCTCTTATTGAACACGAAGGAGTTATGACAACACTAACAATACTTCTTATGGAAGGAGATAAACCTTCTGCAGAATTTTTGAAAAAGAAAATAGATTCTGTTATTGCTGAGAAATCGGACATATACGGAAAATGTGATATAATGTATTCATACGAGATTGAAGGAGATACACATGAAAAAGATTCTTATAGTGGATGATGAACAGGATATAGTTGAGAGCCTGAAGTTTGTCCTTGAGGTTTCAGGTTTCGTGTGCTATACGGCTTTTAACGGTGAAGACGGGCTTAGGCTTGCAAAAGAGCTTATGCCTGACTTGATTATACTTGATGTTATGATGCCAAAAATTAACGGATATAAAATTAGCCGTTTATTAAAATATGATGCTAAATACAAAGATATTCCGATAATAATGGTTACGGCGCGTTCTCAGCTTGAGGACAAGATGATTGGCGAAGAAACAGGGGTGAATGAATATATAACAAAACCTTTTGAGCTTGATGCCATTGTTAAAAAAGTAGAAGAATATCTTGGTAAAGCAGAGGGGTAAATAGTAAGAGGCAGGTATGGTATCGACAACAAAAATTATCGGTTTAAGCATGGAGAGGACTCCACTCAAGAAATTAATCAAACAAAATCCAAGTCTAACAAGAGAAAAAGTAAAAAAACTTTATGGTGATATCGGTGTAGACATATTTGAGGGTAAGGATAAAATAACGATTTTATCCGATAAAGATAATAAGAAATCAAAAACACTTATTAATAGAATTATAAAATGGTGGAGCGGAAACGAAAAGCTTGATTACGAAGAAAATGACTCTATAAAAGATTTGGTTCATAAGTATGCATACAATCAAAAACGAGGAACCTTTTCTGATATTGAAGAAAAATTCGGACAAGAAGGACGAAAAGCTGCAGATATTTTTAGAATTATTGGTTTTTTAAGGACAGGGATATAAAAGCGAATGGAAACAATAACAAACAAAACTCTGGAAAAATTGAAATACGAACTTGTACGCGATGGTATCGTACAGTATGAGATATTGGAAAAAGCAGAAGAGCTTGCAAATGTTCAACGCATAAATATAGGTCAAGCGCTTATCAATTCCGGAATTTTAGCCGAAGATACATTGCTTAAATTTTTGGAATCAAAGCTTCACATTCCATATGTTAATTTAGAAGATTATACTCCTGATCCAAAGTGTTTTAAGTTTATTTCATTTCCTGATGCAAGAAGATATAAAATTATTCCGTTATTTAAAATAGAAGATGTTTTGACTGTTGCGATGTCAGATCCTTTGGATTTGTTTGCAATAGATAAAATCATTGAAACGGCGGAATGTTCTATCGAGCCTGTTATTTCTTCTGAAACGAGTATACTTAAAAAAATTGATGAGTATTATAAAGTAGCTGATACTGTTGACAGTATTACATTAAGCGAAGAAGAACAGGAAACTTTTGATTGGACGGAAGAGCTTCATAAAGACGAAGCTGGTGAAGAACACATTCAACATGTTATAAGAGCAATTTTAACTCAAGCAATTATTGAAGATACGCATGAACTCAATTTTGAACAATCAGAAGAAGGGTTAAGAGTTGTTTTTAAACAAAACGGAGAACCTGTTGATAAAGGTATAATACCTTCAATATTAAATTCTGCTTTTGTATCTAAACTCAAAACTCTTTCAAATTTGGATGCATCAGTATGTGAAATTCCTCAACTAGGAAAACTTTGTTTTAAAGTTGACAAATCTATGTTGACAGCATCAGTATCATCTTTTCCTACAATTATGGGTGAGAGAGTTTCTCTAAAAATATATAAGCCGCCGCAAAAATTGGAAAAAATTATTCCTGATGAAAAATCAAGAAGCGTTATTACGCATGCTTTGAATACACCGGGAATTATTTTGGTTTGCGGTTCTCCTTTGAGTGGTAAAACTCATATTATATATTCATTACTTTTGGAAGCTGCAAAAAGTAAGAAAAATATTATGACAATTGAATCTATTGCAAAGTATGAGTTAAAAGGTGTTAATCAATGTGAACTTAACGAAAATGTGGGTTTCAATATTGACAAAGCTCTCAGATTTATTGAATTTCAATCACCTGATTTAATTTATCTTGAAGGTGTAAAGACAAGAGACGCTTTTGAATTTATGTCAGAGTTGTTTTATAATGACAAAACTATTCTTACGGAGTTTATGGCAAATAATATGACAGATTTGCGTCAAAAACTTGCTTTTGAAGATTTTCAGTCATTTAAGTCCCTGATTAGCTGTCTTGTATTTATTCACTCAAAAGATAGTATAGAAATTTTTGACCAAGCAACTTTGCAAAAATATTTGGCATAGTTCAATATTATTGCGCACAACACATGTTTATGTTAGTATCAAGAAAAAGTAGAATATTATAACCAAGGAGTTAGTATGATTTCAGTAAACGATTTAAAGAATGGCCTAACATTAGAACTGGATAACGGTCTTTGGACTGTTGTTGAATTTTTGCATGTTAAACCCGGAAAAGGTGCTGCATTTGTAAGAACAAAACTTAAAAATGTAGAATCAGGTAATGTAGTTGAAAAAACTTTTAGAGCAGGTGAAAAAGTAGCAAAAGCAATGCTTGACAGAAGAGAAATGCAATACCTTTATAAAGAAGGTAATGACTATGTTATGATGGATAACGAAACTTATGAACAAATCCAAATTGCTGAAGATCAAGTTGGTGACGGTAAAAAATATCTTAAAGAAAATATGATTGTACAAGTACTAAAACATGATTCAAGAATCATCGGTGTTGATATTCCTGCACATGTAGAGTTGGAAGTTGTTGATACTCCTCCGGCTGAAAAGGGTAACACTGCCCAAGGCGGTACAAAACCTGCAAAACTTGAAACAGGCGCAGTTGTAAATGTTCCGTTCTTTGTATCAAATGGTGATATGATAAGAGTTGATACACGAACAAACGAATATTTAGACCGTTGTTAGTAATGTAAAAAAGCATTACAGCTTTTTTGATTATCTAAAAGGAGAAAAAAATGGATTTTAAACCAGAATATATAGAAAAAATAGCTAAAATTATTACGGAAAACGGCTTGACGGAAATTTCTATGGAAGATGGCGAACAAGCTATCACTATTAGAAAAGATTTGCCGGAAGTTATTGTGGGAGCACCTGCTGCACCGACTGCAGCCGCACCTGCTCAAACAATTTCGCCTTCTAAACCGGCAGAAGAGGCTAAAGAACAAGTTCCTCAAGGTAAAGCAATCACTTCTCCAATGGTAGGAACTTTCTATTCAGCATCATCTCCTGATGCAGCACCTTTTGTTGAAATTGGTTCAAGTGTTGCTGTCGGTGATGTTGTTTGTATAATCGAAGCAATGAAATTGATGAACGAAATCAAATCAGAACAAGCAGGAAAAGTCGTTAAAATTTGTGTCAAAAATGGCGATCCTGTTGAATTTGGTCAAGTTCTTATGTATGTAGAATAAATTGAAAGTTGAAAATGGAAAATGGAAAGTTATAAAAAGATAATTTTCCATTTTCAGTTTTGTATTTTCAGCTATTTCAATAATTGATAAATTAAGGGATAGTATAAATGTTTAAACGAGTATTAATAGCAAACCGAGGAGAGATAGCTGTAAGGGTAATAAGAGCATGTAGAGAATTGGGAATTCCTACCGTTGCAATATATTCTCAAGCAGATGCGGAATCTCTGCATGTAAGATTAGCAACAGATGCTTTTTGTATAGGGCCTGCTCCGAGTAACCAGAGTTATTTGAATATACCAACAATTATTTCGACCGCTCTAATGGCAGGTTGTGATGCAATTCACCCGGGATACGGATTTTTATCTGAAAGAGCAGAGTTTGCTGAAATTTGTGAGATGTATAATATAAAATTTATCGGTCCTACAGCAGCTGCTATGCGTAAAATGGGTGATAAAGCTACTGCTCGTAAAACAATGATAGAAAACAATGTTCCTGTTACTCCGGGAACAGGTATTGTAAAAACTCCGCAAGAGGTTATGGAGTTTGCGCACAAAGTGGGCTATCCTATTATTCTCAAAGCTACTGCAGGCGGTGGCGGGAAGGGTATGAGAGTTGTCAGAGCCGATGAAGAATTGGAATCTAATTTTAATCTGTGTCGTCAAGAGGCTGAAAACTTCTTTGGAAACCCCGATGTTTATGCGGAAAAATTCTTGGAAAACCCAAGACACATTGAAGTTCAAATATTAGGTGACTCTTTTGGCAATGTAATTCACCTCGGTGAAAGAGATTGTTCTATTCAAAGACGCCACCAAAAATTATTGGAAGAAGCTCCTTCTCCTGCAATTGATGAAGAAACAAGAAAAGAAATGGGTGCAGCAGCAGTAAGAGCTGCTAAAGCTATCAATTACGAAGGTGCAGGAACTTGTGAATTTTTGCTTGACCATGACGGTAAATGGTACTTTATGGAAATGAACACTCGTG
Organism: uncultured bacterium; assembly: GCA_902777605.1. GTDB lineage: Bacteria > Cyanobacteriota > Vampirovibrionia > Gastranaerophilales > Gastranaerophilaceae > CAG-196. The sequence goes on along the minus strand of CACYUI010000009.1, from coordinate 24,925 downwards.
TTCAGGTTGAGCATTGTGTTACGGAAATGATTTCTCAAATTGATATTGTAAGAGAACAAATTCTTGTTGCATCAGGTGAAAAACTTGGATATACGCAAGATGATGTAAAACTCAGAGGTCACGCAATAGAATGCAGAATTAATGCAGAAGATCCTGAACATGACTTTATGCCATGCCCTGGTAAAATTGACGGATACTTTACTCCAGGAGGATTTGGCATAAGAGTTGACTCTCATGTTTATCCCGGATATTCTATTCCGCCTTATTATGATTCAATGATTGGTAAATTAATCTGTTGGGGTGAAAACAGAAAACAAGCTAGAAGAAGAATGTATCAAGCATTGAAGGAATATGTTGTAACAGGTGTTAAGACAACTATTCCGTTCCATCAAGAACTTATTGAGGACGAAGTATTTAAGAGCGGTAAGTTTAATACTGGATTTATTGAAGATTTTTATAAAAGGCGTGAAAAATAAGTTGTATAAATTTTACATTCTATAAAATAGTAGGTCGGTAAATTAATACCGACCTATTATTTGTTATTATTTTAATCCTGAGTACTATATACTGCCAAATTTAACCAAATTTTGTTTTCTCATTCTGATATTTTCAGGAGTAACTTCAACGAGTTCATCATCACCGATATACTCTAAGCATTCTTCAAGAGTAAGTTCTTTGTGACCTTGAAGTGTTACCATAACATCGGCAGTTGCACTTCTCATATTTGTAAGCTTTTTAGTCTTGCAGATATTTACAACGATATCTTGCGCCTTGTTTCCTTCACCGATAATCATACCTCTGTACACTTTTGTATGCGGTGTAACAAAGAATACTCCTCTGTCTTCAAATTGAGCCAAAGCATAAGGTATAGCTTCACCCTGTTCGTGAGCCAAAATTGAACCGCTTCTTTGTTTAGGAATATCGCCTGCGTATGGTTTATATTCATCAAAAGTATGGTACATAATACCTTCACCGCGAGTCATTCTGATAAATTCGCTTCTAAAACCTATCAAGCCTCTTGCTGGAATAGTAAATTTCATGCTTGTTCTGTTGCCTACATTTTGCATGGAATTCATTGTAGCTTTTCTGCCTGAAAGTCTGTCTATACAAGAACCTGCATACTCTTCTGGAACATCAATTAACAAATCTTCAAACGGTTCATACTGTTCTCCGTTAATAGTTTTGTAAATAACTTCAGGTTTAGAAACTTGGAACTCGTATCCTTCTCTTCTCATAGTTTCGATTAAAATACCAAGGTGAAGTTCGCCTCTGCCTGAAACTTTAAAACAGTCTGTAGAATCAGTGTCTTCAACTCTTAAACTAACATTCTTTTCTAATTCATCATACAATCTTTTTCTAAGTTGTCTTGATGTTACAAATTTTCCTTCCTGTCCTGCAAATGGGCTGTCATTGACAGAAAAATTCATCTGCAAAGTAGGTTCATCAACTTTTATAAGCGGTAAAGGATTGATGTTATTTGTGTCGCAAAGCGTTTCACCTATTTGAATATCAGAAAAACCTGCAATGCCAACAATATCGCCTGCTTCTGCTTCATTTATTTCAACCCTGCCAAGATCTTTAAATCCGAATAATTTAGTAATTTTGCCCTTGCTTACTTCACCGTTTGCATTAACCCAAGCAACTTGATCTTGAGAATGTACAACACCGTTAACAATTCTGCCTACTACAATTCTTCCTACATATTCATTATAATCAAGTGTTGTTGCTCTGAATTGGAACGGTTTAGTTGGGTCACCCTCAGGCTCTTGGATGTTTTCTAAAATACAATCCAAAAGCGGAATCATATCTTTTTTCTCATCGTTAAGGTTTTTAATAGCAAAGCCGTTCAAACTGCTTGAATAAATATAAGGGAAATCAATCAAATCTTCTCTGTCTGTAAGCTCTGTAAACAAGTCAAAAACCTTATCCAAAGTACCGTCCGGATCTGCTGCTGGCTTATCAATTTTGTTAATAACGACAATAATTCTGATACCGAGCTCTAATGCTTTAGATAATACAAATCTTGTCTGAGGCATAGGGCCTTCTGCCGCATCAACAATCAATAATGCTCCGTCAACCATACCCAAAACCCGTTCTACCTCTCCGCCAAAATCTGCGTGACCGGGAGTATCTACAACATTAATTTTTGTTCCTTTATATTCAATGGAAATGTTTTTGGAAAGAATTGTAATTCCTCTTTCTCTCTCCAAATCATTACTATCCAAAACTCTTTCTTGAACTTGTTGACCTTCTCTAAATACACCGCTTTGTTTTAGCATACAGTCTACAAGTGTTGTTTTGCCGTGGTCTACATGGGCAATAATTGCTATATTTCTTATGTTTTTAGCCATAATACATTTTTCCTAAATTTATCTAGTGTTATTCTTACACTTATATTGTATGTGCTAAATTTTCTATTTCAATAAGTGCTTGTTCTAAACTATAATTTATCTATTTCTAATTTCGTTAATATTTATTTAGCAGATATGCTTGGATATGAAGTCGTAATTAATAAGAAGTAGCTACTTTATTATTTATCAAAATATATAATTTGGTGCAAAAAGTTGTCAATACTTTTAGTATTGTCAACTTTAGTCAAAAAGAAAAAGGAAAAACACGCGACTAAATAAACAACCACATCACCCTTCGGGTGAAATATTAAATA
>CACYUI010000009.1:0-22187 GCA_902777605.1 uncultured bacterium | reverse complement strand
TTTCTTTTGGGTATTTCTTTCTCCTTTTGCATCGCAATCAAAAAGAGAAAGAAATACCCGAAAAATTACCATTTTTAGATTTTTTGCACCAAAATATATAAAATAGTGCAAAATATAAATAAAAAAATCATTTTTTACCTTGTTGTCTAATTTTGTTTATCCTTTTTTTTCTCATAATGTTTTTATGAAAAAAATTTTAACTGTATTTTTATTATTAGCATTATCACTTCCTTCTTTTGCAAATATTTTTGAAGGAAAAATTTCCGAACAGGGTAAAAATAATTTAAGCAGAATTATTGACAAATCTACTGGAGAAGGTATTTCAGGAGCACAAATAACATTACCTAAAGAACGCTACAGTACAAAAACAGACAAAGAAGGTTATTTTGAACTTGATACATCAATAGACGGAACTTCTATAATGTCTGTTCAAAAAAATAAATACAAACCATTCTCAATGACTGTTAATCAAAACTCTTTAAATAAACCAATTGTTGTTGGTATAGAAAAATCTGATTCAACAAATTTGTCAATAGATTCCAATATGTATCATCTAGGAGATGGGAGTTTTTCAGATTTATCAGCTAATGCAGGAGAAATAGGAACAGAATCGTTAGGACCTTTTTACACAAAAAGATTTAATCTGAGAAGCATTAATCTTTCAAAGCCCGTATATCTCGTCATAGGTTCAATTATAGGTATAGATACGCTTATGGCGCGTTCAATGGGACAAAATAAAAATCCAAATTCTTATGCATCTCCTCCGGAAGTTTATTTTAACGGAAATAAAATTTCAGAGATTCAAATCAACGGTGACGGACAAAAAATAAAAATCCCACCAAGTTTAATCAAAAAAAACAGACCTAATGAAGTAACTATTAAAACAGGCAGAAATCTTATGCAGACTTCTTATATAGATTATGATGACATAGAATTTATGAATTTGATGATTGAAAATTAATTTGTTGTAATTTTACAAGCCGGATCGTCAAAATCAATAAATCCGTCATAATTATTATCAATCCCATCAAAACAAGAGCCTACAGAATCATAACCTTCTGCTCGTGGTGTATATTTCAGCCATATATCGGGAATTTTATTCCATTGATATATGAAAAAATCTTTGTAAAACTTTGCAGCTTGAGAATTTTTCAGAATAATAATGTTTTCATCATTTTTAAGTTCACCGCTTTTAGAGAAATTCATAGAACCTATAATTAAATATTTATCATCGACAATAATTGATTTGGAATGCATTTTCCCTGCCCAATTCTCAGATTTGAGTAAAATTCCTGCTTGTCTGAGCTTTTCGTCTTGTGAGTGTTTATTAGAGGCGCTTAGTGCATCTATAATTATTTTTACATCAACTCCTCGTTTTTTTGCATTAATTAGTTCATCAGCAACTCTTTTTTCTGTCAATAAAAATGTTGGTATATAAATATAATTTTTTGCGTTTTTAATTATTGGCAAAACACCATTGGTTATAGCTTTGTCTTTAGGAGAGAAAAATATTTGTAAATTTTCGAAGTTTTTGTCAGGAATAGCAATTTTATCATTATGAAATTTTCCGCTAAACATTTGTTCAAATTCTTGTGTATAGTATTTTGCTACTTCTTTAGATTTAATTACGATAATAGCATTAGAGTTAAAATCTGACATATCTGTGTGTGAAAGATTTGCAGAGCCTGTTATTACAGTTTTATTATCAAAAATATAAAACTTGTTGTGCATAATGCTTCCACATTCCTTGGAAGTTATGTCATTTTGTGAGTTTGGTATCATTTTTACAAGCTTACCTGTATCAGGGTATATGTTTTCTTTTTTGCTGTCTAAATCATAGACAAGTCTTACTTTTACACCTCTTTGTATTGCCTTTTTTATTGATTTTTCAATTTCCGGAGTGGCAGAATAACCGTAAATAGCTATGTCAATTGTTTCTGATGCGTTATTTATATTAGATAAGATTTCTTTACACATATCAGTTGAGCAGTTTCTGTCGGGTTTTAACTTGGAAAAATGATCAGATACAATAATTTTAAGGTTTTTCAGCTCTATTTTAGGTAAAAAATTTGTTATATTTGTTTCATTTTGATTTTTTTGTTTATAAAAAGATTTTTTTGCATGAGAACGCCTGATAACAACAAAATTCTTTACTTTTTCTCGGTTACTTTTTGATACTTCTAAAATGTTATCATCATCAAGATTAACTATAACAAATTTTCCTCGCCTTACGGCGGTCAATTGTTTCTCAAAAGCCTTAATATTAGTTGGTTTTCCATCCTTTATACTAAAAGGAGAGTTTGTAAATCTGGTTGTATATCCATATTTAAAATAGATTAAATCGTTTTTAGAAATTTTAATCTTACGGTTTAGAATAATATTTTTAGCCCAATCTCTACCTAATGAACCCATTATAAAAGCTTCATTTTCAGTAATATTAAGAGTTTTGGCTAATTTTTTATTGTGTTCTGTAAAATTAGAATCAAATGTTTCAAGGCTCATTAATTTGTAATGTTTAGAATTGTCTAAAACAAATTCTATAGGAGAAATAATATCGGATACAACATATTCACTCGAAAAGTTGTATGCAAAATTTAATACTGAAAAAATCAGAAACAAAATAACTAAAAAAGCTATGCAAAGCCATTTCTTCAACAGTTTTATCCTATATTACAAAATTTAAAACAACTGCAATAACTGAAAGAATTAATGAAACTATACTAAATTCAATAACAATTCTTTTTTCAGAGTGTCCTAAAAGTTCAAAATGGTGGTGAATTGGTGCCATTTTAAAAATTCTTTTGCCTGTTAATTTAAAACTTGTTACCTGTAAAATAACAGAAAGAGTTTCTATAACAAATATACCGCCAAATATAACAAGCAAAAGTTCACATCTTGCAAGTATTGCAAGAGTTCCTAAGAGTCCTCCAAGCGCCAAAGAGCCGGTATCACCCATAAATACTTCAGCTTTTGGTTTGTTATATTTTAAAAATCCGATAAGTGCTCCTATTACGGCCGCTGAAATAATGGCTACATCGCTGTATCCGCTGCAAAAAGCAATAAAACCGCAAGCAAAAAATGCAGGAATTCCTGTTGATGCAGCCAAACCATCCAAACCATCCGTTAGGTTATAAGCATTAGATGCTCCGGTTATAACAAATATTGCAAAAATCGGATACAAAAAACCCAGGTCAAAAGTTTTGGAACCCAAAGTGATAGCGGTACCAAAGTGTTGCATTGCATATATTGTAGGAATTAAGGCGATTAAGATTTGTCGGATAAGCTTCCCTCTTGGGCTTAGTCCTTTATTCTCTTTGCCCTTAATTTTCATATAATCATCTTGAAATCCTGCCAAAGTCATAAAGAAAAGTGTTATTAATATGATAAGCGCTGAATCATTCATTTGTTCTGCCATATATAGTGCAATAAGAGATGCAATAATAATGGCTGTGATTATAAATACTCCGCCTGTTGTCGGTGTACCGGCTTTTTTTGCATGAGCTTCCGGCGCAAGGTCAAGAATATATTGCCCTATTGTTTTTTTCTTTAAAAAATCAATATAAGGAACACCGAATAACAAGCATAAAACCATACTTAAAAGTAGTGCAACGGCAAGCATTATCATAAAACTTTCTCCTTTACCATTCTTATTTTAAGTATAATTTTACATCAAAACTCAAATACGGTAAATACAGGTTTTAATTTAATTTGCTTTTCAAAATTTGTGCAGCCGAAATCAAGATATCAATGCTTGTAGAAAACGGAGGAGCATAGGTTAAGTCGACATCAATTAATTCTTCAACGGTAATTCCCTGCAAAAGTCCTACAGAAACAGTATTAATCCTTTTATCGGCATCACCGCATCCGATGGCCTGTGCTCCTAAAATTTTGTGAGAACGCTTATCTGCTATAAGTTTAAGCGTTACATTCTTAACTTCAGGCATGTATCCTGCTTTATCACGCTTGGTGATATTTACTGACACTGCATCATAGTTTAGTTTTAAAGCTTCTTTTTCTGTTAAGCCGGTTTTTGAAATATTTAGCATATCATATCTTAAAACGGCAGAGCCTAAAATTCCTTCAAAATCTTCAACTCCTCCGCAAACATTAATTGCGCAAACTCTTCCTTCTTTATTCGCGGTAGAGCCTAAAGGAACCCAGCTGGGAGTATGCGAAATCATGTTAATTTTTTCTGCACAATCACCACAGGCATAAATATCTTTTATATTTGTTTCCATTCTGCTGTTAACTTTTATCGCTCCTGTTGTTCCTATTTCTATACCTGCGTCTTTAGCTATTTCTACATTTGGTTTTACTCCGGCAGATACTACCACCATATCTGTTTCAAATCCGTACCCTTTTGAAGTTACAATATCCAAGACAGGTTCTTCACCGAGAATTTCGCTGACAGTATCATTGTTAATGATTTTGACCAAATTATTTGAATTTGCAAGTATGTATTCTTGAACAAGTGACGAAATGTCTTCATCAAGCATAGAAAGTACAAACGGTGATCTTTCTATCAGTGTAACTTTTTTCTTATTTTTTACAAATGCTTCTATTAATTCTATTGCAATATAACCTCCGCCAACTATAGTAATGTGGTTAGCTTTGTTCATTCCTTCTTTTAGTGCAATGCCGTCATTGAGTGAGCGCAGAGTATAAATCCTTTTATTTTTAATATTAGCAAAATCAGGTATAAAAGCCGAAGCTCCTGTTGCGATAATAAGTTTATCGTACTCTATAAATTGCCATTCCTCTTTATCTAAAGGTTTGACTACAATTTTTTTATCTGCGGGAAGAATTTTAGTTACTTCTGAGCGTGTATGAATATGTATTCCGCTTTTTTCAAACTCTTCAATAGAGCGGACTATTAATTTGTCCCAATCCTTTATATCTCCTGCAATATAATAAGGCATTCCACAAGATGAATAAGAAACATAGTCATCTTGTGTATAAATATGAACCTCAGCTTCAGGAAGTTCTCTCTTTGATTTAGCTGCAACTTTTGCGCCTGCAGCAACCCCGCCGATAATAATTATTTTCATAAAAAAATTATGAAATACGGACAAAGCTTAAACAATTAGACAATCGGGTAAAACGCACTAACCCTTGACAGCACCGTCATTTTCTCCTGATATAAAATATCTTTGCATCATAAGAAAAAATATAATAATCGGAATAGTTGATATTATTGAACCTGCTGCGATAAATCTCCAGTTTGAAGAAAACATGCCCTGAAGATTATTTATACCGACAGGAAGAGTGTACATAGAGTCTTTTGTAAGCATAATACTCGGCCATAAAAATTCACCCCAAGAACCTATGAATGTAAATACAGCAAGTACTGCCAATGTAGGCTTAACCATAGGAATTACAACTCTTGTAAACATCTGAAAAACATTACATCCGTCAACAATAGCAGCCTCTTCGACTTCTTTAGGCACTTTCAAAAATGCCTGACGCATGAGAAAAATACCGAAGGCGCTGACTGCAAAAGGCATAACAAGACCGATATATCCCATAACATTGTTAACACTGTCTATAAGGTGAAGTTTTAGTGTAATAATGTATACTGGAAGCATAATAGCCTGAAACGGTATCATAATAGTTGCAAGAATTGAAAAGAATACAAATTTTTTCCCTCTAAATTGCATTCTTGCAAGCGGATAAGCAGCAAGTGACGACAGAATAAGGTTTAGTGCAACAGTAAGGGCTGCAACAATTACGCTGTTCCAAAAATAAGCCATAAAATCGACTTTTCCCCATACATCAATATAGTTTTGGAATGTAAAATCCGTAGGAATAAGTTTTGGCGGGTATGCAAAAATATCCTCGCCAATACCTTTGAGTGATGTCGAAGTGAGCCAAATAAACGGAAATATTGATAATAAAGATGTTATTATCAATATTGTATGTATCAAAGCTTTTTTTGTCAGTTTTTTAAACATAATCTCAGTTTACAATAATTCGTGTAAGTTGTCTATTTTATTCAAAAACCATAGAAAAGTTAATATCAGCCTTTTGTTCAGAGTTTCTCGGTCGTGTTTTCCAAAGTTTTATGTTAAAGCTTGCCGGAAATCTTCTGATAAATAAAAAGTTATAATATTGCCAATATGGAGCATAGTTATTGCATCCTCCTTCTACTTTACAAGCAGAACCTACCATATAATATCCTGTTGTTTTTTGAATATCTGATTTTAGAGTACTGTCTTTGTATGGAGAATCCGTATAAAATCCTATATTTTTTGATGTATCCATAATTGCGTAGTTATATCCTAAATCGTGGGCATTGGAATCAGACAAAAATAACGGTTGATAATTACCATCTTTATGTTCATTTTTTATATAAGCGGTTATAGTATTAGTTGCAGGGTTATATGTTACTCTATATGGTTTAAAATCAAAATCTTTGTACAAAGTTTTGAAATCAGCGCTTTCTGCATCTTCATTTTCTGAAATTGAAATATAGTACAAAAGTTCCGGATTTAAAATTCCTATACTGTCACGCGAAGGCCCTTCTGTGCGCTCGGTTCCCTTTCTTTTACTAAAATGCAAAGCCCCTTCAATGCTTATCCATGGTTTGTAATCTCTAATGCTAAAAACATCTGTACTAGGCTTGTAATTCATATCTGAAAAAATTGGTGATGTATTTATTGAACGATTTCTCAGGTCAAGTATGTCATTCGCTGATAAATTGTTAAAACACAATGGTTGTTCAAGTGGTATTTCAATTATATTTTTATTTTCAGATTTATTAATAGAGGGTTTATTTACTACTGTTTCATTATATGTAGTATTAGATTGTGTTTGATATCTTGACATATTTTGTCGAAGATTATTTATCATTCTCTCTTCTCGGCTAAATGCCAGCAGAGATGCAAAATCTCTATTCTCAAAAAATGCAATTCTAAGCAGATTAATAACAAATGCTATAATAAAAGCTGCAATAAAAGTTTTTAAAAGTTCAAGAAGTTGTTCTCTATTCATTGTTTATTCTGTTGCTTCCGTTGTTTCTGTTGTTTCATCAGCATTTATTTTAATTTCTTCAGTATTTTTTTGGGATTTTTCATCTCTGTCGAAAAGATGTTTGAGTTTGTATTTAAGTGTTTTCTTCTCTGCTTCCAAAGCCTGAGCTTCAGCTATAGCTTCTTGAATATTTGTTGCTGTAGAACCTTCAACGGGTTCAGGAAGAGAGTTTACAAAATCCATAGCTTCATCAAATTCTGTTTTTGAAGTTAACCACTTAAAAGATTTTACGAGAGTCAATGGTTTAGCGGCATCCCCTCTTACACCGAGTTGGAATTTTGCAGCACCTGAGTCTACATAATCATTTTTAAAGCTTGGAAGATTTGCAAGTTCATCAGCAGGAACAACTTCACAGAAAAGAGAAAATGCTTTTGCAGTTACTACATTCAAACTTGCTGCACTATTCATTATATTTACAGGATTTATTGCATTCAAAGGTCCTAGAACCTTAGAAATTATTGATGACATTTTTGCTCTTACTTTCATATCGGCATAATTTCTTATTAGGTCAAAATCACCAAAAATATGAAGTGTAAGAACATTACCCAAAGATGTAATCGGGTCAATATGACATACTCCGCCTGCCATTTTTAAGTGTCCTGTAAGCTCGCTAAAGTGAGTTGTATCAATTGATGTTAGTGAATTAATTACTCCTCCGAGTGCTGTTTGGAAGAATTGTGATTCACGAATGTTCTCGGCAATTATCAGGTTTTCAATTTTACCAAAAGGTCCGAATTGACCGTCCACCACTTTGAAATCAATATCACCTTCTATTCCTTTCATTTGTGCTTCAGGAGTTGTAGCAGCTCCGTCAATTGATAATTTAGCACTAAATTCTGCAATACCTGAAAGCATATCCTTCATGCCTGCCGCATCGAGCATAGCTTTATTAACATCAATACCTTCGCCTTTTAAATCAACATTTACAAGTATCTTTATAAGGTCTACAAAAATATCGCCGTTAACTCTTCCTTTAAAGATTTCTGTTCTTAAATTTCTTAAGCCCAAAATATTTCTTCTGAGAGCCATTCTTGAAGTTGTGTTCATAACTTCAATGTTGCCCGTAACAATTCTTCTCATATTAATATTACCGCTCTGAACTGATACGGGAATATCAGCCGGAGTGCTATTTGTTTTTTGTGAAGATGGGCTTGCAGGTACATATTTCATTGCAAGATTTGAAACCTTTAGCATTCTTTCTAAATTAATAAATCTCGAACTTACATACAAGTTAGATATATTTAAAATTTCAGAAGGTGTAAGGTTTAAAATACCGTTAACAGATATATCAGAACCGTTTAATACGGCATTATCAAGACTAAAATTCAAATCATGTGCTGCAAAATTCAAACCAACATTGGAAATTGTAGTTAAAAGTTCGGGAACATTGATTTCTCTTATATTTATTCCGCCTCTTATTCTCGGATTTGATGATGCTCCATAAACAAAGAGACCGGATTTTTCTACAAGGAAATTTGAACGAGGAAATACTACCAATTTACCACTCAAATTCTTTGGAATATTAATTTTTATAAGATTAATTCTATCTCCGGCAACAGTACCGTCAATATCAAAAATGCTGTCTAAGTTTACTATTTCATTTCCTTCCTCGTCAACAGTAACGGTTCTCGTGAACAAACCTGTTTTTTTAATTTTTATTCTGTTTGGCTTAAAGTCCACAACTGTTTGTAACGAAGTATTTTTACCGCCAAGTTCAGTAAATTCTACAGGTGTAATAAAATTGTTGTTATCACCAAAAGCTTGAGCTAAAAGTGTTTGTTTCTTCTTGTTTCCTTCAAATGTTAATTTAACAGGAATTTGTCCTTTTGAATTAACAAACGGTTTTAATTCTCTGCCAATTAATTGAATTAAATCGTTTGTGTCAACATTTCCTTGTGCTAAAAAGTCTATATTTTTTAGTTTTTCATAATCTGTTATTTCGCCTGAATATTTGATTTTTGATTTACTGTTAAAATTGATATCATTTTCTTTAATTTTTACATTTTTATCCGCAATTTCTACTTCAAATTTTGGAATTGAAACAGTTGAGGAAGTTTTAGGAAGGGTGATTATCAATCCGTTATTATTTATCTTCCCGGTTAAAGTTTTTGCTTTTGTGTCACAAATAAATTCACTGCTTAATTTTTGGTCTTTTACATTAAAAGTATTTTTTCTGTCTGACAGGTTAAAATTATCTAAATTAAAAGTTGCGGCTCCTACTGCAGCTTTTAATTTTCCTCTGATTGCCAAATCCAGTCCGAAATCTCCCGAACGGAAGCTATATGCATTTCGGAGTTCTCTCGGTGCAAAAGCATAAAAGAGAGATGGCAGAGGAAGTTTTTCTGTTTTTATATCAATATTTGCTATAGATTTTTCATCTATTTTTCCGTTTACAAAGACTTTTGAATTATTGACCAACAAGCTTGAATTTTGTATATCTAAAATGCTGTTAACAAGTTCAATATTAATATTAGCCTTAGAAATAACTTGTCCCAAATTTCTTACGGCTAAACCACCGTTTTTAACTTTTACAAAACCGTCTGATTTAAGTTTTTTAAAATTAGTTTTGATATAACAATCAGCAACTAAAGAACCGTCTGCTTTGAATTGAGCAAGCTCGTGTCTTATTTGAAGTGAATCCAAGAAAGCTCTTCCAAGAATCAACATGTCATTAAACTTAATCTCTGCAGTTTTGATATTCATATCAAGCCAAGGATGACGGCTATAGTTTAATTTACCTAAAAGTTGTATATTTTGTTCTTTTGCAGGATATATATTTGTATCCAAATCAACTATATGCCTGAAAGTTTTTGCGTGCAAATAACTTGCCGGTAGTTGAAGTTGAGAAACTTTAAGAGTTATATTATCTATATTAAAATGTCCGTATGATGTAATATCACCATTATGATTTCTAACTCTGATTTTTGTATCCAAATCTGCTTTCAAATCATAATTTCTATACATAGAAACAGGGTTAACAAAAGGTATATCTATTCTTTTAGCAGGGTCATCTTCTGCATCCAGCGAAGGCTGTGGTGCCGGAAGGAATGTATTAATATCAATATTTGCAGTTATATTTTTGTTCTCATCAGAGAATAATTCCGCATAAGTTTTTAACTTAGCAACTTTTCCGTTAAAATATCCTGCCTTTAATTCTTCACCGTGAAGATCCAAATAGTGCTTGGTTTTTAAATCAGTTACAAGAACTTTATAATTGTTGAGTTTGACACAAGGAACTTTAATTCTTATCCAAGAAGGGTTAAACCAAGTTTGAGTAACAACTTTTTCTTCTTCCAAAGTTTTTTCTTTGTTTGTATTAAGAATATTTTCAACAAGTTTTACAACTTTGTAATCGACATTATCTTCAGCAATTTCAAGGTTAACAAAAGGTTTTTCTATCTCAAAACAAGAAACTTTTACAGTTAAAAGGAATAAGCTCGGTATTGAAATTCTTGTTTTAACACCATCTGCAGACAACAAAAGTGAACCATCAGGAAGTTTTATACTAAGATTGTCAAATTTTATACCGGCGCCAAGAAACGGAGTGGTAATAACTTTTGGGTTTTCAAAATCAATATCAATTTGAGCCTGCTCTTTTGCAATTTCTTGAAGCATCGGCTTGTATTGATTTAAGTCAATGATATTCGGTAACACAAATAAAAAGCAAAGATAAATCGCTGCAACGATTCCCAATAAAATAAATCCTAATATTTGCAAAAATTTCTTCATATAACAATCCTCGTCAATAATTCCTAATCTAATTAAATTCTATCACGATGATTAAATATGTAAAAGTTTTTACTTGTTGTAAAATGACAGTCGGTTTGAGTATTTTTAACAGAGTTTGAGAATTAAAAAAATGTAGGTTGGTATTACTATGCCAACAAAAACATTATTGTCGGTTTAGAAAAACCGACCTACAAAATCTATGATATAGCATTTGAGCATGATACTCCAATTAAAACAATTCGAACTTTGACTCATTGTGATATTGAAAAATTACATCTTTCAAGAGGCGAATTATGAAAGACTGATGAATTTTTACGTGGAAAAAGAGAATATGTATGTACAGGCTGTTTTTCAGTCAGTAGGGTAGACTTAAGTCTACCGACATATTTTGGTTGACTAAAGTCAACCCTACTTTAGAGTGCAAATATTGAGACAAAAAGTGCAAATAAACGGACATTTAGGACATTTCTAGTCAATCAACTTCCGACCTCTCAAAATCGCTACAATTTACTAAAATTAGCACTTTTACCTACTATGTTTATTTACCACTTCCGACCAAATGTCCTGTGTAATTTAACATACAGAACAAGATGTAATTAACTATGAGATGGAGATCGTATTTACAAAATAGTATAATTTTCTTATTTAAAGTTTTATGGTATAAAAGAAATACTTAAATGGTTTATAAGTTTTTATGTAACATTAAAATAGATATATCTAATGGTCAGTTTTTTAAATCATGAAATTGTGATAGACTGGAAGTCAAGAGGTGGTTATTATGTCTGAAATTTATCCATATCCAACAGTAAAACAAGTAATATTTCAAATAAAGTTTCCAAATTTATTGTATATAGAAAAATCTATTGGAGACATACAAATTAAAATAATGAACGATTATCCAGAAAGCGCTGAGATTATTCAAAAAACATTTATGCTAGGATATTATGATAAAAAAGTAAATAATATGGAAGAAGAGGAACCGTTAACAAAAATTTGGAAGTTTACGTCTCCAAATGGATATGAACTAACTATTTCAAATAATTCATTGAGTATTGTTTCTAATTTACATAAAACATATAAAAATCCTGAGGGTGAACATAAGTTTAGGGACATTATAAAATCAACTGTTGACAGTTTCTTAAAAGTGATAAATCTTCCTAAAATCACAAGAATAGGACTTAGATATATTGATGAGTGTCCTTTGCCAAAAGTTATGGATTTTGAGAATTATCAAAAATATTATAATACGGCGTTTACTAAAAGATTCTCGTTTGAAAACTCTCGCAATATGCAATATTTGGTAGTTAAGAATATTGAAGACAATATTTTATTGAGATATTTAGAAAATTATGAGAACAATATAGAAAAAAATCCTACAACTAATAAAGAAGAAGTTATACAAAAATTAGTTATGGATTTTGATGCATCAAGTTTTAATATATCTTCTAATGAGTATATTGAAACTCTAGATAAGTTATATGATATAGTTCATAATGAATGGGAAAATACAATAAAAGAACCTGTGAAAGAAATAATGAGAAAAAGAGATAATGAATAACATTGACTTGGATAAAATAAATGTAATAAATGATGATTTTATAACCCATAGTTTTATTGAACAGAACAAAAATATTATCAAAAAATGTAAATTCCATGAATATGAAATTTCTGTTGAATTAGATGAATTCAATAAATTTAGAGGTATAAATGAAATAAAAATAAATAGAGATTTTTTGAAATCAAAGCATAGAAGTGTAAGTTCAATAAATATCGAAGATTTATATGAGGACTAACAGTGTTTTATGTTGAAAATGAACAAATAAATTATGAAAAACTTCGTTTTGGAGATATAATAACTGGCAATTATTTGTCCTCAATATTTTATACTGATAAGTGTAATAGTTCTGTATTTAAAATGGAAGTTTGCGTTATGCCGTATAATGTTGTTTTGACACCATGTTGTTCAATTCAAACTAAGGATAAAGAAGGTAATCTTATAATAACACCTCTAGTTAAATTAAAATCAAAATTTTATTCTATGCCACTAATTAAAGATGATTTACTTATGATTAATCGTTTGATTACTAGTAAAGAAAAACAACAATTAATTCCTTTACAAAAATGGAATAATATGACAGAAGAAGAACAAGCTGATATTTTAAATCAAGATCCACAATATGAATTAATAGAATATTTTATTTTCGATAAAAATGATTTATTTGATAAATATTCTTTAGATCACAAAAATGGAAAAATAGAAGACATACAATATTATATGATTGATTTTAGAAATACATTTAATATAAAAGTAGAAAATATACAAAGCCCAAATAATATTATTTTAAAATCAAAGGTTGCAGAATTAACTAAAAAGTCACGTATATCTCTCAATAAAAAACTAAAAGCTTTTTATCGAATTGCAGAAGAAGATCTTTTATAAATTTCTATTAATTGTGATTATCATAATTAAATTACTAGAAACACTCTAAATAACATTAATTATATGGTATAATACTCATTAAAGGAGTGTTTATGGCAGATGAAGTTTCTAAAATTTACAGTGATATAGCAGAGTTACTTAATATTGCTCGGGCGAAAGCTTATCATACTGTAAATTCAATTATGGTAGAGACCTATTGGAAAATCGGACAACGCATTGTTGAAGAAGAACAAGGCGGAAGCTCCAGAGCAGAATATGGTACGAAGCTCATTGAAAATTTGTCAAAATACTTAACAGATACTTTCGGGAAAGGCTTTTCCGAAGCAAACCTACAGAACATGTGAAAGTTTTACTTAACATATCCCGAATTTCCTACGCAGTGCGTAGGAAATCTATCATGGACAAATGTCCGTACTATTATTAGGATTGATGATAAACAAGAACGAGATTATTACTTAAAAGAATCTGTTGCTGAAAATTGGACTTCAAGACAATTAGAAAGAAACATCAAGAGTGGCTATTATCAAAGGCTTTTATCAACTCAAGAAAAGTCAAATGATGCAGAAAAATGTTTGCCGGCTGTAATTAATACAAAAGAATTTATCAAAGATCCATATGTTTTAGAATTTCTTGACTTGCCGGAAAATATTGAAGGCAAAGAAAGTGCTTTAGAATCTGCTTTAATCAGTAATTTACAAAAATTCCTACTAGAGCTTGGCAAAGGTTTCTGCTTTGTTGCTCGTCAATTTAGGATTAGCACAGAAACAGACCACTTTTATGCAGACTTAGTATTTTATAACTATTTGCTTAAATGTTTTGTAGTTATTGATTTAAAGACCACAAAGTTATCTCATGCTGACATTGGACAGATGGATATGTATGTAAGAATGTTTGACGAATTAAAGCGTGGTACTGATGACAACCCAACATTAGGAATCATTTTATGCACCGATAAATCCGAAACTATGGTTAAATATTCAGTGCTGCAAGAAAGCCAACAAATTTTTGCAAGCAAATACAAAACCGTTTTACCTACAGAGGAAGAACTTGCAGATATGATTCAAAAAGAAAATACACGACTTTTGTCAACAGAAGATTAATAGCATTTTTCAATCATAAACTTACACCAAGAACAAGCTTCACGATTTTTTAGTTTCGTTTTTTCATCAGCATCATAATTTAAGATTTCTTCTAAGACATCAAAAGCTTGTTTACAGTATTCTTTACCAGGTTTGTGGTCATTTACACCATTTACCGTTTTAAGTAATGACTTAAAAACAGATAAAGCATTTCTGTAATTCTCTAAATTGCAATTAAAATGATTTTCAATAAAACAAATTATATAGTTCAATGCTTCAAAAAACATTTCTTTCGTTATAGTTTTATTCTGTATATTTATAGGAAAAAAGCTGTTCATAAGTACTTCGTTTTTATACTGTAGCATATATAAATCTGGCAAATTCTATATTTATATTGTGTTATTTTCTATGAATTTTATTATTTAAATTTTGATTGGTGGTTTTTTCCAAAATTGAAATACCCCCTTTTTTAAACAGTGAAAAATATGATAGAAAATCAAGACAATTCTCTGATGTATTTTTGTTCTTCAATTATACGTTGTGCATCTTTAGCATAAGAATCCGCTAATTCCTTTAATAATGTTGCCAATCGTGCAAAACCTTGTGCTTCAGTTTCATTTGCTAATGCATTATATTTTGCTTCTAATTCCTTTTCTGGCTTTGCTTCTGGATCAACCCAATGTACGCCTCTTGAATTTCTGGTTTTTATGTAAAAACCATGTCGCATATCTTCATGATCTTTTTTATTTAATAATGCTGCAATTCCTTTGTTAATCCAAAAACCATCAATATCTTTTGGTGTATAATACAATATTTCACCAATATTATATATTGCAACTTTATAATGACCTGATTTCTTTAATTCTTTAGTAACAAAATTAAACCATTCAGTAAATTGATTAAAATCGTATGTTCCATCGTCTAAAGTACCTGGCACTTTTTTCCATCTCTGTAAAAGTTTCCACGCGTGTTCTGCCATCTTTTGTTTATCTTTATTTACAGATATTTCAGGAGTTTTATCTGATTTATAAATTAATTGTATCATTTCACAGAACATAGAAGGGTTTGTGGCTAATTCTGCGTTTAGTGTAATTGGACTATGTCCATCGTATTCATTTAATAAATTTAAATATATCCATTCAATATTTACAAGTTTACTTTTATCAATTTGTTTATTTTTTTGTAATATTTCAATTAAAGTAACTGTATAATAAGAATCTAGCTTGGAAGAGGGTTCAATTATACTCTCAGACATCATTAATACTTCTATAATTTTGTTAAAATCAATATCTTCTTGATTTTTAAATGTATGATAGTTGTAGTAAAGACATTCTATTGCAGTATTTTTTCGTCCATAAATAACCATCTTATTAATTACTTCATCGATTATATCTTTTATTGCATACGGATTTATTTTTACATTTTGCCAATAATCATTTTTTATATCGCTATCCAATTCTTCGACCATTTTTATTGTTTTAGTATTTATAGGTAAATACTGGTATAATTTAGAGATTTGATTTTTTGACCAATTGCTTGTATTAATATTTTTAACCCAATTGAAATTGTTCTTGATATATTTTGAATTTTTATAATGGAATCTTGCATCTATATAACCTGCAATAAACATAGATTCTTTTTGTTTTTTTGTTATTAAATATTTGGGTAAAAAATTGCTATCAAAATTTACACTATTTATTTTTCCTACTGTAAATCCTAAATCATATAAATTTTCTACTTTTCTAATAAGCATTAGAATACATTTAGCTGACGGAATTCTATTTACTATTTCTTTTATTTGCTTACACTGTATTCTTCGTAAACCTTTCATATAATTAGAATTATTCTCTTTGATTTTTTTGCTTAATTCATAGTCCATAAGAGCTGCATTGGAAAATAGCCTTATGCTGCGATATACAATACTTCTAGGCTCTAAATCCCTAATAACTTTTTTCAAGTTTTTAATTCGGCTGCTATCCATTGCCCAATTACATTCTGAATACTTTATATGATGATTAACTAAAGTTTTTAATTCGTTCCAAAGTTGATATTTTTTATTATCTGAAGACTCAATAATCTCTTGTTCTGATAAGTAATTAACAATTTTATTAAATAAATCGTCTGGCATTTTAGGAATTATATCTACTAGCTTTTGTAGTTTTTCTATGTTGTATCTTGATTGTTCAATTAAAAAATTTGCATAATATAAAGAAATATCATAGTATTGTTTATTTGTTATTCTATACTTCCAATCTTTAGGTACTGAATTTCTATATTGTGGTTTTGTGATCCCAACAGCACATTGGTGTTCATCCGGAAGAATACTTATTAATACATCCCAAGCAATTTTTGGATGATCGTTATTTAAGCATTTTATAGCATTTTTCTGCTCATCAATTGTTGCAAATGTCTGAACATGCCACGGTATAAAAATCTCTTTAAGTGAATGTATTGGTCTGTTACCATAATTCCCCCCAGGATCTATTGTTGATAAATAGCCTAGTAGTAATGTTACCTCACTTAAATATTTTTTATCCCAAGCTAAAGTTTCAAGTGCTTTTAATATCCCTAACATATAATTTCTTCCAGTTAAACCATCACCTTCTTGGGCATATAATTCTTTAAATACATTTTCATCTTCATTATTTAAAATAGAAAGAAATTCTCTTGGAGATGCTTCTGCGAACATAGATAAATAATCTGATAAGCTAGCCCACAATTGCCATGATGAATTTTTAAAAACCATACGCAAAATATCTATTATATTATTATTAATTTTGTTTTTGGAACAATTCTTGATTTCTTTTTGATACACTCCAATAAAAGCAAGAGTGTCAGCTAATCCGGAACGTAAAAATGAAGAATATTTGCAACATTTGTTATATAATGATGCGCAATATCGTTGCTCTTTGTTAAGTTCATATTGAGGGTCTATCTCTTGGAATACAGTTATTGAAAGCTCATTCAATGCATCAATATCTTCATCATAAATACATGTTTTTATATTTTTAAAAATTTCTTGTTTATTTTTTATTCCCCAGATCCCATTTTTTAAAAATATCGGAGCATTGTCATCTTGTATTATATTTCTTATACTTGATATCCAATCTCTATAATTAGTACGAATAAATTTTTTGATTAATTCAACATCATCATTATTATTTTCATCAAAACTTCCTAATAAGAATAACAATAAAATATCTCTATTAAAATTGTTTATTGGGCTTCTTACAACAGGCACAGGTTTATTTATTTGATGAAAAGGATTGTCAATATTTTTATTGTTAAAGTATGTTGTAATCTCTTCTGGAATATCAGATATTTCAACAGTTGCTGCACGTGCATTTATCCTAGAAGCATATTCTTTGATTTGGCACCATATAGAATGTGAATTATTAGGTGACTGTAATTCAATTATAGTATACAGTAATGATGAACATATTCCCTTGATATGTAAATCATAAATAAAAATACGAAAACATTTGCAAAATTCCCAAACTTGTTCTTGAGAGACTGCGTTGTTATCATTAGCTTCTGTAAGCAAATTTTCAATAACTTTAAATTTTTGTATTTTATTTGTTGATGAAAAGTTTGTTTTATTAATTCTGTCATAAAACTCTTGAAAATTATTTACCGCCTGAGCTTGTTCTAATATAAAATAAATAGCATCACAGTCATTTGCACTTAAAGCAGATGTGATTAATGCTAGAAGATCGCGATTTTTGTTAAATTGTGCTGTATTATTAAAGTCATCCCATGCGGCTTTTATTACTTCTCTAAAATCATCGTCGCTTTTTTGGATTGATATATTACGTTTGATTTGTGTTAGCATTTTATATGGTGTATTACTCAATGTGCTTTTAGCATGTACTACTATGTCATCAAGCTCATAACCTTTTATTCGTGCTTGAAAATCAATTTTTTCAATAATTGCATTATTGCCAAGTGGATTAAAAATACCTTTTGATAACATTAATAATATAAAGGAACTTTGCACTTCATTTTCAAAATTAGTACCTCCACCTCCTGTAGAAATAGGATTGCTTAATTGTTTCGGTTTTAAACTTTTTGACAAAACAACCTCCAGTATGATTTCATTATACATTATTATTTATGCATGCTAAATATCAGTTAATTTATTTTAATAAAACTATTTTAAACATTGTTTAAAAATGGTTTAAACGACATTTAAAATTTGTGTCAGAATGATACAAAATTCTGATATCACACTTGATATTTTCCCAAACCCAATCGATTAATGTTCCTGATGAAAGGAACACAATATGGTTGAAAAAGATTACAAACTATATGGAACAAAGATTATAAACTTAAAAACGCAAGAAATCGGTTTGCTAATTTGTTTATGGGGAAACAAGTTTGCTGATAAAACCATCGACTTTGCAACCTGTGTTGATAAAACAGGCAAACGATACAACATTGAACTTGATAATATCAGAGGGTTTGAAGATGATTTTGAAAAATAAACTAACAAAAGAAACATTGGATATTCCGCATTCTGAATTCAGAAAAAAATTTGCAAAAGAAATTCAGGATGCGTTTGAAAGTTACCGCAAAACACAATTAAATAAATATTCATGGAACTTCAAAGATGACAATTCTTTGGAGTTTAATTTTTATTTTGAACTACATTGGAATTTTAATCATTTTGGGACTTCTGTATGGTTTATAGAAAAAATGTAGCAAAAAATAATGAGAAAAATGGACGAAAAATTTAGTGATTTGAAGTAATGATAAAACTGTTAGTCATAAACAGGAAAAATATCTTAATATTTATATTATTTTAATATATTTTCCTGTTACAATAAGAAAGGAGAATTAAGATGGCAACAGTAGAACCGATTAGAAATGTCGATGACATTAAAAAGGTGGAAGAAATTTTAGGTAAACAAAGTAAGCGAAATCTGCTCTTTTTTACTATTGGGACAAATTGCGGGTTAAGAATTTCTGACATTCTTGCCCTCGATGTAAGAGATGTAAAAAATAAAAATTTTATTCAAATCACAGAAAAGAAAACCGGTAAATTTAAAAAATTTCCGATTAATGCAAAATTAAAACCTATGTTTGAAGAGTATACAAAGGGTAAGTGTCTTGACGAGCCTTTATTCCAAACAAAGTTTGGGAATAGGTTAGCTAGAGTCGCAGCATATTATATAATCAGAGAAGCTTGTGAGGAAGCCGGATTAGAGGATAAATTTGGCACTCACACACTTAGAAAAACATTTGGATATCACCATTATAAAAAATATAAGGATGTTGCCATGTTGCAGAAAATATTTAATCACTCAAATCCCGAGATAACACTTACTTATATAGGGATTGAACAAGACCAAATAGATGAAAGTTATGTAAATTTTATAATATAACACACATTCCGATATTTTTATGTAACATTACATTTATTTTTCATTACATAATAGGTCTTTTGTCATTATTGACAACCAAATTCATATTATCATAAACACTAAATTTTGTAAAAAGCCATTTTCATTAATTAACATTTAAAGATCCTAATATTTCAATTTGAAATTCCGATATTTTTTAGGTCTTTTGTATTGGACTCAATGATAATAGGCTATACAGGCATAGTGTTTATAACGTTTTTGATTATTTCATTACATTTGTTAATATTGAAACAAATTTAAAAATGTTTATGTTATGCTAGTATTAGAGATTAGCTTATGTTTTCGATACAAAAGACCTAAAATGTATCGAAAATTTCAAAAAATAGGTGTTAAGAAATATGCTAAAAACATTACCAATAAAGAACTTGGACGACATTGAAAGAATTAAGCAAAAATACAGAGAAAAAGAACTGTATCTGGATTTGTTGATGTTTCTTTTAGTCATTAATACCGGACTCAAAATGACTACTTTCTATGAAATGAAAGTTTCGCAAATTAAGGGTAAAAAGTATATTCCGCTTTCAAAAGGTATTACTTTCTTGCTTTCGGATGAAATGATAGAGCTTGTAAACATTGTAACTAAAGAAAAAGATCCAAGTGACTATGTGTTTACCCGAAAAAATAAAGATAAAACATCGAGATATTACTATTACGTCAATTTTAAGGAGGTTTGTGCAGAGCTGGGTATTTATAACTATTCTGTTGATTCATGGAGAAGAACTTTCGGCTTCCACCATTTTCAGAAATATCACGATTTGTTCTTTTTGCAGTGGTATTTTAACCAGAATACTGCAGAACTGGCAATGGACTATATAGACGTAAAAGAGCCTATGTCATCACGGTTTAAACAAGGATTGGAATTATAGGAAGAGATAAGAGAATGTTTAAAAGTTTATCAAAATCTACGTGGATAATGTTTTTATTTGATTTGATAATTTTATCGTTATCAACATATTTTGTTGGTGCATATTTTGGATTAAGTCAAATAATATTATTAATAGCAACAGGCTTAGTTGTAGTTGTTGGTTTAGGAACACTGTTTCTAAAGGGAAATTATCGCATACGTGAGTTCAACCCTACGTTTTGGAACTTTTACCGATTGTTTGAAGGTGTGATTTTTACTAACATTCCTGTAGGAATTCTCTTATACTTTTTTGTTGATAAATCAACTTTAATAAAATTCTTAGGGGTAAATATTCTTATTATTTACCTTGCTTTATGTATATACAGGCTTTGTTTTCACTATTACCTTTTCAATTTTAAGACAGTTAAAAAGATTCTCATTGTTGGTGTGAATGAAAGAGCTAAAGCTTTGGCTGATGAAATTATGAATAAGCCTGCACTCAGAATGGAGATTGTCGGTTTAGTCAGAACCGATGCGATTGAAAGAAAAATCTTAGAGATGACAAGAGAGGTTTTTCATCTGACAAAAGAAGAAGAAAGAGCATTGGAAGCTGAAAACGAGCAGGAAGAACTTGTTATGGATGATAAAGTTCCTGTTTTTGAGGATGGGAAAGATATTTATAATATTGTTAATAAAACGGAAGCTGATATTGTAATCTTTACTTACGCATCACAGTTAATGTCAGCCGTTCCTAGAGGTGTAAAAGAATACCTGATGCCGCAATTTTATGAAATGGTAACAGGTAAATTCTATATGGATTTTAAAAACGCTGTTGATTTTCGTTGCGAATTTTCAAGAAAAAATACGTTTTTGTATGACTTTTTGAAACGTACTTTTGATATAATTTCGGCACTGATTATTTTAATAGTAACACTTCCGATAACTGCATATATTGCAATCAGGGTAAAACTAACAGACGGAGCAAGCCCGTTTTTCTCACAAACTCGTGTCGGACAAGATGGAAAAACTTTTGAGTGCTATAAGCTTAGAACAATGTATGTGAATGACTATGTGCCTAAGAATGCTGAAATGCTTAATGATGGAGCTGACAGAACAATTCCTTTCTGCAAATGGATAAGAAAAGCTAAGTTAGATGAAATTCCTCAAATGATAAATATTTTAAGAGGTGAAATGTCTATAGTCGGACCTCGTGCTGAGTGGGAAAAGTTTGCAAGTGTTTTTGATAAAGATGTTCCGTTTTACAGAATGAGAAACCTTGTAAAAGCAGGTTGGACAGGTTGGGCACATATAAATATGAAAGCAGCTTATTCAACAGACGAAGAAAAAGAACGAATTGCTTATGACATCTATTACATCAAACACAGAAACGTGTTTTGGGAAATAGCAATTTTAGTAAAAGCAGTTTTCTTAGCTTGCGGAGGTAGACATAAGTAATGGGGGTTGGTGTAAATATAAAAAACAAAAAAACAAAAGTTACACAGGTTTTCCGTTATGCTTATCCTCATATTGGCGGTATTGAAACAGTGATGAATCAGATTAACAGTTGTTTACCAAACGAAGAATTTGAAAAAGAAGTTTTGTGCTGCTCTAATACAGATAAATCATCAGTTGAAAATGGAGTT
>CACYUI010000008.1 GCA_902777605.1 uncultured bacterium | reverse complement strand
CTAGCCAAAATCCGCCGAACGCGCAAAAAGCGGTTCTCACTGCTACCAAACAAAAATTAAAGAGGATAGGAATATACCCTATCCTCTTTAATTTACGCCTGGCGCGATTCGAACGCGCGACCCTCTGCTTAGAAGGCAGATGCTCTATCCAGCTGAGCTACAGACGCACATCTGTTTTCAACTACTAAAATAGCATATAAATATTTTTTTGCAAGCTTTGCAAGACCATTCTCATTACTAATTAAAGTATTGTTTATTCAATTTATCTCGATTTTTATTATAATCCTTCCCTCGCTCTACATGAACTGACGTATTAATTGAACCCAAAAACACCTTCTCCTTTGGATTATTTAATGCATGCGAAGAATCAATTCTTGCAGGCACAATTAAGCCTGTTTGCGTAAAATAATCTATACTCTCTTTTGATGATAAATATTTTACAAATTTTATGGCAGCATCTCTATGTTTTGTATTTTTGGAAATTGCCCACCCTGAACTGTCTGCTGCAACATTACCCGGGAATAAAATGATTCCAAAAGGAAACTTTGCGGTAGAACTTATTTTGGGATACATCCATCTACCTGATAAATAAAATGCCAATTTCTCATCCAAAAACATTTGCGCTAGAGTAGAACTTCCAACATCGGAAGGTTTTGGTGCATATTTTCCTTCTATATTTTTATAAAAATTTATTCCTTTATCAACCCCTAATGTCAAAGTATACGGTTCCGCTAAAAAAACATCTCTTTCAAAACTTATTCCCCAGTGTTTGGTTGTTGTTGCTTTTGATAGCACGCTCTCTAATTCACTTATGTTTGTAATTTTAGGACTTTTTACAATATTCTTGTTATAATATAATACAAAATTTGAAACATCTCTTGGAACTGCTAATTTCTTTCCGCCACTACTTAATGCTACGACACTTTTTTCATAAAACGGAGCAAAATCAAATATTTGTGATAAATCAATGAGTTCATCTGCGTATACAGGCAAATATAAGCTATTTATAAAAATTACATCCGGAGGAGTAGATGCTGCAAACAAAAGATGTAATTTCTGAAAATAATTTTGAGGAATATGCATAAACTTTACCTGTATTTCAGGATTTTGCTTCTCAAAATCAGATATTACTTTGTGTATAACTTGTACCTCAGTTATAGAACCCCAAGAGGAAAATGACAATTCCTCTTTAGACTGTTGGTTCGTACATGCTGTTATAAATACCAGCATAACTATTGACGCAATGAACTTTTTTAGCATAAATCCATTACATACTCCATATCATCTTGACTTACATTTAATATAAATTTATGCAATCCTATTCTTACTATATATCTTAAAGAACCATCAGGTAATTTTTCGCTAACTCTCGATTGTAAATTTTCAGAACTTAATTTTTCATAATATTTTATTTTAAAGATTTTATTTCCTACATAACCTAAAATAGCATATCCCTCATCACTTTTAGCTAGATAGCACCCCATTCTGTCTGTAAAATTTTGAGTTTTTATTATTTTGTAAGTTTCATTGTCTATTACACAAATACTTGGAGTAGAGATTTGTTCTTGTGTTTTTGTCTCATTTGCTACCTTTTCACTAGAACATTGTTGGGAATTTTTGACCTTTTCTTCCTCCAAAATCCTCAAAATATCTTCATCTGGAATTTCTTCGACAACATCTTGAACTTCTTCAATATTTTCGTCTAAATCATAAAAACTATTCTCTTCTAGCTCTATAGACTCCTCTTTATTATCATTTACATTATTTAAATCATCATTATTTATAATTTCAAAATTTGTGAAATCTTCAAATTCTTGATGTATATCTTCTTCTGAAATGAAATCTTCCGGTTTATTAATTATTTCAAAATCTTCATTTCCATCATAAAATGGTTTGAAAGAAACATTATTTATATTTTTCAGCAGTTCTTTTTCATTTACTTTCACCGGACTTTGTTTTTTTTCTTCATATTTTTTAGGATGAGCTTTAACATCCTTTAAATCCGGCAGTATATCATCAATTTTCAATGTTGGTGCATCATACCCCTCAACGGAATATTCAACATCATCAGAGGGTCTATATGTATTTGATTTGATATTTTTTTCCGAATGTAAATCCGGAAGTTCATTTTTAATAGAAAGGGTAGTATATTCATATCCTTCATTATAATAAATAACTTCCGGCTTTGCCTCTGATTCTATTGCTCTTTTCCCTTGTTTTTTCAATGCTTCTGACAAATCCGGCAACATATCTTTAACATTTAATGTCAAAATCTCATTAACTTTTTTGGATGCACTTACGCTTCGTTCTTCAATTTCTCTGCGCATTTTTTGCACTCTTTCCGGATTTGTGCGCAAATCAGTTATAAAATCATTATCCAATTCAACACTGATTAATTTATTTAATGCAACTACATCATCTCTTGAAAATACTATATTTTGTTTAACAGTCAATGTAGTCATCAATTGCTCAAGGATTTCTTTTTTCGATAGTTTTGTCGGTTTAGGCACTGTTTTTTCTTTGAGCATATCGTTTACTGCGGACTCACTTATTTCGTTTTTCATTAATGCATTTATTTTGTTTACATCATCATGTGTAAACTTTAGAGTCTCATCATTAATATACTGATTGTATAGACCTTCGTTTATTTTTTGCTCATCAAAATTATCTTTTTGCGAATCTTCATCAAAAGAAAAACTACTTAAAAATGCATCTAAAGCTTCATTTTCTTCTTCTTCTTCTGTATTATCTTTATTGATTATTTCTTGCTCTTTTTTTTGCTGTTGGAAAAGTTCATCAAGATCAACTATATTATCTTCTTCAACGGTTTCATTTGAAGGATCACTTACAGTTTGTGAATTTTCATCTACCTTACTAAAAGACATATTCGCTGGCTTTGCATACATTCTATCAAGCTGCGCAATAGTTTGCCTTATTTTTCTTGAAGATGCTGATTGCGATTTAGTTGGTTTTTTATTTTGTTTTGAATCATCAGAAAAATCCAAGTCAGATTGATCACCAACCATTTCGGAAAGTTTTTGCTTTGACTTAATATACAAAAATACCACTATAGTTATAACCAATAATAATCCGCCCAAAAAATATATTAAATCCTCAGCTTTTGCCTGTTTTGGACCAACTTCTGTATTTACCTTTTGATTTTCTATATTACTATAATTTTCTTCTGTATTAGTAATTGGTTCTGAGTTTACTTCTTTTTGAATAGAATTATTTAAATTTTTATTTTCAATGTTTTTATCTATTTTTGCTGTTTGTTGTTGAGCCGAATATGTATCATTTACTCTATCATTTCTATCATAATTTCTCTGCTTGCTATAATTATTTATATCACGCGTGTTTGAATACCTTTTTTCATCATTACGAATATGCATATTGTCATAGTTGTTTGACATATCTGAAGGTGTTTTTTCATCATCTTTTAACTCGGGTGTATATACTGTATTATTGGTCGTTATTGCAATACCGGAAGATGTTTTTACGGTAATTTTTGTATACCCTTTTCCGGATGATGTATATGGTATTGTTTTTATATCAACGCTATTAATATTTGGAGTTAAAGTAGGAGATAGCCCTTTTTCGCTGCTTATTTCCGGAAGCATTATCACATATGTATTTGCATCTCGTTTGACAAGGTTTATTGTTCCACTATAAGAACTTTGCGTAGAAATAGTAAGATTTGTCCCTTGAGGTGTATCTTCAAATTTAAGAGCTTTGACAGTGTTTATATAGCCATCTGCTACAACAGAACTTGCAACTGTCAAAAAAGATGCCACAATTAAAGCTATTGACTTTTTTTTAAAATGTCCCATATAGACTATATTATCACATTTTACAATTTGTAACTATACTTTATTTAAACTACATATCAGTAACTATGATTTTTTTGTCAGCAAAGATTTTTTCCACATTAAGAATGGTGTATGGTATATCCCGATATATGAATTCACTTTGAAAATAACCATCTCCTGAATCTAAAATTTTGTCAATTTGTGCCTCAAATAATTGGTTAATTTGGTCAATCAAAAATGCCAGTTCCAATTCATTACACCTAACTATTATGACCGGCTTATGTTCTTGAATTTCTTCTGAAGGTATTGATAAAAATTTTTTCAAATTAAGTACTGTAATATAATCTCCTCGGAGATTTATAATTCCTTCAATAAAATCAGGAGTTCCGGGAATATCAGTTATAATAGTGTCTTTTAAAACTTCTTTAATATAACTAAGCTCTATACAATATGAGTCATTGTTTAAATTGAATGAAATGTATTTACTTTTGGAAAATTCTGATACTAAGCTTAATGTAGTTTTTTCAGACATAGCAAGTGCTCTTTGTGCAAATATTTCTTTCGACGCACTATCTTGCGGAAACAATGAGGCAATATTTGCTTCTACCCAATCTCCATGTTCTTTTAACAATTTTTCAATTGCATAAGTATTAATGATAAACATTGTCTCTTTATTCAATTTATATAAAGAGTCTATTATCATCTTTCCGTCAACAAAAGGAATTGAATCAACAAGCGCAGCATTAAAAGACAAAATGCCAATAACCTTATCGGTTATAATACCAAAAATAGATTCGTCTGTTTTGACGATTAACAATTCATTTTCTGTAGTATATGGCAAAACTTCAATGTCTAAATAGAATCTTATATCAATTACATTTATAACGAAGTTATTATATTTTAAAAGCCCAACTATATTATTAGGAAGTTTCTGAGGATAATCTAATGCAGGAAGCTTCATTATCTCCAAAACATTATCAGTATTAATAGCATACTTGCTATCACCTACTTGAAAATATAAGTGCATATTCTTTTTTTGTTCAATATAATTACTGCTTTCCATGCAATATTACCCTATTTCTTCCACTTTCTTTTGCATTATATAGTGCTTCATCTGCAGATTTTAGCATATCTGCATGATTATTAAAATCTTGATAATTCATAGTTAAACCTATGCTTACAGTTACTTTTGCTTTAACTCCGTTGTAATCAAAATCATAACCCTCTATTGATTTTCTTAGCCTTTGAACAGGAATTATTGCACCTTCAATGTTTGTTTCAGGCATAATCATTACCAATTCTTCGCCACCATACCTATACAACATATCAGTTTTTCTAAAAGAGGATTTCATAAGATTAGCAACAGTTTTCAGCACATAATCGCCATATTGATGCCCATAGGTATCATTAACCTTCTTAAAGAAATCAATATCTAAAATTGCAAGACTAAAATCAGATGGATGTCGTTTAGAGCGATTAAATTCTTGTTCTAAACCTATTTCAAATTGTCGTCTGTTATATAAACCCGTTAAGCCATCCAATACAGACATAAATTCTTTTTCAGTATATTGATATTTCATCTTAAACAATGTTAAAAGCTCTGTTAACATTAAATCAAAATATCTAAAAGAAGAATAATCTATATCTTGACGAGTGTAAAAACAAATTCCTCCAATAAGATTTCTATCAAATACAAGAGGTATTATAACTTTAGATTTAAAATCATTAAAATTATAATCCATTTCCTTGCCCATAAGAATCCTTACAACTTCAAATTTGGAATCATTATAATTTTTAAACTCATCCATCTTTCTAAAAAAATCGTACTTAATATCTGAAAGCAGATTTTTAGACAAATTTTTACCTAATGTATCAATATATAAAATATTTTCTGCAAAATTATCTGGAGAAGCAAAAAATATTCCGGAAACTGAATATTCAACAAAAGAACTTAATAAAGAAAACATTTTTTCTACAAGAATTCTTTCGTAATTTAAAAAGTCACTTAGATTTCTAAACTCGTTTGCAAATACTGATTTCATCAATAAATCATTCAAAATCGTATTCAACTGAGATTGTGCAGGCTGTTCATTTGTTAATTTTGAAAGAATATTTGTTTTTATGTCTTCAGAAACAGGATATCTTCTAACAGTAGCATTTATATTTTTTACTAATTCTATAATGTCAATTGATTTTGATAAAAACAATTGTGCTCCTGATTTTTTCCCCCAGAAACTATCAATTTTACTATCTAAAATTGTTAACAAAATAACCGGTATTTTTCTTGTAGCTTCGTGGTTTTTTATAAGACGGCATAATTGATATCCATCAATTGCAGGCATCATAATATCTGACACTACTATATCAGGAGCACATTCAAAAACTTTTTTATAAGCTTCTGCTCCGTTTTGAGCTATTTCAACCTCAAAACCATTGTCTGTGAGACCTTTTTTTAAAAATTGCAATTGTGTTTCGCTATCTTCTACCAGTAATATTTTTACCGTCATTTTATTTATATATTCCAATTTTCACAGTTTTAGTATAAAATAATTATATAATAAATATTGGAAAAAAACTATAGGAGAGTGGAAAAGTGTCTGGTGATTTAAATTTGAATTTAAAACAAAAATTTGGCATAAAATGTATAATCGATGTTTTTGTTTTTGTTATAACTTGCGTATTGTTTTTAGTTTTTGCAAAAATTAAAAATGTTTCAGCATATGATACCTTTATATTCTTATCCGTAGTTATTACAATTAATGCGGTATCACATTTTCTTTCAAAGCATTGGATTAATCAAACGATAAAAACAACTTTGGCCTCACAATCTAATACACTGTCTTCGGCAGTAACAGAAACGATGAAAAACATGAATGCACAACATCAAAACATTGAAGGATTAATTAATAATACTAAAAGTATTTTTGATCTTATAGAAAAACTTAAAGCAATTTCAGAAAGCTTGAAAATTACATCTAAAAATACTGAAAGACAGGTTAATCAATCTATCAATTTTTCGCAAAAAGAACACGATGCGATTTCATCAAATTCTGATAGAATGTTAGTTTTAAGACAAAAAATTCAAATGATTGCAGAATTAATTCTTGAATTATCAGAACACTCTCAACAAATTGGCAGCACCATAAGTGTTGTTGATGACATTGCAGAACAAACTAACATGCTTGCTCTGAATGCGGCCGTAGAAGCTGCAAGAGCCGGTGAACACGGAAAAGGTTTTGCAGTTGTTGCCGGTGAAATCAGAAAACTTGCTGATGAATCAAAGCAAGCGATTACAAAAATAACTTCACTTACCAACAATATTCAATACACAACTAATTCAACTGTTATGGCAACCGAAGAGGGATCAAAAGAAATTGAATCTGTTGTTAAAGAAATAAATTCTATTTCTTCTGATTCTGAAGCACTTCTTAATATAACAAAGGAGATATTTGAATCGCTTGAAATCATAAATCAAAATAATCAAAAGCAAAATGATATTATAGAACACATTAATAGTTTTGACAAAGAGATATCTAATATCTCTGAAATGCTTTTGAAAAACTTAGAAATTAATGAAACAAAAATAAAAACACTAGAAGCATTGTCAAATACAATTAAAACAGCTGCTTCAGAAGAATAATTGCAAAAAGAAAACAAATTAATATGGATAACGAGAACAACAAGGAACTTATGTCTATTTTTCAGACAGAATCTGAAGAGATTATTGAACGAATATTTAATAATCTGTTTAGCCTTGAAAAAGAACCTTCCAACCAGGAATTAATTGTTAATATCTACCGCGATTTGCACAGCTTAAAGGGTGCAATAAGAATGGTTGGTTATGTTAACATACAAAATATAGTCCATAAAATGGAAGATATTTTTGATGCAATAAAAGAAAAAAAGTTTATAATAGATACTCCTACAATAAACCTCCTATCACACTCTTTGGAAACTGTAGTTAAATATCTCGAAGAA
Source organism: uncultured bacterium (assembly GCA_902777605.1). Taxonomy (GTDB): domain Bacteria; phylum Cyanobacteriota; class Vampirovibrionia; order Gastranaerophilales; family Gastranaerophilaceae; genus CAG-196. Next base: position 48,641 of record CACYUI010000008.1, on the reverse strand, counting down.
TCAATAGAAAATGAGAGGGAGATAATTGATGAAAATTATACAACTATTATTTCAAATATAGAATATATTATAGATGTTGAAATTCCGGAACAACAAAAATCAATTGCTAACGATGCAGACTTAAATATCGATACTAATAATATATTGGATGACAGTTCTCATATATCAGAATATTTGAGCGAACATCAAGAACAAATAAACATGTCATTTAACACTTGCTTTGAATTAATTGATAGTATAGTACCTGAAGAAGAATCTCAAGATATAGTACTTTTGAAAGAAGAAGTTGAGAAAATATACAATTTTTTTAAAGATTCTAATATATATGAAATAAAATCGTCTTTAGAAAATGTTATTACAAAACTTGATTTTGTAATGAATGCATCCGGAACATTTACAATAAGTGAAATTTTAGAATTAAGAAACGAGCTTGGCTCTGCAGTATCAAAATTTTCAACATCTTGCATAGAAACTACATCATCGGAATTAACATTTTTTGATGTTGCAGAAAAAATATCCATGCTTCAAGGAAGCAGTATATATACATCCGAGATAAAAGAAGATATCCTAAAATTAAAAGTAACAATAACAGATAGTACTATACTGGAAATTATTAATATAGTACTGGAAATACTTGATTTTATTGTTGACAATTCTGTTCAACTAGAAGAGCAAATGATGCTTACACTGAAAAGCGGCATAGAATATTGCGCTTCTCCAAACGAGAACATTGATAGTGACTTAATTGTACAACAGCTTGAAATAATGAAGCAGCTTTTAGAATTAAGCTATAAAAAAGATACGGGAATTACCGAAACGAAAAATATGATGGTTCAAAATGTTCAAAATAATAAATCATCATCTTCTGAAATAAAAACTTTGCATGTTAATGCTCAAAAATTGGATTTGCTTGTTAATCAACTTGGTGAACTTATCATTACAAAAATTAAAACAGAAAAAAATCTGGAAAAAATTGATGCAATAAAGGTTTCTAACGAAATATGCCAAAAAGATTTGCTTAAAACATCAAATTATTTAAGATATTATAATAGAAAATATTTGCAAACAGGCAATTCTGAACAATATACGACTGCATTTGTAAAACAAGTTTTTTCGCTTTTATCAGAGATAACCCAAAACATATCGCGCAATATATATGATCTATCTTCGCTTTATCGTTCGTCTAAAGAAGACGATATCAAAATGCGTCTAATTATTGATGAAATGGAATCTATGGTAAAAAACATAAGAGTTTTACCAATATCTACAGTATTTAATTCTTTTTCAAGAATGGTTAGAGATATTGCAAATGAAAAAGGCAAAGATATAGATTTTGAGATTGCAGGCAACGATACATGTGCAGATAAAAAGATTATAGAAGAAATAAAGACACCTTTAATACATATTTTAAGGAATGCTATCGATCATGGTATTGAAACAAAGGATGAAAGAATTGCTTGTGGCAAAAGTGCCGTTGGAAGAATTACTTTATCTGCAAAACAAGATGACAATACTGTTATCATTGAAGTTATAGATGATGGTCGTGGTTTCAATTTGGAAAAAATAAAAGACAGAGCTGTTTCAAGAGGATTTTTAACGAAAGAAGATATCGCATCTATGACTGATGAAGCTATTATGAATATCATCTTTTGGCCGGGATTTACAACCGGAGATTCGATTACAAGCATTTCCGGACGGGGTATCGGATTGGATGTGGTTAAAACCAAGATTTCCCAACTAAACGGAAAAGTTAAAGTTGTTTCTGAATTTGGTAAAGGAAGTTGTATTCATATTGAAATCCCTGTAACGCTTACTACGCTGAGAGTTTTCCTTGTTGGTGTTGATTCACAGACATTTGCAATTCCTATACAAGTAATAAAAACATTTGTAGTAAAAAAACAAAATGAAATTAAAACAAATAATGGGATTCGCTCTATTGTATACAATAATGATATCATACCTTTGTATTATTTGTCTGATATTTTAGAGCTCGAAACAACTAAAAAACCAGAGGACAAAGAAACAATATTAATAATAGAAGCTGATGAAAAAATTATCGGGCTTGTTGTTGACAAACTTTTAGGAGATCAGGACATTTTACAAAAGAAACTTCCTTCGCCGTTATATAAAGTCAAAAACATTGCAGGTGTCACTAATTTAGCTTCTGGAGAGCTATGTCTTATACTTAATATACAAGACATTATGCATTATGATTTTAATAAAGCAATAGCATCAAGTAATAACCCAAAACTACTTACTTCCGACATATTATCGTATAAACGAATTTTGGTTGTTGATGATTCTATAACATCAAGAACAATGATTAAAAATATATTGATGAATTCGGGATACAATGTAGATATATGCGCTGATGTAGAAGAGGCTTTTGTTAAATTAAAATTACTCCATTATGATTTAATCATGACAGACTTAAATATGCCTAAAGTTGACGGATACGAATTTATTGCAAAAATTAAAAATGACGAAATGTATGCTGATATTCCAATTATTATAATGAGTTCTGTTCCAAAACAAGAAGCTTTGAAGAATCTTTCTCAATATAATATTAATTTTTATATATGCAAAGAAAATTTTGATCAAGATGAATTTTCAAAACAGGTTAAAGAGTTGCTGACAAAATATCATATTTAATGCTTTTTATAATATTCGGAAACCGGTTTCGGTACAAATTTTGAAATATCACCATTGTTTAAAAGAACATCTCTTACACCTGATGACGATATATATGAAAATTCCGGTTTAGTAATTAAGAAAACTGTTTTAATATTTTGATAAAGCGAGCTGTTTGTTTGCGACAACTCTTTCTCGTACTCAAAATCTGCAGAGGTTCTAAGACCACGCAACAATATGCTCGCACCTTTTTTTTGGGCATATTCAACGGTTAAGCCTTCAAAAAAATCCACTTCTACATTTGGTATATCTTTCACGCTCTCTTCTATAAGCTTTTTTCTTATTTCAGTCGGTAAAAACCCTTTTTTCTTTGAATTAAAAGATATAGCAACAATTATCTTGTCAAAAATTTCCGCACCACTTTTTATAATATCTAAATGCCCGTTTGTTATAGGGTCAAAACTTCCCGGAAAAATTGCAATACTCATATTAATACCTTTTTTCAAAATTATAACATAAAATTATTTTAGTCTTAAAACTTCGTATATATCCATTTTGTGAGATTTTCCTCTAATTTCCACATCAGAAATTTTATTTACTTCAATAATATCTTTTGATGCTTCGTATGTAAAAGAACTAATTAAAAATTTTGTATGATAAGTTTTATTATAACTTTCAAGTCTGCTTGCCAAATTGACAGTATCACCAATTACAGTATACTCCATTCTTTTAGCTGAACCTATATTCCCGACAAAAACTTCTCCTGTATTGATACCTATTCCTATTTCTATCAATGGCTTTCCTTCTTGTATCCATTTTGTATGAAGTTCTTGAACCTTATCTAACATTTCTATACCACATTTAACAGCATTCTGAGGATGATTGTCGTCTTGAATTGGTTCTCCAAAAACAGCCATAATAGCATCGCCAATAAATTTATTAATAATGCCGTTATATTTTGTTATAATAGGCTCCATTTCAGAAAAATATTCATTTAAAAGTTCAGAAACTTGATTGGCAGACATTTTTTCCGACATGGATGTAAAACCTCTAATATCAGAAAATAATACGGTTACAGTCGATTTCTTACCTCCAAGACCCAAATTGTCAATATTTTGAATAACCTTTTCCATAACATCTTCTGACATATATTTGCCCATTGCTATTTTTACTTTTTCTTTGTTTCTGGCTTCAATTATATATCTGTGGACATAAGCTATTATCATTGTAATAACAAACATAACCGGCGGAGTTATAACATTTACTATTACTGCATAATAGAAAGCAGTAGAGGCTGCCGCCAAATATATGACAATCATAAAGATTGTATATATTACTGATTTAATTATATTATGGCATCTGATTGTATAATAAACAAACAACATACCAAGTAATGTGACAATAAGATTTAACCATTGTGGTATTAGCTTTAAGAAATCTCTATGCATCAAATTGTCAATTATTGTAGCTTGAATATCAACTCCCGGATGATTTGCTGTCATAGGGCTGTTAAGATTATCATTTAATCCTTTAGTCGCAGGGACATTTGCGCCTATAATTATAATTTTATCATTGAATAATGCAGGGTTAATAATCGGTTTCTTTCCGTTTTTGATATTGTCATAAGAATCCAAAATATCTACTGCTGAAACAACAGGATGAGAATATCCTTCATAAAACTTGTAATATCTGATTGGTGTAAACATTATATAATCAGTCGTTTTTTGTTTTATTCTGTAATTTAATTTGTCAAAAAATATTTCATTATCGGTTAGTTTAACATCGGGATTGTTATTAATTAATAGAAAAGTTTTCATTGCAAGTGAGGGATAAAGGATGCCTTTGTAGTTTATAAAGTTTTGAGTGGTTCTGTAAATTTCATCTGATATAAAGTTTCCATCAAAAAAACCGGGAAGGTTTATAACATGCCCTGTGTTTTTTACAACATCAAAATACGGTTGCGGAAATCTTGCCAAACTGTTAAATAAAATGGGTTTAACTTTTCCTTGATACGGCATAACGGCATATTTTTGTTTAAATTTTTGTTCGTAGGCATTTCCTTCTTGTTCGCTTATGCCTTGTTCTTCCCAATAATTAATATTTGGCATAAATCCTTCTACAAGATTTTCAAAATTGTTTACCGTAGAAAAATACTGTTTATCAGCGCTTGGGTTTTCTTTATCCAATGTTAGTATCAGCTGGTCATGCATAATTGCTTTTGGAGTAGTATACTCTTTAAAAAATTTCAAGAGTTTGCTTACACGATCTCTTTTCCATGGCCATCTGTATTTGTCATTTGTTTTTGCATCAATAAGGACTATTACAACATCACCATGCCCATAGATATTTTTATTTTGATCGAATGGAAGGGCCTCTGTAAGAACATTTCTTACCATAAAATCATATGCTTTAGGTTCAACAAATGTGTAAGTTAAGAAATAAACACAATATAAAACAAAAACAACAAATAATGTAAAAAGACCAATTTTGAATTTTTTCATAATTTCCTTGTTCAGTAGTTTAACATATTATTTATGATATAATAAATCGGAGGAAAAGGATACATACAGATGAGTGAAAATTTTATACAATTAATTGCAGATACAAAGGTTTACCCTATTATAAGATGCGAAGATGCACAGTATGCCGTTGATATTGCAAAAGCTTTACATGAGGGTGGCATAAAATTAGTTGAGATGAATGTCGAGCATTCGACAATATATGATGCGATAAAAGAAGTTTCCAAATTTATGCATGTTTGTGCAGGAGGAATTATCACTTCTATGCAGGCAGATGCGGCTTTGGAATGTGGTGCAGAAATGTTTTCTTCCCCTATATTTCAAATGAGTTTGATAAAAATCTCAAAGAACAAAAGAGTTCCTTTTATTGCCGGTGCAACAACTGCAAATGAGGCATATAGCGCTTGGAAATCAAGGATTCCTCTGATCAAACTGTTTCCGGCAGAAGCAATGGGCGGGGCTCAATATGTTGGTGATATTCTTCGACAAATGCCATTTTTGAAATTATTACCAATGGGTAATATAAAGTTGAATGAGGTTATTACTTATATAAAAGCCGGTGCTGTTGCTGTAGGTGTTGGAAGAAGCTTTTATCAAGGTTTTGAACAAAAAGAAATAACAAACAGAACAAGAGAAATTTTGAAAGAAATAAAGGACTATAAAGCATGGATGAACAGAAAATAGATGTTGCCATAATTGGAGAGTGTTTAATAGAACTTTCGTCAAATGGTACTCTAGCAGAAAGTTCAACACTAAACAAATTTTTTGGTGGTGATACTGTCACAACAGCTGTAGCAATAGCAAGGCTTGGAGGTGCAGTAACATATTTGACAAAAGTAGGAAATGACGGTTTTAGTGAATTTATCATATCCAGTTTAAAAAAAGAAAATATTGATACATCGCTGATAAAAACTAATAACGAACAAAATGGTATGTATATAGTTTCAAATGCACAAGATAAAAAAGAACTTTTATATTATAAACGCAAAACAGCTGCTACAAAGCTTTCTATAGACGACATTACAGAAGATTGTATTAGAAATTTAAAACTTATATACACAACAGGTGTTGTTCAATCTTTAAGCGCAAGCTCAAGAGAGCTTGTTAGAGAAAGTTTTCGAATCGCAAAAGAAAATGATGTTTTAACAGCATATGATCCAAATTATACATCGTGTTTTATGAATTCTACTGACACCAAAGAATTTCTGGAAGAAATTGTTGAGTATACAGATATTATATTCTTAAGTCTTAAAGGAGATGCAGAAAGACTTTATGAAATTGATTCTATTGACAAGGTCATGAAATACTTTTGGGATAAAGGTGTAAAAATAGTTGTAATTAAATCACACATTGACAACGGTTATTATGTAGGATATAACGGTGATATTACATTTACAGAATTTTATAATACATCAAAGGCTATTGACACAACTGCATCAGGCGATGTGTTTAATGGCGGATTTTTGTATGCAATAACGAACGGATATAAACCATCTGAAGCAGTTAAATTTGCATCCGTAACATCAGGACTTCAAACACAAAACTATGGTGCAATACAGTCAATCCCATATGCGAAAACCGTTATGGAGAATCTTGTATGAAATATGTAGTTTCTGGCTACATAGGTTTTGACAACTTCGGTGACGAAGCAATTGCTCATGTATTAACAAACAAGCTTAAAAATGAAGGTGCCGAAAAAATAACATTAATCTCTTCTAATCCTGCAAAAACTGCTAAAATACATTCTGTAAATTCCTGCAGTATGTTCAATTTTTTCAATGCTATTAAAGATGCTGATATTTTAATATCAGGAGGTGGAAGTCTTTTGCAAGATGTTACAAGCATTAAAAGCCTAATATATTATCTTATGGTTATTTATACAGCACTAATTTTAGGGAAAAAAGTTGAAATTTTTGCACAAGGAATTGGTCCTATAAATTCTAGAATAGGACAAATATTAACAAAATTTGCATTAAAAAGATGTTCAAAAATAACCGTCAGGGATAAAAAATCACAAGATTTGCTAATAAGTTGGAATATCCATTCAGAATTAGTCAATGATCCTATATTAGATTTAAGTATTCCACACAAAAATACGAAAGGATGTGTAGGAATTCAACTAAGATCTTTTAATACAATTACAGATGATTTTTTAAATATCCTTGCCAATGAAGTAGTAAAAAGATTCGCTGATAAAAAAATAAAATTAATATCATTACAAGATGATATTGACTTAGAGGTCTGCAATAAATTTAAACAACTTATTTTTTCAAAGGGAATTGATGTAGAAATCCTTTCGAAACTGGAATTAAATCAAGTATTTGAAACAATTTCAAATTTAGAATACTTGATTGCAATGAGATTTCACGCAAATGTTGTCGGTATAAAATCCGGAGTTAAAACTCTTGCAATAAATTATGATCCGAAAGTTGAAAAGCTGGCTGAAGAATATAATATCCCAATTATTAACTTAAATCAAAAGGATATAAGTCAAGAATTTGATAAATTATTTGCTTAAAACTGCTTCAACAATGTCATCAGGAGAAATTTTAAGACATCCTAATTCTTCACAGGTTGTTTGTCTTCTTTCCCATAAGCATGGTCTTATCGGGCAATTATAATCATTTTTTATAGGCACAACTTTATCATTTTGCGGAATCAATTTTTTATCATCGGTTGAACCAAAAATAACATATGTTTTTACTCCAAGTGCTACTCCAATATGAAGAGGAGCAGAATCTGAGCATAAAAACTTTTCTGCACTTGATATAAGTTCAGCCAATTCTTTTAAATTTCTAGTTCTGCCATAATAATTTATGTATTTTTCCTTTGGTACAATCTTTTCAATTGTCTCGATTGTTTCTTTATCATCAGGACCGCCTGCTAAAATAACTTTCTTGCCTCTATCTGCTAAATTTTCAACTACTTCTGCCCAAATTTTTGCTGAAACAGTTTTTACCATTCCCTTTTTTATGCTCATTAAACTTACACCGGGATGAATAAGAACAGTGTTAGGTTCAGCACACTTTTTTTCTACATTAATATGAGGTAACTCAGTATTATGCTTAGTCAAATTTTCTACTAAATCATGGTACATTTTTGCAGCATATTGATTCTTATTTAATGTAATGGCTTTTGTCAGCAGAAGTTCGCTCAGTTTACCAGTATTATAACCGTATCTTTCCTTTATAAATGTCAAAAATAAAAATATTGAAATAAACTTGTTTCCTCCTGACGATACAACAACATCAAACTTTTTTGTCCAAATTTTAAATAATAATTTTAATAATTCTATGTATTTGTTCTTGCCTTTTATATCTGCGAACATTGTTTCATCAATTACATCTGTTAGATTTATTATTCCTTTGCTTCGTGGTTCGAGGGCAAGCGTAATTTTTGAATTCGGAAACTCCTTTTTTACAGAAATAATTGCAGGCAAAAAAAGTATTTCATCACCCAAGCCTCCGAAATTTATAAATAAAACCTTTTTCATATTAAAAACCTACTTTTTAAGAACTTTACAGATGATGATATATAGGTTAACCATCATAAAACCTAAAATAGCACCTGCAAGAATATCAATCGGGAAGTGTACACCAAGCCACATCCGTGATACACAAACAATGAAAATCCATAATCCGAATATAAAGATTAAAATATTTCTCAAAAAACTGTTTGCTACATATCTGTGAACTAAATAAATTAAAATACCATAAAAACACATTGATAGAGATGCATGACCGCTAGGAAAACTAAATCCTACTTCACAATCAGGAAGAGGGCGCTCTCTGCATACATAATTTTTTATTAATTCTTTTAACCCCAGTGTTCCATAAGTAAAAACTACAAGCAAAGTTGCTTTTGTATACAACTTATGAGAAACAAGGACACTGGCAGCAGCTATTTGAGGCCATAACATACCATAATCCATACCAAATTTGCCAATAAATAGCGGAATATAGGAAGGATATGGCGATAACCAACTACGAATAGAATTCAAAATCTCTCCATCAATTGTTCTTATATTTGGCATATACATTACTAACATTGTTAGAATGACAAACAAAGTAACGCATAAAACAACACAATTCCAGTTAAAAGCTGTACTAATTTCTTTGCTTTTCATATTGCTATATTAACCCTTTAACCTTATCTATAATAACAACAACAATTGGTGTAAGCTCGCTTACACAAACTGCAAAGAAAAACAAAGCCATAATTGCAGCAATTGTTTTTTGAATATCAGAAAACATGAAAACTTTCTTTTTACGAAATTCTTCAATTCCTTTATATTCATCAGAGAAAGGTTTAACCGGCATTTTTTCTTCTATTGCTTCGATTACATTTGAATATTTTATTTTAATCAATGTATTATAAGAATCTACATTCATCCACCATAATGCACTGGCTGCAATTCCCAAAAAAGAAAAAAGTAATGTTGCAGAAATTTTATGCAGAAAAATCACATTTCCTGTATAAATCATAGAAAATACTATAACAACAACTGCAATCATATAAAAACGATTTGTTCTAAAGTTTCTATCTATAAAGTTTTCTTTTTGCTCAGTATACAGTTTGTATTCTTGCAATATTATATCATCTCTATCCATACTTTCTCCTTTCTATATTTAGCAATTTTGGTTTCTTTGATTTCGAACATCATTCATCAAATCTTCAAATTCTTTTTCATCAAGAGTTTCCTTTTCAAGAAGATTTTTTGCTATATGTTCCAGCATATCTCTATTTTCATTTAAAAGATTTTTAGCATACTCATATTGTGTATCAATAATCTTTTTAACTTCTTTATCAATATCTGCGGCAATTTCTTCAGAAAAGTCACGAGTATTTCCAAAATTTCTTCCCATAAATACATGTTCCTGATCTTTTCCGTAAGCCATATTACCCATTTTGTCGCTCATACCGTATGTTGTAACCATGCTTCTTGCAAGAGCGGAAACTTTTTCCAAATCATTTGAAGCGCCTGTAGTAATATTATCCTTGCCGTAAATCAATTCTTCTGCTACACGACCACCTAATATCATCGTGATTTTATCTAACAATTGATTTTTCCTCATTGTTAAATGATCTTTTTCAGGAAGTGTTAAAGTTATACCAAGCGCCATACCGCGAGGAATTATAGAAACTTTATGCAAAGGATCACAATCTTTCAGCAATTTAGCTAAAAGAGCGTGACCTACTTCGTGGTATGCAGTATTTTCTTTTTCTTCATCTGATATTATTCTGCTTTTCTTTTCAGGCCCAGCCATAACCTTATCAATAGCTTCCTCTAAATCCGGCATTTCTATCTCAGATTTATCGTGTCTTGCCGCCAAAAGCGCTGCTTCGTTAAGAAGATTGGATAAATCTGCCCCCGTAAATCCCGGAGTGCGTTTTGCAAGGGTTTTTATATCAACCTCTTTTGACAAAGGTTTATTTTTTGCATGAACATTGAGTATCTGTTCCCTTCCTAAAACATCAGGCTTATTGATAACAATTTGTCTATCAAATCTCCCAGGTCTTAAAAGGGCATTGTCTAAAATATCAGGTCTGTTTGTTGCAGCCAAAATAATAATATTAGTATTTTCATCAAACCCATCCATTTCAACCAATAATTGGTTTAGAGTTTGTTCTCTCTCATCATGTCCGCCGCCTAAACCCGCACCACGCTGACGGCCTACGGCATCAATTTCATCTATAAAAACAATACAAGGTTGATGTTTTTTAGCTTGTTCAAACAAATCTCTTACACGAGATGCACCAACACCAACAAACATTTCTACAAAATCCGAACCGCTTATTGAGAAAAAAGGAACTCCTGCTTCTCCGGCAACAGCTTTTGCCATAAGAGTTTTTCCTGTACCCGGAGCACCTACCAAAAGTACTCCTTTAGGAATTTTTGCTCCCAATTTTACATATTTATCACTATGTTTTAGAAAATCTACAATTTCTTCTAATTCTTTTCTTTCTTCATCAATACCTGCAACATCTTTAAATGTTGTCTTAACTTTACTATCCATAAGCATTTTTGCTCTGCTTTTTCCAAAAGACATCGCCTGAGCACCACCGGCTTGGATAGATTTGATAATTATAAAAATAAACCCCAAAACCAACAATATAGTAATAAATGATGAACCTAAACCAAAAGCGGAACCCGAGTCAGCTTTATGCGCAACTATTTCTACATTGTTATCCTGAAGTTTACTTAAAATATCAGAGTTTTCCGGAAGGATAACCTTGTATTGTTTTTTAGGAGCTCTTACCTCGCCATATAGAGGATTTTTTACTTTTTGTTCAGCCTCTGGTTGTTTTACTGGCAGAGCAATCAAAGAGTCTTTTCCCAAATCTACACTTTTAATTTCATTATTTTCTACTTTTTGAACAAAGTTTGTATAAGAAAGTTCTTCCGTACTTGAAGTTGGGCCTGTAAAAAGCATGGATATAAAAGCCAATACCATTATGCCTAAAATTATATACATTCCTACTGATTGATTTTTATTCATATTTCTCCCTCTTTAACTAGTTTTTATTATATCAGAAAATCTAGATATTTGGAAATTAGCAAGAAGTTGATAAATTCAAATACTACCGAATTTACAATTCTTTACATAAAAAGTAAAAACATGGCAATTATAGCTAAAAACATGACTTTATAAATATAGGGAATATTTAGGGAATATTTATGAGCGTATTCAGTAATATCTTTAACGGCATGGCAAGAGGATTTGCATTCGGAACATTCGGCTTAAACCCGTTTTGGGGAGGATGCTGGTGCAATACAAATTTGCTCTATTATTCTCCTAACCCGTTTATGACAGGAGGTTTCTTCCCCATAATGCCACAAATATCTATGCCGATATTTGACATGACTCCACCTCAGAGCGCTTATAGAGGGTTTGATTTTTCAAATATGCAATTTAATGTTCCGAGTATTTCTGATCTTATGAAATACTATAATTCAAGAAATGAAGGAGAAATAGGAGATACTTTTACTTTAAGTAAAAAAACGGAAGAAACAACCCAAAGTAGCAAAACAGAAACACAAAAATCAACAATAAAAAATCCTGTAAAATATGACAGTCACAATATTTCTCGCTTAAGCAATAAAGACTCAACACAATACAATAACTTGATTAACAAATACTCAGAACAATATGGTGTTGACCCTAATTTTGTTAAAGCGGTAATTAAACAAGAATCTCGTTTTAACCCAAGAGCCACCGGTATATCAACCAAGTATGGAAGGGCAAGAGGTTTAATGCAATTAATGCCTGATACTGCAAAAAAATATGGTGTTACAGATGTATATAATCCTGAACAAAATATAAGAGCAGGTATTCAATTGTTAAGTGATTTGAGTAAGCAATATAACGGAAACAAAAAAATGATACTTGCTGCTTATAATTGGGGTTCCGGGAACCTCAATAAAAAGGGTTTTGAAAACAGACCAAATGAAACCCGAGACTATATTAACAAAGTCCTCGGATATTATAATGAATACAGTACCGCATAAAACGGTTATTATTTACTTTTAAAACAAAAAAAAGCCGTTTCTTAGAGAACGGCTACCAGACTTGGGGAGGAGGTATGAAAAACCTCTTCGGTTTTCCATACCAGTTATATCGGAATATTTATTATTTTCTTTAGTAAGTTGATTATAATATCATTCGTTCGTATTAGTTTATACTAAAAAAGTCAGATAATACTGCATTATCTGACTGTTTTTATTATTCAAAAAGTCTATTATGCTGACAATTTCAATTTTATTTCTGATTTGTTTGTTCCTTTTGGCAAATTTCCTTTCAAGAAGTTCTCATATAGTTTTGTTATATTTGTTTCTTCATCTAATAGGAAAGAGTCGCAATCCTTCGATCCTTTTGCATAATATTTTCCGTTTGTGCCTACTTCTTGTATTCCTCTAAACTTGCCATTTTCAAATCTGCAGATTTTACCTTTGTATGGAATTTCAGCATATTCTACTTTTGCACCTTCCGGAATAATGCCTTTTTCCAAAAAAGTTTTGTTTGTAAAGAGTTCTTTTTCCGCTTCATGATTTTGTAACCATGCTCTGACAGCTTTGTTATCTTGACCTAAATGTTCCAGTGTTGTTAAACTTGTTACAACAGGTTTTGTGCCTTTTTGATAACTTATTTTTGCTATGTTATCACCTAAAGTTCTTGTGATATCGCAAGATACGAAGTTTTTCGCCCAACCTTTTTCCATTTTTTGAGCATTAGAAATAAAATCTTCAAGTTCTGCTAAAAATTCTTTGTCCTTGGTATTCAAATTAGCATCTTTAGCTAACCATAATGAAGTTACATCATCTTTGTGATCTTTTATTTTTGTAATTTTGTTATTTTCAAAAGTTATTTCAAAAACCTTATCATTTTTATCTTTATATTTAAATACTCCGCTTTTGAGAGTTGAATTTCCTTGTTTAAATGCTAACAATTCTTTTAAGTCAATTCCATATTTATTGGCAATTTCTTGTAATTTTTCAGGAGTGTTTATATCTGCTTTCTTAAATGTTACTGTTTCTCCCGGAACTAAATATGAATATGTTCCGTCAGCATTTCTTAATGCAACTAAATTTTCCAACTTCCCTTGATTTTGATTTACAACTTTTGACTTTAATTTGCCGGCTTTACCTGTGATAAATTCTCCCATTAATTTAAAACCTTTAAAGATATTACCATGCCCTTTTATAGCTGCAGCACCTGTTAATAAGGCAGCAGCACCTAATCCGCCAGTTATCCAACCGCTAAGTCCTGAAGATTCAGGTTGCATATCTTTATAATCAGGCACAATATTTTGTGCTTTTGTTGTATCTTGTGCAGCAGCTTCCTGCATAGCCTTAAGGTATGCTTGCTCTGCTTGATTTTGAGATGGTTGAGTACTGCGAAAACCTAAATTATTTTGCTGATAATATTTCCAAAAAGGATCATTAGCAACAGCTGCCCAATCAATAGCACCATAACCATAATTCGGAGTCATAAATACCTACCTTTCAATTAACCTTATAAATTTCCCTTATATACATGAAGTTTTTTTCTCTTAAATAATTGCCATGCTTGTTTTAACATGTTTACAAATCTTTACATTTGTTTTGTGCAAAGTTTTTTATATAAAATTTAATATATAATTATTAGAGGAAGTTTTGAAAGGAAATCCTTATGGGTATAAAATCTTGGACCGATTATTTTTTAGATATGGCAAAGACCTGTTCTTCTCGTTCTAATTGTTTACGTGCACAAGTCGGAGCCGTTATTGTAGGACAAGATAAAAAAATAAAAGCTACGGGATACAACGGAACACCTTCCGGTGTCGAATCCTGCTACGAACGTGGTGAATGTTTTAGAATAAAAAATAATATACCATCAGGGACTTGCTACGAAACTTGCAGATCAATACATGCCGAACAAAATGCAATTATACAAGCAGGCCAAGACAGATGCATGGGAGCTACGATGTATATTTACGGGCATAATTTTATTTGCATTTTGTGTAAAAGATTTATCGTTCAATCGGGAATTGTTGATGTTTACTTAAAAAAAGACGATAATTCAGAGATTTTGCATGTATCGGTTGCCGATATAAAACGAGAGTTAGAAGAACCGCAATTGGTGAATGTTTAATGAAAATCAGTGTAATTGTTCCTGTATATAATACTTCTGCGTATTTAGAGGATTGCTTAAATAGCCTTGTAAATCAAACATTTAAGGATATGGAAATTATCTGTGTTAACGATGGTTCAACCGATAATTCTTTAGAAATATTAAAAAAATATCCGCAAATAAAAATTATTACACAAGAAAATCAAGGTCTGTCTGCCGCGAGAAATACAGGCATAAGCGCTGCAATAGGAGAATATATTGGTTTTGTTGATTCAGACGATTGGGTTGATTTAGATTTTTATGAAAAACTATACAATTCTATAATATCAACAAACTCTGATATCGCTGCAGCCACTATATTAAGAGGAGAGGTTAAATACAGAGTTAAATATACAGAAGAGGAAACATATACAGAATTAAATGAAAAAATAAAAATATGTAATATCCCAAATTCTTGTTATGTGTGGAATAAATTATACAAAGCTAATCTTATAAAAAATAACATGTTCAGAAACGGAGTATATTTTGAAGATATGGTTTGGATGCCTTATATACTTGCCAAATCTGAAAAGCTTGTTACTACACCAAACACAATGTATCACTACAGACGCAATTCAAATTCTATAGTAAAATCAAAGCCTTCTCAAAAAAAACAAGAAGATTTTTATAATGCAAAAAAAGAATTAGTTAAATTTTTTGATGATAATAATCTTACGCTTAATGACAAAGAAAGACATATCAACAAAACCCAAATTTTTGGGGGAAATATTTTAGTACTTAAAATTAAAGAATATAAAAATTATCTCGAATATTACCTTTTTGGTTTTATTCCCATCTTCAAAAGAAATATTGATAAGAAAAACTAACCTCTTTTTACAACTGTAGTAATCTGTTCACCATAACTATTAACACAACCGTTAGTTTCTTCTATTGTATAAGAGATTTCATCGTCATCAGCTTTTTGCTTTTCTGCAAATTCTATAGCTTTGTCTAAATCTTTAAACTCTGCAGCCATATCCGGTTCAAAATAGGATGGCTTATCTATATAAACTTGGTACATAACATCCTCCTTAACACGAAACCCTGAAATGAATTCAGGGAATCATACAAATATTTTTAACTTTGCAGTTATTGCATTTTAAAATCTTGGGCATATTCAGGACGCTGATTAACATAATTAGCGCTCATACTTTCTTCCGATTCCATTCTACGCTTTTCCAACTGAACCTGTCCGTCTTTAACAATTTCTTGCATTTGAGCCATATTATGCTCTAAGCTTGCAAGGATTTGTTCTGCCATAACAGATGTTCCGTCTTTGATTTTATTTGCTTCTTCTACAGCTTGCAATCTTATAGCATCTGCTTCTTCTACAGCTTTTCTCTTTATTTCTTCACAGTCATTAATAACCTGCTCTTTAATTTTTTCTGCTTCTCTTTGAACAGCTCTAAGCAAATCCGATTCACTCAACAGTCTATTTGCTTCATTTTGAGCATCTGCAATAATGCTTTCAGCCTTTTGTTGTGCTTCATACTGAAGTTCATCTTTTCTTCTCAGCAATGCACGTGCTTCTTTAATCTCATCAGGTAGTGCCGCAAAAAGCTTATCTAAAAGATTTGTTACTGTATCTTTTTTAACGATAGAATAGTATCCAAACGGTGAAAATCCTCTGTCTAAAGCATCTTCCAACTCTCCCATCAAGCCGTATATAACATCTTTTTGTGAATTCATTTTTCGCTCCGTAAATTTTATGATAGCCAATAAAATTGTACATCAAGCAAACAAAAAAAGTCAATGCATGGGATAATTACAGATTTTTTTCAATAAATTCAATATCTTTTGCAAGATTATTTATAAGTCCATTTATACAATTAACTGCTTTTTCATAATTTACAAGATATACACCATTGTTCAAAATAAATTTACCTTTTATTGAATCGAAAAGTATTTTATAATATACAATAGAAGGAACTTTCTCAAATTTTTTTATATTAATGGCTGTCTTAAATGATTTTGGAAGCAATGATAGGAAACATACATATGTATCATCTATCTTATTCTTTTTTATTAAATAGTTCGTAAAAAGTTTAAAATCTGCACCATAAGTTACAACTTTTTGTAAACTTTTTAAATAATGTTTTATTTGCTCTAAATCTTCTATTTCCATATTTCAATCCTTATAATGTTAAATAGTTTACTAAAAAATAAGTTCAATTTCAATATATATGATAGAATAATAGTATGAATGATGTAATAATTTCACCATCAATATTATCTGCAAATTTTGCAAATTTAGAACAAGAAATTCAAGCTGTGCAATATGCAGGCGCCAAATGGATACATGTTGATGTAATGGATGGGCATTTTGTACCTAATATTACAATAGGAGTTCCTGTTGTTAAATCACTAAGAAAGGTTACGGATTTAATTCTTGATACTCATTTAATGATAGAAAATCCTGAAAAGTATATAGAACCATTTGCAAAAGCAGGCTCTGACATTTTAACTTTTCACTATGAAGCATGCAAAAACGAGCAGCATGTGAGAGAAGTTATTAATTTAATTAAAAGTTTTGGAATAAAAGCGGGTTTATCAATAAAGCCAAAAACAAAACCCGAAGAAATATTTCCGTTTTTAAATGATATTGATTTAGTCTTAGTCATGACTGTAGAACCCGGTTTTGGCGGACAGGAGTTTATGCATGATTGTGCTCTTAAAATTCCAAAAATAAAAGAAAAAGCGCCTGATAATCTAATTATTCAAGTTGACGGAGGAGTCAATAATATCACGGCAAAGATATGCAAATCTTTAGGCGCAACTTCTCTTGTCGCAGGCAGTTATATATATGGAAGTAATGATTACAAAAAAGCAATAGAGAGCTTGCTATAAAATATCTAAAGGATCAACATCAATCGCCATTCTTATATCTTTTGGCATACTTATTTTGCTAAAAAATTTAGATACAAAATCGTGTCCTTTTTGAGAAAGTTTGTTTTTTATAAGAATTTGGAAACGATAAAAGCCGTTAATTTTTTCTATAACACATGGTGTTGGACCAAGAGTTTCAACATATTCGCTAAAGCCAAATTTTTCTGTCATGGTGTTTAATCTCATTGCAATTTCCATTGCGGATTTTTCTGCCCTAAAATTGTTTTCCGAAGAAAGAATAACTCTTATAATTTGGCTGAATGGCGGATAGTCAAATTCTTGTCTGGATTTGATTTCTGTTTCAAAAAACTTTTCATAGTTTTGAGATTTTGCTGTTTGAAAAGCATAATAATCGGGGTTATATGTTTGGAATAAAACTTTTCCTTTAAATTCTCCTCTTCCTGCTCTTCCTGCAACTTGAGTCAACAATTGGAACCCTCTTTCCGAGGCTCTGTAATCGGGAACATTAAAGCCTGAATCTGCGCTCAAAACTCCGACAAGAGTAACATTAGGATTGTCTAATCCCTTAGCAATCATTTGAGTGCCGACTAAAATATCAATTTCACCCTTTTGAAATTTGCTCAAAAGTTCAATATGAGCATTTTTTTTGGTTAAAATATCACTGTCAATTCTTTCAACTCTTGCTTCGGGATACAATTCTTTTATCAAGACTTCTATTTTTTGTGTTCCTACTCCTGATGTTGTCAGAGCATCGCTTCCACATGAGGGACAATAATCAGGGAATGACATTTCCTTGTTGCAATAGTGGCATTTCAACTGCTTTATACTTGTATGCCAAATCATCGGAATAGAACAGTCAGGGCACTCAATTACAGTTCCGCAGGCTTTGCATTGAGTGTATGTGGAATAACCTCTTCTGTTCATAAGAAGAATTACTTGCTGACCTCTCTCCAAAGTTTCAGTTATTTCTGTTTGCAAAGGTTTAGAAATTATGCCCTTATATGATGCTTTTCCGTACTCTTGCATATTAATAACCTGAGGAAGTGCCAAAGGAGAGTTATTAAACCTTTTTCTCATTTCAAAAAGATTGTTATTATTAGTTGCATAATAATAAGTTGAAACATCAGGGGTTGCAGAACCTAAAATCAGCGGTGCCTGATAAAACTGTGCAAGCCTTTTGGCAACTACTCTTGCATCATATCTTGGAGCAGGGTTTGTTTGTTTATAAGCTCCTTCATGCTCCTCATCAATAATAATTAAACCTATATTTTGAAGCGGTGCAAATACGGCAGAACGAGCACCTGCCAGAATTTTAATTTCGTTTTTATAGAGCCTTTGCCATACATCATACTTTTCGCCGTCAGAAATACTGCTGTGCCAAATCGCCACATCTTTTATTCCGAATTTTTTTGCAAGTCTTTTAGTCAACTGAGATGCCAGCGCAATTTCGGGTGCCAAGAACAAAACATTTTTTCCCGAATCAATTACATCTTTTATAAGTTTGAAATAAACTTCTGTTTTGCCGGATGCGGTTACACCATGCAAAAGTATAGGATTGGGCGATTTAAATTTTGCCTTTATTCCTTCATAAGCTGTTATTTGTTCTCCCTGAAGTTCAAAAAGAGGTTCTGTTTCAATATCTTTGAAAATATAAAGCGGGTTTCTGTAGATATACTCTTCTTCAATTTTTACAAAACCGTTTTCTGCAAGTTTTTTCATTGTTGCACGAGTCGTTTTGGCAATCTCTTCAAACTCTATCAGCGAGCAATTTCCCCTTGTTTCCAAAATTTCTAATATTTCTTTTTGTCTTTTTGTCAGCCCTTCCCCGTCTTTTTTAATTAAAGAGACCGCCAGTTCAAATTTTGCATTTTTTTCTATAAGCTTCATAGGAAGTGCAGCATTTAGAACCGTTACAAAATCAGTACAGTAATAATTTGCAACCCATTCAAGAAGTTTTAAGTATTTAAGTGAAAAAAGCGGAGTTTCGTCAAGAATTCTGTTAATCTTCTTTACCCTGAAATCTCCTGTTACATAATCAGAAAAACCTACAACAAAAGCATTAATAAGTCCCTGTCTTCCAAAAGGCACAAGAACAGCCTGACCGATTTGCAAAATCTCTCTCATCTCATCAGGTATTGCGTAGCTGAAAGTCTTTACTCCCAATCCCTTAATATTTACTAAAACAAGTGCATATTTCATTAAATTTATTATACACTAAATTAATTTGTTACCACAAAAGAAATCCATTGGTCTTGTTTGATGGTGTCAATAATTTTCAACCCATTTTTAGAAATTGCATCAAGAACAACAGGCTTCTTTTCGTCCAAAATTCCGCTGAGTGACATTATTCCGCCATCTTTCATAATGTTTTTCAAATCACCCATAATTTCAGCCAAAACATTATGCAAAATATTTGCACA
This sequence comes from uncultured bacterium, assembly GCA_902777605.1. Lineage (GTDB taxonomy): Bacteria > Cyanobacteriota > Vampirovibrionia > Gastranaerophilales > Gastranaerophilaceae > CAG-196. The sequence continues at coordinate 28,574 of CACYUI010000008.1, read as the reverse complement.
AACAAAATCGTATTTTTCTTTTATCTTATCAGCCGTATTCAATTCAAAAGTTATATCATTTACTTCGTTAATTTTGGCATTTTCTTTTGCAACATCTATTACGGTATCATCAATATCACACCCGTAAACTGCAGATGCACCAAGCTTTTTGGCTAAAATTCCCAAAATGCCTGAACCCATACCGATATCAGCTACTGTATCACCCTTTTTAAGATATTTTTCCAAAGCCTTCATACAAAGTTGTGTAGTTTGGTGTGTGCCTGTTCCGAAAGCACATCCGGGGTCAAGTGTTATTGTAACTTCATCTTTTTTTGGAGTATAACTCAGCCAGCTTGGAACAACCGCAATCTTATCCGTTACATGGGTTACAGTCCATTTTTCTTTCCATTTTTTTGACCAATCCTGATTTTCCTTTTCGTCAAGAGAAACTTCCCAGCTTCCCAGTTCTTCATCAGAAAAACCTCTTGACTTAAGGAGTTCTCTCTCAGTTTTTAGAACCTCTATAGGATTTCTGTCAACAGATGTCAAAAACACTCTCAAATTGCCTTTTGTGGTAGAGGTCATAACCAAATCTTTATATGTTTCTTCCTCTAAAACCACACCTTCACAATCAAAATTTGTAAAACAAATATCCGATACTATGTCCTCCATATCAGGATTAATAGCTATTTTTAATTCATAATAATTATTCATTATTGCCCCTTGTTTTTTTTAAATAATAGGTTAAAATATTAATACAGGCAAGGGTGACGCAAACACCCTCACCCGTACCCTAATTAATTAGGGATTTGAGTGCGAGAGTTAATACTATTAACAGTATTAACTCTTTTTCGTTGATTTCAACTAACATTTTCACCTCCTTTCATGTTAGTGAAAACATATAATTGAAAGCCAAAAATGGCAGAGCATTTATATACTCTTCTTTTGCCTGTATTATTTTTTAAAAGTGCTAATTTTATCTTAGCAGAATTTTAAAATTAATCAACATATTTACAATTAATTAAGTCCTATAAATAACACTTAGGCTCTTGACCTGTTACTCCTGCATATAGCTCTACAAACTGTTTTGAAGGACTCATATCAATTTTTGTAATCAAAACTTCTTCTATTTGGAAAAATCCTACTTCTGCCGACATTTCAATATCAATTCTTATAGGCTTATTTTCACCTCTGTGAATACCTATTCTTTCAATTGCGTGAGCAGAATATTTATGGATATCACCGACTTTTGGAGTTGTATTTAAAGCCAAAGGAATACGCGCCCTGCCCTTTGTCATATCACAACCGTCTGCAATTAATATGATACCTGCTTCAATAGAATGAATTTTTCTGGATGCCATATGTCCAATGATAGATTCTATGGCAACAGATTTAATAATAGTTCTTCTGTGCAAATTATCAGGAAAAATATGCATTACAGCTCTTTCAATAAGAGGTTTTGCAAGGATTACGGACATCTGTTCATGTCCTTGTCTTCCAATCATCATACCCAAATCATGCATTAAGCCTGCTATAATTACTGCACACAAACTATCTTCAAAGCAACCGATTTCTTCTGCTTCAATTGAAGTTTGAATACCTGCTTCGTGTAAAATATTCAGCATTTTTATAGCATTTGCCGTAACCTGTCTCATATGTACAGGTCCGTGGTCGTTATATCCCAGTCTTTTTATTGATACATTGTTGGCATAATCCTGCATCTCCTGAAGTTCTGCATCCTTGAAGAGATAATTTACCAGCTCAACGCATTTGGGATAATCTTGTAATCTTTTGAGAATCTTTGATTCTACCGAAACTTCTTTTATTGACTTCATATTTATATTTTAACATATATTTGAAAACACGCAAAGGGGTACATGACGGCTTGGCGGTTTGTATGTTTTGTAAATAGGAAAATTGTTGAGAAACGGCGCGGCATTTTGCCGCGCCGTTTCTCACTTTTAATTAAATTTTTTTACAATGATTCTCTATATATTACCGCAACAGCTTCTTTGGTAGCTTTTGTCGGTGCTATGCCTAAAAGTCCGTCAAGAGATGGTGTAGCAAATGCAAGTTCAGTAAGTTTTTCCACATCACTTTCCGTAAAACCTTCGTCTTTTAATTTGTTAGGAACATCAACCGATTTAAGCCAGTTGTATACTCCTTCTGCAGCTTTTTCTGTATCAGAAGCATCTCCTGATAATCCTTTTACAATCGGCTCTAAGATATAAGCAAGTGTATTTGCTTTTGCAGGATAAATATTTCTTATTACCGCAGGAAGAAGAATTGCAAGTCCCAAGCCATGAGAAAAATCAGGTTTCATAGCACTGAGCGGGTGTTCAAGTGCGTGGGTGTAATGTAACAAACCATTATCAAAACCAACACCGCCAATCATAGCCGCGTAGCATAAGAAATACCTTGCCTCTCTGTCTTGAGGATTAGCAATTGCTTTTGGTAAATACTTTCCGACAAGTTCAATTACTTCTCTCGCAAGAGTAACCGTATAAGGTGATGCAACAACAGAAGTTGCAGCCTCTACTACATGGTTTACTGCATCAATTGAAACATAGCGGGTTTGTTTTGGAGATAAACCTGTCATCAAATCAGGGTCATCAATTGCAAACTCAGGATATATGCAATCATAAGCAATGGCGGGCTTATAATTCTTTTCTAAAATTGTTGCAACTGCAAATCTGTTTGTTTCACTTCCTGTTCCGTGAGTTAAATTTATTGCTACTACAGGCACTGCTTCTGTAGGAGTAAACTTAAATTCATACAAGCTGCTGCCTGTTTCTTGCGGGTATTTTAAAAGAATTGCAACTGATTTACCTGCATCAGTCGGAGAACCGCCGCCAATAGTTATAACAGCTTTTGCGCCAAATTCTCTGCCCATTTTTGCTGCTTCATCAATTGCATCAGTTGTCGGGTTCGGAGTGACCTTATCATAGTTTATATAACCGATATTGTTATCTTTTAATGCTTTTTCTACTACATCCCAAGCACCTGTTGATTTGTATGCGTTTCTTCCTGACATAACAATAACTTTATCAATTCCTCTGTCTGCATAAATTTTTGCAATGTCATTTATTTTTTGTATTGCGCCACACCCAAAATAAACGCAGCTGCGTGTTCTGATTTCTTTAACTTCATTAATGTTAATGTCTTTTTCCCAATTAATCATATAAGCTCTCCTTCACTAACATATATTATATTTTTTCTATATCCTGACTATTAGCTGCAAGCTGGTCAATAAGTTTTTTTGCGGTTTTTTGATTATTCATAGTCGCATTACCACCGATACAACCGCCTTCGCAGCACATAACTTCTATTAAATTACAACCGCCTTCACACTCACCTGTTGTTGCAAATTTTTTAAGTTGTCTTATGCTTTCTTTATTTAAACCATTTATAACAAAAGGTTTTACGGCACTTTCATCTCTTAAAGATGCCTTAACAGATTCTGCAACACCGCCGGAGAAACCAAAATTACGAGCCTGTTTAGAAGATTCTTTTACATATTTACTCTCCTCCATCTCAGTAATTTGGATTTTTTTAGCTACAAATAGAGCACCCAACTCTTCATAGTTCATTACATAATCTACATTCGGGTTCTCAAAACCTTCCGCACGCTTTGCTACACAAGGACTTACAAATACAGTTATTGCATCAGGGAATTCTTTATTAACGATTTGTGCTGTATAATATAGCGGTGTCCCTGTATCAGATACAAATGGTTTTATTTCAGGCAAATGTTTTTTGATAAGTTGGTTATAACCTGCACAGCAAGAAGTAGTCATAAAATGCTGTACTGTTTTTTCTTCACCTGCCTCAGGATTTTCTCCGTAACCCCCTTCATTTACCCATTCATTAATCCATTCGGATTGTTTTTCTTTTGATTCTGCCATTCTTTCCGTAAATTCTTTTGCTTCATTATTAGCCGTAATATCTGCACCTTGAGCAACTTCATAAACATCATCAAAACCTGCTGCTATAATAGCAGATTTAAGCTGATAAATATTTCCCGGGAATTGTCCGGCAATAGATGGAGCAATCATTGCTATTACTTTTTTATTTGATTTTATAGCTTTCAAGATGTCGATTATTTGACTCTTCTCATGTACTGCTCCAAACGGACAAGCGGCTGTACACCTTCCGCAGTTTATGCATTTATCCGCATCAATACTTGCAAAACCTGTTTCATCTTTTTTAATTGCACCAACAGGACAAGAGTCTTCACAAGGAACTGTTATTTTTACAATTGCGTTATATGGGCATGCATTAACGCACATCTTACATTTCTTACATTTAGAATCATCTATAACCGATTTACCGTTTACCATTGATATAGCGCCAAATTTACAAGCAGTTTGACAAGACCTTGCAACGCAGCCTTGACATAGGTCGGTAACATAAATTCTGTTTGTAGCGCACCCTTTACAAGCAGCCTGCAAAACAGTTAAATTTTTCTCATCGATTTCTTTTCTTTCAATAGCTTTCTTAGCATATTTAGCTAAAGAAACGGTTTCATCATCTTCTTCTATCGGAAAACCTAATCCGGCTATTACTCTATCTTTAATAATAGCTCTTTCTTTATACACACAGCATCTATAAGGAACTTCCATTCCCTTTGGACGCATTGCGTATGGAATAAGTCTTGTTTGTTCTTCAAAGTCATCTGATAAGAATGCTTTTATTATTCTTACTAATATTTCTTTTTTTATGTGTATTGCTTGTCCTGCATTATTCATATATCTAATTATTTCCTAATTTTCTGTCTATTACTTCCAAAACTTTTTCTACAGTTGCTTCTGTAACAACTTCTTCGTCAACTTTTACATAAGGTGCTTTTGAATATTCCCAATGAATTGAGCACAAATTTAAGCAATTGCTTCCTGATACTTCAACCTTATCACCATATCTTTGGGGAATTATATCATTCAATTCCTGCAAATTGCTTCCGCCCATTACAAAGCAAGTTGTTCCTAAACATACTTTTACTTCAATTTTTGCCATACTAAACTCCTTTATACAAATTGTACATTAACTTTTTTCAAATATTTATCTTCCAACACTTGTGCCATCTGTTTTATTATATTCTTTCTAATTTCTATTTCAATAGGTAAATTCGGATCGTAGTGAGCTTTGTTCATTTGTGCCCCAACAAGGAAGTTAATGCAATCACTGTCAAGCATAAAATCCATAAGCATTTTAGCTGCATTTTCTTCTGTTTTTCTTGTCTCTAAATACTCTAATGTCTTAGTCAAAGTTAAAATTCCCTCGGTAACAAGATCAACTCCTTCCATTCGCATAATTCCCGGAAGTTTACCTGTATTAGTAGACATATCTGCTATGACAGGGATATTTAATTCTCTTGAAATAATATTAGCAGTTGTTCCTCCGGAAATTGCCTTTTTTCCTTTGAATTCCATAAAAGATTTTGCAAAATAACTGTCTTTTTCTTGATGATAAGGAGGTCCGGTAAAAATCAAAGATTCTCGCGGATCACGACAATAAAGAGAAACAACCGATGTATCGTCTTTTAAATCATGGTTAGGCGCTATCAACTGAACTTGACGAACCAAATAATCACTTAACTTTTGTGATGATATTTCAGGTTCTTTTTGAAGTTTATCCAAAATAATTTTTATAAATCCGCTTCTTTCCAAACCGAGCGGAAATTCTTTTGTTCCCATTGCAACTTGAGTTGCACCATCAGAGCAAAAAATAACTCTGTCATACTTTTCAAGCTTGATTTTATAAACCTTCATCTTGCGATTTTTAAAATCTTTTGATTGTATTGTTTGATACTCCGGCTTTAAAACTTCGTTATTTCTAATCCAAATAAAGTCAGGATTTCCTTCTTCAACAATTTTAGCCTTGCCGTTTTCATAACAATCAATTGCTGAAAAAGTAGAATAACTAATTCCTCTGACTTTACAAACAGGAAGAGAGTTCATAATAATTTCGCAAGACTTTTCTATATCAGAATTGTTTTCCATAAATTTAAGCAGCATAGTGGATGTCATACAAGCTAAAATATTCGCTTTAATTCCACTTCCCAAACCATCTGAAAGCACCGCAACAACACGGTTCATGTTAGGAAATCTGTTTGATGAAAAATAATCACCATATGCGTTTTGGTTATATTTCTTTTTTTGAGAACATGCAATATCTATAAACATTCTCTACCCCCCTTTGTTATCGCCCTGAGGATCATAACCTTCTGCAATAGAATTTAGCAAGAGTTCTGTTTCTACCATATGCTCACCCAGCAAGCTTGCAATTTCTTGCACTGTTGCAATGTTTTTTGTAATAACTTCACGCGCTTTTTGCGCAATTTTACTTCTGTCCATTTCTGATTTTGTTACATCAGAAATAACCGCACCGACAAGTTCGTTATCTTCTATTGTAAATATACTTATATCATACACTTTGTCTTCTATTGCATAGTGCTCTTGGTGAATATCTTTACCTGTATCAAGCGCTGACTTAAACAGTTCACTAAATTGAACAATTCTGTCTATAGCTGCACCTGAAAGACCATCTTGGCGTGATGCAAAAATTTCGTACATATCTTCAGACAAGAACATATGTTCAAAAGAATCGTTTGCTTCAACTATTTCCATATTTGAATCAACAATAACCACTGCTGATGGCATACATCTAAGCATAGCAGCCGCTTTTCTAACTGCAATCTTTCTCATATAAGAAACACACTGTGATGGTTCAGCATCACCTGCAATAAGAGCATTCACAAACTCTCTGCAACTTGCATATCCACAACCGGAACAATTAAGTTCGTCCTCTTGAGAATGTTTACTTATTTTCTTTAGGGCTTTTACAACTTGCTCCATAGGATACTCTTCTGTTTTGACAGGGGCCGGAATGTATTCTTGCGGTACAACCTTTCTCGCTTCTTTCGGAACAGTATTTCTGTACTGAGTATTTGCATAAATATCAGAAGTAATTAAAATTCTTGATTTATCACTTGATAAACAAGGACCATTTATACAACCACCGGAACAACCCAGTGCTTCAACAAAAATTTTGTTTTCTATCTTATCAGGATTAATATTTTGAAGTGATTTGTCAAAACTTTCCAAAGAACTTACTGCAATAAAAGTCACATCATTTTTATCAATACCGACTTGTTTAATAGTTTCGTTCATGCCGCCTTCTAAAGGATACAAGGCTCCTTCATAAGCGCTTGCGGGCACAAAGTGACAAGAATCGTCAACTTCTATATTATCAACATCAATAAATTCTTCTTTCATCCAATAATTTAGTTCATCAAAAGTAAGCGCTGCAGACATTAAATCAGGATGTGAGTCTGCCTCATTTTTCTTTGCAATACAAGGTCCTATAAATACAACTTTAATGTCTTCACCAAGCATATCCTTCAAAAGTCCGCAATGCGTAAGTGCAGGCGATGCAATCGGTGTAATACATTTTGCAAATTCAGGTTTGTATAGTCTTATATAATCATCAATTACAGGGCAAGCTGATGAAATATACAAGCCGTTTTTGCCCTCATTAAGCATCTTTGCGGTTTGAATAGAAACTTCTTGCGCACCTAATGCTGTTTCAGAAACACCTGCAAAACCAAGTTTTTTAAGAACGGCAACCATTTTTTCTTTTGAAATATTATATACACCTGCCCAACTTGGTGCAAGAGATACATAAACTTTCTTTCCTGTCAAAAATAAAGCTTTTACTACTTCTATATCGCTGCGTACTCTTTTTGCACCGGCTGGACAAATCGTAACGCAGTGACCACAAGCTATACATTTGTCATTAATAACGGATGCGCTGCCGCCATGAATACGAATTGCCTTTATATGACAACCTCTAATACATTTGTAGCAGTCATTACATTCATTTTTTAAAGTATAGACAGGATATTGTTTTTCCATTTTACTTTTCTCTTTCTATTTCACACTTGCTAATATTTCTTTAAGACTATCTTCATTAACATTTGTATATTCTATATCGTTAATAATTATTCTTGGACCTATATCGCACTTGTTCTCGCATAATGCACCAACAATTGATACTTCAGCTTCCAAATTATTTTCTTCTATATATTCCTTTATGTATTGCAGGTTATCTTGATTGCCTTTGGCAAAACAAGCACTGCCCATACAAACTTTTATTTCAGTTGTCATTTTTGTATTCTTCTTCCTCTTCGTTATTTGTAAATTGTAAAAAACTTCCTATCAAGTTCTCATTCCATATTTTAACATCTCTTGGAACATCTAAAATACATGGTGTAAAATTCCATATATATTTAATTCCTGCTCCTGCAAGATAATTCGCTGCACCTTGTGCATACTCTTTTGGAACAGTAAGTATCGCTATATCGACATTCAATCTGGATGCCAAATTCCCAACTCTTGATAAATCAAAAACTTCTTTACCATTAATAATCGTTCCGATTTTTTTAGAATCTTTGTCAAACATAGCTAAAATATTCAAACCATAATCTTTAAAACTATCATATTTAGCTAACGCAGAACCCAAATTTCCTGCTCCGACAATAAAAGCATCCCGAGTCTGTTTAAAACCCAATTGTTCTTCTATCCTATGCTTTAATTGTTTTACCTCATATCCCACACGACATTTACCTGAGTTTTTAAGATATTTCAAATCCTTTCTTACTTGTGAATCATCAATATTAAGAAGACTGGCGATTCTTGTACTTGAAATATACTTCTCGTCATCTCTCATATCCTCAAGAATAAAATGGTAAAGTGTTAAGCGATTTACTACTTTGTCAGGAATATTCAAACTTTTCTCCTACATCAAATATAAAATAAAAAGAGGCAGGAATATACTAATATATTCTTGCCTCTAATTTTATCTATACGATTCCTTCATAAGCATCAAGGAATAATTGTTTGATTTCGCTCATAAGCGGATATCTTGGGTTTGCACCTGTACATTGGTCATCAAATGCTCTTTCAACCAATGTATCAAGATTTGCCATGAACTCATTTTCAGGAACTCCAAAATCTCTGATTGATTTTGGCAAGTTAATTTCTGTCATAAGTTCATCAACTGCCTTGATTAACAATGCAACTTTTTCATCGTCATTTTTACCGCCCAAACCAAGTTCGTCAGCGATTTGACCGTATTTAGTTTTAGCACATGGGAACTTGTATTGTGGGAAGATAGCCTGTTTTGTAGGCTTATCTGTTGAGTTATATTTAATAATTTGACGAATTAATAATGCGTTAGCAACACCGTGAGGAATGCTGTACATAGCACCCAACTTGTGAGCCATTGAGTGGCATAAGCCTAAGAATGCGTTTGCAAAAGACATACCTGCAATTGTTGCTGCATAGTGCATTTTTTCTCTTGCAATAGGATCATTTGCACCTTCTTTGTATGAACGAGCAAGGTACTTAAATACAAGTTTTGTTGCTTCTAAAGCATTTGAATTTGTAAAGTTTGTAGCCATACAAGAAACATATGCTTCGATTGCGTGAACTAAAGCATCAATACCTGATGCTGCAGTCAAACCTTTTGGCATTCCGTCAACAAAGTTAGGATCGACAATTGCCATATTTGGTGTTAGAGCATAATCAGCGATTGCATACTTGTAATGAGTTTTTTCGTCTGTAATAATTGCAAACGGTGTAACTTCAGAACCTGTACCTGATGTAGTAGGAATACAAACCATTGTAGCTTTTTGTCCCAAATCAGGCAATTGGCAAATTCTCTTTCTGATATCCATAAATCTCATAGAAATATCTGAGAAGTTTGTATCAGGTTGTTCATACAATAACCAAATAATTTTCGCAGCATCCATCGGAGAACCGCCACCTAATGCTATGATTACATCAGGTTCGTATGGTTTAACTATTTCCATAGCTTGATTAATTGTAGCAATTGTAGGATCCGGTTTTACATCAAAGAATACTTGATGGTCAATACCAATTTCATCCAAAATTTTAGTTATATTATCAACCGCACCGGAGTTAAACAAGAAACGGTCTGTTACAATAAATGCGCGTTTTTTGCCTTTAAGTTCTTTTAGAGCAAGGTCTAAACAACCTCTCTTGAAGTAAACTTTCGGAGGAACTTTGAACCATAACATATTTTCTCTCCTTTCCGCTACGGTTTTATAATTCAATAAGTGTTCTACACCAATGTTTCCTGATACTGCGTTTCCGCCCCAAGAACCACAACCAAGTGATAATGATGGTTCAAGTTTAAAGTTGAATAAATCACCTATACCGCCTTGTGATGATGGTGAGTTTACCAAAATACGGCAAGATGGCATTTTTTCTGCATAATAGTTAATTCTGTCAGATTTTCTTTCATCTGTATATAAAGCAGAAGAGTGACCTGCTCCGCCCCTTAATACCAATTCGTGAGCCATTTCTGCTGCTGCTTCAAAGTTTTTAGCTTTATACATAGTCAAAATTGGTGAGAGTTTTTCTCTTGAGAATGGATCTGCCCAATCAAGTTTTGGTCTTTCACAAAGAAGAATTTTTGAATCCTCTGGAATGCTAAAACCTGCAAGTTCAGCAATTCTGTGAGCAGGTTGACCAACGATAAGAGGATGAGCTGTTCCTCTTGCAGGATCAATGAACGGAAGTTCAATCATTTTCTTTTCATCTTCTTTCTTAACAAGGTATGCGCCTCTGTATAAGAATTCTTTTTTTACTTCTTCATAAATATCTTCAACAACGATAACCGATTGTTCAGAAGCACAAATCATACCGTTGTCAAAAGTTTTAGACATAAGAATTGAAGAAACCGCCATCTTTATATCAGCTGTTTCGTCAATTACTGCAGCTACATTACCGGGGCCTACACCCAATGCCGGTTTTCCTGATGAGTATGCTGCCTTAACCATGCCTGGGCCACCTGTTGCTAAAATACAGTTGATTGCAGGGTGATGTAATAAAGCGTCTGAAAGCTCCATTGAAGGAGTATCAATCCAACCGATAATATCTTTTGGAGCACCTGCTTCAACTGCTGCATCTAAAACAACTTTTGCTGCTGCAATTGTTGATTTTGTAGCGCGAGGGTGTGGTGAAAATACGATAGCATTTCTTGTTTTTAATGCTATTAAAGATTTAAATATTGCAGTAGAAGTAGGGTTAGTGGTAGGAATAATACCTGCTAAAATACCTAAAGGTTCTGCAACAATCTTGATACCATTTTCTTTATCTTCTCTTATAATTCCACATGTTTTTGCATTTTTGTGCTTGTTATAAATGTATTCTGATGCAAAGTGGTTTTTGATGATTTTATCTTCCAAAACGCCCATGCCTGTATCTTCTACAGCCATTCTTGCAAGAGGAATACGCATTTTATCAGCTGCAGTAGCTGCTGCTTTAAAAATTGCATCTACTTGTTCTTGAGAATAATTTTCATATTCTTTTTGAGCTTTTTGTACTCTTTCCAAAAGCTCGTTCAAAGCATCAATATTATCAACTAAACCTGTTGATTTTGTGCTTTTCTTTTCTGATTTTTTTTCCATTAATTTCGGCATATTTTTCTCCTTTAATTGTGAATAAATTCCTTAATTAAATTTTATTATACTAAAAGTGTAGTGTCAACACTATACAAGTAAAATTAATATAAAGATTTTATAATGATATCACGATATTTAAAATTAATTGTGCAAAATTGCACGAATTAATAACTGACCATTTTATTTGACACTTTATCTTTAAGTCATTACAATAATCATATCTATTTTGAGGAAAAGTTATGAAGAAATTTTTGTTATTAGCAATTTGTTAAATACTTGTTTGTTATTATATAATATCAAAGCATTTAATGGTATATGTGTACACAAACCCTTATACAAATATTTCCGGTTTGAAATATTTGACACCAACTATAAAAGTTATGAACAAGGTTTTTGATCAAGCAAAATCATCGTGCAAAAGACAAGGTGTTGATATTAAGTTTTTGTATTTTAATGCATATGGTTCAGGATTTATAAATAATAATCCTATACCCAATGACTTGGACACTGCTATTGGCATTTATTTGGGCGAATTTGATTATGATGGCAAAAATGGGGCAAAAATAGCGGATGTACTCGTTGATAATATGAATACTTTTCAATATTCCGTATATTTTTATGCAAATAGCATGCCTAAAAATACTATTACACCCGCAGAATCTCCGCTTAAGCATTTAGAAGAACTCAATAAAAGTGCCAAAATGCAAAAAGATACCATAAAAAACACTCTTGATTTAGCAATAGCGGGAGAAAATTATATACAATATACGAAAAAAGGGGTTGATGGATTACACAATAAAGGTGGTATAGATGTACCATATATAATGAAGTCCGGCGAAATTCTTTTGGAGGACAGACATCCGATACAATTATATAGCAGCCTTGTGGATTACAATGAAAAAATGCCTCACTACATAAGAGAAATTTCTGTTGTTCCTAAGTATTATGCAGATATAAAATATAATAACTGCTCCTTTATGGACTATGAGATATGATGTTTTTGCAAAATATAATCCTACTGAGCAAGAAGAAGAAAACTATAAAAAATGGAAAATATCTTGATTAGAGATAAAGAAAAATTTTATGTAAGAAAAAAGTTTGTATTTTTTAAGTAAAGATAACTTTTCTCAGATAATATCCAAGAGAATAACAAATTATAAAATTTTTAACCAGTTTAGGAAAGTTGACAAAAATAAACAACCCTGCAAGAGTTTCTATAACACTTGTAGCGATTACCCATCCCAACCCTAATACTGATGTATCTATATATTTTTCTTGAGATTGAAATACAAACTTTGGAACATTCAATACTAACCAATATCCTGCATTTGTTATGACAAGAGGTAATCCGTATGTTAAAACTTCTTGCAAAATAGGAAAACTAACCTGTGGCATTATTTTACCTATTTTGGGTATAGTTTTAATTATATATATCAATAATCGTTATAGATGTAATCATTGCAATTATTATTCCGCGGGCATTTGGCAACAATCCTGCTGTAGAGATAAATAGAATAATAAATAGCAGTTGATATATTATGATGCTTAGAGTATACAACCAATAGTTGTTTCTTACACGGAGTATTTGGTATAAATGCTGCCTAACGGCACATGGAACAAGCAGTATACCGACAAGCAATAAAATTGTTGAATTGACTGCAAAATTGTTATTTATAAACGGTTTTAAGAAAAACATCATTACACATATAACCGCATACACAAAAACAGATAACCAAAAAATTGTCGATAAAAAATCTTCTAATTTTTTATTCAGCCTGTATTTTTCATAAAACCTTAAAAACAGCCTTTGCAATCCAGTCAGAAGAACATGTACAGGAAATATTAAGAATTTGAAGTGCAATCAAATAAATACTGACTTCTTTAATATTTAAAAAATATGTTAGCAAAGGAATTATAAAAAAAGAATTTAGTATAACAATCAGCTTTGCAGGCAGATACTGTACTAAATTCTTTAATATTACTCTATGACTGTATAATAAATCTTGCTTATTCACAATTAGTAGTCAAACTTGAACCCGTTACGAATAAAGTGACCGAAACAACCGCTTGCGGTGCCTGAATTTAAACAAAGGTTCAAATTGGTATTAATAGTTGCCTTTGACATATTCATATTCCAAGTAGCTGAACTTCCACCCCCATCAATTCTTCCATCTCTTTGTACTGCAATCTTCCACATATCATACCCAACTTTATTTGGCTTTTTGGGCCCATTGACATCAACCCAAATGTCCCTACCACTACTAAATGAAATCGCAGTACCGTCCATCAGCTGATATATCCTACCATTAGAAGCTGATGGTATACTATTAAAGGAACTACCCCTAGCATGAGTATAGCTGCTCGCAAAACAATCACTTGCACTTGCGCATTTTTTAGCTATCTTTAAATATTTGGTTATATTCTCTTCTTTTCCAAAATCATCTCCAATAGTATCTACACCATTATCTACCTTATATCTGTCAACCATATTTTGTAGTTGAGAATAAAACTTGAGCGTTTGCTTTTCTAACGCTTGTGTACCCACATTACTCTGCAAAGAAGGTATTGTCATAGCAGAAATTACACCAATAATCGTCAGAGTAATCAATACTTCTGCAAGAGTGAAACCTTTAAACATTCTATCTTTAAACATGAACCCCCCTTTTATTTTAATTGTTTTTTAATAATTTAATCCTAATTGTATCATACACAATCATTAGCAAAATATCAATATAATCGATTTTACACTTGCTTATATTAGATATTAGTAGTCGAATTTAAACCCGTTACGTACAAAATGACCAAAACAACCGGTATACTTTCCGGTTTCACCTTTTAAACATTTCTCCAGGTCCGTCGCAATAGTTGTTTTTGTAGTACTATCATTGCAACCATAACCATCAATGTTTCCATCATCACTTATTTGTGCCACCCACATGTCATATCCGACTTTGTTGGGTTTTTTAGGTCCGTTTATATCGAAGAATACTATATTGTGTCCATTTATCCCAAAAGTAGTACCATCTGCTAAAAGATATGTTGCAGCATCTGGGTCTGATGCTGACACATTACCGGTTTTTGACATATCATCTAAACTGTATGTTTTACTTAAATCTCTTACACTATAATATGTAGATGCAAAACAATCAGTTTTGGTCGCACACTTGCTTTTAATCTTAAAGTATTTTCTCAAGTTTGCTTCAGACCTTATGTCTGAATCTATTTGATCTATGCCGTTAATTGATTTATATCTGTCTACCATTTCTTGAAGTTGTGAATAAAACTTCGAGGTTTGTTTTTCCATTGCAGTTGTATTCACATTATTTTGTAACGCCGGTAATGTAATTGCCGATATAACGCCAATAATTGTTAGAGTAATCAATACTTCTGCAAGAGTAAAACCTTTTAGTTTTCTATTTTTCAACATAAAAACCCTTTCTATTCTTAAATAAAAATTTTTAGCTTGCTTTTGCGTATATCATACATCATAATGTACAAAATATCAATATCAAAAATAGTGGTAGCCTGTATCCTGATTGGGTGAAACCCAGCAATAACAAATTAATCGTAGATCAAGTTTTACATGACAAAGAAGTTATGGCGATTCTTCAGGGGTAAATGGTTAAAGGAGTTCAGAATGACAAAATAAACTCCCCTCTCCTAACAGGAGAGACCACGAAGTGGCGAGGACAGGGTGAGGTGTCAAACCTTACTTATCCATCAAAGTAAGAAAAATACCCCGCACCCGAATTTCTAATATTCAAGCAAAGCTTTCATATAGAAATTCTTCCCTCTCCCTCAAGGGGCGAGGATTTAGGACTCTAAAAACCCTCCCCTCTCCAACGAGGAGGGTAAGGGGTGGGTATTGATAATGTTTAATAAGAAAAACCGTTACCCCACCTAACCTCCACTAATCAGGGTAGGAATAATAGGTCGCCTTTACCAAGGCGACAAAAACTTTTGTTGGCATAGTAATGCCAACCTATAAACTTTGTCATCACGAGGACTGTAGGACGAAGTAATCCAGCCTTTTATTAACTATTCTTATTTGGTCAAATACAAGATTTGTAAATAGAAAAGAAAAGCTGGATTGCCACGCGTCTCAAGCTTTTGAGCCACTCGCAATGACGCCATACCGGCAGCTTTCACACTAAGTCATTCCGAGGCATTGTCTGTTCACTTTAGCTACATTGTTGAGGCAAATGCCATATCCTACTCACACAGAATTATGACTTCTTCTTGGAAATAATAATATCATTGCCAGTAAGAAAAATATTAAAAGAGTATATTTTAAACCAACACCATCATACAAAAATTTGAACGATATAAGCATTATAAAAGCTGAAAAATCTCCCCAAAAAGTGCTTGTAGAAGATGTAGACGCTCTCGATGCATCAGGCGTGTTTGCATGTATTTTCGAAACAGTATATATATTAAAAACTACAAACAACATTATCGCTGCACTAACTATAAATATCGCCAAAGCGGAGAATATATAATTGTTCACTTTATAAGCAGACAGAATCATTAAAAATGCTAAAATTACAAACATGTATTCTATTTTTGTTATTGAAGTTTTAAATAGTTTTACAAAGAAGTTTGCACAAGCTCCTCCAATACCTCTTAGAAGCTGATTTACAAAACTCACTACACCAAACAAAATTACGGGGGCATGGGAATACTTTAAAAGAGGCTGAAAATTCCATACAAAAACAGTTGTCATACCTGTTAAAAATGCAGAATAATAAACAAGATAGTTTATTTTTTCGTTAGTTATTGTGCTCAATATACTCTGTCTTAAATCATTTAGATGTTGAGTAAATGTCCTGCCCGGTTTATTTGCTGCCGGTATATTTGGTATAAAACACAATAAAATGACCGCAACAATTTGGAATACAAGCTCCAGTATTAATATTGTTTTAAAACCAGTATATTTGTACAATATGGCACCCGCTATACAACTTAGCGCAGAACCGATAGAAGTATATAAAGACAGTTTACCATATCCAGACATCATCTTCGCTTCTATATTATTTTTCTTTAGAAGTTCGTAAATATAACTATCTACATTTCCTCTAAACAATGCTTTAAATAAACCATATAAAATTTCACCGGCTAATATAACCCAAAAACCGCTAAAAAATATCCACAACAAAACTCTCAATGTAAACATTAAATACGATATAATTATCAAATGTTTTTTGGGAAAGATGTCTCCTAAAAAACCCATAGGTATTTTTGATATTAAACATGTTATATTAAAAATACTCTGAAAAAAAACAAAGTCAGAAAAAGTCAAACCGTTGCTTATATAAAACAAAAACGATATTGGCATAATAAATCTTTGATATTGCAAGAAAGACGAAAAATTTAGTATATTTAAATGTAGCGTTACCGTTTTATTCATTATTTATTGTTTTTTTCTCTCGTATAATATACAATTGTTATTGTAACTTAAATACAAAAATAGCGGAGTATTTATGAAAAAGTTTTTACTTTATGTGTTAATACTGGCATTGATTATCAGTACAACTTTACTTGTATATTTTTTTTCAACAAAAAGAGAACCTACGCCAAGCACCGTAAACATCGTATTTACAACAGACAATGCATATAAAAACTATTTAAAAGTTGCTTTAAAATCAGCTTTTCTTAATAAAAATCCCGAATCAAAATATAATATTACAATTTTTGCTGTTGATGTGGATAAACAAACAGAAAAAGAATTTAAAACTTTTGAAAATAAAAATTTTGTTATAAATATAAAACCATTAGAAATCTCAAAACTCAATGACATAGGAAATTTTCCGGTAAGCAACCATGTTTCCAGAGCCGATTTATACAAATTTTTTATGCCGGACTTGCTTCCTGATTATGACAAAGTCCTTTATTTAGATTCTGATATTATCATTCTTGGGGATTTATTGAATTTGTATAATACAAATATTAACAGATATTATTTAGCAGCAGTGTCAAAAGCAACTGCTGATAGCAAAAGATACAATCTTGGACAAGACTTTGTACTATTTCAAAGATGGTATAACTACAATTGTGGAGTAATGGTATTAAACCTCAAAAAAATGCGAAAAGATAATATTAAAGAAAAACTTATAGAATCAAAAAATGCTGATATGATGAGAATGTTGATGACTCAAACAGCTTTTAATGAAGTAATTCCAATAGCAAAGATAAAAAAACTTTCACCAATATACAATTTTATAACATATTGGACTGATACGGATTTTTATATGAATGATTTTAGGTATATTTATAGACCTTATTTAGATGATATCAATTCATATGAACAGCTAAAAGACAGTGCAGTAATAGTGCATTTTGCAGGACAAAATAAACCATGGTGCACAATGGATATTCCATATAGTGATAAATGGTGGGAATATGCTCACATGATTAACCCTAACTGGAAGCTAGAAACTTGCAATTTCAATAACGCAGATTAAAATATAAACACAATAGGAAATTTATATGAAAAATTTATTCTTGATTTTACTAATCACTTTAGGCTTTGCACAAATAACTTTTGCATCTGAAATTTCTTATGACAAAAGTGATTTTGTACCTGTTTATACCGTAGTTAATGATGCAGCTTTTGATATAAGATATTATTCGCCAAATAATTTTACAGGAAATCCCATTAACGGATACAAAGCCCCAGTTGCCTATATGACTAAAGAAGGGGCAAGTGCTCTTGCCCGTGCTGCAAAAGACTTAAGAAAACAAGGATACAGATTACTTATTTGGGATACATACAGACCGCAAAAAGCTGTCGATAATTTTGTTGTATGGATAAATAATCCTAATGACGAAGGAGATAAATCTTTCTATCCAACTCTCAAAAAATCTGATTTACTCAAAGGTCAATATATCATGGAAAAATCAGGACACACAAGAGGTTCTACCGTTGATTTGACTATTATTAGAAAAGACGGCTCTTTTGTTGATATGGGTGGAACTTTTGATTTGTTCAGCGAAATTTCGCATCCTGATTACAAAAAATTAACACGAGAGCAAAAGAAAAACAGAAAAATTTTACACGATGCAATGATTAAAGCAGGATTTCAAGGTATAGATTCCGAGTGGTGGCATTTTACCTTAAAAAACGAACCATTTCCTGACACATACTTTAATTTTGATATAGAGTAGCTTTGTTTAAACTTTAAATATTATTTATTTGGTTTGCCAGTTTTTGTATATTCAACAGCATCAAAATCATCGGGATTTGCATTTGGAATAAGAACAAATTCGTGTATTAGACCATCCTTAAAGGAGCCTGTAATTTTAGCGCCCTCAGCTGATTGTATTGTTAATACCTCCTCTGGCTCATCAACTCCTCCAAACCTAAATTTTACATAACCGTTAATTTGCACACAAGAATAAGGTAACCCTATCCCCATTTCGCCATCTTGAGTATAACCGGATTTATCATCATAAAAAATATAAAAATCATCACTATTTGATTTTTCTGTATTAAGTAAGTAAGTAACTTCTATAAACTCCTTTGTGAAAATAAGATATTACAGTTTTTTTTGTTAAAAAACCATTATCTTTGATATTTTTATAATAGACTGCTACGCCAACAAAAATTACAACAGATATAATAATTGCTAACAATCCTGTTACTTTGCGCATACACTACCCCCTAAATATTATATACACTATATTTTTGTAAAAATAGATTTATAAAATTTGAATAATATCCAAATTTATTATATCATTTATTGTGATAAAAGTTAAAGGAGGAAGTATGATAAGATTGTTTAACAATGAAATTCCGATTAATATCATTTTATTTGGAGCATTCATTGTACTTTTTTTATTCTTTATGTTCACAAATGTTGATATAGCAATAATGCTATTTATTTCGTTAGTATTTGCATGTTCTCTTAATCCTATTGTTGACAAATTGGAAAAGAAAATGCCAAGACCTGCCGCTGCATGCATTGTATTATTTGGTGCTTTATCTATATTAGGTGTGTTACTGGCATTTATATTTATGTTGGGTGCATACCAAATTAGCGAATTAATTAAAGAATATCCTAATTATGTGAAAAATTTAGACGAAGCCATTAAGGGCAGTGCTTTATGCCAAGCAATGGGCATAACCAAAATAGACATTGACGGAATGACTACCTCTATGGCAAATTCTACTGAAAGTGCAATAGATTATATCGCAGAATTATTAAAAGGCATGGGCTCAAGTTTCGCTTATTGCTTAACGGGTTTAATCTTTCTGTTTTTCTTTATGCAGGATAAAAAGAACATTAAAGAAACTGTTTTGAAATACTTTCCGTTAAACATAAAAAATAGAACTGAAGAAATCATTGATAATATATCTTCAAAAATGGGCGGATATGTATTTGCTCAAACAATGGCTGTATTAAGTGTTTTTGTTGTAAATGCAGTCGGTTTATTAATTTTGCAAAACCCATATGCAATTTCTATTGCAATTATAGCTGCAATATTGGATATAGTTCCTGTTGTGGGGCCAGCTATTGCTATTGTAATCTGTTTAATAGGTGTTTATGAATTTGGTACAAAAGTTCTTATTACAACACTTATTGTTATGGTTTTAGCACAACTTATAGAAAATAATTTGGTTAGACCTTTGGCATTCAGCAAATTAATGGATTTGCATCCGACAATTATTTTCTTATCACTAATTTTAGGCGGAAAATATTTTGGATTTATCGGAGTACTTTTCGGACCTGCGATGGCTGCAACAATTTGTGTTTTGCTTGATGAATTATATGTAAAAAATATAAAAGAAAAAGAAGAAAATGTTGAATTAACAGCAAAGGAGAGTAATTAATATGAAAAAAATGCTAAAAAGTATTTGTACATTATCAATACTTGTTCTTTTTTCTGTAGCTGCAAATGCTGCCGGCATGATTAAAGACTATCATGCGTACAGAATAAAAGACCAAAATGTAAGAACGGTTGTTCCTGTTGTAGATAACATTTTAAGTAACGAAATTGAGGTTAAGAAACTTGCAAGAAACGCTTATTACGCAACATATGATGGTAATCACTATTATATGAAATTCTACCCTGCTCTGCACGATACAGATGTATACATTGTAACAGATGCTGATTATGACAAAGAGAGTAACGATGTTACATCATTCTTTAAAAGCCAAAATTACCAATATGAAACACTTGAAGATAATGAAGCCTATAAAGAATATAAATTTGATTTTATAGATTATGCAAGATCAGGCGCACTGGACGGATTATTTACACTTCCTGACGGTTTAAAACCGCTTAAAAAAGGTATGAGTAAATTAAATGACAAATTGTCTAAAGGAAATGAAAAAACATCTACTATTCCGTATTCAGAGGACAATGATCCGATTGATTTGACTTGTGTTGATTCACAAGAATTTTATAATGCAGATGCTGATGTTACAGTTACAGTTAATGAATATCGTTTGAAAAACAAAGAAAATAAATATGTTCACGCCTTTGAATACATTGTTAAAAATAATTCAAATTCTGACATAAAAGTAGAAAAAGTTTATTCAGAAAGACTTGCAGCGCTAAAAGATGTCACAACCATGACATTTGTAGATATGGATAAATTAGACCTTGCGGACAATTTGGGCGTTCCTTTGGCTGTTGCCACAGGTGGTTTGTCATTAGGTTTTACTGTTGCAAACAACGTAAGACTTGCAATGGTTGTAAAAGAAGCTACAAGATATTCTCATTCATTGCCTGAAAATTATGATTTGAAGGCAAATTCTTCTATGAGAATACTTTGTTTAAAATTTAAAGAAGACCCTCAACCGCTTCAATTTACGGTAAATAAACTCGGTCAAACTTATCAGTTTACATATTAATAAAAAATATTTGATAAATCGGGTTGATAAAAGAATCAACCCGATTTTTTATTACAGATTTGAAAATCGGATATTTAGGATTTTTTTGCAATGTTTAATCGCAGTGTTTTACTTTGTGTTTATATTTATCCTAACTTTCTTTTAAATGTTCTGCTAGCAAGTGTCAGAGTTATCAAAGCTATTATAATCAGTGGAATTATGTTTACAATTACATCGCTTATACCCATACCTTTTAATATTATTCCGCGTGATAGAACCATAAAGAACCTTACAGGATTCAAGTAGGTTAAATACTGCAAACAAAGCGGCATATCTTCAATTGGTGAAATGAACCCAGAAAGTAGCACCGCAGGCATCATAAATGTCATAACAGATAAAATCGCCTGCTGCTGAGTATTGCATATTGCTGAAATATAAAGTCCGACACCTACTATTGCCATAAGAGAAACCAAAATCGAAATAAAGAATAAAATTATAGAACCGTTAAAAGGAACATGAAAAAATACAATAACTATTCCAATCATAATTATTGTTAAAGTCATTGCAATAATCAAAGGTGGAATGGATTTACCAAGTAATATTTCAAATGATGAAAGAGGACTGACAATAAGCTGGTCGAATGTTCCGAGTTCTCTTTCTCTTGCAATTGATAAAGATGTCAAAATCAAAGTTGTTACAAGTGAAAGCATTGCAACAATAATTGTCAAAATATACCATTTATATTCAAGATTAGGATTAAACCAGTTTCTTACGGTAATATTTATTCCAGAATCGGTAGTACCCCTCACCCCCAACCCCTCTCCCTCAAGGGGCGAGGGTAGTTTTGATAGCTCTGCATTATACAAATTTATTATTTGCGATGCATATCCTGAGCCTATTGCAGCCGAATTTGTTTGTCTGCCATCAGATACTATCTGAACATTTGTACCTGTTTTAGACTTTATCCCCCTTGCAAAATCATTCGGGATATTTATTCCGAGTTGAACTTTTTGGGTATCAAGTTTTTCCTTAAAATCTGTTTCATTATTAACATAATAAAATTTTCTAAATCTTGATGAATTTTCAAACCTTGAAAGTAATTCTCTGCTTTCAACACTTTGAGAGCGGTCTAAAACAACTGTATCAATATTCCTAACTTCCATTGTTACTGCATTTGAAAACACCAAAAGCTGCATAAGAGGCATTGCAACTATAATAGCACGAGATTTCGGGTCATTCCAAATAGTTCTGAATTCTTTTCTTATGAGTGCCGCAACTCTGCGTAAAAAATCTCTAATCATTACCCCTCCTCGAAATTAAAGATTTCGGTCCACCCTCAAGGGAAGGACAAGAAGTTTCAAGTCTCATTTGTGTTTTTTTATAAACTCCTGCAAACAGAAGCGATCCCAATAAAGTTAAATAAAAAGCATTTGCCAGCCTTATTTCATTTACCCCGCCTGCCATAAATTCACTTTCAATAAATGAAATATAATATCTTGGCGGAATTATCATAGTTAAGTATTGAAAAAATGTAGGCATTGAATTAATCGGAAACATTAACCCCGATAACATCAGAGCAGGCATAAATCCTACACTTATTGATACCATACTTGCCATAAATTGATTTTTTAGGGCTGTTGAAATCATTAAACCAATACCGAGTGATGTGAACAAGAAGATTCCGCTTATTAAGAAAAACATAAAATAACTGCCCCTAAAAGGCACTTGAAATATACAAACACAAAGGAACATATTAAATGCCGTTGATAACATTCCCAAAATAAAATACGGAATGTATTTCCCAAGTACAATATGAATTGCTCTGACTTTTGTGCTTAATAATGCTTCCATTGTTCCTCTTTCCCATTCACGCGCAATAACAAGAGAAGTAAGCAAAATTCCGATTAAAGTCATAGTAATTGCTATAGACCCAGGGACAATAAAATGATGTGAGTTTAAATCCGGATTATACCAAGTTCTGTTTTCTATATTAATTAGAGGTTTTGATAAATTCTTTTTGTATTTACTTGTATTAAGCCATTGATTAGAAATCATATTGGCATAACTCTGAACATAGTTTGCAGTATTAACTTCGCTACCATCTGTTATGACAAGTAAATCTGCCTTTTGCCCCCGAGCAAGTTTTGTTGAAAAATCATTAGGAATTACAACTGCTCCTTTAATTTTAGAACTTAAAATAGCTGTTTTAATGTCTTCCATATTATCAAAATTTATGGAATTAACATATTTGCTGTGTCCGAAGGATTTGACTAATGTTGCAACTTCAGGAGAGTTATCGTCATTTTTAATTCCCATTGTAATTTTTACGGAATCAAGATTAATTCCGTACATATAAATCGTAATTGATATAATTGGCAGAATAAAAGCAATAACAATACTTGATGGATCACGAAGTATCTGTTTTATTTCTTTTTTAATTAAGGCTAATAAGATTTTCATTTATTAACCTCGCTCTCTTTAATTAAAGTTATAAATGTTTCTTCCATATCTGGCAAAGCTCCCTCGCCCCTTGTGGGAGAGGGTTGGGGTGAGGGGTTAAAAGCTGCCGCTTGTTGTTTAAGCTCTGTTGGTGTTCCAACGGCAATAGTTTCACCTTTATAGAAAAGTGAAATCCTGTCGCAGTATTCAGCCTCATCCATAAAGTGGGTTGTCACAAGAATTGTTACACCTTTTTTAGCCAAAGATGTTATATGATTCCAAAAATCTCTTCGTGTCAAAACATCAACACCTGATGTGGGTTCATCTAAAAACAAAACAGGAGGATTATGAATGAGTGCTGCCGCCATTGAAAGTCTTTGTTTTAAGCCTAGAGGTAAATCTTCTGCTTTTGCTTTTTCATATTCTCTCAACCCAAAAACATCAATAACTTCATTAACCTTTTCTTCTTTTTTCAAAATGCTGATTCCATAGGCAAGAGCGAAAAAGTCTAAGTTTTCGCGAACGGTTAAACTTCCATATAACGAGAATTTTTGTGCCATATACCCTAAATTTGCTCTGGCTTTTTCCGGCTGTCTTTTAATATCTATCCCCATTATTCTTGCAGTACCCGATGTCGGACGAGCAAGTCCGCACATCATTTTAAATGATGTTGATTTCCCCGCTCCGTTTGGTCCTAAAAGCCCAAATATTTCACCTTTTTTAATTTTAAAGGTGTTATTTTTAACTGCATAAAAATTTCCGTATCTTTTTTCTAAATTATCCGCTTCAACTGGGTAAATGCATGAGGATTGCCCCCTCCCCCCTCCCCCCTCTCCCGTAGAGCGAGGGGAATTATCTTGATATTCATAGTTCTTAGCTATAAGCGATTCTTCTTTGTTGTATCCGCCCATCAAGTCTATTACTTTATTCTCAAACTCTTGCGGTGTTGGCGCAAGGTCATGAGGACTTCCGTTAAAAATTATTTTACCCCTGTCTATGACAACCGCCGTATCAAAGCTGTGAGCTTCATCTAAATAAGCTGTTGACCACAAAACCGTTGTTTCGGGGTTTATCATTTCGCGAACCATTTTCATTAAGTCTCTGCGAGATATAGGGTCAACACCGACAGAGGGTTCATCTAAAAGTATAAATTCAGGATTCCCAAGAAGTGTGCATGCAAGACCCAGCTTTTGTTTCATCCCGCCTGATAATGCCCCTGCAAGTCTATCCTGAAATGGTGCAAGGGTCGTAAATTCCAACATCTTTGTGAGAATTGACCCCTCACCCCTACCCTCTCCCTCAATGGGCGAGGGAGTAATATTTACCCCTTTAAGGTCGGCATATAATTTTAAGTTTTCAATAACAGTTAAATCTTCATATAAACCAAACTTTTGAGGCATATAGCCTATATGCAGATTCAGTTCATCTTTTTGAGTTTTTGGGTCGAAACCAAGCACATTTATTTCACCAACATTAGGCAGCAATAAACCGATTATTGTCCTTAAAAGAGTGGTTTTACCGGCTCCGTCAGCTCCGATAAGCCCCGTTATTTTACCTTTTTCAATATTTAAGGACAAATTATCAATAGCAACGGTAGAACCAAAATTTTTAGTTAAATTCTTAATTGTTACCGTTTGCATTATTTTCTTGATTATCCTTTGAAGTTAAATCTATTTTGATAGTAACAGGCATACCCTGTCTTAGAAATTCATCTATATCATTGATATAAACTCTTATACGATAAACTAAATCAGTTCTCGTATCGGTTGATTGAACGGTCTTTGGAGTAAACTCCGCAATTGGCGAAATATACCCAATTTGACCTTTGTATTCCCGTTTCTTTCCTGTTTGAGGATTTACTGTATCTGTGTATACATTTACCCCCTGCCCGTATTTAATGTTACCTAAATCTTTTTCATTAACATAGGCTCTAACCCAAACAGGATTGGTTTTTGCCATTGTATAAACAGGCTGCCCCTTTTGAACATTACTTCCGGGTTCAATTACACGAACCATGATTATTCCGTTTTCAGGCGCGTAGAGTTTTGTGTAATCAAGTTGGTTTTTTGCGTAAGTTTTATTCGCTTCGGCAAGTTTGTATTCAGCCTGAGTCCTGTTTTTATTGTTTAATAAAGTTTCAACATTTTGTTCAGATACAGCGCCTGCTTTTCCTAAAGGTTCATTTCTGTTATATTTTTGAAGAGCATCGTCTTTTAATGCAAGCGTTCTTTCAACATCAGCTATTGCCTTATTGTAGTTGGCTTCATAATCTCTTGAATCCAATGTCGCAATAAGTTCTCCCTTTCTAACGGTATCTCCCTCTTCTTTTAAGAGTTTTGAAACTTGACCGCCTGCAAGGAAACTCAAATCAACTTGGCGAATTTCAATATTGCCGTATAAAGTAATTTCATTCGAGGTATCTTTTTTATTTGCTTTATAGAAAAATATACCTAAACCTGCTATTAAAAGTATTAAAATTAAAGCTATAATCTTTTTCTTCATATTATATTTACCTGTGTTTTCTTAAAAGTGCTTATATATCTGTTGTCATAAAATAGAACTAAAATCGCGTTATTATTTTGATTTTAGCTTTCAAATTTTAATCAGTTGTAAAACCTATTTTTACAGGTTTTGTTCTATCGATTAACATATCAATAGCTTGTTTTAATTCTTGTATATCGGTTTTATTATCTTTGCAATGTTCAATAAAAGAATGTTCTAAATCGTCAAGCCTCCTTGCTAAATCCTTATGCTCTATTGCATATTGACGGAGTTGTATAAAAGCTCTAACAATTTGTATATTTATCTCTACTGCTTTCTTGCTATTTAATACACTTGATAGCATTGCTACACCATGCTCAGTAAAAACATATGGTGTAGTAGGTGAATGTTTTAATGTTTTGAACCTATCACAATTTGTGATAAGTTCGTTTGCTTCATCTTTACTGAGTCTGAACATAAAATCACTTGGAAATCTTTCAATGTTTCTTTTAACTGCCTGATTTAGAACCATTGTTTTAACTCCATAAAGTTCTGCTAAGTCTCTATCTATCATTACTTGCTTATTTCTAATGACAAATATCAGATTTTGAATTTCTATGATTTCGTTCATACTTTCCTCTTTTGCGGTCACAATCTGTGACCGCAAATATTAATCTAATTTTACTATAAATTATAGATTGTGTCTATAAAATAAAAATGTTGATATTATTGCTTTTTAAGGTTGTTTCATGAAGAATTGTAAACATTTCTGGAAAGTAAGTCAATTTTGAATGTTCAGCGAACTTACTTTGTGTACGAATGTGTAGTAAAATATAAAATACATTGCAAGGAAAGATTTATGAATGTATCACCAATTAATTTTCAAACTAATGTTAATAATCAAAAACATGTTAATTTCGGGAACAAAGTTTTAACCCCCGAGATATATGAAAAATTTGCCAAAGAAGGGGCTTTATATTAAGAAATTTATAATAAAGGATATAAATCTATAACGCGTGATGCTGCAAAGAAAATCGCAGAAAATTATGTTAGCGGTTTAAAAGCATATTTGGAAAAACACCCAAACAATGCACTTATAAAAAAACACATAGAACAAATAGAATCAAAGATTTCACATAATATGTGGCCTTTTGGACCTATTGAAAAGCTTACACCTCCGGAAACGCTAGAAGCTTGCAGGCGAAATTTTAATAAGTAATATCTTGTATCAGATAGGTCGGATTTACTAATCCGACAATAATTATTTATTTATCCCTTTTGTTTGCATAGTGTCTTGGATTTCTTTTCGCTCGTGACTGTCATTAGCATAACTTCCGTTAGTGCTCATTTCGTCACTCTCAACCCGAGTGTAACATGTACAGAAATTCGCTAATGCCAACCTATAATTCATAATCAAATCATAATACAAAAGTTATTGTTGGGTTTTACCCAACCTATACTGGTGAGAAGATTTTGTGGTAACTTGTATATAATTGTCTAGTATTATATCATAATAGGTAATTATAGAAGGGAGAACATTATGAAAATAATTGACTGTGAGTTTCACTATTATTTACCTGAATTGATGGAATATCTTTCCTCGCGTGATAATGCAATGAGATATTATCCCGGGACTAAAATTTTGGAAGTAAGAGATAAAGTTTTTGCTCATTTTGATGGAGTAACTAATGAATACCCTGTTATTGATGAATTAATGAATTTTGGCGCAGAAAGAATTGCCGTTATGGATAAAAACGGCATTGATGTCGGCGTTATGGCATCTTCTCCCGCATTAGAAGAATTACCGGAAAAAGAGGCGGTATATTTTGCGAAAAAATCTAATGATGCAGTTGCTGAAATCATAAAAAAATACCCTGACCGTTTCTTAGGCGCTGCAGTTTTACCAACTCCTTATGTTGACGAGGCTATAAAAGAGCTTGAACGCTGTGTAAAAGAGCTTGGTTTCAAATATTGGCACACACATTCTAATTATAAAAAAGAACATTTATATGAAGAAAAATATCTTCCGCTTCTTGCTAAAGCTGAAGAATTGTGTTGTGCGTTCTATGTTCATCCGCAAGCATCTGATGATAAAGATATGAAAGACATGGGTTATGTATATTCTTCCCCGGGGCTTGGTTTTGGCTTAGATGCTATGAAAACATCATTAAGAATCATATTAAACGGGACATTTGATAAATTCCCTAACCTAAGAATGATTCTCGGTCATTTGGGTGAATATTTTCCATTCATATTGGATAGAGTTGATAATCGTTTTGAATGGATTAGGGATGATGAAGTAAAAATGAAACATCCTGTTTCATATTACTTTAAAAATAAAAATGTTGTTG
>CACYUI010000007.1:2713-61663 GCA_902777605.1 uncultured bacterium | reverse complement strand
TTATCAATTTTAAAATAAATCAAATTTTTGTTGCTTTTAAGTAAAATATATTCTGCATTATTCAAATATTTTGTAAGATTTTTATACTCGTCTAATGTCAGTTCAGGATGTTCAATTATATTTTTGATTAAGCTATCAACAGAAAATTTGATGATAGTAGTTTTTGCTTGAATTTTCTCTGCAATATAATTTGGAATATTACCTATAATGTAATAACTGTTTAAAATATCTTTTTCAGAATTTAATCTTATAAAATTGATAATTTCGGTAACAGAATAATTCTCATAAGAATTATTTTTATTCTCAATTATTGAAATACTTGTTTTATATAATTCGTCAAAAGTATTAATTTTGTTCATTTTGTGATTGTAGCATAAAATTTTTGTTTTTTTTCATCATCTCAAAATCTCTGTTCAAAATCATCAAACCGACTGTTCTTTTACACACACTTATACATTTAAAATCCCGCCAAGAGCCATAACATCTTCATAAGCGGCACCTGCTTCCAACATTTCTTCAGCTGAAAATCCAAATAGAGTAATCGTATCCATTACTTCAGATTTTTTATCCAGTTTGCTAATAACCTCAGACAAAGCTGACTCCCTTGTCATATAAGGAAATTTATCATTTATTCCGTTATTTAAACTTCTTCTTTTTGCTTTGCCCATTATTACCTCAATGCCAAAAGTGCAACCCCAATCATGCCGGCATAATTTCCGGCTGTTGCCAGTCTTACAGAAGTTGGTGTTGTGACTATATCAGAATTAACTTCATCTTCAACTTTTTTAACATCAACAAACTGTGCCATAGAGCCTGAAAGAACGACACAATCAGGATCAAATAAATTTGCAAGTCCTTTTATACCGATAATTATATCATTTTGCCAACGATTCAAGATTTCAACCATTTTTGAATCGTCATTTTTAACACCTTCAATTACATCATAAGTTGTTACATCTTTGTTATTTAAAGCTTCTTCCGCATCTATTTTAAGAGCAGTACC
Source organism: uncultured bacterium (assembly GCA_902777605.1). Taxonomy (GTDB): domain Bacteria; phylum Cyanobacteriota; class Vampirovibrionia; order Gastranaerophilales; family Gastranaerophilaceae; genus CAG-196. Next base: position 60,660 of record CACYUI010000007.1, on the reverse strand, counting down.
TGATGCGTATATTTCAAAGCAGTCCCAACCACCGCAGCTGCATTTTCTGCGTTTATCAGGATACATCTTAAAGTGCATTTCACCGGCAGCCCCTGATTTTCCTTTCAAAAGCTTGTCATTAATTATAATTCCGCCTCCAACACCTGTTCCCAGTGTTAACATTACGGAAACAACAGAGCCTCTTGATGCACCGATTTTATATTCTGCCCAAGCGGCTGCATTTGCGTCATTTTCAAGAAAAACTTTTTTGTTACTCAAGGTTTGAAAGTCAATTGAACTATATCCTTGAACAAGATTCCCCGTTGAACCTATAACTCCTGAGTTTTCATTGTTTACAGCTCCTGCCGTTGCTATGGCTATCACATCAACGCTATCTTCATATTTGGCAATTTGATCTTTCAGAATTTTTCTTATTTCATCAAGTGTTTTTGGAGTTGAAAATTTATCAATCTCACCTATTACACTGCCTGTTTCATCAACTATAGTGCTATATATCTTTGTTCCGCCAATATCAAAAGTCAGTGCTTTTTTCATTTATACTCCTTCAATAAATCTCTTAGTGATAAGCTGCGGTCTTGTAATTGCTGAACCTATTACAACACAATGAGCACCCAATTCAAATGCTTTTTTTACCTCTTTAGGTTCCCAAATTCTTCCTTCTAAAATCACGGGAGTATTAGTTGCAGAAACCAATTTCTTAAGTAAATCATAATCAGGTCCTTCGGTTGGTTCACCAGATTCAAGCGTATATCCGGCAAGTGTTGTTGATACAATGTCAGCCCCCAGCTTTGCACACTCAAGCCCTTCTTCTAAAGTAGAGATATCCGCCATTGCAAGGCGATTTTCTTTATGTATTTCCGAAATAAATTCTTCTAACCTTGCTTTTCCGTTTCTTAGAGTCCCGTCAAATGCTATAATATCTGCTCCGGCGTCAATTAGTTCTTTGACTTCTTTCATTGTAGGTGTAATATAAACAACTTCTTTCCAATTTGGAGGAAGCTTTTCAGGTTTTGTAAGACCTATTACGGGAACATTGAATTTTTTGGCATTTCTGACATCTCTTGCTCCTGCTACTCTTAAAGCTGCAGCTCCGCCGTTGATAACAGATGCCATCATTGCATTCATACACTCTTCTTTATACAAAGGCTCATCAGGCATTGCTTGAGATGAAACGATAATTTTCCCTTTTAGATTTGTGATAATATCCATATTCAAATTTTATCATAAAATATTGATAAAATGTCAACAAAATACTATAATATTTATTGTTAATCGGGAGCTATATATGGAAAAGAAAAAAATTGTGATAGGGATTGCGGCAGCTGTAGTTGCGTGCTTGTGTACTGTACCTTTTTTATTAAAAAATGGGGTAACGGAAAATAGTGTACAAGAAAATACGAAAAATGCAGAAACGGTACAAAAAGTTAATAAAAAATCAGTAACGAGAAATGTTGTAAAAGAAATCAAAAAAAAGGACTCATCAAATACAAAGGAACAAAAGGATGAGAATATTATTAAGACTGATTTGTATTCCAACTCAAATGCAATTCCGTTTTCTGTAATTACTCAGTTGGCTGATATAACTCCTGATGCAAAAAAAGCTTTGATGCAAATTGCAGAATCTAATAATGTGTATATGATAAATAAAAAATCAGACAAATTACTTTTGGTTATCGAGAATCCAAGCAATATAAGACATGGAGTTGATTTTGTTGAAATATCACTAAAAAACGGTCACCAAACACGAACTACTTTGGGATATAGTGATAAAATGCAAGATTCCGATAATGATATTTGGGAATACGATAAACATTCAGAAACACCGATTCCGACCAAGCATACTAAATTCAATAAAAATGGAGATGTTGAATTTATTGAAATATGGAATTATGAAGAGGATAATCCTATAAAATATGAAATGAAAGATGGTGAAGGTAAAGTAATTTCATTAAAAAAAGAAACTGTTAGCGGTGATACTGATTTAAGGGTGGAAAATATTGTATATGACCATAATGGCAAGACAAAAATCAGTGTATCAACCACTTATGAAGGAAGTGACTTGAAAAGGTTCACATACTATAACGCTGACAAAGTTTCTGACGGAGGTTCTGTTTTTTCTGAATATACAGACGGTGCCAAAACAAAAGAAACTATTTATACTTCGGATTTAAAATTGAAAAACATCTACAATTCAGAGTATAAAGACGGTTTAAGAACCGAAATTGATGTTTATGATTCTAATAATGAAGAAGTTGCTAAATATACACAAAAGGATGCGAATTAACCCCAGTAGTATCTGTTTTCAGCAGGTTTAGGTCGTGTAAAACTATCCATAATTTTTCTTGATGTGTATACCGCTAAGCCGCCTAACGCAGCGCCGGCAATATATGTAGATAGCGCAGTTCCTTGCATTTTTTTCACATTCTTTAAAAGTGTTTTTGAAAGTCCTGCTTTTTTTGCAAGATTGTACCCTCTATAGCTTGCAATCGCTTCTTCCGCAACAACAGGAAGCATTGCAAAGAATGCTATTTTCCCGCAATTATCTTCTATTACATCTGTAAAACTTCTTGGCGCGCCTTTTGGTTTTGTTCTTGAAAAAATTGCAAAGTATTCCATTAGAGCAGCAATTGCGTAACACGGTTTTCTTGCTTTTTGAAGATATTTTACACCATACTTGCTCATTAAATTATTCATCGCATGACCAAGTTCATGAAATCCTGCACAGGAAATTTTGTCTGTATTTATATAAACAACATTGCCGGCAGGAGAATGAATGTATGCAGCATTTTGCCCTTTTATAAAAGCATTTGAACCAAATTCTTTTTGTGCCTCTATTATCTTTACACCTTTAGCTTTTAAACCAGATGATTCGTGGGCTTTAATAAAAGCATCTTTATATTGAGCATTATTTATTTGTTCCTTTAATAGTTGTTTTTGCGCAAAGTAAGAGGGTATTGCTGCTGGTGCCAACACTGCACCTGACGCTGCACTTGCTAAAAAATAGCCTGCTAAGCCTTCATTTGCACTTCTTTGTGAATATTCTTGTCCGTTATAATAAACAGTTCCTGCCATACTACACCTATATAAAATAAAACCATTTTAAGTTGTTTTTTGCGCTTATATTAAGAATTATTAACATAATTATTCCATCCCCCCCTTTACAATTAGTCCTGTTTTATTTAAGATAGTTCTATATGTACAGTAGTCAAAATATAAGGAATAGCAAAAATGAATCCTATAATTAAAAATTTAGAATCAGAATTCACAACAAGAGAATTACCTGAAATTAACACAGGTGATACAGTTCGTGTGTCAGTAAAAATCGTTGAAGGTAACAAAGAAAGATTACAGGCATACGAAGGTACAGTAATCGCTCAACACGGTTCAGGAATTAACAAAACAATTACTGTTAGAAAAGTATTCCAAGGTGTTGGCGTAGAAAGAGTATTCTTAGTATATTCACCTCGCATTGACAAAATCACTGTTCAGAGAAAAGGTGATGTTAAACGCGCTAAATTGTATTACTTGAGAGAACGCTCAGGTAAAGCAACAAGAATTAAGGAAAAAATTGAAAAAAGATAAGCTGCACATTCACTGGTACCCAGGTCATATTGCGAAAGCGGAGCGTCAGCTTAAGGAAAAACTTAATCTTGTTGATGTTGTGATTGAGGTACGAGATAGCAGAATACCTTTATCAAGCAGTTATCAAAACATAGAGAAGCTTTTGGGAGATAAACCAAGGCTTCTTTTGTTGAATAAAGCAGATTTGGTTGATAAAGATGAACTTTCTGCATGGGTGAAATATTTAAAAGAAGATACAGGATGTAAGGTTATTGTTGGGGAAGCAAAAGGAAACAATGACCTAAATTCTGTTGTCAAAACAGCAGTTGAATTATCAGAACCTAAAATACAGACACTTATAGCAAAAGGACTGCTGAGGCGTCCGGCAAGAGCTATGGTCGTAGGCATGCCAAATGTCGGTAAGTCAAGTGTAATAAACAAGCTTACAAAATCATCAAAAACAAAAATTGGTGCAAAAGCAGGAGTTACTCGCCAGCAACAATGGGTAAGAATTAACCCTAAACTCGATTTATTAGATACTCCCGGGATTATTCCGACAAAGCAGGATGACCAATTACAGGCAACAAAACTTGCATTTGTAAGTTCTGTTTCAGAAAACGCGTACTCTCCTGAACCTGTAGCAAAAGCTTTGCTTGAAATGTTAAGCGAGGGTAAAAGAGCAGATTTTATAAAAGATTACTATAAAACAGAAAATCTTACCCTTGAGGAAATTGCTATAAAAAGGAATTGGATAATCAGAGGAGAATCCCCTGATACTGAGCGAACCGCTATTTATGTACTAAAAGATTTTAGAGAAGGCAGATTGGGTAAAATAATTCTTGACGAAATTCCTCTGTCATAAATTCTCTATGCACTTACACACTTCAATATTTCCATTATAGATAGATAGTGAAAATATGCCCCAATTATTACAAAAATGTGCCAAATACAATGCATATATTTTTTTTGTAAAAGATAAAATACACATCCTGATGAATAAAAAAGTCCTCCGATTAACAATAACCAAACGGCAGTATGACTGGCATGATTCCATATTGAATATACCAAAAACAGGGATAACCATCCCATTACTAAATATAATCCGGTTGATAAGTATTTAAATTTGAGAGTTAAACAAGAGTATATTATTCCTGTAATAGCCAGGTACCAAGTCATAGCCAAAAGTGCTACTGAGAGCGGAAATGGAACAACCAATAACAATATCGGTGTGTATGTACCGGCAATTAACATAAAAATTGCACTATGGTCAATTTTTCTGAAAACTTTTTTTGCGGTTTCGTTTACCATAGCGTGATATAATGCAGAGGATTGAAACAGAATAAATAATGTAGCTCCGAAGATTGCAGTTGAAGATGCCTGAATTGCATTGTGAGATGACACTGCCAGCATTACAATTGCATAAATAGAAAATAATGCACCTATAGAGTGTGTAAATGCATTAATAAATTCTTCTTTTACTGTATATTTAATATCTTGTTGCATAAATCCTCTATATTATTATATTTAGCATGAGTTGACATGTCAACTCATCGTTTGTAATGTCATGCGTACATAATAATGATACCGGCTCCGGCAACCATTATTAAAGAAGCTATTATCTTCCTTGTAAAATCTTTCTCTTGAAAAATATTTGCACCTAAAAATACACTCAAAAGTGTTGATAATTGAAAAAGAGCCAAAGCATATGACACATTTATTTTTGAAAAAACAAAATTTGTTGAATATTGCATTACTGCAACAGAAAACACTAGCAATCCCAAGTATCTAAGCTTAGGCAATTTAAGTTTATTATGAGATAGGATAACAAATAAAAAAGAAAAAATCAGACCGGAAATTGCCCAAAGGCAGAAGGAAGTAGGAATATTTGTAAGTAATATTATTTTTTTTATAAAGACAGCTTCTGCACCTGAGAAAATAAGTGCAAGAACCCGATAAAAAATTGCAGTTTTATTATAAGATTCGTTTTTAAGATACAGGATGTATGTTCCGCCAATAATAAGAAAAATACCAAGCAAAGATAATATTGAAGGAATTTCTTTTAAGTAGAATATCGCAAAAACAAGTGCTACTATGGGCTTATAAGAATTAATAGGTGCTAAGGAAGAAAGTTCTCCTATTGACAGAGCTTTTATAATAAAGTAGTTTCCTAGTGCTCCTAAAACTCCCATAGCAATAAAATTGATTAACATAGATATTGAATAATTTATGTTAAAAAAGGGAATAAGAACCAGCGATATAACGGATAGTCCCAAGTAAGTATAAAAATTGACAACAGAAGATTTATTCCCATTATTTGTGAGCAATTTTTGAAACACATTCAAGTAAGAATTAGAGACAATTCTGACTCCAACACCTGTAATAATTCCAATCATGTCACTTACAGTCCTCTACAAGTTTTGAAGCGATTTCAACAGCTTTGTTCTGAAGTTCTGTATTATCCCAAAAATCAGGAACGCTAATATATGGTTTTACTATCTTTCTTGCCCAAGACCCAATTGCTATTCCCCAATAATTTATTCCGCACATTTTGCACAATTTGGCAGTCTTAGAGTTTGTACCGCCTGAAATCATAATATAAACAGGCAAATTAGCATTTTGAATAATTTCTGCCATTGCAACTGCTTGAAGTGTAGTTTTGAAAGAATCATCGCCACCGCTCATAGGTATGCCGTCAGCTTGAACGATTGTTGTATAATCATCTCTCAATGATATCATTTCTCTGATTCTTTCGAGAACTTCTTTGTTGCCAAAGTTTTCCCGATCTATACAAATTGATGCAAATTTAGGCTTACACTCATTTATAACTTGCCATTTTTTTGCCAAATCTTCTTTATCATGTCCCATAATATGTAACTCTATAAATTCAACACCGTTAGAAACCATATATGGAAGAATTTCTTTATAGTTTACATCTTTTTCTTGCATTGAAATTGCACCGGTAGGACACTTTTCAAAACATTTTAAACAACCTATACATTTTTTTTCATCAATAATAATTGATGAATAAATAGCATCATTTGGGCAATTTCTATAGCAGTTTCCACATTTGATACATTTAGAATCGTTAATTTTTGCTTTCGTAATATGCCTGTCACCTTTTATGCCGATACTTACACAGTAATTAATATCAGCTACGCCGCTAAGTTTTTGTCCTTCTTTTGCAGCCTCTAAAATTTCTTTGCGTGCAGAAATATCAAAAAGCGAACATCCCGCTCTTGCGTAAACATAAACCAATCGTTTTACGCTTTCTGCATCTTCATTTCCGGCTCCGCATACAAGTTTAAACATTTATTAGAAACCTATGGCATCACTAAACAATTTTTTAGTAGTTGATAGAACACTTTGTTCATCTTTGTTAACCGGTACTTCTTGTGTTTCAATAACTTGTCCTGCTCTTTGGAGCATGTTATTTTGTTGAAGAGTTTTATCTACATTGTTAAAAGATTTTAAGCTATCTAACTTGTTTTGCAATTCTTCATTTTCGTTATTAAGTATAACAGTCTGACGGCTTAAATCATTAAGCTTCATTTCACTTGATATGACAAAATAATAACTAACGACCACAACCGCAATAAGAATGCTTAAAATTACGCAAAGCGATTTGTTTACTCTTTTAATAGCCATATCTTTTACTAAATTCTCCTTTGGGAAATATCCTTCTATTATACTGTTTTCAGCCAATTTTTGAACGGATTTGTCCATAAAAGACTTGCGAGAAGAACTTTTATTATTTGTATAATTGTTTTTAGCCTCGCCTGAAAGTTTTTTTATAAAACTATCAAGTGTTGACTTTCTTTCGTCATTATATTTAATAGCCGAAACCAAACTAAAATCTCCTACTCCCAAAACTGACTTACTATGCGTTTACAATCAATTCCTTATGCAGCGGACTACTCTTAATTTTGCGCTCCTAGAAGGAGGATTGTCTTTTATCTCATTCTCCCCCGCCATTATTGGCTTTTTATTTACAAGCTCAATTTTCGGCGGTTCACAAGTGCAAATCATATTGTTACACCTGCATTTTTGACTCTCAAACTTGAAGATTTGTTTTACTATTCTATCTTCTAAAGAATGAAAACTTATAACAGAAATTATACCATCTTTGGTTATTAAATCCAATATATCATGCAACACATTCTTTACATTTTTTAACTCTTGATTTACTTCAATCCTAATAGCCTGAAACACTCTTGTAGCGGGGTGTATATTAGATTTAATATAAGGAACAGAAGCAATAATAAGATTAGCGAGTTCCGTCGTTGTTCTAATAGGCATTTTCCTTCTAGTTTCGACAATCGCGCGGGCAATCCTTTTTGAAAATCTTTCTTCTCCATATTCACTAAATATCCTTACCAAATCTTCTTCTTTGTATGTGTTTACTACATCATAGGCTGAGAAATCTGATGTCATGTCAAAGCGCATGTCTAGAGGTGCCTCTTTTGAAAATGAAAAACCTCGCTCCTGTTTTGTCAGTTGGTGATAGGATGCTCCTAAATCAAGTATTACACCACCTGTTATTTTATCGATTCCTAGCTCCTTTAACTCAGCTTTAATATTTGTATACGATGATTTTACAATCGTTAAATTTTTGTAGTTTTTAAGACGCTCTTTTGAGTGAGCAATTGCTTCATCATCAATATCAAAAGCAATCAGCTTTCCGTCAGGTTGAATCCTTTTTAATATCAACTCACTGTGTCCGCCTCCACCAAGAGTACAGTCCACATAGATTTTACCATTTTCGCAGTTTAAAGCATCAACTGCTTCATTAAGCATTACTGTATAGTGTTTAAAATCATCCATAAAATTATTTTATCATAATTATCATTTAAGAACTTCTTAAAGTATTTATTACTTTTGTAAGTTTTTCGTCCATTGGTATTTCAAGAGTAATTATTTCTCCGCTAAATGGTTTAGGGAATGATAATTTATATGATTGAAGAACTTGTTCTTCTGTTTTTATTTTAACTTTGCCGAAGCCATATAAAGTATCATTATACACAGGATGTCCTACAGATGCCAAGTGAACTCTTATTTGATGGGTTCTTCCCGTAATTAGGTGTATTTCTATCAAAGTTGCATCTTTGTATCGTTCTAACACTTTCACTTCCGAAATACTTTCTTTTCCATCTTCTCTTATACACATTTTTTCGGGATGCTTTATATTTCTGCCAATAGATTTATTTATGACAAAAGAGTCCTCTTTTATTACCCCTTTTACAACTGCAAGATATCTTTTGTCCATACATCCGGCTTTCATTTTTTCAACCAAGTATTCATGGGCCTTATTATTTTTTGCAATCATTAAAAGTCCCGATGTATTTCTATCTAAACGGTGCAAAATTCCTCTTCTCAAATCCCCGTTTACATTTGATAAATTTTCTCCATACTTGTATAAAAGGGCATTTACAAGAGTTCCTGTTTTTTCAACTGTAGTCGGATGGGTTAACATGCCTGAAGGTTTGTTTACGACAAGCATATCCTCATTTTCCCAAATAACATCTATGTCAATATTTTCAGGCTGAATAATATCTGACTCGATTTTTATATTTATTTCAATAACATCACCATTTTTTACTGAATACGATGACTTTACGCTCTTTTTATTAACCAATATTTCTCCGTTTTTTATTAAACTTTGAATTTTTGATCGGGAATAATCTTGCAAATATTCTGCAAGATAAATATCGAGTCTTATATCGTCATTAAAATCATCGATTATCAGTTTCATTTGTTTTATTTGAATAGTTGTGTTTTATTATAATTATTACAAGCGCCAATACGCTTATATTTATAAAAGCATCTGCAATATTAAAAACAGGAAAATCTATAAAATTCAATTTTATATAATCTCTTACGAAACCGAAAATAATTCTCTCATACATATTGGTAAAAATTCCGGAAATAAGTAGTGATGCAAAAAATATCGAAAACATTGATGCATTTATTATATGTTTAATTGTATAAAAAATAATGCCTAAAATTGCTAAGGCGGAAAACAATATTAGAAACAATTTTGAACCCTGTAATAAGCTAAATGCAGCACCGTAATTTTGCACAAATACAAAATCTATAACAGGATTAGTTGGCAAATCATACAAATATTTAAGAACAATATCTGTTAAATATAAGTCCAAAAAAATAAAAAACAGGGAGGTCAATATAAAATATATTATTTTACTTTTCTTTGACATCATTGTCTCCTGATTGTTTTATATTAAGCCAATCCTCAACATCAACCCCGGCTCCTTCGACATTAACTCTTATTATTTTGTACCCAAATCCTGTCAGACTAAGTTTTATACTCATATCTTCTATATTAGCTTTTGTCAGTCCTATAGAAGCAATTATGTATTCGTTGCACTTATCCGTATTTGAAACAAATAGTCTTTCCAAAATATTATCTTCAGGCATTTTTCTGAAAACTTCTTTTGCTTGTTTTTGAGGATACTCTACTTTATCTTTAGCAATAGATGCAATCGCAAAAGTATCCTTTGGAACTTCGAATTCTAAAGAAGCTGTGTATTCAAAATCAGGTTCAACTTTTTCTGGAGCTGATAACTTTATGTCTGCGTTGACAGCACTTCCGTACAACATGGATGTTTCTTCGTCAAGCACTCTATCTGATATAACTTTCCATTTATTACCGTTCTTTTTTAGATAATAAATACTGTTGGCTTCACTTTTTAAGACACCTGACATTTTTTTTGTTACGGGAATATTTGCATTAGAGGTTTCTACCAGTTCTACTACCGCAATATCACCGTTTATTTTTATATCCTTGATTTTTATACCATACTTTATATTGTCATAATTTTGCCACAAATCTTTAACAAGTGCCATATAAGTTTCTAAATCATAGCCATCAGCATTTTTATAAGAACTGTCATATGTGCCGGCAAATTTTTGCATGTTTGTGTTATTAGCGTATCTTACTTGTGAATTAAGAGTTGATTTTATACTTCTGGTATCATTGTATACATGTAATGCATCGAGCCAAGAGCCTCTATCTTGACAATATGCTTGAGTGCAAACAAGCATTAACATAAATATTGTTACAAAAAATTTTTTCATAAAAAAATTATACAGCAAAAACCTCTCAACTCAAATAATACAAACAAATGACTTACTTTTTTTTAGACAATATGGTATAATCTAAAAAGTTTAGGAGAGAATATGGCCACCGTTAATGTTGATTTAGATAATGAATTTTTAGAATTATTTTACAGTATTACAAACTCTAATGTTCCAAAGGAAATAAATGTTACCGAGTTAAAAAGGCAATTGATTGAAATTTTGGATATTATGAGAGAGTTGAATGCAAATTCTAAAAAGCCTTATGCAAGCAAATCACTTGGAACTGAAGATTTGGAAGAACAATCCGGACCTGCAATTCTTGTTGTGGATGATCTTGGTGTAATTACATATCAACTCAAAGTTCTTTTATCAAAATTTGACTATGATGTGGATTGTTCTCAAGAAATTTATGATGCTGTCAATAAATTTAAAAAACGCACTTATCAGTATGTGGTTATGGATCTATTTATTCCTACAGAACGCGAAGGTTTTATTTTACTTACAGAACTGAAAAAATTGTCAAATGCTGCTGGCTTAAAAACAGTTATAGGTGTCATTACGGCTTCCCCGAGAAAAGAAATAGAACAACAATGCCGTCTAAGAGGAGCAGATTTCTTTTTGGAAAAAAGCAATGACTGGCAAAATTCTTTGTTAGAAATTATGGACGGATATATTAACGCAGGAAAAGAAGAGGAAACTTTCTAAATGGAACAAAAGTCTTTATTTTCCGTCATTTCCCCGATAATGGCAGGCCCGTCAAGCTCGCACACAGCAGGTGCTGTAAGACTTGGACTTATGGCAAGAAACATTTACAACAAGAAATTTAAAAAAGTAAAATTTATTTTGTATAATTCTTTTGCGACAACAGGTTTTGGTCATGGTACGGATAAAGGCTTGTTAGCAGGTTTTTTAGGGTATCAGGTTGATGATGCCAGAATAAAAAGTATATTTAATATAGTGAAAGATATAGAATATTCATATGATTACTTGCAAGATATTTCAAGACATCCGAATTCTGTTGATATAATAATAGATGATGAAATGAAAATTTCAGGAAACTCTGTGGGTGCCGGAGAAATAGAAATTGTTAGAATTAACGGTTTTTCTACTAAAATAGACGGAGTGTATGATACTCTTATACTAATGTATAAAGATAAACCGGGAGTTATTTCTACGGTAACTAAAATTATACAAAAACAGCATGTGAATATTGCATCATTACACTGTGACAGGGACTCTAAAGGTGGTACTGCAACAATGTATCTTGCGCTGGATATCCCTCTTGACGAGAGTGCAATTCAACAAGTTAAACAAATTAAAGATGTATTTTTTGTAACAAATATTAGGAAGCTAAAATAATGCAAATATTATCTTTTCAAGATTTAATTGAACAATGTAAAAAGAACAACAAAGCCGTTTTTGAAATTGCTCAAATATATGAAGCCGAATTACAGGAAACAGATGTCGATAATATTAGACTAAAAGTAAACGAAAATTTAATTGCAATGAAAGATGCAATAAAAAACGGTTTGAAATCTACAGAAAAATCTATAAGCAATTGGTGCGGAGATGATTGTGCAAAGCTACAAAAGAAGTTTAAACAAAAGGGAACTCTTTTTGGTAAAATTTTTGAAAAAATCACTACATATGCTCTTGCGACAGCTGAAGAAAATTTAAGAATGGGTATTATTGTTGCTTGTCCGACTGCAGGATCTTGCGGCATTGTTCCATCTGTAATTATAGCTGTGGCAGAAGAAAAACATATACCTGAAAGAAAACAGATTGATGCACTTATTACGGCAGGAATGATAGGTCTTATTGTTTCCAATAAAGTTCAGCTGGCCGGTGCTGTTGCAGGATGTCAGGCAGAGTGCGGTGTAGCTTCTGCTATGGTAGCGGGAGCTTTAACACAAATGCTTGGTGGAAATGTTGATGAAGTCGTTCAAGCCGTATCTCTTGCTATGAAAAATATTTTAGGACTTACATGTGATCCTGTTTGCGGACTTGTGGAAGTTCCTTGCATTAAAAGAAATGCATTTTTGGCAATCCATGCAGTTACCGCTGCAGAGCTTGCTCTATGCGGAGTGGAAAGCAAAATTCCGGCTGATGAAATAGTTGATACACTAAAAATTACAGGTCAAATGATGTCACCGCTTTTGAAAGAGACTGCAAAGGGTGGTCTGAGTCAAACAAAAACGGCTTTGAAACTTGAAGAACAATTATTAAATAAGTAATTATTACCACTCTACTTTTTCTATAATTTCTATTTCATATCCGTCAGGATCTTTGAGAAATGCTATATTAGAACCTTTCCCTGTTAAATCAAAAGGTTCATATAAGTACTTATATCCAAGTCTGTTTAATTTTTTACCAAATTCGTCCATAGATTTTACACCAAAGGCAAAGTGTCCGAATCCGTTACCTATGTTATACCCTTCTTTTGGAGTTTCATCATTGTAAGTTAGCTCTATTTGGCAGTTATTTTCTTCGTCACTCAAAAAATATAACCAACAATCTTCTAACCTTCTTTTTTCGGCAAGTCTCATATTGAATAATTCAGTATAAAACTTTAAAGATTCATCAATGTTTTTAACCCTAATCATAGAATGTAACAATTTCATATAAAACTCCCTTCATGTTATGGTATAATTATTTTACTATGAAACATATTTTTGAACAAAAAGTTTATTATGGCGACACAGATGCATATGGTGTAGTTTGGCATGGTGCTTACCTGAGATGGATGGAGCAGGGAAGAGTTGAACTGCTCGGTGATATGGGACTTGATTTGGTTGAACTCAAGAAACAGGATATAGTTCTTCCTGTAACTAATTTAAGTATCAGATACAAAGCCTCTGCCAAGCTTGATGAAACAGTTGTTATTGAAACAGAGCCTTTAAAACTAACACCAATTACTTTAAGTTTTTTGCAAACAGTGAAAAATAAAGAAACTGGAAAAGTGTATATTCAGGCAGAAGTTGAAGGCGTTGCGATCAATAACGAAGGAAAACTCTACAGAAGAATGCCTGAAGTTTTAAAAGAAGTGTTTGAAAAATCTATTCAGGTAGGTTAGATATGCCAAGACTTAATAAATATATAGCATCAACAGGTTTGTGCTCACGCAGAAAAGCTGACGAGCTTATTGAGGCAGGAAAAGTCGGAGTGAACGGAAATATTATAACCGAGCTTGGTTTCTATGTAAGGGAAAAGGATAAAGTTACCGTAGACGGGAAAATTGTTCGTCCGCAGAATCTTGAATATTACAGATTTTATAAACCTGCCGGATATATTACAACCTCGGATGACGAAAAGGGAAGAAAAACCATTTATGATATTATTCCTGAAGAACTAAGGCATTTAAAGCCTGTAGGAAGGCTCGATAAAGACTCTACAGGACTTCTGATTATGACAAATGACGGGGAACTTATTAATTCGATGACACATCCGTCACTTAAAGTTCCAAAAGTTTATATGGTTACGATAAACGGAAGATTTACAGAAAATCAAGCAAAAGAAATGCTTGATGGTATAGAAATTGTAACTGACAGTAACGAGAAAAAGATTGCATACGCAGAAACTCTTCCAATAGAAGTTACGAACAAGTCTTCTGTAATTCAGGTTGTTTTATATCAGGGTATAAATCGCCAAATCAGAAAAATGTTTGCAAAATTGGGGTTTGAAGTTATTGTGTTAAAAAGAATTCAACATGCTATTATAACACTTGACGGACTCAAAAAAGGTCAAATAAAGCCAATGAAACCTAAGCAGGTAAAACAATTACAAGGTTATTTGTCAAAAATAAAAAATAACGAAGCATAATTTAAAATCGGTCTAAAAATGCTCAGAAAAGTCGCAATCACAGGTAATATAGCATCAGGAAAATCTCAAGTAGAAAAAATGCTTGAGGAGAATTATCCCGTATATGACACAGACAAAATTGCACATGAAATACTCGATGAGATAAAGTATTTTTATGGTTATGATGTTTTCACTGACGGAAAAATTGACCGTCAAAAATTAGGAAAGTTGGTTTTTGAAAATCAAGAAATAAAAAAGCAATTGGAAGAAATCGTTCACCCGAAAGTTAGAGAGCGTATTCTTCAAATATTTGAAAAACACAGACTTGAAAAAGTTGTGTTTATTTCTGTTCCTCTTCTTTTTGAGGCAGGCTTTGATGATCTTTTTAATAAAATTATATTTATAAAAGTAAATGAAATTATGCAACTAAATAGACTTATGGAAAGAAACGGATTTTCTAAGGATGAGGCTCTATTGAGAATAAAATCTCAAATGAGCCAAGCTGAGAAAGCTAAAAAATCAGATTTTGTTATAGAAAATAATTCTTCGCTTAAAGACTTGGAGGACAATTTAAAAATCGTTTTGAGGAAATTATTATGAAAACAGAAAAAATAATTACTTCAAAAACGACAGGTTATTTGTCATTAGCTGGCCTTGGCGGAACAATATTAAGTGGTGTCACTAAAAACAAGAGTTTGAGGAAATTTCATAAACCTGCAGCGTATTTCACAATTGCCTCAACACTACTTCACATGGGAATTACAGAGTATTACCATTACAAATACAAAAAAATGTAACAAATTACACTTAATCATATTGATTTTGCCATATTTATATTACAATAAGTTTAGGGAGTAAATCTGAAAAGTATAATTAAAATATTTACCCCAGAGGTATTAAATGTTTAACGAGGTAAAAACACACGAAATAACTGTCGATATAGTTATTTTAACAATAAAAGAAGATGCTCTTCAGGTGTTGTTGGTAAAGAGAGATAACGAACCGTTTAAGGATAAGTGGGCAATTCCGGGCGGATATGTGAGAATGTCCGAAAACCTTGATGAAGCTGCAATGAGAGTTCTTAAAGAAAAAACAAATGTTGAAAATATTTATCTAGAGCAATTATACACATTTGGAGATCCGCTGCGTCACCCTGTTTCAAGAGTTATAACTTGTGCATATTTTGCCCTTATCAGAGCAGAGGATGTAGAGGTAATTACAACAGATGAGCTTGCTTGGCACAAAGTTTTTGACCTTCCGCCTCTTGCATTTGACCACAAAGAAATTATTGAATACTCTTTGAAACGCACAAGAGAAAGACTTGAAATGTGTCCTGTTGCTTATCAGCTGTTAAATGAAAAGTTTACTCTTACTGAAATGCAAAAAGCTTATGAAATGATTATGGAAAAGAAACTCGACAAGCGTAATTTCAGAAAGAAAGTTATTACAACAGACGGACTTAGAGAACTTAATGAATTTTCTAAATCGTCATCAAAAAGACCTGCAAGATTGTACACTTTTGATAATATAAAACTAAATTCAAAGCGTGCACACTTTATAAAAAAGGCAAAGTAAGATTTTATAAGAGGAAATATAAATGCTAAAATTTTTATGGGTATTAATGGTTTTATCGGCACTATTATTAATTGTGCTCGTTCTTATGCATTCACCAAAAGGCGATGGCATTGCAGGGATTGGCAGTGCAGCACAAATGTTTTCATCACAAAAAAGTGCAGAAAAAGGGTTAAACAAATTAACAGGTATTGTTGCACTTGTATTTGTAGTTTGTGTATTCTTGCTAGGTTTTGGTATTGTTCACTAGTAATATGTTAAACCAATTCTCTCGCACTGAATTATTGATTCCTTTTTATTCCCTCGCCCAACGGGAGAGGGTTAGGGTGAGGGGGCAATTTCTATGGTAACTCAATTCTCTCGCACTGAATTATTGATTGGTAAAGACGGATTAGAAAAGCTTTCTAATTCGCGTGTTGCGGTGTTTGGAATTGGCGGTGTCGGTGGATATGTAGTTGAAGCCCTTGTTCGCTCAGGAGTTGGTGCAATTGATTTGATAGATAATGATAAAGTTAGTCTTACAAATATTAATCGCCAAATAATAGCAACACATAAAACCATTGGTGAATATAAAGTAGATGTGGCAGAAGTAAGAGTTTTAGAAATTAACCCTAATGTAAAAATTACAAAACATCAGATTTTCTATACACCGGAAAACTCTGATACAGTTGATTTTTCTAAATATGACTATGTTGTTGATGCAATAGATACTGTTGTTGGTAAGCTGGAAATTATTGAACGCTCAAAAAGGGCAAATATTCCTGTGATTTCTTCAATGGGCGCAGGGAATAAAATGCATCCCGAAATGTTTGAGATAGCGGATATCTCCAAAACCTCCGTATGTCCGCTTGCTAAAGTAATACGGCAAGAACTTAAAAAACGCAGAATTAAAGGAGTAAAGGTTGTTTACTCAAAAGAACTTCCGATAAAACCTGCCGCGAGCGATGAAAAAGTTGAAGGGAAACGCCAAATTGCCGGAAGCATGGCTTTTGTTCCGTCTGCTGTCGGACTTATAATAGCAGGTGAAGTTATAAGAGATTTGATTAAATAATGCATGCCCAAGTCATTATTGTTAAAGCATGGTTGATTTTTATACTAATTGTTAAGATTTATTACAAAAATCATACATCCTAATGATTTTATTTTTAAAACATATTGTTAATATATAACTATACTCCTTAAAAAACGACGATACACATATCCCTAATCAACAGCTATGCACGAAAGTTCATAGCTTTTTCTTTTGCAAAAAATAAGAAACTCTTATAAATAGCAGTTTTAATAACCAAGTGTTAACATTTGTAAACAAATTTTAAAGAAAAAGGCAATTTTAAAAAACAAAAAAACTTTATATTAGTACGAGAAGATATTACACGAGAAAAGGAGTATATTTATGGGAAATTTAGAAATTTCAACAATTACAAAAAATGAAGAACTTAAAAGATTAGCTTTAGAAGTTGACAAAAAGTATTCTGATGATGAAAAAACAAGTGGAAATGGTAACGAAAAAATTGATACCATTTTTGAAGAATCAGCATTAAGGGGTAAAATCAGAGCCGGTATTACAGATGGCACTCTTCATGTTGATAGCGAACTTGATAGCGTTATGAAAGAAATAGGCTTAAAACTCGATAAAAAAGATAATGCATCTATACAAAACAATCAGTTTGAAGTTCTAAAAAATAGATTTAATAACATGCAAAATATTATGTTAGCTGATCACAAAGATCAAGTTAAAAAAGATGGTGGTTTAGACTACGAAAAAATGTTAAAAGCATTTAAGAAAGAACTTAAAAATAGCGGTGAATGGAAATTACCGGGTATAAAAGACGCATATAAACAATTAGAAGAATATGCAGTTGGAAAAGCAGAATTGACAAACAATTTAGCAACAATTCAAAATTTCCAAAATCCTGAAGATGCTACACCAAGAGTTGTTCGCACAAGAGGTAAACGCGTATTAGGTATTGAATCTTCTTTAATTTTAGGTCACAAAACTGAAGATTATGGCAATCGCAAATACACAGAAGATAAAAAAGCAATTGCAGAAAATACAAAAACAATATTAGAAAATATTGAAAAATCTAAACATTTAACAGCTGATCAAGTAAACGATATGCTTACAAATTTAGGTTTCTGGAGAAGAGCAAGAAGCTTTGCAAAGGATATTTTTGGCAGCAAAATCTATGATTTACCAAACAAAATGAAACCATACCTTGAAGCACACAAAAATGCAGACGGAACTTACGACTTGAGTGAGCTGGCTACATATGATCCAAGAAAAGATAATGAATCTAAAAATGGATTAGGATATCAATACGGTGGTATTATATATAATGCATCTTATGATGAAATCAACAAACATTCTGACCCGCAATTGAACGAATTTGGTAATGTTAAAAAAGGTCTTGAACAAATGATTGGAACAGAATTATCAGATGGCGAAGTAAAAGTGTTGGCTAAAAATGTCTTCGGCATAGATACACAAACAAGAAACCATTCGTTCAAGTCTGCAGTAAAAGAAGGCATTGGTCTTCCGCTAGCTGAAGGTGCCGCAGTTGGCTTTACATTTGGAGTTTATGCAAAACAAAAAGTAGAAATTGCTGCAAAAACTGTTGCGGAAGCACAATCTCTAGCAACTGCTATGGGTAAGGCTGCATCATCAGTTAAAGATTTAGGAAACGGTAAATTCGGTATTGTAATTGAACAAATCGCTGATTTAAGAGCATTGTGTGCTGCCGGTGGTGCTCTTGAAGCTCTTGGTATAAACATTCTTGCAAATATGATATTTGGCGTAGAAGAAGATGAACAAACTTGTTTCAATATCTTAAGAAACTTGCCAAACACTAATCGTACTGCAGTAGAAAAATATGTAAGAACAGAACTTCCTGACAAAGCAGATGCAGTTATGATAGCAATAGACATGTACATCAAAAAATTCAATGGTGATGAAGCAAAAGCTATAGCAGAATTTAACAAAGATATGAGTATTGATGCAGGTTCAGGCTCAGTAATGAATCCAAAAGAATGCTTTGTTAAAATGCTTATGATGAAACCTGAAAAACCTGAACAAAAACCTGATGGTGAAAAGTTCAAAGAAGAAGATACTAAGGTAAATACGACTCATAAAAATAAGGAAGTTCCTTCTATTCCAAATGCAAAACAATACTTATGGAAGAACTTAAATAAGATATACGCATGCTTTGATGGTATGAATCAACTTCAAGCAACAAGAATGTTACAAGTTATTCAGGCAATTGATCCTAATAAACTTAATGTACCGGGACAATATAATGTAGAAAGAATTACAGATATCGTAGCAAAAGCATTCAATAGTAATTTCAAACCAAACAGTGCATATATTAATAACCAGCTTGAGAAAGAATATCCTGAAGTAAGCAAAGAAACATTGAAAGCAGTATATACAGCAGGTTTCCCTGGAACAGGCGACAAAGAAAATAAATTAGTAACACCGTTAGCATTATATGATACCGCAGGAAATGTTGTTTGCGAAAGAGACTTGTCAAAACTTAAGAAAGAAAAAGCTGAAGGTAAAGGCACATCAACAAACAATGTAGGAGTAAAAACCGGATATGGCGAAGATACTCATACAAGCACAACAACAACTCATTACTACATCAGAGAAAACGGTAAAACAAAACCTGTAGACAAAAAGACTTGGGAAGAATCACCATACAAGGTAGTAGAGAAATAAGCAGACAAACTATGATTGTTTTTCAATAAATATAAAGGGGCGATAAAATCGCCCTTTTCTTTTAATAAAAAAAAAGAGGCGGTTTTTGAAAACCGCCTCTTTCTTTATTAATCCAGCGCATTTATTTTTGTTAGCCGGTAATTCCTTTGATTTCATCCAAGATGCCTTCGTTGTTGTTAACATCTTTGTCTGTGCATGTGCAGTGGCAGAAATCTCTTGTTTCAAGGATATGTTTGATTTGAGCAAGAATTTCAGGTTCATCTTTGTGTTTTTTGATTTCATCCAAAATTTCTTGTTTAATTTGGTTACCCTTTTCAATGTTTTTGTTAATTTTATCAAGATCTGCTGCTGTATCTGCGTGTAATGCGTTAAGTAGAGCTTTAAGATCATCACCGTATTTGTTAAGTACTTGATCAAGTTCATCCTTAGTAAGTGCTTTACCTGCAATACCTTCAAGGTTTTTAACTTCGACAAGAATTTCATCAATTACAGGTTTCAAATCTTCACCTTGTTTAACGATTGTATTCATCTTAGCGATGATTGTATTTAATCTTGCTTCTAGGTTAGGTATCAAACCGTTGATTTCACCGAATTTAGCTTCCATATTGTTGTAGTAGTTTTGAGCTGCTTCAGCATTAGCATCCATCTTAGCTAAAATTGCATCAGCCTTAGCAATCAATTTCTTCAACAATTCGTTAGCTTCTTTTTGTGCTTCAAGTTCTTTAGCGCTAGCATCAGCTGCTGACATTGTGTTGTTATTAACAGCTGCTGTATTTTCCTTAATCAACTTAGCTAGTTCTTCAAGCTTAGCTAATACAGGTGCGTTGTCGCTTGATTGACCTTTTAACAATGGTAAGTAAGTTGCAAGAAGTGTGTTAGCTTCTTTTTGAAGGTCAATCTTTTGAGCTTCTGTTAATACATATGTATTTTGGAATTCTTTGATTGCTGCAACGATTTCATCAGCATTCATATTTACATGAATATCTTTGATAGATGTAACTATTTCGTCACCTTTAGTTATTGCTTTGTTAATTACTTCTACTAATTCAGCCGGTTTTTCATTACCCAAAACTACCAGTGAATCTAATTTTTTGTTTGTTTGGTCTAGCTTGATGCTCATATTGAGTAATGTTTTGTTATTTTCATATAGAAGTTTGTTTCTATATTGTCCGTCAATCATAATTCTTGTTAATAATTGGTTATTGATTGCACCGTTTACTATCATATTAGCTCTGAATGCATCGTTTTTCTTAGCTTCATCCAAGTATGCTTTGTACAAGTTATTAACTGTATCTAAGATAGCTGATACATTAGCATCAATATTCTTAAGAAGTTCAATTATCTGAGCTCTTTGTTCTTCTGATACATAGCCTTGTTTTTCAATTAGCGCAAACAAGTTCTTCAATGTTTCGTAATTTTGTTTTTCAATCTTGTTTCCTTCTTTTACTGCTGCAAGCATTTGATTGAAGTTCATTTGATTAATTTGCATTTGTGTATAACCTTGAGCTAATAACATTTGAGTTAAATAATTCAAGTAATTAACACTTGCTTGTAAACCATCCATTTTCTTTAACATTTCTTCTTGGTTTGCAATCTTTACACTGTCGTTTACTAAGTATTGTTTACCTTGTTCAACAAGTGTATTTGTATTAATATATGTTTTTTCTGCAAAGTCTATTAATTTTGCTCTGTCAGCTTCAGCCTTAGTATTAGCTTCTGCCCAAGCACTATAGAATTTTTCAAGAATTGCAGCAATGTTATCTACACCGTTTTTAATTCCGTTCAATGCTTCAATAGCATCATCTAATGACATTTGTCCGTTTCTTAGCATTATTATGATTTGATTAATAGATTCTGTTAAGAATGCATTTGCTTCTTCTTGATTCATTCCTTGATTTTGTAGTTCTGTAAGGATTTGTTGTTGAATATTTTTATCAAATGCAATATATTTGAATACTTCTGTTTTAAAATCTTCTAAAGAAACATTACCTGCTTGCACTTGCGCAGAAACATTATTAATCGCTGTTAACATCTTGTTATACATTTCTTGATCGATTTTATGTTGTGCTAAAAGTTCTCTTAACAAAGCGTTTGTTTCAGATTGTGCTGCTTGTAGTGCTGCCAAGTCAACATCAACATTTTGTTTTACACAAGAAGTTAAACCTGTAGCAGCTGCTGTCATAAGACCAATTGCTGCATATGTTGCAACTCTTTGTTTCATTCCGCCTTGGAATGCAACTTGATTATTTAAGAAATTTTGTTGACCTTGAAACATCAATGCTTTCATTCCGTCTTTTGCTGTTGATGGTTGGTCAATTGGGTTTTCCACCGGTGCAGTTGGTTTGTCTTTCATTTTGAATTTGTTGTCTAGTACCAATAAGTTAGTTTTTTGAATGTTCATACGTTTTATGCTCCTTTTTTACATAATATATTTCGACTCTATGATAGTGTTAAAATTGCTAAAAATTCTTTTTGCTAGTTAGGACATGATTTTTTTTTAAAATGTTACAAATGTTAACAAAAATATCCCTTAAGTCAATAATATCATATGTCAAAATAGTTTATTGTCAAACAATTTATTTACATATATAATATTCAAGGAGATAGGTGAGAGACACTAAGTATATGAAAGATATAATAGTACAGAAGTTCGGTGGAACATCTGTTGCAGATACTGATAAGATAAAGAATGTAGCGAAAGCTATTATAAGAGAAAAAAATTTAGGGCATGACATTGTAGTTGTAGTTTCGGCAATGGGGCATACTACAGATTATCTTGTAAAAATGGCACATGAAATTTCTGATAAACCATCCTCAAGAGAAATGGACATGCTTCTTTCTACAGGCGAAGGTGTATCAATTGCACTTCTAGCGATGGCACTGCAGGCTCAAGGTTGTCCTGCTGTCAGTATGAATGCTATTCAAGTCGGTATCATGACAGAAAAAGTTCATTCTAAGGCAAGAATAATAGATATAAAAACTGAAAAGATAAAGAAACATCTTGAGCATGGAGAAGTTGTTGTAGTTGCAGGTTTCCAAGGTGTTACAGAAGATTTGGAAATAACTACTCTTGGGCGTGGAGGCTCTGATACTTCTGCCGTTGCTTTGGCAGGTGCTTTGGGCGCAAAAAGGTGTGATATTTATACTGATGTAGAGGGCGTTTACACAACCGATCCGAGAATTGTACCAAATGCATCGAGATTGGATGAAATATCATATGGTGAAATGCTTGAACTGGCAAGAGTAGGTGCAAATGTTTTGCATCCGAGAGCTGTAGAAACTGCTAAACAGTACGATGTGCCGGTCAGAGTCAGAAGCACATTCAAGCTTGAAAACTTAGGAACTTTAATATTAGGAGTTGAAAATATGGAATTACATAAACCTGTTACAGGTGTTGCATCTGATTTATCACAGTTAAGAGTTGTTGTTTGTGATGTAAAAGATAATCCCGGAACTGCTGCTATTCTATTTAATGGACTTGCTATTGCAAATATTTCTGTTGATATGATTATCCAATCATATGCAAGAAAAGATCTTAATACTAATGATATAGCATTCACTATTGATAAAGGTGATTTGGATCAAACATTGAGAATATTAGAAAAGGTCAAAGCTCAGTTAGAATTCAGTAATGTTTTTGTAGATGATAAAATTGCAAAAATTTCAATTGTTGGAGCAGGCATGATTGACCGTCCGGGTATAGCCGCTCAGATGTTTAAGACTTTGGCAGACTCTGGTATAAATATAAAGATGATTGCAACAAGTGAAATAAAAATAAGTTGTATTGTCGATGAAAAGGATGCAAAAGCTGCCGTTGAAGGTTTGCATAAAGCATTCCACTTGGAATCCGAAGAGATTGCTGAAGTTAAAGGCACTCTTCCTGATGTATAAAAATGAACAATATTATTTTTAGTTTCGTTTGTATCATGAAGGGCAGGTATAAAATGAAAAAATTATTTTTATCTATAGCATTAATCATTATGTTTGCAACAGTTGTATTTGCAGATGAAAAGCAAGAAGCTCTAAATTTCTATAACAGTTATATAAATGCAGCAAATTCTTATAGTGATACCGTTACAAAAATGTATTCTCCGAATGCAAAAATAATAAGACAAGTTGTAAAGCCGGATGGAACTACGGCTAATGCTTATACTGATACAGCAACATATGTTACACAGATGAAAATTGCTCAAGCAGGAGCTAAAATAAGAAACTATAAAAATTATTATTCTAATATAACAGTTACTCCGCTTGGTAACCGTAAATATAAAATTTCATCATTAAGACAACCAACCGGCGAAACTTATAAACTAAAAACATATGCAATAGTACAGAAGCAACCAAACGGAAAATGGCTTATAATTGAAGAATTGATGCAAACAAAACAACAAATATTTTTAAGATATGCAGAAAAAGAATAGTTTTAAATCAAAAAAGGGGGCGAAGCCAAATGGCTTCGCCCCCTTTTTGATAATTTTTAAACACCAAGAGATGGTGCAATACTAATAAATGTACGAACTAAATCTGCATCCCATTGAGATCCAGCGCCTTCTTCCATTATTGAAATTGCTTTCTCAATCTTCATGCCGCGTCTGTATGGACGGTCGCTTATCAATGCATGATAAGTATCTGCGATTGCTACAATTTTAGCAGCAAGTGGTATATCACCGTTTTTAAGGCATTCAGGATAACCCTTACCATCAATTCTTTCGTGGTGGTATTTTACAATCGGAATAAGATCTCTAAGTGCCGGATTTGGCATAAGAACTTTTTCTGCTCCTATGGTAGGATGTTGTTTCATTATTTTCCATTCATCGTCAGATAAAGGTCCTTCTTTTTTCAAAATTGTTTCAGGAATACCTATTTTCCCAACATCATGGAGCAGAGCGCCCAGCTTAATCCTTTCAACTTCTTCTTCAGGAAGATTAATAGCTCTTGCAAGAGCTTCCGAAAATCTTGAAACAGAAGTTGAGTGATCTTTTGTGTAAGGATCTTTTGCATCAATTGCACCGGCAAGTGTTGATGCGATTTCAAAAATTCTGTTTTCAGGAATTGCATGGTCTGCGTTAAATCTTGAAATCAATTCATCTTCAAAATTTATACCGAGTTGGGCATGACGCTTTCCGATAACTTCTGCATATGATTTCAGTGCAACATCATCCCAGAAGTTGAAGTCTGCTGAACTTATAATTGCTGACATGCCATCTTTATATCCTTTTGCTTGCGAAATATACATCGCTTGTTCTGCAAGTATTAAAAGTTTTTCTTTATCATCTGCACATTCCGGATATGAAGATACTCCAACAGATACTTTGACTGGTCCGACTTCGTCAATATAGTAGCAAGACAAAGAATATGTTAAATATTCTGCAACATATTTTGCTTGATCAACAGATGTGTTTGGAAGAATTATGGCTAATTCGTCACCGCCATATCTTGCAGCAATATCGCCTTCTCTCACATTTTTTCTTATGTTTTCAGCCACAAGTTTGATAACTTCATCACCTTTAGCATGCCCCATCTCTCTGTTAATTTTTGAGATGTTACATATATCCATCATTAGAATTGAAAGTTGCTGCTTGTTAACTTCTGCTCGCGATATTTCATTAGCAAGAATTTCTTGGAAACCTCTGTGGTTATAAAGAAGCGTAAGCGCATCCGTGTTTATATATTCTTCGCTTGTTTCCATTAATTCAAAGTTGTGAGATATCAGAGCTGTGTAGTTTGCGATTAATTTATACAGATTAATATTTTCTTCAGCATAAATATCATCTATAATCATTACTCCGATACATTTATTCACAGAAATAAGCGGAATTATTGCAACTTTGTTATTCTTGAAGTAAGCCATTTGAAGAAAACTTACATCATTTCTAATAATCGGTTCTCTTGCTTTAAAAGCTTGTATAACCGGATTATCAGCATCTTTTAAGAATATCTTAGTAGAATAGAAATTCCCGAGCTTATCTTGCAACCTGATATTTAGACAGTTTGATTTTTCTTTAAATAAACCAATCGCCATAAATCCGGAATTGATATTCTGCGATATTACAGAAAACATTCTTGAATAAAACTCATTTAAATCTACAATGTCAGTCATCTTAATAAGTTCGTTGACGATTTTTTTATTGTTTAAAAATCTGTTTTTATCTGTACTAAAAGACTGATGCTGCGGATGTTCAAGCGCATTAGAACGATTAGAAATCGTCAATGCGTTTACTTTCGAAACTAAGTTGGCTGATGATATAGGCGAAGTAACAGGTCCCTGTTCCTTTTTAGCCATATTTTTATTTACAATATTTTGTTCTTTCTTCACACATTCACCTTTACAATATATAAACTATAAAACATGTAAATCAGAAAAATTGATTTATTGTTACAAAATATTTACAATTATAAATTTTTCCACGCCCTTATTCACATATTAACATTTTTTAAGTAATTTACTAGTGTAAAAAATACGATTTTTTACAAATGTTTATATAAAGTACAAGATACTTGTTAATTAAAGCTCATTTTTAGAACAACAATCTGAACAATAAGAATCTTTTATTTAATTTTTCTGAGAATTTTTTCAAATTGGATACTGTTTCAGAAGTATCCTTAATAATTTGTTTAAGACCTTCTTTGTCAGGATTTTTGCCATTAATTGTTTCAAGAGCTGTAGAAACTTCACACATTGTTGTATTAAGGTTATCTATAGAAGTATTTATTTTTTCCTTAAGTTTTTCATCTTTTGTCATTCTGTTAACTGATGTCGATATTTCATTTAGGTTATGTATTACTGCGTTTAAGTCCTCAGCAAAAGCTTTTGCATCAATTGCTCCAACTATAGGAGTAAGCTGTTCTGACAATTTAGATATTGCATCAGCAGTTTGGTACATTGTCGGTTTGAATTTTTCATCACCAATAATACCGTTTATATTTGTAGCAAGTTTGTTAAAGTTGTTAGAAACACCGCTCATCATCCATAATATTGCATCAATATCATTTTTAGATGTTTCGATTAATTTTTCTGTTTTAGCAAGAGTTGAAGTAGCTTGTGCCGTCAAATCTTTAAAGTTAGTAACAGATTGTCTGATCTCTGCAATCATTCTATCATCCATTATTTCGTTAAATGAGCGACTCATTTCAGTTAAAGATTCTGCAGCCTTATATTGCAAATCCATAAATGTTGCAATTCTCATTGGTTCAACAATAGTATACGGAGATGTTTGGTTAGGATAAGGCAGAGCAGAGTTATCAAGTGGAGCTACTCTAAGCTTTTTATTTCCGTCAACTGTTACTACTTTGCCTGTCATAAAATTAGGCAATCTTAACCCAGGAAGATTTACTACATAATCTATTTTATACGCATAATTTGATTGAACGGTATCTGCAAGTTGAATTGGAACAAGTTTTGATGTCATAATTTGTGATTTTTTAACTTTTCCAACATCATAATATTTATCATCAAGCTTAATTTCTACATTAGCTCCATTTGGCAACAAGTCTTTATTGGAAGCAGGAATATATACTGAACGAAGTTTTGGCGGTGTAATTTCCAAAAATTGTTCACCTATTAAACCTGATTGTTGTATTGATAAAGTAGATGCCGTTGGAATTTTTATGCCGGGTTCTGTGATAACAAATCTCATTTTTACATAACTTGATTCACCATCAACGACAGGTATTATGTCCTCTACCTGACCAACTCTGAGTCCCATCATCTGAACACCTGATCCAGGACGCATGCCGTTTACATCCTTAAATTGTACTTCGATTCTTTCTGCTGATGAGAAAGAACGACCTTTTATCCACAATATTGTAAACAGCAATATTGTGAGTGATATAATTGTAAGAATACCTACTTTAAGAGATGGTGACATTTTCATTTTATTAAATCCTTTTTATTTCATTTTCATAGGACCTTCTATTGCGGCCTCTACAAACTGTTTTGTATATGGAGTTTCCTTCCTGCAGAGCTCTTCAGGAGTGCCCTCAAATACAGCACCTCCATTATACAACATTAATACCGAATCTGCCGTCCTCTGAATTGTTGACATTTGGTGAGTAACAACAATAGAGGCAGCATGGGTTTCATTTTTTAATCTGACTATGTAATCTTCAATTAATGTAGATGAAATCGGATCCAATCCTGCAGTCGGTTCATCATACAAAATAATTTTAGGTTCTGTAACGATTGCACGAGCAAAACTTACGCGTTTCTGCATACCTCCGGAAAGTTCTGACGGGTATTTATCTTCAATTCCGGATAAACCTACCAAATCAAGCTTTTCTGCAACTATTTTTTCAAGTTCTTTTTGTGTATATTTCCCTCTCAAGTCTTTTCTTTCTTGAAGAGCAAAAGAAATATTGTCAAATACATTTAAAGAATCGAAGAGCGCCGAATATTGGAATACCATTGCGATATCACCGCCGGTTGTAATGATTTCTCCTGAATCTTTTTCAATAAGACCACTTATAAGCTTTAGTACCGTACTTTTGCCGGAACCGCTAAAGCCCACAATTGATAAAATCTTGCCATCATCAACTTTGAAGGAGATATTATCCAAAATCACTTTCTTATTAAAAGATTTTACTAAATTTTTTACTTCAATTCCCATATATTTCCTCTAATAAAAACATGTCGCTGCAAAAATCATGTCTAATATTACAATTGCCACAAAAGACCAAACAACAGCTTTTGTTGTAGCCGTACCGACACCTTTAGCACCGTCACGAGCCTCCATGCCACAAGAACAGCTAATTAGTGCAATTGTAAACCCAAAGCTTATTGCCTTCATAATACAGACTCTCAAGTCATGCATATTAAGTCCGAACCAAACTGAGTCGAAATAAGCTTTGAAAGTTAAGCCGGAAACCATGTGAGCGGCAAATGCTCCGCATATTATACCAAATAGTGATGCAACTATCACCACAAGCGGCATCATTATTGTGCCGGCAATTATTCTTGGTGTAAAAAGATAATGTATAGGGTTAACTTTTAAAACTCTAATTGCGTCTATTTGTTCAGTTACCTTCATTGTAGCAATTTCTGATGCAAGCGAAGAACCTATCATGGATAT
This sequence comes from uncultured bacterium, assembly GCA_902777605.1. GTDB lineage: Bacteria > Cyanobacteriota > Vampirovibrionia > Gastranaerophilales > Gastranaerophilaceae > CAG-196. The sequence goes on along the minus strand of CACYUI010000007.1, from coordinate 31,851 downwards.
AATAGCAAATCCAGCCATAATAACACTTTCTTCTCTTACGGTCAGTATAGCAACGAGCATTCCGACATAATTTCCTGCTCCCTGTTTTACCATTTCTCCTGCGACCTGCATTGCAACAATAATGGTTGTCATACCAACTATGGAAAGTGTAATTGGCAGTGAAGAAATTCCAAATCTTGCTGCCTGCACCATGGTTTCGCGTATAGTTGTCGGTCTGTTTTTTAAACCTTTAAAAAATTCTATTCCGAAGCCCAAAATAAGACCAAGAGTGTGAATAAAGTTTTCAAACTCTTGCATAAACATTCTAAAAATTTTATATGTATATGTTGCTTTATAGTAAACTCTCATCTTTTGTAACTTATTATAACAAATAAGGCGAGAAAAGTACAAATTTAATATTTCCTATGATAAAATTTAATTTATAAAGAGGAGTTATTATGTACGGTTTAATTTTAGCAGGAGGCTCCGGAAGCAGGTTGTGGCCCCTATCTAGAGAACTTTATCCAAAGCAGTTGTTAAATATTCAAAATACGGAGAGTCTTTTACAAGCTACATTTGAAAGATTGACAGAAATTGTTCCGTCTGCAAATATTATCAGCATGACAGGAGTAAAGCATGTTTCAAATGTAAGATATCAACTGTCTAAAGTTTCTGAAAATCCGATTGTCCTATCCGAACCTATATCTAAAAATACAGCTCCTGCTATTGCTCTGGCAGCAAAGTATGTTTCTGAAAAATTTAAAGATGATGATGTAATGCTTGTTGTTCCTTCAGATCATTTAATAAAGGATATCAAGCTGTTTATTCAAACAGTAAAAGAAGGCGAAAAAATAGCAAAACAAGGTTATATTGTCACTCTTGGAATAAAACCTTCCTATCCTGAAACAGGTTACGGTTATATAAATGTTTCCGATAATAAAATAGAGGATGGTTTTATTGTTAATAAATTTGTAGAAAAACCAAATGAAGAATTAGCAAAAAAATATTTAGCTGAAGGTAATTATTATTGGAATAGCGGTATTTTCATGTTTAAGCCTTCTGTTCTTTTGAGAGAGCTTGCAAAAAGTTCTCCTGATATTTATTCTCTTTTGGGGAATTTCGATTTTACGGCCTCTGATGAAATACCATATGTAGAATTTGAAAAAATGCCTTCTATATCTATTGATTATGCGGTTATGGAAAAAAGTGACTCAATAGCGCTAGTTCCGCTTAAAAGCGATTGGAATGATTTGGGAAGTTGGAAATCAATATATGATGTAAGTAACAAAGATGAGAACGGAAATGTAAAAGTCGGTCATGTTTTGGACGAAGGTTCAAAAAATTCTTTGATATATTCTTCTTCAAAACTTGTTGCTACTATAGGACTTGAAGATACTGTTGTTGTAGAAACAGAAGATGCTATTTTGGCATGCAAAGCTGATAAAACTCAAGATGTTAAGAAGATATTTGACACATTAAAAAAGCAAAATGATAATACCCACCTTGTTCATAAAACTGTTTATCGTCCTTGGGGATATTATACAGTTTTAGCAGAAGGTAAAGGCTTTTTAACAAAAATGATTCAGGTTAATCCGGGTCAAAAATTATCAGTTCAATCTCATAATCATAGAAGCGAGCATTGGGTTGTATTAGAAGGTATGGCAAAAGTTTTGCTTGAAGGCAAAGAACATATTTTAAGCCCCGGTCATAGTATTGATATTGATGTGAAAGAAATTCATTCACTTCAAAATCCATACAAAGAAACTTTGAAAATAATTGAAGTTCAAAAAGGCGATTTATTGATAGAAGAAGATATCGTAAGATACGAAGACATGTATGGAAGAGTGTAGCAAAAATTTTTTTTAGCGGTTTTAACATTAAAAAAGGAGATATTATGCGCGTAAATCCTATTAATGTAAATTATCAGCAGAAATATACAATTGCAAGAAAAGCACAGTTTTCACAACCAACATTTTCAGGAAAACATGAAAGTGCTAAAGCTTTAGGTGGTTTATTCGGAACATTGGCAACATTAGGCGCAATTGGAGGTTCTCTGGTTCTTTCAGGAGGATTGTCACTCCCGTTTATTCTGGGATATGGAGCAATCGGTGCCGCAAGTGGTGCGGTTATAGGTCATAGAATTGACAAAAACTCTGATAAAAACATTGATGAGCTTGAAAACAATCAGGAAGTTTAACAAAATAAAACAAACAAAAAATATAACTAAGAATGTGAAGGAACATAGTATGAATATGATACACCCGATTTATCATAATAGCAGTACAAATTTCAGAGGAGAAGTAAGAACAACTCCTAACGGTAATACATATTACGCAACTGATATGGGTGGAAAGTTTATGGGAGGAATGGCTGCTGTCAATGCTATTTTAAAATTACCAACAAGTCCGTCAAAGGGAGGGACATTGGTTGGCGGTGCAATAAGTACAGGAATTTCTTATGCGCTTGGTAATTATGTTGATAATAAAAGAAATGAGCATGCTGCTCTCGCAACTGATTATATCCATACAGTCGGAACAAATAAAGCTCTACAGACACATGACCGTATAGAAGTTGCAGACAACGGTCACCTGTATTACAACTCAAATGACGGAAGAAAATATTTAACGAGATTTGGTGCTGTAGCAGGCGGTGTTTCAGGATTACTTGGAGCAATGTTTACATCCTTTGTTATGAAGCATGTTCCTAAAATGCCAAAAGTTCCAATGGCTGGGGCTTTAATAGCATTTCCGATTTTAGGAGCAGGATTTGGCGCTATATGCGGTTGGATTAACGGTGCAATTACGGATTGGCTGAACAACAGAAGTGCAAGAAAACATACATAATATTTTATATAATTTTACAATTTTGTTACAATTGTATCTTTTTGACATGTTTTTGTTATTATATTCAAATAAGGTCGTTTTATTAAATTGGGAGTGTATATATGAAAAGATTTTTCTGCGGCATTCTTGCGCTTGTAATGTGCTCGTTTAGTGCTGCACCGGTAATTGCGGCACAAACTGTGCAAGCGGCAAGCGTTAGTGCTTCAAAAGTACCAGCAAACGCAAAACCTATTGATTTGGCATTTGTTTTTGACGGACCGTCAGATAAAAATGCTGTTGTTTTAGAAAAATTCCAAAAAACAATTGCTCGTTCGCTTTTGCCTGATTATAAGGCTAATTTCCCTAAAGATTTAATTTTCACAGGCGATTGGACAGAAAAAGGTGCAATTGCAGCTTCTGATAAAGCTCTTGCTTCAAGAGCAAGAATGGTTATTTCTTTAGGTTATTTATCAAGTAACTATTATTCTGACAAGAAAAATAAAAATAAATATGTTGTCACAATTGATCAGTATGGTCTGAGAGATTTTGGGGATCATTTCTTTAACCCTATTCAACAGATGGCAAGTGACTTTTCAACATTTAAAGTTCTTAATCCTAATATTAAAAAGACAGCTATTTTGATGAATGAAACATATTACAAAACAAGAAATGATTGGAATACATTTATTGCTAAAAAATTAAAAGAGAAAAATTGCGATTTATCATTTGCAGTTGTTCCTGTTAACAAAAACATAAGTTCTTCTCTTTCTAAAATACCAAGTGATGTAGATTCTGTTTTTGTTACACCGCTTTACAACTTAACTTCTGACCAAAGAAAAGATATGTATCAGCAACTAAATCGAAAAAAATTGCCGACATTCTCTTCTGTAGGTAAAGAAGATGTTGATTTAGGTGCAATGCTAGGTACTTCTACTTTTGATGTAGATAAAAAACTTGCTGAGGCAACTTCTTTTAATATTCATGGTGTTCTTCACGGAAAAGCAGTTAAAAATGAAAAAATTCCTTTTTATGATGAAAAGGTAATTTTCTATAATTCAGATACGGGAGAAGCATTAGGGTATACACCGGCATTAAGGTTATTAAATAATTCGGTTGTAATATCTCATAAGCCTAAAAAAACATATGATTTGGGTGAATTAATTAAGACCTTGGATGAAGGCAACCTTGATATGGTAAGAAAGAAGTACTTAATAGATGCTGCAAGACGATCTGTTGCGAGTGCGTATTTGAGATATTTACCAACTTTGAGAATTGATTTAGGTTATCAAACATATAACAGTAAGTATGCAGAATCATATTCTAATGTTCCAACAAGTGCAGGTGCATTTACTCTTGCAATGGATCAAGTGCTTTATTCACCTGATTTGGTAACTAATATTATTGTTAAACATAAAAAATTAAAATTTGATAAGGCAGAACATGATTTAACAAAAGCTAATACAGAATATCAAGTTGCAAATTTGTATATTGAAACGCTTATGCTTGGTAATATGCTCAAGGTTCAAGAAGAATCTGTACAAGAAACAAGAGAAAATCTTGCTATGGCTCGTGTAAGAGAAAAAACCGGAAAATGCGGGTATGAAGAAGTATTTCGCTGGGCAGGAGAAGTAAGTGAGCAAGAAAAGAAACTCCTTTCTATGCAAGCAGATTACAAAAATCTACTGGTTCAAATTAGTAAATTAATGAATACAAATCAGAAGGAAGACTTTGCATTTAAACCACTTACAGCAAATGACCCTGCGTTCTTTACAACAGACTTGCATATAATTGATCATGTGCGTAATCCTAAAAAATTAGGTCAATTTACAGACATGCTTGTTCAAGAAGTTCAGTACCTTTCACCTGAAACAACAAAACTTAAGGCAGCAATTGCCATGAAGAAGGCGGAAATGTCAAATTACGGACAGAAATTCTTTATGCCAAACGCTAAGATGTCTTTGGAATATACAAGTCAATTTGCACGAAATTTGCCATATGAGAATGAAGGTCATCAGCAATTAATGGGGGCAAAAGCTTCTTATGCAGGAATTTCTGCAGCAGCTGCAGGTGCCGGACCTGGAATGGGACCCGGTACAATAGGCGGTGCTATGATGAATGCAGCTTCTCCATACTTAGGACTTAATGAGCAATCTTTCAGATTCTTTATCGGTGCTCAATGGAAACCTATTGAGGGTGGACATAAGATTGCGGAAATCGGAAGGTGTAAAGCCGAATTAAACGAACTTAATGCATACTTAGAAGAAGTTAATACCGAAATAGAGATGCAGGTTCGCTCGGTCGTAAACCGTGCTATATCAAAATACTTTATGATAGAAAAATCTTATAAAGCTATGTTTGCTGAATCAGAGAACTACGATATGGTAAAGGCAAAATACTTAAGAGGAGAGGTTTCTGTAAACCAATTAGCTGATGCCCATGATTTATACTATAAAGCAAAAGTAGATGCCCTGAATTCTCAATATGAATTTTTTAAAGAACTTGTATGGGTTCAAAGAGGTCTGTTATCAGTAGACTGGACACAGGCAAGTGAAGAAGCTAAAAAATGGATAAAGGGAATTCCTGCAATACTTCCTGCAGAAGATGACTTTAAACTTAATTTGTAATAAGAGATTAAAAACAGCAAAAAGCGAATGAATATGTCATTCGCTTTTTTTATAGAAAACATTTTAATTATTAAAGAATGTTTTAATAATTTTTTCAATTCTGATTGATGCTTTGCCGTCACCATATGGGTTTTGTGCAATTAGCCTGCTCTCAGCTTTTGTTTTTGATAAAACTTTTTCTGACTCGTCAACAATTTTATCGTAATCTGCTCCAACAAGTTTTGAAACCCCTGCATCGATACCCTCTTTTCTTTCTGTTTCGTACCTCATAACAAGAGTCGGGCAGGCAAACGAAGGTGCTTCTTCTTGAATTCCGCCTGAGTCAGTCAATATTAATTTAGCATGCTTCATAAGGTATACCAAATACGGATAATCAAGCGGTGTTAACAAATGAACATTTTTGTAATTTTCAAGTCTGTTATGTATTTTATTCTTGACATTTGGATTAGGATGAACTGGTATTACAAATGTGTGGTCATTATATTTTTCAACAAGATGTTGAATTGCATCTATAATCCTGTCAATTCTTTCCCCGTGATTTTCTCTCCTGTGAGCGGTGATTAAAACTAATTTTTCATCAATATTAATACCATTTGTCTCAAAGAATTTTTTTGATTGTTCTATTACTTCTTCAGACAAACAGAAAAGAGCATCTATAACTGTGTTTCCAACAACATGTATTTTATCTTCGGAAATATTTTCTTTTAATAAAGCCGTTCTGTTTACTTCAGTTGGAGCGAAGTGTAAATCTGCAACTCTTGATGTCATCTGTCGCATGACTTCTTCAGGAAATGGTTCAAAAATGTCATAAGAACGCAGACCAGCTTCAACATGAAATATCGGAATTTTATGATAAAAACTTGTTAACGCACCGCAAAGAACAGTCATTGTATCACCCTGAACAATAGTTGCATCTATTTTATTTGCACAATAAACTTCATCAAGTGATGTTAAAATTCTTGCTTGAACAGAGGATAAAGATTGATTTTCTCTCATACAATCAAGATTATAATCTGCTTTTAGTCCAAAATAAGCTAAAGTTTGATTAGAAAGTTCTTTTTGCTGTTCAGTGTTACATATTATTACATTGTAATATTCGGGATACTTTCTCAATTCAAGTATCACAGGTGCTAATTTTATAATTTCGGGACGCGTCCCAAATACAAAAGCGATATTTTTCATACTCTAAATTATAGAATAAAAATTTTTTTTGGTATAATTCTATATGAAAATTAGTATAAGTATGGGAGATGTTTATTATGCGCCAAAGACCGATTGAACAAGATAAAATAGAACGCAGACATAATTTTGAACCGGTTGAGTCTAATTTAACCGAAGAACAGGTTAAACAAGAAGCTTCCAGATGTCTGAATTGTAAAAATCCAAGGTGTGTTCAAGGGTGTCCGGTAAATATACAAATTCCTAATTTTATAAAAGCTTTAAAAGAAGATAAACTTGATGAGGCCGGCGAAATAATTAGGCAAACAAGCATGCTTCCGTCAGTTTGCGGTAGGGTTTGCCCGCAAGAAAGACAGTGCGAAGGGAAATGCGTTTTAGGAATAAAAGGCGAAGCGGTTGCTATTGGGGCATTAGAAAGATATGTAGGTGATAATACTACTCCTAAAACACCGCAAATAATTCCAACAGGGAAAAAAGTTGCAATCGTTGGCTCAGGATGTGCGGGAATTACTGCCGCATCAGATTTAAGAAAAGCCGGACATGATGTAACTATTTTTGAGGCGCTGCATAAATTTGGCGGTGTTTTAAGATATGGTATTCCGCCCTTTAGACTTCCAAGAACAGTATTGGACAGAGAGATAGATTCTTTAAAAAAAATGGGCGTAAAGTTTGAAAAAAATGTTATTGTAGGAAAATCCATAACTTTAAAACAGCTGGAAGATGACGGATATGATGCAATATTTATATGCTCGGGAGCCGGACTTCCTAAAATGATGAATATTAAAGGCGAAAATCTAAACGGTGTATTTTCTGCAAATGAATTTTTAACAAGAGTTAATCTAATGCAGGCAAATGATGAAAAAACAGCAACTCCGTTAAAAGTAGGTAAATCCGTTGCCGTAATCGGAGGTGGAAATGTCGCTATGGATGCTGCAAGAACTTCTGTTCGTGTAGGTTTTGAAAAAGTTTATATTGTGTATAGAAGAACAGAAGCAGAGCTTCCTGCAAGGCTGGAAGAAATTAGACATGCAAAAGAAGAAGGTGTCCAATTTGTATTTTTAAGAGCTCCAAAAGAAATTTATGACAAAGATGGATATGTTAACGGAATGAAATTTGAAATTATGGAGCTTGGCGAACCTGATCAATCAGGAAGAAGATCCCCAGTAGGGACAGGAAATTTTGTAGACTTGGATGTAGATACGGTAATTGTTGCTCTTGGAACAGGTCCAAATCCTATTATACAAAAATCTGCAAAGATGGATGGAATAGAATTCGATACAGACAGAAAGGGATATTTTACTGTCGATACTGAAACAAGAGAAACTTCTATTAAGCATATCTATGCAGGTGGTGATGTTGCACCTGTAGGTGAATCAAATGCTATAAATGCTATGGGTGCAGGTAAAAAAGCTGCAAAAGCTATTAATGAATATCTTACAACTCTATAATAAAAAAAAGGACTGTAAAACAGTCCTTAAAGTCGTTATTTTGAATGTATTAAATTAGTTTACATTGTGTAAATCTTTATCAAATTTTTTGCTTAAACTATGAAGAAGTTCTATCTCTTCATCACTTACACTTTCAAACATATCTGTGATACATTTTTTTATCTTTGGCATTACTAAATCAATAATTTGTTCACCCTTTTTTGTTATGCTTAAAAAATAAACCAGTCTGCCATCTTTGTTTCCGACCTTTTTTGTTATAAATTCTTTTGATTCAAGAATTCTTATAATTCTTGTAATGTTTGATTTGTCTTTCATTAAAATTGATGACAATTTTTGTTGATATATATTAGGATAACAACTGATAGTGTCAAGTACGACAAACTGCTCACTTGTTATATCAGAATTTATGTCATCAAATTTTTGTCGCAACTCCGATTTTATTCTGCGCAACAAGCTATCAGTTATGTGAATAATAGTATCTACATAGTGTTTAGCTTTGACTTCATTCATAATATCCCCCAGTTATTATATTATTTATAAGTTGCAATGTCAACCAATTGACTTTACAACCTTTGAATTGTTACATAATTTATTTACAAAACAGAATTTCCGTTATATAATTTTTGTAAAAAATGATATGAGGGCTAATTATAATGCTTATTGAAAAATACTTGGAAGTAGTTGTAAAACAAAGAGGTTCTGACCTCCATATATCAGCAGGTCTACCACCTGTTGTTCGTATTGATGGTAATTTGCAGAGAATGGATGTTCCCGCATTGAAGCCAGAAGAAGTTGAGTTATTATTATTCCCAATGCTTAATAAGGAACAACGCCGTAGACTTGAACAAGATTGGGAACTTGACTTTTCATACGGTATACAGGGATTAAGCCGTTTTAGGGTAAATATTTATAAAGACAGAGGAAACTATGCGGCAGCGTTCCGTGTAATTGCATCAAAAGTTCCATCTTTTAAAGAATTAGGATTATCCGATACGGTACGAAAAATTTCTGAAAAACCAAGAGGACTGGTTTTGGTAACAGGTCCAACGGGTTCAGGTAAGTCAACTACATTGGCTGCGATGATAAACTATATCAACGAAACCAGATCTGAACATATTTTGACAATCGAAGACCCTATCGAATTTATTCATCCGTCAAAGAGATCTATTATTCACCAAAGGGAATTAGGGCAAGACACAAGAAGCTTTGCCAATGCTCTTAAATCAGCACTTCGTGAAGACCCTGATATTATTCTAGTAGGTGAGATGAGAGATTTGGATACAATCAGACTTGCTCTTACAGCGGCAGAAACAGGTCACTTAGTATTTGGAACATTACACACATCTTCAGCTTCTCAAACTATTGACCGTATTATTGATGTATTCCCTGAAGGACAGCAGCAACAGGTTCGTGTACAGCTTTCAAATTCATTGGTAGCAGTGTTTTCTCAAACATTGTTGCCATTATTGCAGGCAGATGGTACAAAACAAGGTCGTGTCATGGCTCAGGAAGTTATGTTAGTAATTCCTGCAATTGCAAACTTGATTCGTGAAGCAAAAGCTGCTCAAATATATTCTACAATGCAAACAAACTCAGGTTTTGGCATGCAAACCTTAGAAATGGCGCTTAGAGATTTGTACATGAAAAAGAAAATTACTTTAGAAGATGCTCTATCTCGTTCAAGTCGTCCGGAAGAATTTAAGCGCGGTTTGCAAAATAGCTAATAAATTTTCTTTATATAAAAAAAACTTGTCTCATAAGGGACAAGTTTTTTTATGACTATATTAACTATAGAAAAACTCCTTTGTGTATAATATGATATTTTATATAAGATGGGGTATATGTATGTATAAATTAAAATATTTTTTCGTAGTATTAATATTATTTTTTAGTGTAACATGTGGATTTGCAGCAGATTATACAATTCATAAATTACCGAATGGTCAAACTGTTGTAATCTATGAAATCCATAACAACCCTATTGTAACGATTGACACATGGATTAAAACAGGTTCAATTAATGAAAATGATTCTAATACAGGGATATCTCATTTTTTAGAACATTTATTCTTTAAAGGAACAAAAGCTCATCCAACTGGCGAAATGGATAGTTTATTAGAGTCTAAAGGAGCAATAGTTAATGCTGCAACGAGTAAGGATTTTACGCATTATTATATAACCATTCCTTCAGAATATTTTGATACTGCATTAGACCTTCATTCGGACATGCTTCTAAATCCTCAAATTCCAAGAAAAGAATTGGAAAAAGAAAGAAAAGTTGTTTTAGAAGAAATTGCAAAAGATGGAAATACACCATCAAAGAAAAATTATGACAACTTAAATGAATTAATGTATAAAAATCACCCTTATAAACGAAAGGTAATAGGTTCATCTGATGTTGTCGGAATGTTGAGGAGAGAAGAAATTTTGGAATACTTTAATAAGTATTACTCTCCTGCTAACATGGTAACTATTGTTGTTGGTGATGTAGATACACAAAATGTTTTAAGCAAAATTCAGTCAGCTTTTAATCAAGAATCTAAAAAAGCTCCAAAGCACTTTAATAAAAAAGAACATCCTATTACATCTCAACGAAAGAATGTAGAATATTCTGATGCTCAATCAGGTTATTTAATAATTGGTTTCAGAGGAGTTAATATTTCTGACAAAGATACTTTTGCTCTGGATGTTTTAGCTCAAATTCTCGGCGGCGGAAATTCTTCAAGATTAAATAAAGATATAAAAGAGCAAAAAGCATTAGCATATTCTATATCAGCATCAAATTCAAGTATGAAGGAAGATGGAATATTATATATAAGTGCAAATTTTGTACCTCAAAATGCTGAAAAACTGGAAAAAGAAATATTTGAAAATATTTCAAAAATTCAAAAATATGGGATTACAGACGAAGAATTAAAAATTGCAAAGAATAAAATAATTCAGGATACATATTTTTCAAGAGAATCTACCTCAAATATAGCCTCTGAATTGGGTTATATCATTGCCCTTACAGGAAAAGCTGATTTGTACAAAAATTATATAAACGGAATTAGCAGTGTAGATGCTCTTGCTGTACAAAATGCCGCAAAAAAATATTTGGGCAAAAATAAAAGCGCCATATCAATAATTTTGCCATCTTCTACTAAGGATGTAACTCTAAAACATGAAGATGAACCAAAGATACAAAAAGTTTCTGAAAATAATGGGACTACAAAATATGCAGCTTCTAACGGAATGACAATTTTGGTAAATGAAAACAAAAATAATGATATTATTGCTATGACTGTAATTGCAAAAGGCGGCGAATTTATAGAAAATCTCCCGGGAGAAGGCACTTTAGCAGCAGAAACTCTCTTAAAAGGGACTAAGAAATTTTCATCTCATGAGCTTGCTCAAATCTTAGATGAAAATGGAATAGAAATAAAAGTAAAAGCTGAAGAAGACTTTTTTGTAATAGATGTTCAAACAACTACAAAACAAATAGATTTAACCCTACAAATATTAAATGAAATTGTAAATAATGCTGTTTTTGATGATTATGAGCTTGAAAAAAAGCGTTCCGAAATTTTATCAAAAATTCGTCAAAGACGAGATGTTCCTATGAATATAGCGTTTGAAGAATTCAAGTCATTAATATATGAAAACAGTGTTTATTCTCGTACTAATAAAGTATTAGAAAAAACATTACCTTCTGTTACAAGAGCAGATGTATTGAGATATTATAATAAAATTTTTGATTCAAAAAATGTGATAGTATCAGTAAATGGTAATGTTAATTCTGCTGATTTTGCACAAAGACTTTCTTCAATGTTTAAAGATAAGAAAGCACAAAAGGTTAATTATAAAAATTATACAGTAACAAAGCTCAATTCTCATAAAACTATTTCAAAGACAATAAAAGACTTAAAGACAGCATGGCTGATTATCGGGTGGCAAACAGCCGGAGTTCAAGACAAAAATGACTTTGTAACTCTAAAGGTTATTAATACTATGCTTGGTTCAGGATTAAGCTCTCGCTTATACAGAAATCTGAGAGAAGCTGATGGCTTAGCTTATCAACTTGGCTCTGCGTATTCTCCGAAAATGCTAGGTGGAATATTTTTAACATATATCGGAACAAATCCTAATTCACTGGAATATTCAAAAGATAAAATTTTAAATGAAATAAACAGACTAAAATTAGAATTTGTTTCAGATACAGAATTAAATAATGCAAAAGAAAGGTTAAAAGGCGGATTTATATTAGCACAAGAAACAAATGCCGAAAAAGCATCAAATATCGGATATTTTGAAGCATATGGATTTGGTTATGATTTTTTGAGCTCTTATATTAATATGATAAATAATGTGACTGCTTCAGATATTATAAAAGTTGCAAACAAATACTTTTCTTCTAATTATGTTCAATCAGATGTCAGATAGAAACTTTATTACAAAATTGCCTGTATTATATTTTTGTAATATCATATAGATAGAGGTAAATATGGAATTTTTTAGAGCACATAGAAAAATTATAGTATCGATTATAGCTGTTGCAACAATACTTTGGATGGTAGGTATGAGTGCAATAATGGCAGTTTTAGCAACAAAAGGTATGTAGCAGAGGAGGTATCTTGAAAAAGATATTAAGTATTCTACTATTTATAGGGATTATGTTAAACACATTTTTATGTTTAACAGTTGGTGCTGCGCAAGATATTGAATCAAAACGCAAACAAACTAAGGCTAAAATTAATCATCTTAAGTGGTTAGAAAATTTGGAAACAAACAAATTATATAAAAACCAACAAAAATTAGAAGATGCAACGACAAATCTCCAAATATCAAAAACAAAAATAATATCTGCCGAAAAAGAATTGTATGGAATGCAAAATCAATTAGATAGAGCTTCTTCAGAATATATAAACTTAAATGCAAAACTTGCAACTCACATAAGAAAAGTTTTTAAAACTCAGAGAAAAGCTTTTTTTGAACTTTTAATATCTGCAGAAGATATAAATATGCTTGTAGATAGAGTTTATTTTCAAAAGATAATACTCAAGGATGATTATGCTCGCATGGTCTCTGCAAAACAAAAAGCGCAAGAGATTGCCCTTTTAAAATATAATATCGAAGCAAAAAAGAAAAATTTGGAACGCTCTGTTGCGTCAATTAATACTCAACAGAACTATATAAAGCATGCAATTGAAAAAAATAAAAACATGATAACAAAATTGCAAACTGATAGAGCAGCCTATCAAAGAGCAGAACGCGAACTTGCACAACAGTCAAAAAGCATTGGTTCATATATAAATAGAACTGCTGATAAAACATCAAGCAATGTTGTTGCTTCAGGTTTTATGAAACCTATTTCAGGGCGAATTACATCTCCTTTCGGATGGAGAACTCATCCGATATTTAACAGTAAAACATTCCATTCTGGAGTGGATATAGGTGGACCAAATTATGGGGCTATAAGAGCTTCTAATTCAGGTAAAGTTATATTTACCGGCTGGTATGGCGGGTATGGAAAGGTTGTAATTATAGAGCACGGTATTGTTAATGGAAAACCGATTTCCACTTTATATGCTCATATGAGTACAATAAAAGCTTCAAATGGTCAAAAAGTTTCTAAAGGTGATATAATAGGTTATGAAGGAACAACCGGTTATAGCACCGGACCTCATTGTCACTTTGAGGTTAGAGTGAATGGGCAGCCAAATAACCCGGGAAGTTATGTAAATTTATAGGAAAGTTTAGTTGAAAAGTAAGATTATAATATCATTAATGTCAATAATAACTTTTGCAGGTACAACGCTTGCAGAACCGTCTTCTTTTGATTCAAGTAATTATATGGGAGATGCATTTTTTACACCCCCCGCTCTAAAGCAAAAAGAAGAAGCTAAAGAAAACCATGGTTTTAGTTCAAAACATTCAGATGCACCAATTACAACTTTTAGAAAATATGTTAAAGGTAAAATAACTGAAACGAAAGCTAAAAAGCTTGAATTGGCTCCAACTGATCCAAATGCGGGAATATATAATAAAAACAATGTAACTTCAGAATTTGTTTCTAAAGAAGAAAAAGAAGAATTTAGCGAAGATTACATTCCGGATGGAGTTGAAGAAGAAAATGTTGAGAACGGACAAAATAAACATTTTTGGAATAAGAATAGTGCATCAAAGACTGCACAGAAAGATGAAACAGAAAATATAGTATTAGATTGTGATAATATGGACTACGATACAGACAAATACTGTGTCATAGCAACAGGTAATGTCAGTGTTTTATTTGTAGAGCAAGATACAACTATACTTGCTGATAAAATAACATATGACAGGATGAACAATACTATAAAGGCTGAAGGTAATGTAAAAATTCTTAAAAACGGACAAACAGTTACCGGTGATTACATATTTGTTGATATGAACGAAGAGAGCGCTCTTATAGAAAACCCCCAAGCAAATATGGCTACTATTGAAATAAAAGCACGAAAAGGTTATGTATACGGTGACAGAATTGTTGAAGAAAATGGTACATTAACAGTAGATGAATCTTTTCCGATTGAATTCCATCCATCAGGAGGTTCTACTCCTGTCTTGTCAAACATGATGGTTCCAAAAGACCAAACCATGACAAATGATATGGAAAAAGGGAAAATTAAGGTAAAAGCTAAAGAATTAAAAATTCATCAAAAAGGTGAGTTAGAAATTTTAACGATAAAACGCGCAAATGTAAAAAAAGATAAATGGACAATATTAAAAATTCCTGCTTTAAAAGTTTATACAAATAAAAATAATGATTTTGCAGAAACAAATATATGGGAAGCCGGTTCTATTAGGGATTTAGGTATGTTTATAGGCCCCGGTATCACATATGGTTTTAGACGCGGTGCCGTTTTAAAAGCAATTCCTATTTTAAATTATAATCACGGCTTTGGTATTGGTGGTATAGGCAGATACAGCAGTGCCACTAACAGAACACAGGTTGCATATGGTACTGCGGCAAGTAAATTTATCGTACATGGTGACCAACGACTAGACGAAAATTTAAGATTGCAATATGGTGTATATGATTATATGGACGAATGGTTCTTAGGCAGAATGCGTCCTAAATACGGTGTTGGTTTAGTATATGAAAAAGCCTTCATAAATGAGAATTTTCTTTTGAAAAACAGGCGCTCCGCTTTTACGCACAGAGTTGATTTTGGTTATTATCAAGATTTAAAAGAAGATAATCACTACGATAAGTTGAAAGGCAGAGGTATTGGTACTATAAGAGCCAGATATATGGCTGAAGCATCTCAAAATTTCTTTAATTATAGAAATGAAGATAAACAAACTGCTGCGTCATTTGATATTGTAGGTCAAATGTCTGCATCTGTCTACGGAACCGGCGATACTCAAATGATAGGTCGTTTAGGTCCGAGATTACATACTCAATATAAAAGATGGATGCAAGATATCGGATATTTTCAATCTGTGTATGATGACAATACTCCAATGCCTGTGTATGATGCATATAGATACGGCAAATCAAATGTATATTTCAGGGAATATTTCAGAATATGTAAATATCTTACTGTTTCCTGGTTTGGTTCACTAAATCTGTCGGGTGATAATTATAATGATAAAAAATTCCAAGAAAGTGCATTCTTTGTATCATTCGGACCTGACGATGTTAAGTTCAGCATAGGATACGATTATATTAGAGAAAATACTTTCTTCCTTGTTGAATTAATGATGAATGCAAAGGGAACCAAGGTTGAGTATGATAAACTCGAAATAAAACAAGAAAAAGAAAAAGAGAAAAAGGCTCAGGCTGCAGAACCTAAAAACGATTTTCAACAGGATGATAAAAAAGCCCCTGTACTTCAAAGAGCTGTTGTAGAAGATATTAAGCCGGTGGAAGATGTTTTATAAAGACGAGTTGATAGATAAAATTATAAAATTTGGAAAATTGTGCAGTGATAAAAATTATACCCCGGGGTATTCAGGTAATATTTCTGCAAGGTTTGAAGATGGCATGCTTATTACAACTTCAGGTTCTGCAAATGGTTACTTAAAAGAAGCTGATATTGTTTATACTGATTTTAGCGGTCAATCAAAAGAAGAAGGGAAAAAACCTTCCAGCGAGAAGTTTCTTCATATCGAAATTTATAAACAAAGACCTGATATTGATTATATAATACATGTGCATGCTCCATATTTGAGCAGCTTTGCTTCTGCAGGAAAAGATTTGATGGCACCAATTATGGCAGAAAATGTTTTTTATTTTGGAGGTATTCCTTTAGCAGAATATGCACTTCCTTCCACTATGGAGCTTGTTAAAAATACCATAAAATTTTTTAATAAGTACGATGCTGTTTTAATGGCAAATCATGGTTTTATTGTTGGTTCAAAAACAATTGAGGATGCATATTTAAAATTAGAGTTAGCAGAATCATATGCTCAAGTTGTATTGAATACGGAAATATTAGGCGGAGCAAAAGTTCTTTCGCAAACTCAAGCCGATGAGATTTTAGGTTTGAGAAAATAATTAGCTAAACTAATCTGCTTAGTAAACTGTGAATGTAAAGTGCATAAACTACTCCGAATATTGCGCCTGCAAAAACTTGCATTGGAGTATGACCGAGAAGCTCTTTTAGTTTGCCGCCTGCTTCCACTAAGTCTTGTTTATATATATCCATAATTATTTTATTAAGACAAGCCGCTTGTTTTCCGGCTGCACGCCTTACCCCGGCTGCATCATACATAACAATGCAGGCAAACCCTAATGCGATTGCGAATTCTATAGAGTTAAACCCATTAATAAGTCCTACAGAAGTTGATAATCCCATAACACCTGCCGAATGAGAACTTGGCATACCACCGGTTGTTGTAAATAATCTAACATCAAGCGTTCTTTTTGTAATTAAAAAAACTATACTTTTAATAATTTGTGCGGCTATTATACCTGTAAAAGCAATAAATAGCACTTCATATCCTGTATTAAAAATATGGTTTAAATCCATTTGCAAAATCTCCTAATTCCCAATTCTTGATTTTAGTTTATCCAAAATCTCTGTAAACACTTTAGAATTATACTTTCCTATTATATCATAACATTCTGCCATGTGTGAATAGAATTTTTGTTTAGCTTCTTCTAATCCGTATAATGAAACATAAGTTAGCTTACCTGAATTTTTGTCTTTTCCTATCGTTTTTCCAAGTTCTTCGAAAGTAGAAATCTCGTCCATAATGTCATCATATATTTGAAATGCTAAGCCAAACTTTGTTGCAAAATTATCAAACTCATTAATTGTATTCTCATCAGCGCCTGCACCAATTGCACCGCATTTTACGGCAAGTCTGAACAGAACTGCTGTTTTATTAAGGTGGATAAAGTCCAATGTTTCTTCGGCACTTTTATCCAATTTTCCGCCTTCTGATTCTATATCTACAACTTGTCCTGCAATAAGTCCGTATGCACCAGCAAATTTTGTGTATTCGTGGATTATTTTTAATTTTGTTTCAGCTGGTAAATCATTTGATTTTTCTATAATGAGCTGTGGAGCAAATGTGAGAAGAGCATCTCCTGCCAAAACCGCATTTGCTTCACCAAAAACTTTATGATTAGAAGGTTTTCCTCTTCTAAAATCGTCATTATCCATACAAGGTAAATCGTCATGAATAAGACTTTGTACATGCAACATTTCAATTGCGCAAGCAGTAGGAAGTAAAGCTTCAATATTTTGTCCCAGAAGTCTTGTTGTTTCCAAACACATGACAGGTCTTAACCTTTTTCCAGGAAGCATTAAAGTATATTTCATTGCCTTAAAAATTTCTTCGGGGTAAATAATCGGCATGTATTCATTAAGTTTTTTGTCAACTAAATTAATTAAATTCTTCATTGTCTATATCCTTATAAATATTCTGTTTTAGCGTATTTCTTGCGCTTTGTCTTTTTCTTAAACTTATTTTTACTGCTATTTCTTCATTTCTTCTTTTGTGTGAGGTTTCGGTTTTTGTTCCTTGATATTTAACTTTTTCTTTGTAATTACGAGCTTCTTCTACAAATTCTAAATAGCTTGCATATCTTGTTTCATCAATCTTTTTAATGTTTTCTTTTACTGCACATCCTGTTTCATTAATATGCAAACAATCTTGGAATTTGCAATCTTTTCTGTATTGATAAATTTCGGGAAACAGTTTATCAACTTCGTGCGGTAATATAAAATCAAATTTAAGATTACTAAACCCCGGAGTATCAACAATGTTTGTATTTTCATCAAGTGATATTATCTCACAATGTCTTGTAGTATGTGTACCTCTCTGAGTTTTATCGCTTACTTCTTTTGTTCTCAAATTCAAACCTGAAACGGAATTTATTAAGCTGGACTTGCCCACACCTGATGAACCGCAAAGAACAGAAGTTTTGCCTTTTAAAATATCTTTAAAATCATCGGTTCCATCGCCTTCAAGCGCTGAAGTGAATAATATATCGTATCCCAGCGGCTCATATATTGAAAAAACTTTTTCAATAACTGAATCATCTGAGGATAAGTCATTTTTGTTGAAACACAGAACTGCTTCGATATTGTGATATTTCGCGAATGAAATATACCTGTTTAGTTGAGAAAAACTCAATTCAGGCTCTTTTACCGCAGATATTATAATAACTCTGTCTATATTAGCAACTGACGGTCTTGGTATATAATTTTTTCTCGGGAGAATTTTTTCAATAGCTCCATCATTAAATTCAACAAAATCTCCGACAAAAACTGATTGTTTTGTCTTTTTTATTACTTCTCGAAGCTTACATTCAAAATCTTTACCGCCCGAGTGAACATAATAGAAATCAGAATGTATTTTAAAAATTTGTCCTTCTGCCATAATACGATTGTAGCACAATTTATATACTTATGCTCACTTGCCACAATTAAAAAAATATGCGATAATATCATTACTCTGTGCGGGTGCTTATTTTGTTCCTACATTTTTTATAAAAGGGAGAGTAAGCTCCGATGTGCTTGAAGTATACCCGCCGATACAAAATCGCCAGCGGGAAACGGATAACAAAAGGCACTCACCCACCTGTCTAAACGGCAGGAAACAAAATCACATCCGTATAGAGTTTTTATTTATTATATATAATATACCTGATGAGATGTAGGTCTTGTTTCATCTGACAATAACTTATTACTTATAGTATTAATTCTTCTTTCAAGTAATTTAGTTCATCTTCGTTATCTGACTCAAAATATATTCTTAAAAGCGGCTCTGTTCCGCTTGGACGAACTAAAATTTTTGTTTTGTCACCTAACATTAATTTAACACCGTCTTTTGTGTCCGTATCAGTAACTTTATATTTCCCAATTTCTTTAAAATCTTTAACTTTTTTAAGGATAGACTTTATTTCTTCTCTGTTGTCGAGTTTCAAATCAATTCTATCAGTATAGAATTTACAACCTGCAAGCTCGTATAATTCTTGTTGAAGTTCTACAAGTGATTTTCCTGAAGTTGCCATTGCTTCTAAAACAAGAAGGTTTGCCAGGAGTCCGTCTTTTTCGGGAATATGACCCTGAATACTCAAGCCTCCTGATTCTTCTCCACCGATAATTACATCGTATTTTCTCATAGCTTCGCCAACATGCTTAAAGCCTACTGCTGTTTCTATAACATCTATACCCAATTTTTTAGCAATAACATCAATCAATATGCTGGAACCTACGGTTTTAACTACAGAGCCTTTGTATCCTTTTGAAACAAGATGTTTTAACAGAATTGCAATTATTTCATTTGGTGAAACATACTCACCGTTTTCATTTATAATACCAAACCTGTCAGCATCACCGTCATTTGCAACACCTATTGAATTAGGGTGATTTTTGACCATATTAATCAAGTCTTTTAAAAACCTTGGTTTCGGATCAGGCATTCCGCCGCCGAATTCTGAATCATGGTAAAGATGCAGGCTCTTAAAAGGTATACCTTTTTCTTCCAATAATTTATCAAAATATCCAATAGATGCTGAATACAAGCCGTCATAAATTATATGAGTTTTTAACTCTTTAATTTTTTTGAAATCGATAATAGATTCTAAATGCTCATAATATTTACTTCCAAAATCTATTTTGTGGAAAGATCCGTTTTCTCCGCCCTTCCATCCTTTATCAATATTTGAAATTATTGCATCTGTAATAAATGAAGTAGCAGGACCTGCATAATCAGGAATAAACTTCATTCCCAAATATTCCGGAGGATTGTGTGATGCCGTAAACATTATTGCACAAGCATTCATTAATTTTGCATTGTAAGCAAGAATAGGAGTCGGTACAACGCGTGATGAAAAATAAACCTTAAAGCCTTTGTATTTCAAAATATTAGCGCAAAATGCCGCATATTCATCAGCAGATTTTCTTGGATCATACCCTACAAGAATGGGTTTATCCATACCAAAATTATCAGCTACATATTTACCGATAGCTAAACTTACTTTTTCTACATTTTCACCGTTAAATTCTTCTCCTAATAAGGCTCTCCACCCGTCTGTACCAAACTCAATACTCACAAAAACTCTCCTTTTGTTTTATAAGAAAGGGCGGGCAAGCTTCCGCTTTGCCCGCCCTAAAGTCTATTTATAATTTTTCAATTATTTCTTTTTAGCAGTTTTTCCTGCAGTTCTCCATTTGATGTTCATATAATCAAGTGCATAAGAACTTGTTCCGTCTTCGTTAATAGTAAACTGAATTGGAAGTCTGCCAACTCTTTCACAAACTTTTAGTGTCCAAATTTCTTCCCAAGTATTATTTTTCTTTGGTTTAGAAACTTCTGTGTTAGTAATAGCTACTGTAAAACAGTCTTTTGTAGCAATTCTCAAACCGTATGCACCAACTGCAAAAATTGTATCTTGCTGCAATTCCGGTGATGCAATTGTCTTACCCGGAAGCGGTACATCAGCAATAAAATTATAATATGCAAAAGCTCCTGCGGTTGTTATTAATAATGCTAATGACAACACCAATGCTTTTATCTTAGACATCTAAATCTCCTTTCATATTCCTAACCAAGTCTTAAGTTAATATTACCACGAAAGAAATTTCTTTGTAAAGTGGGCAAGGTTTTCCTTGCCCATCTTAAATTACTGTTTATCAAACATTTGCTTAATACCGTCAACAGAACTGAGAATTCCTGTAGCTTCATAAGGCATGTAAACAACTTTGTTGTCTTTTCCGCTTGTAATTGATTTCATAGTTTCCAAATACTTCATTGCAATTAAATATTTGTCAGGCTGACCTTTATCAGCAAGTGCATTAATTATTCTTTGAATAGCTTCTTTTTCACCGTCAGCTTCAAGAATACGAGCTTGCGCAACACCTTCTGCTCTTAAAATATTTGCTTGTTTGTCACCTTCTGCCCTGTTAATTGCCGCTTCTTTTTCACCCTCAGCTTTAAGAACGGCAGATTTTTTCAAACCTTCTGCCTCAAGAATAGCAGCACGCCTATCTCTTTCTGCCTTCATTTGCTTTTCCATTGCGGTTTGAATATCATTAGGAGGAATGATGTCTTGAAGTTCTACTCTGTTAACTTTTACACCCCATTTATTAGTTGCTTCATCTAATATCGCGCGTAACTCGTGGTTGATTTTGTCACGGGAAACTAAACTCTCATCCAAATCCAGCTGACCAACAAGGTTTCTTAAGTTAGTTTGAGTCAACTTTTCGATAGCTTCAGGAAGGTTCTGAATTTCGTATACTGCAGATTTCGGATCAATAATCTGGAAATACAAAAGCGCGTTAATGCTAATTGATACATTATCTTTTGTAATTACATTTTGTCTCGGGAAATCGTAAACCGCTTCTCTCTTATCAATTCTTGTTTTCTTTTCTATATAAGCGTATGATGTTCCGTCAAAACCTCTTTTTGTTGTTTTCCAATCTATAGCACGGGGAGCTTCAAGAATTGGAATAATAAAGTTAAAACCCGACTCCAAAATTCTGTCGTATTTACCAAGCCTTTCTATAACAACGACCTCGGCTTGTTGTACAATAACAATACCTTTTGAAATAAACAAGATTGCAAGAACAATCAAAAATAATGATAATGTCGGAAACATAATAAAACTCCTCTTTATAAAAACTAAACTCTTTTTACAATCATAATAAGACTGTCATTTCTCACGATTTCCACCTCTGCGCCAACAGGGATAATTTCTCCATTCTCTGTTCTGGCACTCCATCTTTCGTCATAAATTGATATAGCACCATTATCAGCAGAAATTTCTTCGATTACCTTCGCCTTTTTACCTATATATTTGTTATTAACTCCCGTTTCTGTTTCCTTACTCATTTTTCTTAAAATAAGCGGTCTCAAAAATATAAATGATAAAAAAGAAAACGCAAAAAATACAAGCACAAGCGTAATCATATTTGCACTAAACAGTGATACAATCGCTGTAACAAAAGCTGCCACTGCAAAGTTTAAGAAAAACATGCTCGGTGTAAAAAGCTCTAAAATAATAAAACCAATACCGCAAATAACGATAAATTCCCAAGTTGCCATAAAACTCCTTCTTATGTTTGTACTCACCTTCTCCTATAAGGCGAGGGTTGGGGTGAAGTCCCTAAGCTCCAATTAATTCATTTATTTCAGCAACCATTTGGTCTGCATCAAAACCGTGAACCTTAGCGCCAGCTTCAAGGTTTTCAAATCTAGCTGCAGCACATCCTAAACAACCCATACCGTATTTTTGAAAAACCATAGCTGCTTCGGGATGAGCTTGTACAATTTCAATAATTCCCATTTCTTTTGTAACTTTTTCCATAACATACTCCTTTATTTTGACTTTAAAAATAATATCATTAATCAACTAATGTCATTATATCACAGAAAGGAATGTTTTATGCAATTTATTAAGAGTTTTTTTAAACATGATTCGGTCGTTGGTTTATGTGGTTTGAGAAAAAAAACTGAGTATGTTTATGTAGCTGTTCCAAAGGAATTCAAAAAGACTTACATCCCAAATACGACAAATAATTATCTATTATTTTAAATAAGCTTAAAACTGAGCCAATAAAACCTAAATAACATTTTTGTGTTAATATATAGATATGCCGATGTGGCTCAGTTGGTAGAGCAACGCATTCGTAATGCGTGGGTCGGGAGTTCGAGTCTCCCCATCGGCAAATAAGAGCATAGGTTTTCTATGCTCTTATTTGCTAATGGTAGTGAGGAGAACTCCACAAGACGGAGTCTTGTCTGAGTTCGAGCGCGAGTGAGCTGAGGGCGAAGTTATTTTCTTTGAAAAACGAAGTTTTGAAAAAGAAAATACGCAGACCCGTTAAACGCGAACGAGCAAGACAGTCTCCCCATCGGCACCATACTTTTTTCTTTACTTAAAAGAAAAAAGTAGGCAAAAAAGAAAAGAACACTTTGGCTTAAAGTCATTACTACAAGCTATTTGTATATTTACCCTAGAACTCCACAAAACGAAGTTTTGTCGGGAGTTCGAGCGCGAGTGAGCTGAGGGCGGAGCCCATATTGTCTGAAATCCAACATCGAAATTGTTAGCATAGTATGCCGATCTATTTCTTAACACATCCTACATATTTTTTTTAAGGTATTTATGTAAGATAAATATAGTTAATAAAAATATGTTTTTTAATTTAATTGCAAAAAAAATCTTGTTTATGTTTTACTAATTATGTGTAAGACTTGGAGGTGCAAAACAATGCGTATAACAAATAATTATAATAATATTGCGATTACTGCAAAACCATCTTTTAAAATGCTAAATGCAAAAAAAGTAAGCAGACCTGTATTGTCAGTTATTAAAGATAATTTCAAATTCTCTAAGGATACAACAGAGCGACTTTATAGCGCAATTAGATATTATCATACAGGAACATCACAAGAACTTCATGAAATCTTTAACTTAGCTTCGAATGAAAAAGAGTTAAAAATTGTTAAAACATTGCAAAAATATGTTTTGGTTGGTAATAAAGATAGCGCAAAAACTATTATAGAACTTTTAAAATCAAAATATAAAGATAAATTAGTTGGAAATTTTGAAGACTATCGTTCTTATATAGAATTAAATAAAAATTCAAAAAATATTTTTCAGAATTTGGAAGAGCTGATAGATAGTGGAAGATATAATAGAAAAGAATTTGATAAAAATTTATCAATCTCAAGATTAAACCATGATTTCTATAATAATTTTGATGGAAAATTTGTTAAAAGCTTAAAGGATAATTATTCCGAGGAGAGAATTGAGCTATTAGATTATTTGCAAAATAAATTTTTAGTGTATAGAGAAAAATCTGAGCAAAACAACAATGTTATTTTAGATATGTATAAAACTACCAATAAAAATAATTTTGCTCTTAGGGAAGATATTATCTCTATGTTTAAATATCCGGAAAAAGATAATAATATTCCCGAAAGGGATTTAAATAGCCTGTCATCTATAAATAAAATCTTCAAAAAAATAGATGAAGATAAAAATACTAGCAAATTAATAGAAAAAATTGTATCGGATGATATAAATATAGAAAATGCAGATTATATGAACTATATACTTGAAAATATTCCTTCTAAAAAAGCGCTAATTTTTTATAACAATTTTAAAAATATTATAATAAAAGCGAATAGCTCAGAGTTGGCTGATGCCTTAAAAAATCATATAGAAGACCCGTTTTTTATACCTAAATCTAAAGAATATCAATATTATAATGATATAAAATATGGTTTTGCTGAAGGTGATAGCCGTATAGTTAAAATATACAAAAGAGTTATCAATAAAATAAACCAAATAAAATATTACAAACTCGGAAATTTGAATAATAAGCAGTCTGCAGTTACTACTGCTGATAAACCTGCTAGTTCTTTAAATATTTCAATTGCACCTGCTGTTGAAAATAACTCACAAAAAATTAAATTAACAACATTAAGTACAAAAGAAAGAAAACTAAAGTTATCAAACGAAGTTAATGAATACATTAAACAAAAACTAAGTCCTAAAACAGTAGAGACACAGCAAAGAGACTATATGATTGCTGCGACTAAAATGCGTTTAAAATTACTTCCGGATATTTTAGAATCTATAAAAATCACAAAAGCCGAAGCAAGAAAAGAAGGTAAAAGGCTTAATATTGACAATAGATATGCGCTTCAATTGTATGAAAGAATAGATGGTAAAAATCGTAAGCTGGTAAATTATATGTTAAATAAAACAGATACTAATAATAAACGATTGTTCAATGTAAGAGAAATAGTAACTTTAATAGATAAAATAAAAGAAGAATTTGCAACTAAAATGCAACAAAATCCAAACCTTAAGCGTAAAGATATAAAAGAAATTTATGAAACGAGCTATAATAAAATGATAGATAATTATGGAAAACTAAAGCGAAAACAAACTAAAAAAGTAAATTAAATAAAAAAGTCCGATAAAAATCGGACTTTTTTATTTATACTGTAATAAGTTCTCTAACTTCTTTTCTCTTAACTTTTCTTGTTGTTGTTTTTGGAAGTTCTTCTTTTTGAATAATGACATTTGTCGGTCGTTTGTAATGTGCCAAATTTTGAGAAAGTGTTTTTACATCAAGCTTAATCATTCTTTCGACATCTTCTTCCGAATATTGATTATATAATTCAGCTTTAGGAACAATTACCGCGGTAACTTCTTCTGTGCCATCTTTTGCCCCGAAAGTTCTTGATGTTCCTAAAACACAAACTTCCGATACATAACTGCTTTTTTCAAGAACAGCCTCAACTTCTTCAGGAAATACTTTCTTGCCGCCATTAAGAACAATCATATTCTTAATTCGCCCTGTAATAAATATATGACCATCTTTATCAAGGTGCGCAATATCACCTGTGTGTAACCAGCCTTCTTCATCAATAACTTCAGCAGTCATTTCTGGTTGATTGTGATATCCCTTCATTATAGAAGGACCTCTAAGCAGCAACTCGCCTGTATCAGGGACAATTTGTGCTTCAAAATGTTTAAGCGGATGACCTACCGATGCCATTTCGTTACGCTTTTCTATATTTACTGAAACAACAGGACAGCATTCTGACAAACCGTAACCTTGATATACTTTAATACCGATTCGTTCAAAGAATTCTGCTACATCCAAATCTAACGGTGCACCACCTGAAATACATCCCCACAAAGCTCCGCCAAAATTTTTGTGAATTTTCGCAAACAGTTTGCGCTTTAGCCAATAAGACGGAATGTATTTTGCCAGTTTGTACATAAAATTAAATATATTCTGTTGTGCTTGCGGTTTGTTTTTAATTTCTTTTTCTATACCTGCTTTTAACAGTTTTAAGAACGCAGGAACAACAAGCATAAATTGAACTTTCTTTTCTCTCATAATGCTTGAAATATCAGCAGGTTTAAGGCTCTTTGTATAATAAACTGTATGCCCAAAACTCAAGAATGTGCAAAAACCAACTGTCATTTCAAATAAGTGGTTCATCGGAAGAATTGAAAGCATTGTTGTCGGTTCACCTTTTGGCAATATCAGATTAATTGCTATAGTCAAATCTTCAAGCTGTGCGTTAATGTTTTTGAAAGAAACTTCAACACCCTTCGGAGCTCCTGTAGTACCTGATGTGTAAATAATAAGAGCTGTAGATTTAGAACTTCTTTGTCTCCATTTTGCATCATAAAGATTTGGAAGAGAAGAAAATCTTATTATACCTTCTTGCTCATAAGGACATTCGCCTTCTGCACCATCTATCAAAAGAATTTGTCTTATAGAAGGAATTTGTTTTTGGAGCTGTAACGCTGTTTCAAGGAATTGCTTAGATACCATCATAACAGTCGGAGAACAGTCTGTTAAAATGTTAGTAAGTTCATATTCTGAAAGCTTTATATCAAGAGGAACCGTTGTACCACCGCTCAATACTGATGCAAACAAGCATGCCCCGTATTCCGGCATGGATTCTGAAAGAATTGCAATAACTTCGCCTTTTTTAATCCCAAAATCTTCAATAAGATATCTTGCAACTTTTCTTGATAAAAGTCCAAGTTCGCCATATGTAAGCTCTCTCCAGCTATTTTTATCTTTTACCCCGAGAGCTATACGATTCTCGTAATCATATGTCTTATTTTCAATATAAGACAAAATTCCACTGCTTCTTAATTCCTTTTTACTCATACTTATAAACCCCAACTAAGTCTGCGATACACACTTATAATACATTCATACGGATATTTTACTATTAAACTTTATAAAATGCAAATTTATAGTATAATTATTACAAAGCTTTAAGGAGTGTTAATAGAATGAGAGAAAAAATTTTATCCGCAATTGAAAAAAACAGTCGCATAGATTTAAAAGAGCTGGCTGTAATGCTTGGCATAGAAGAAATTGATGTATTAAATGAAATACAAAAATTGGAAGAAGAAAAGATTATCTGCGGATATCACACACTTATAAATTGGGAAAAAACTAATATAGAGAAAGTTACGGCACTAATTGAAGTAAAAGTCACACCGCAGAGAGGACAAGGTTTTGACAGAATTGCTTCAAGAATTTATAACTATCCTGAAGTTAGAGATGTATACTTGATTTCAGGCGGCTTCGACCTGTTGGTAACTTTAGAAGAAAAATCGTTAAAAGAAATTGCTCAATTTGTATCTGAAAAACTTTCAACTTTGGATAGCATATTGAGTACAGCAACTCATTTTATTCTAAAAAAATACAAAGACCACGGTACAATAATTGATGAGCATGTAAAAGATGAAAGAGAGGTTGTTTCTCCATGACACCTCCCATTTCGGATGCTATTAAAAATATTAAACCTTCTGGAATCAGAAAATTCTTTGATATTGTGTCGGAAATGAAGGACGCAATATCGCTTGGTGTTGGCGAACCTGATTTTGATACACCTTGGCATATCAGAGATGAAGGAATTTATGCGCTAGAGAGAGGAAAAACCTTTTATACTTCAAATTCGGGCTTAAAAGAACTTAGAGAAGAAATATGCAAATACCAAAATAGACATCAAGGTATTGTGTATGACCCGATGTCCGAAGTTATTGTAACAGTGGGAGGTTCTGAGGCAATTGACATCGGGATTAGAGCCATGGTTAACCCGGGTGATGAAGTTATTATTCCTCAGCCTGCTTATGTTTCATATGAACCTTGTACGATTTTAGCAGGAGCAAAGCCCGTTATTATAAATCTTAAAGCTGAAAACGAATTTAGACTAACGGCAGAAGAGTTAAGAGGTGCAATAACAGAAAAGACAAAGATTCTAATACTTCCGTTTCCTAACAATCCTACAGGCGCGATTATGGAGCGCAAGGATTTGGAGGAAATTGCCAAAGTTTGTATTGAAAAAGATATTTATGTAATGTCTGATGAGATTTATAGCGCACTTACATACAAAGGCGAGCATGTTTCAATAGCATCAATTGACGGAATGAAAGAGCGCACAATTCTAATAAACGGATTTTCAAAAGCTTATGCTATGACAGGGTGGAGACTGGGGTATGCTTGCGGGCCGAGTGAGATAATAAAACAAATGACAAAAATCCATCAGTTTGCAATTATGTGCGCCCCGACTACAAGTCAGTACGCAGCAATAGAAGCTCTCAAAAACGGAGAGGATGATGTCAAACAAATGCGAGAAGCTTATAACGGCAGGCGCAGATTTTTGATGAATGCATTCAAAGAGATGGGTTTAGAGTGTTTTGAGCCATATGGTGCTTTTTATGTTTTTCCTTGTATAAAAGAGTTTGGTATGACAAGCGAAGAATTTGCAACAAGATTTTTGAGCGAAGAAAAAGTTGCAGCAGTCCCCGGAAATGCTTTTGGTGATTCAGGGGAAGGATATTTGAGAATATCTTATGCGTACTCTATAGAAAATCTTAAAATTGCAATGGAAAGATTGAAGAACTTTATAACCCGCCTTCGGGGGTAAATATATAAAACATTAAAAAATCGGAACGACAGGATTTGAACCTGCGACCCCCACCACCCCAAGGTGGTACGCTACCAAGCTGCGCTACGTCCCGATTTTATTATTAAATTTTCATTTTTTGACGCAGTTTGGTAGCTTACGCTACCAATTCCCTCCTTCTCGCAACTTGACATTTAGTCAAC
>CACYUI010000007.1:0-2612 GCA_902777605.1 uncultured bacterium | reverse complement strand
ATTCCCTCCTTCTCGCAACTTGACATTTAGTCAACTTGCTCGCGGAGTCCTTGCTACGTCCCGATTTTATTATTAAATTTTCATTTTTTGACGCAGTTTCGTAGCTATCTGTTACTTCATTGCGCATTATGCATTTGCTTTCTGACTAGACTAGACTACCCTACTGCAAACCTGACATTTAATTATTATTGTAGGTCAGGCTTTGCCTGACAATAACTTTTTACAAATACAACTCTTGAACAATTCCGATAATCTTATTCAAGAAGTTCTTATATTTAATTCTATCTGCTGAACCTGATAATACAATATCAGCTTTTGTCTTGCAAGGCCTTATATGTACAGCAGCTTTTTCATTAGCGTTTGCATAAATGTGGTCTGCAGAATCACCCAAACCGCGTTCTTTTGCGCGAATATAGAATCTTTCTTTTTTAATATCTTCTGCTATATCAACATAGATTTTGAAATCAAACGCATCTCTTACTTTGTCTGTAAGCGTAAACAAACCTTCCGAAATAATAACTTTGGAAGGTTTAGCGAGTGTATAATTATCATGGCGGATAGCAGTACCTGACATGTCATATTTAGGAAGATAAGTTGATTTGCCTGAAAGCAATTCCTTGATATGTTTGCTCATAAGTTCCAATTCCAATGCTTGAGGGACATCAAGGTCATAGTTTTTTGCAAATTCGGCAAAACTGCCTGCCGCTTTAACCATTTCCGAACGATCATAATAATAATCGTCAGTGTTTACTCTTGTAATTACATCTTCAATATTAAATTCAGTAGCAAATGACTCAATTGTATCTATCAAATCCATTGTTATTGTAGATTTCCCGCTTGCGGTTTCTCCTGCAATCCCGATAGAAGCCGGCATTTTAATTCTGCCTGACAAATATCCCGCAATCTTTTTAATAACAAAAGGATTATAACTCACAAGAATTGAACCTTTTTCAGCCATTTCTCGCTCAAAAATATTTGTTAAATAGCGCTCTATCTCATCGCTTATTGAAATTGGTTGAGTTATATTTTCTGATTTTAACGGACTTTTTGATTTGATGTTGGATAAATTTAACATAATAACTATTCTTTCTTTGTCTATTATACACAATCTAAAACAAAAAAAAAGAATTTTTTGCGGGGGTAAATATATTTTTTACATTCTGTAACACTATGGCTAATTATATTAAATTTTCGCCATTTATAAATGTAACAAACTTCCCGCCGTAATTTTTTTGTTTAATAATGTTGTATTTACCCAAATTCGTATTTTTGTCATGCTCTGCTATTATAATTTTGCATTTAACAAGAGGAATTATCTCCTCATAAATACCGCTTTCATATGGCGGATCAATGTATACAACATCATAAATCATTTCATTATTTTTAATAAATTTTATGCTATCACCTAAAAATAGATTTGGTTTAAGATTAAGTGACTTGTAATTTTTCTTAATTATCTCTGCAGAAATCCTATTTATTTCACAGACTTGAACCTCTTTGAACCCTCTTGAGAGAGCTTCCAGTCCCATAATTCCCGAACCGCCAAACAGGTCTAAAAAGCTTTTACCTTCAAAATCACCAACAATAGAAAAGAGGCTGTTAAAAACACCCATTCTTGTTTTAGAAAGAGTCGGACGCGTGATATTTTCAGGAGGAGCAATTATTTTTCTTCCCTTATAAATTCCTGCAGTAATGTTCATTAGTTCATATCCAATTTTTCTATGCGGACACCAAATATGCTTTCTATATCAATTCCGTTTAGAATAGCACTAATCATATCTTCGGGAGAGTATTTACCCTCTAAATGCTGAACAAGTCCTAGAACGCTTACATTTGTGTATTCCTCAATGACTCTCGGGATAGAGCTCAATAAATTTTTCGGGCAATCTGATTCTATATTATTAACTATGACTCCGCTAATTGTTATTCCCATTTCTAATGCTGATTTAATAGTCATTAAAGTAGAATTTACAGCATCATTATCAGGTTGCGTAACTATCAAAATCGGAATTTTCAAAGCTCTTACTAAATCTATATTTTGTGTATTTGGAGCTATAGGACTCAATAATCCTCTATCGCCATCTATGAGTGTGCAGTCAGATGCTGAAACAATTTTTGCGTACTCTTTTTGTATAAAGTTTACATCAATTATTTCATTTTCTTCTTCCGAAGCTATCATTGGTTCTGTATCAGCTTTATATAAATATGTAAAATGTGTATTTATATATGGATCAACTGCCCTTATATAAGTCAAATCCGGCGATTGCATAAAACCGTTTTTCTCTATTCCTGCAGTCTGAATTGGTTTGTACACACTCGTAGAATAACCAAGGCTTTGCATTGTTGCAGCAAGTCCTGCTGTTATAAAGGTTTTTCCTGCTTTTAGTTTTGGAGATGTAACATATAAATTCAGCATAAAACCATACTAACACTTAAAATTTTTGTAGTAAATACTCGTATCTAAATACACTAAAATATATATTTTGGTGCAAAAGTCGTCAATACTTTTAGTGTTGTCAACTTTAGTCAAAAAGATTTCTACTATTTTCTTTTTCCTTTTAATTGCGGGGTAAAAGGAAAAAGAAAACAGTAGCAAAAAGAAAAAGGAAAAA
>CACYUI010000006.1 GCA_902777605.1 uncultured bacterium | reverse complement strand
TTTTCTCTTTCTTTTGGGTATTTCTTTCTCCTTTTGCATCGCAATCAAAAAGAGAAAGAAATACCCGAAAAATTACCATTTTTAGATTTTTTGCACCAATTTATATATTTTGGTGCAAAATATGTTACAATGTCATTATGGCAGATTTGGTAGAGAAACTAAAAGAAATAGGGTTTAATACATATGAGGCAAAAGTTTATATTGCGCTTCTTAAAAAATATCCCGCAACAGGATATGAAGTATGTAAACTCGCAAATATTCCGCAATCGAGGACCTATGACACACTAAAAGTCTTGGAAGAAAAAAATATAGTTGTTTCTACTAATACAAAACCTGTGACATATACTCCAATCCGACCAAAACAACTTACATCAAAATTTCAGAAAAGGATTAATTCTACAATAAGTTTTTTAGACAAACATTTGCCCGAAGTTAAAGATGATTATAATGAACCGATAATTACCATTACCGGGAAACAAAATATTCAGGACAAAATTATTGAAGTTATACAAAGTGCAAAACGAGAAATATATATGGAGGTTTGGGCTCAAGATTTTAAAGTTTTTGAAAAAGAGCTTTTGAATGCTTATAACAGAAATGTAGAGTTAAGAATAGTCGGGTATGATAACTTAAATTCTCGTTTTGGTTTAATTTTTGAACATGCATTTGCTCGCGATATTGAAATGTCGCTTGGCGGAAGAATGATAATTCTCGCAGTAGACGACAACGAAGGTGTTATAGGAAAAATTTCTTCGCTCAAAAATGATATAGAGGATACAAATATTATTTGGACTAAGAACAAGGGAATTGCTTTTATAGTAAAAGAGTTTATTGTTCACGACATGTATTTGATAGATGTTGAAGAAAATCTTGTTGAACAAATGAAATACATATACGGTAAAGGCTTTAAACGATTAAAGGATAAAGTTCTGGGTTCTAATGCTACTTATATGATACATTAGTGCCCAAATCGTCACCTCACCCCACCCCTCTCCTGTAAGGAGAGGGAGCAAAGAATATTTCCCCCCCCCTTTTTTTAATGACAATAATATGCTATTATAAAAGTATTATGTGACTAATTATTATAAGAAGCGAGGATATTTATGAAGAAGAAAACTTCACATGCCTTGTTGACATTTCTTCAAAAACAAGGATATAACTTGGGTTTAGGATTCTCCTTAATGGAGATGATGATTGTGCTTTTAATAATAGCAATAATAGCTGCAGCGACTGCGCCAATGGTATCAAAAAAAATGTTGATGAATGCTACTAACGGCGAAAGCCCGTGGGTGTTTACAAATACCAACGGTTCAATTGCATATAATATGGGCGGAAACGAAAACATGCAAGCAATAATCGGTGCTATCGGATACAGTGCTAATGGCGGTCCTGCTCAT
The DNA here is from genome assembly GCA_902777605.1 of uncultured bacterium. Taxonomy (GTDB): domain Bacteria; phylum Cyanobacteriota; class Vampirovibrionia; order Gastranaerophilales; family Gastranaerophilaceae; genus CAG-196. The sequence goes on along the minus strand of CACYUI010000006.1, from coordinate 58,041 downwards.
CCCAGACTGGTTTTGAGCTCCGGCGGAAATGATTCTCCTGCGCTGGTGTTTGCAACAGGAGGTGACGGTACATACCGAGGTCAAATAAATATGACAGAGAATACCGTAACAATGAACGGTGGAACAGGAACAGTCGGAGATTATTCGGTAGCAATGGGCATGAAACAGAAACATGGCAATGAGCCCAGTACAGTTGCAATAGGTTATGGGGCAGAAGCAACAAAAATTGCAGCAACAGTCATTGGAGCTAACGCAAAAGGAAATAATGAGGGCGCAACTGCAGTCGGAGCAAGTTCAAACGCCGGAGGAAAAAACTCTGTATCTCTTGGATGTGACTCGAGTGCCGGTGGAGAAAATTCTATCGCAATAGGTGCAAAATGGGGTTCAGATTCGGATACAACATCAGCTCCATCTAAAGGTTCTATCGCAATAGGTGCAAAAACAAGTGCAAGGGGGGAGAACGCTATTGCTATTGGTAAAGGTGCCAAGATATCTGCAAATACTTATGGTCATTCAATGGCCATAGGTGAGGGCGCTGAAATAACAGACTATGCTTCATACGCATCTGCAATCGGATATGGAGCTAAGGCGGGAGCTTTAAATGCAGTTGCTCTTGGGAGAGATGCAAATGCATACAATACGGACTGTATAGCAATAGGTTACAACACACGTTCAGGAGTCGATGGCGGACATTATCATATAGCTATTGGGCACGAAGCAAAAGCAGGTAAGACCGGTGCAAGTAATGGTATTGCAATAGGTTACGGTGCTGTATCACAAGGTCAAAACGCTGTAGCAATAGGGTATGGTGCGGTTGCATCAAAAAACCATTCAACAGCAATTGGTAATGGTGCGCAAACGGAGTATGAAAACGAAATAAGAATCGGAACGGTAAATGATTTTGTCCGTATACGCGGCAATCTTATTGTTGATGGAAATGTTATGCTGGGTTATGATGATGGTAATGACAATAGAGGAAAATTCGTTGCAATCAGAGAATGTCCAAAGTCGCTTGATAACGACTCAAGCGGACACTTAGTAGGAATGGGATACGCTGACAATAGTAGATTATGGCGATCGCAATGGAGTGATTATTCGGATTTCGTTTTTCACCCTAAATTTAGAAACGGTGCTAAAATTTATGTTCACTATAGTGACAAGCGCTTAAAAGATATCGGCAAGAAGTACGAAGCAGGGCTTGCAGAACTAAAAAAACTTGATTTTTATCATTTTACATTCAAGTCAGACAAAGATAAAACACCTTATGTCGGTGTAATCGCACAGGATTTGCAGAAGGTATTCCCTGATGCAGTAACATCAGACATATACGGATATCTCCGCATACGATGGGATGAAATGTTCTATGCTGTTATTAATGCAGTAAAAGAGCTTGATACTCGTATAACTACTCTTGCAGAACAAGTAAAAGCAAATATAGACAAAACCGCACAACTTGAAGAAACTGTTCAAACTCAGCAAAAGACAATCGAAGAACTTCAAAAACAAAATGCAGAGTTTGAAAAACGCTTGGCAAGATTAGAGAAAAAATAAAAATAGATACCCTCCCGAGAATGGGAGGGTATCAGTTTTTTTGTCAATAAAGTGTGTAAAACAATATCCCCTCTCCTGTGGGGGAGGGTAAGGGAGGGGGCTGATTACCATTTTCGTCATTCTGAACGGAAGTGAAGAATCGCCATAACTTTTTCTAAGAAATAGATTATCCTTACTCGTCACCTCACCCCATTCCCTCAACCATCCTTCAGCCATCCTCTCCCACTCAATGGAAGTTGCGGGTGAGGAATAAGTTTCAAACATTTATTTAGTTGGGTTTCACCTTACCTACTCTCTCTCTTCGTTCCTCCCCTTGTTAGGGGAGGCTAGGAGGGGTTGCGGTCCAGAAAGAAAAAATCAACACCCATCCCAGCCCTCCCTAGTTAGGGAGGAGGTAAACAATATACCCTCTCCCAAGGGCTGATTAACTTGCCACATATATCCCCTCTCCTGACAGGAGAGGGCAGGGTGAGGTGTTTCACCGCAAGGGAACTCGTTGCATTAATCTTACGAATCACAAGCAATCCATGGTATAATTAACAAAAGTTTACTACAACATTGTAATTATAAAAAATTTTGTGTATACTTATTAAGTGTAAATTTTACAACAAAGGAAATATAAAATGGCGCTAAATTTTCAAGATTTAATTCTTAACTTATCACGATTTTGGTCTGAATATGGTTGTATAATCCAACAGCCGTATGATATCGAAAAAGGTGCATCAACGATGAATCCTGCAACCTTTTTGAGAGCACTTGGCCCTGAACCATGGCAAACGGCAATGGTTGAACCTTGCAGAAGACCTACAGATGCAAGATATGGTGAAAATCCAAACAGATTGGGACATTATTTCCAATATCAAGTTCTTTTGAAGCCGTCTCCTGATAATGCTCAAGAGCTGTATTTAAAGAGCTTGGAAGCTATGGGAATAGATTTATCAAAGCACGATGTAAGATTTGTAGAGGACAACTGGGAATCTCCGACTCTTGGTGCAGCCGGTGTGGGTTGGGAAGTTTGGCTTGATGGTATGGAAATTACTCAATTTACATATTTTCAACAAGTAGGCGGTTTAGAAGTTAAACCGGTAGCTTTAGAGATTACATATGGTTTGGAAAGAATTGCCATGTATATTCAAAATAAAGAATCTGTTTTTGATATTATGTGGAATAACACACTAAAATATGGCGATATTTACCTCCAAAACGAAATAGAACAATCAAAATATAACTTTGAATACTCTGATGCTGAAAGACTTTTCAGTTTATTTGACGCGTATCAAAAAGAAGTTGATAATTGTGTTAATGCTGAGCTTGTACTGCCTGCATACGATTATGTTCTAAAATGTTCTCACACATTCAACTTACTTGATGCAAGGGGTGTAATCTCAAAAGACGAGCGTATAAACTTTATTAACAGAGTTCGTACAATGGCGTCAGCCGTTGCAAAACTTTATGTCGAGCAGCGCGAAAAGTTAGGTTTTCCTCTTTGCAAATAAAGGAGCGTAAAGAGTTGAAAGTTGAAAGTTGAAAGTGGAAAGTTATTATAAAAAACCAATTTAGTCAATTTTTGATAATTTGTTTGATTTTATTTAAAAATGGCAGGTTGGAGTGGACGAACTCAAGAACTTAAAATAGCTATATCTGCAAATAAAAACTTAAAATTTTGCACTTATGTCGGAATAAGTTCAATTGAAGATAAGTATATAAACACATATAGAACTTTAGAAGATCTTAAAACGGAGTGTAATTATATAATACAAATAGTTTGTTAATAAGAAAGTGAAAAATTGAAAAAAGGTACAGTAAAAGAAAAAAGTTTTAATTTTGCAATAAAAATAGTTAAGTTGTATAAGTACTTAACGGAAGAAAAGAAAGAATTTGTTTTATCAAAGCAAATTCTAAAGAGTGGAACAAGCATTGGTGCAAATATAAATGAAGCTCAACAGGGACAAAGTAAAAAAGACTTCTTAACAAAAATGAATATTTCGTTAAAAGAGTGCACAGAAACTAAATATTGGATAGAATTGCTAAGTGCAACTGATTATATGACTAATGAACAAAAAGACTCAATATTATCTGATTGCATAGAAATAGAGAAAATGCTAACCAGCATAGTAAAAACAACAAGTGACAGTTTAAAATAACTTTCCACTTTCCATTTTCAACTTTCCACAAAAAACGAAAGGCAGCTGAATGACAATATTAGAAAATCTATTAAAAAGAAAAAATCCTGATGATGCGGTTAATACTGCAAAAACAGGAGGTTTGGAAAAAACACTCGGTGTTTGGGATTTAATAATACTTGGTGTTGGTGCAATTATTGGTTCAGGAATTTTTGCTGTTGTAGGTATAGCAGCTGCAGGTTCTGCAGATGGAACAAGCCCCGGAGCAGGTCCTGCACTTGTTGTATCAATGGTTGTCGCAGCGATTGCATGTGTTTTTTCAGCGCTTTGCTATAGCGAATTTGCATCAATGATACCGGTTGCAGGAGGAGCATACTCATACACATTTGCAACTTTGGGTGAATGTGCAGCTTGGCTTGTTGGCTGGATACTTATGTTAGAGTATGTAATTGCCTATATTGCAGTATCATGTGCATGGGCAAATTATGTAATCCAGTTCTTAAAAGGTTTTGGTCATATTTTGCCGGCATGCATTACAAATCCACCTATTTGGTTGGTTAGTGATTTTAGAAGTGCTGTTCATACATTATCAGCACAAGGTATTGATTATCATACTGTCATTCCTTCAATTTGCGGAATACCTATCAGTATAAATCTTCCCGCTGCATTGATTATACTTGGAATAACGGCGATTTTAATAAAAGGAACAAAAGATTCAACAAAGATGGCAGCATTTATGGTTGCCCTAAAACTTGGTATCATCGGCTTATTTGTTGTTACAGGGCTATTTTTTGTAGAGCCTTCTAATTGGACACCTTTTGCGCCAAACGGTTTCAGCGGAATATTTATGGGTGCTTTTATAATATTTTTTGCATACATAGGTTTTGATGCTCTTGCAACAGTCGCAGAAGAATGTAAAAATCCTCAAAGAGATTTACCCAGAGGCATTATTGGTTCATTAATTGTTACAACTATTGTTTATACTCTAGTAGCATTAGTTTTAACAGGTATTTATAAAACTCAAGGAACTGTAGATGCAGGATTTTTGAGTGCTCCGGTCGCATTTTCAATATCAAATGTTCTCCCGGGAATGTGGGCAAAAGCAGTTCCCGGTTTTATATCTGTTGGTGTAATTGCAGGGCTTACCTCGGTTCTTCTTGTAATGCATTTGGCTGCAACAAGAATTTTGTATGCAATGAGTCGAGATAATTTCTTGCCTGCAGTGTTCCAGAAATTGCATCCAAAATTTGCGACTCCGCATATTTTAACATGGGCAGTTTGCGTTGTTTCAATATTTGGGACTATGACTTTAAATTTAGATGCAGCAGCTGCGCTTTGTAATTTTGGTACCTTTACATCATTTATTATTGTATGTGTTGCAATTTTGATACTTAGAAAAATTGATCCTGACAGACCCAGACCGTTTAAGGTTCCGTTCTGTCCCTGGTTTCCTCTTGCAGGAATTGTTTGTTGCGGAGGACTTATGATTTTTTCTATGATAATATCAAAAGGTGAGTCTGCAAAACTTTCAACAGAATTATTTGTTGCTTGGATAATTATGGGCGCTTTGATATATGCAGGATACGGATATAGAAAGAACAGAATAGCAGAAAAAGTCGAAAATAAAGAAATAGCAGAAAAAGATGAAGTTACAGTCAATATTTAATAATTTAATAAAATGCAAAAGCCCTCAAGAACTTATTGACGAGGGTGTTAATTCAGAATTAAAAAAGACATTAAGTGCTTTTGATTTGATAGTTCTTGGTATTGGTGCCGTTGTTGGTACAGGTATTTTTACTATTATTGGAAGCGCAATTGTAGGAAGTTCCGATGGTGCAGGAGCCGGTACGGCAATTGTTATATCAATGCTTTTAGCAGCAATCGCGAGTGTATTCTCAGCGCTTTCATATTCTGAAATTGCATCAATGATTCCTGTTGCGGGAAGTGCATATACCTACACTTACGCAACTATGGGTGAGTTCATGGCTTGGATGGTAGGCTGGATTTTGATGCTTGAGTATGCAATCGGTAATATTACGGTTGCAAGTGCTTGGACCGGATATTTTGTTCAATTTTTAAAAGGATTTAAACATATACTACCTGCTTTTGTTGTAAATTGCCCTTTATGGCTCAGGAACGACTACAGAACAATGTATGAACTCTGTAATAAATACGGTTGGGATGTGCATGACAAGATGCCGTTTTTGCATCTTCCGTTTAATATAGACTTGCCTCTTGCAATTAATGTTCCTGCTATTGCTATTGTATTTATATTAACATTGCTTTTAATAAAAGGAGTAAAAGAATCAACCAAAGTTGCAACCATAATGGTTGGAGTAAATATGTTTATAATACTTTCATTTATTGTTGTAGGCTCTTTTTATGTAAAACCTGATAATTGGATGCCATTTGCTCCAAATGGTGTTGAAGGTATTTTCACAGGAGCATTTGTAATTTTCTTTGCATATATTGGTTTTGATGCAATTTCAACCGCTGCAGAAGAAACAAAAAATCCTCAAAAAGATTTGCCGATAGCTATTATGGGAACTCTGGTAATATGCACAATCTTATATGTTTGTGCAGCATTAGTTTTAACCGGTGTTGTACCATTTAATGCGATAGATACTCAGGCTCCGCTTGCTCATGCGATGAGATTTATAGGTATGAACTGGTATGCAGGGCTTATTTCGGTTGGTGCTTTGTGTGCTTTAACTTCGGTATTATTAATTTATCAACTTGGTACAACAAGAATTTTATGGGCAATGAGCAGAGATAGATTTTTGCCAAAGTCATTAAATGCTGTACATAAAAAGTATAAAACTCCACATGTTATGACTTGGCTTTCAGGATTGGTTGTTATTGTGTGTGCATTATTTATGGATTTGAATTTATCTGCAGAATTATGTAATTTTGGAACATTTACTTCATTTATTATAATTTGTATAGCAGTTCTTATATTAAGAAAAACCGAACCGAACAGACCAAGGCCATTTAAAGTGCCATTCTGTCCTTGGTTCCCGATTTTCGGCGTTTTAACTTGTATGGCTTTGATGTATTGCAAGTTTAGTGCAAAAGCTACTTCAGCTTTTTATTTTATCGTATGGCTTGGTATAGGTGTTCTGATATATGCTCTGTATAGTTATAAATCGAAAAGACAAGAAGAGCTTGAAATGAAGGAAGAAATATAACAATATTTAATATAATTAAAAAACATGTTATACTATTCTTAACATGACGATTTTTGATGAAAATTTAATTATTGAAACAATAAACATGATAAAGTTGCACAACTTTGACATAAGAACTGTAACTTTATCAATAAGCCTTCGTGACTGTATTTCAGAAAATGTTAATACATTATGCGACAAAATACAATTCAAACTTGATAAATATGCATCAAATTTGGTTAAGTATGCAAATGAAATAGAAAATGATTATTCTATTCCGATTGTAAACAAGAGGATTGCTGTAACACCGATTTCTCTTATTGGTGAATCGTGTGATGTTAAAAACTATTTAAAAATAGCAAAAACTTTAGATTGTTGTGCACAAAATTTGGGTATAGATTTCATAGGTGGGTATTCTGCTCTTGTAGAAAAAGGATTTACAGAAGGTGATAAATATCTGATTGAATCAATTCCGGAAGCTTTAGCATCTACAGAAAAACTCTGTTCATCAGTTAATGTGGCAACATCAAAGGCCGGTATTAATATGGATGCTGTTTTAAAAATGTCTGAAATAATTAAAAAGTCTGCGGAGCTAACAGCAGAAAAAGATGGAATAGGAGCTGCAAAATTAGTTGTTTTTTGCAATTCTGTTGGCGATAACCCTTTTATGGCAGGAGCTTATTGCGGTTATGGAGAACCTGAATGCGCTTTAAATATTGGTGTATCCGGTCCGGGTGTTGTTAGAGCTGCAATTTCTGAGTTGGATAAAAAGGCTGATTTAGGTGTTTTATCAAATAAAATAAAACAAACTGCATATAAAATTACAGGAACAGGCGAACTTGTCGGAAGAAAGCTGGCAGAAAAATTAGGAGTTCCTTTTGGAGTTATAGATTTGTCTCTTGCGCCGACTCCTGCGGTTGGTGATAGTGTGGCTCAGATATTTCAAGCAATGGGTTTAGAGCATGCGGGAGCGCATGGTACAACAGCAGCACTTGCAATGTTGAATGATGCAGTGAAAAAAGGTGGTATCATGGCAAGTTCCTATGTTGGAGGTCTATCTGGTGCATTTATTCCGGTTTCAGAGGATGCAGGTATGATAGAATCTGCTAAAAACGGAACTTTAACTTTTGATAAATTAGAAGCTATGACTTGCGTGTGCTCTGTAGGATTAGATATGATAGCAATACCAGGCGATACTCCAAACACTACAATAGCTGGTATGATAGCAGATGAAATGGCTATAGGAATGATAAATAAAAAAACAACTGCAGTTAGAATTATTCCTGCTCCAAATAAAAAATTTGGTGATATAATAGTTTTTGGTGGTTTGCTTGGAGAAGCTCCAATAATGCAAGTAAATCAGCTTTCTTCTGCAAACTTTGTTCTCAGAGGTGGTAGAATACCGGCACCGATTCACAGTTTAAATAATTGAAGGAAAAATAATGGCAACTTTTAAGGATTTAGAAGACAATTTAAAAAATTACATAATACAAGAACAATCTGATGCACATAATGCCAGAACTGTTAATGCTGCAAAGTATAACAATATAAAAATATGGATGGATTTAACAAAATATACTCAAGCTCATTTCTTTGTAAGAGTTTCTATTTCAGAAGCAGTTTTTGCTCTAAATGATTGTTCAAAATTGAATGGTGGTTTGGGATATGAAGAACGATTTATATATAAATGGTTTGGTAGAATGGGTATTAAAGACAAGTTTATTGAGCTGTGGAATGATGTTGAAAAAACAAGAAATAAACATGAAGAAGAGGTGTAATGCTATATAAGGATTTAGTATCCAATCCTGTAGGTGTTTTGTTACAATTAGTCGGTGCAAAGTGGAAGTTGTTGGTTATCCAGGAATTACTAAAAAAAGAATTGCGTTTTTCTGAGCTTAAAAAAAAGCTTGGTTGTACATCTAAAGTGTTGTCCTCCTGTTTAAAAGAATTAGAGGATGACGGGATAGTTATAAGAGAAGAAGAGATTATTAATAATATAGCGCATATAGAATATTATTTAACAGATGTCGGATACACATTGCGTCCTGTTATAGATTTAATGTATAAATGGGGTAAGGATTATAAGAAATTAAGAAAATTGATGGAGAGAGTATGAACATAAAGTATTTAGGGCATAGTGCATTTGAAATAGAAACAAAAGGGAAAAAAATACTAATAGACCCTTTTTTGGTTTGTGCTCCAAAATATAAACCTGAAAATATATATGATATATTTGTAACGCATGGTCATAGCGATCATTTAGGAAGTGCGATAGAAATTTCAAAAATATTGGGAGCTCCTATTACTGCTGTTTTTGAATTGGCTAAGTATTGTGCACAACATGGAGCAAAAACTAATGACATGGGGCTTGGATCTTGGAAAGATTATAGCTGGGGGCGAGTAATGCTTGTTCCTGCATTTCATTCAAGTTCAACTCCTGACGGACAATATGCAGGTTCTCCTTGTGGATTTATTTTTGAAATAGAAGGTCAAATACTATATCATGCGGGCGATACTTGTTTAAATACTGAAATGAAAATGATAGGTGACTTGTATCAACCTGATATAGCAATGCTTCCAATCGGAGGAAAGTATACAATGGATATAGAACATGCGGTAAAAGCTGCTGAATGGCTAGGTTCTTCTGCTATAATTCCAATGCACTATAATACTTTTGATGCAATACAAGTTGATATAGAATCTTTTGAACGCCAAATAAGAGAAATTGGAAAAATTCCAATGGTATTAGCAATAGAATCCTCATTAACATAACTTAAAATTTCTTAATATTTGAAATAGATATAATCTTAAGTTATGATTATATTGGGTAGGTATCCGTGGGGAGATATGGAAAATAACTATTTTGCACTTTTAGCTAATGATATGAAGAAACTGTGGAGCGGCTTGGACGGTGCGCAGAAACTTGGTATGCTCGTTTTAATAGTTGTTACTATAGTAGCCGCAACATTTTTCTTATCAAAAGCAATGGAACCTGATTGGGTTGTTTTATATTCTGATTTAAACGAAGTTGATGCTGTTAATATTGTTGAAAGTATGAAAAAAAATGGATATAGATATAAGGTTTCTGAAGATCATAAGTCTGTTTTAGTACCATCAAATGTCAGAGACGATATGAGAGTTTTTGTTGCTGAAAATGATTTGATAAAAAATGAAGCAAATGGATTTGAATTATTAGATAATATGCAATTAGGTTCAACTGATTTTAAGAATAAGTTGACAAAACAAAGAATTTTCCAAGGAGAGTTAACACGCTCAATAGAAAAAATTCAAGGTATTAAATTTGCAAGAGTGCAACTTGCTGAACCTGAGCGTTCAATATTTGAAGATAATGATGCAAAGCCAACTGCATCAGTTGTGTTGGTTTTAGAACCGGGGTATAAGCTAAAGAGTTCTCAGGTAAAAGCAATAAAAAATTTGGTAGCATATTCGGTTCCCAGAATGACTTCGGAACAAGTTTTTATAACTGATCAAAATGGCAATAGTCTTTCGGATGAAACATCAAAAAATTCAACAGACATGGAAAGTTTTAAGTCAAATCTAGAAAAAGAGACGGCAAAAAAAGTTTCTAATGTTCTTGAAAAAATTGTAGGCAAGGGGAATGTGTCAGTTCAAGTTAATGCTGATATAGATTTTAATTCTGCAAAAGCAACAATTGAAAGTTATATACCGTTAAACGATGAAAAAGGTGTTGGTGTAGTAACAAGTTCTCAAACAGAGGTTGAAACTTATGAGAATCCTAACAATCTTCAAAATCAAGGAAATGTGAATTTAACCCCTCAAGTTGTGCAAAATAGAAATCTTAATTATTCAAAGCAGAAGACGGCAATAAATTATAGTGTCTCTAAAGAAGTAAAACAAGTCGTTTATGCTCCCGGGTCTGTAAAAAGACTATCTATTGCTGTTGCGGTTAACAAAGTTTTAACAGATGAAGAAAAAGATGAAATAAAAAATCTTGTACTATCAGCATCAGGAATTGATTATTCAAGGGGGGATGTAATATCTGTTTCTGGATTGCAATTTGAGGGTGCATCGTTAGATAAGGCAAATCACGAAAGCTATATGAAACAGTATCAGCAAGAACAATTATTCTATTTCTTATCGTCATCAGTAATTCCATTATTAATAGTTTTATTGTTAGGTGGTTTTGCTCTCTTTGTATTAAAAAATTTGGTTGCAAAAATGCCAGCTGGACATGCTCCAGTCAGAATACATGACGAGGTACAAGAACACCACCATGAAGAAGTCGAACAAGAAGAGGATACACCAAAAATAGAATTATCACAAAAAGAAGTTCGTTCTCAAAAAGATCAGTACATAAATGAATTAAATGAGGCTGTAATGGCTGCACCGGAAGAAGCTGCAAAATTGTTAACATCATTTATAAGAGATTAGGAAAGGAGGAAAAGTAAATAAGGTTTTAGTAACTAAGTTGAATATTTTGTCTATTAATAAACATATTCGCTTGTTCACTTATACGCTTATTTATTTTTATCATGGGTATAGAAGAAATAAAAAAGGCAAAAGAAGAGGCAAAGAAGGTTATAACGCGACCAAGTCAAAAGGTTGCGGCTCTTTTGATTGCGCTTGGACCAAGCACTGCTTCTGAAATACTCAAAAATATAAAAGACGAAGATCTCTTGGAGCAAATAACTCTTGATATTGCAAATTTAGGTAAAGTATCAGATGAAGACTTAAACGATGTTTTAAATGAATTTAAGGCAGTATTTCAAGCAAAAAACTTTGTTGCCTCAGGTGGTGTAGGTTATGCAAAGCAATTGCTGGCTCAAGCTTATGGTGAAGGTGAAGCTTCAAAAATGCTGGAACGCGTTAACTCAATGGTTAATACAAATCCGTTTTATTTTTTAAATGAAGCAGATCCGTCGCAGTTGGCAAACACTTTTGCATCTGAAAATCCTCAACTGCTAGCTTTAATATTAGCATATGTAAGACCTGAATTAGCTGCGCAGGTATTAGCTTATCTTCCTCAGGATGTTCAAGCAGTTGTATCTATGAAAATAGCAGATATGACACCGACAAATCCGGAAATCCTTTCCACGATTGAAGATATTGTAGAAAAGAAATTCTCAGCTTTATTGGTTCAAGATTTTTCAAAAGCCGGAGGTGTAGAGGCATTAGCAAATATATTGAACTGTTGTGATCGTGGTACAGAAAAGAATATTATGGAATGGCTTGATATTGAAAATCAAGAAATGGCTCAAGAGGTTAGAGATTTGATGTTTGTATTTGAAGACATTATTATTCTTGACGACAGAGCTATACAAAGAGTACTGCGAGAAGTTGATACAAAGAAATTAGCAACTGCTCTAAAGGGTACAAAAGAAGAGATAAAAGATAAAATATTTAAGAACATGTCAGAGCGTGCTCGTCAAATGTTACTAGATGATATGGAATATTTGGGACCGGTAAGAGCAAAAGAAGTTCAGGATGCTCAGACAGAGGTTGTCAATGCGATTAGAACCCTTGAAGCAACAGGTGAAATTACTATTACGCGTGCTAGTGTTGAGGATGAGTTAATTGAGTAGTAATCAGAGTGATAATAAAAGCAGTCGTATAACAGGAAAAATTAAAGTTGGTGAAAGCTATGTATTACCTATTGAACAATCAAAGGTAACCAAATCGCAAGCAAAAGTACAACAAATTTTAGAAGAGACGGATTTGAAAGCCCAGCAAATTGTTGCAGCGGCAGAAAATAAATCACAAATAGTTGTTCAGACTGCCAATAATGAAGCGACAAGAATAATAGAAGATGCTAGAAAAAAAGCTCAAGATGAGTATGAATCTATAAAACAACAAGGTTATGATGAGGGCTTCAAAAAAGGGGAAATTGACGGCTTGGAAAAATTTAAATCAGATGCAATTAATTCCCTGAAAGCATTAGAAACTCTTTCTAACAGTTCCTTTGAGATGAAAAAGAATATAATAGATTCTGCAACGCGTGATATTGTTGACTTGGTCTCTGTTATTGCAGATAAGGTTTGTCATACTCAGATTAATATAGATACTCTTTATGACATTACTGTTGATGCGATTAAGCAATTGAATGATAAAGAGCATATAACGATAATAGTAAGTCCAAAATTGGTGGATTATATACAAGATTTGGTGCCGGATTTTAGAAATACTATTCCAAGCATACAGTCTTTGAAAATTTTAGAGGATAGTTCTTTATCAGCGGATGGTGTGATTGTAGAAACACCAACAATAAGACTTGATTCACGAATTTCTGTTCAGATAGCTGAGATAGCTCGTAAAATGCTAATGGGGGCTGATGATGAGCTGGAACAAGAATAAATATTTAGATATTATTGAGAACACTCAAACAATAAAGCAAGTTGGTAAAATAACTGAAATTATAGGTTTGACTATAGAGTCTGACGGTCCAAAGTCTTCTATTGGTGATTTGTGTTACATATACAATAACTATGATGATAAACCTACTATGGCTGAAGTTGTTGGTTTTAAAAAAGATAAAATTCTTCTTATGCCACTAGGAAATCCTGATGGTATTAACCCTGGAGCGCATGTTGTGAATACAGGCGGTGCGATGAAAGTTGGTGTTGGGAATCAACTTATAGGACGAGTTTTGGATGGCTTAGGAAATCCTATTGATACATTGGGTGCTATACATTGTAATGAGTTTCGTTCAACAAGAGCAGAGGCAATAAATCCCTTAAAAAGAAAACGAATATCAGAACCACTATCATTAGGAATACGCTCAATAGATGGTTTTATAACTGTAGGCAAAGGACAAAGATTAGGTATTTTTGCCGGTTCAGGTGTTGGTAAAAGTACAACGATTGGTATGATGGCTAAAAATACATCAGCGGATTTGAATGTTATAGCATTAATTGGGGAACGCGGAAGGGAAGTTAAAGAATTTATTGAAGAAATACTTGGTGCAGAAGGTATGAAGCGTTCTATTGTAATTGCAGCAACTTCTGAGCAGCCATCTTTGGTTAAAATAAAAGCAGCATTTGTTGCAACTACAATTGCGGAATATTTTAGGGATAAAGGAATGGATGTTCTTTTTATGCTTGATAGTGTAACTCGTATTGCAATGGCACAGAGAGAAGTTGGGCTTGCAATTGGCGAACCTCCTGCAACTCGAGGATATACACCGTCTGTGTTTGCAATAATGCCAAAACTAATGGAAAGAGCTGGTACAAACGAATTTGGAACAATTACGGGCTTGTATACCGTTTTGGTAGAAGGTGATGATTTCAACGAACCAATTTCTGATACTGCAAGAAGTATTTTAGATGGTCACATTATGTTATCAAGGGATTTGGCACACAAGAACCATTATCCTGCGGTAGATGTATTGCAGTCTTTAAGCAGGGTTATGGGTGATGTTACGACAAAAGAGCATAGAGCAGCAGCAGGTGCTTTGAGAAATCTTCTTGCTGTTCATAGAAAAAATGAAGATTTAATTAATATAGGAGCTTATGTCAAAGGTTCAGATCCGGCTTGTGATAAGGCAATATCAATGATGCCGCAGATAAATAGCTTTTTACAGCAATCAACTTCAGATAAGTTCGAGTACCAAGATACTGTAAATAATATTTTGGAATTAGGACAACTTGCTGGTGTTGGATAAGATATATTGTGTGTTTGATTGCTCTCATTGACTTCATTAATAATTTAGGGTTAAAATTGAACTTATGAAGATTATAATTTATGGAGCCAATACTGTAGGCGCGTTAATTGCATCAGAATTTTATGCAAATAACGATATAACGGTGATAGATGACGAAAGAAATAAAGTTGATTCGTTTAATAAACTAGATGTAGGTTTTGTTTCAGGAAATGCATCAAATATTGATGTTTTAAAACAGGCAGATATAAAAAATACCGATGTTTTTATCGCTTGTAATGATTCGGATGAATTAAATATTGTTGCATGTTTAACTGTTAAACAGCTAAGCAAAGCAAAGACATTATGTTTTGTAAGAAAAGAAGAATATAAATCTTCTTTAGGCTTAGCAAAAGATGCTGAATATAATAGCGGATTCTATATTGATAATATTATTTGGCCGGAAGAACTTTTAACACAGGAAATTTTTAGAATAATTACTGTAGCAAAAGCTCTTGATGTAGAAAATTTTGCAGATGGAAGAGCAAGACTTTTGGAATACAAAATACCCAAGTACTCTACTTTAGTAAACAAAGCGCTGAAAAATTGTGAATTTCCTAAAGATACTTTAATAGTTGGTATTACAAGAGAGGGTGAACTTTTTATTCCAAATGGAGAAACAACACTTCTTGCGGAAGATAAAGTTATTTTTATGGGACTTTCACACTCTTTAGATGTGCTTGCAGGTAAATTTTTTCACGAAAAAGAGTTTGTTAAATATGTTACCATCATTGGCGGTGGAAATGTTGGTCTAAAACTTGCTAAGAGTTTGGAAGACTTAAAACTAAAAATAAAGATAATAGAAAGAGATGAGGACAGGTGTAATTATTTATCGGAAGAGCTTTCTAATACTTTGATAATAAATGGTGACGGAACGGACTTAGAGCTATTGAATGAAGAAGATATTTCATCTTCTGATGTTGTTGTGAGTGTTACTAATAATGATGAAAAAAATCTTTTATGCTCTCTGCTTGTAAAACATTTAGGAGCAAAAAGAGTTATATCAAGAGTATCAAAGGATACAAACTTGTCTTTGTTTGAACAGGTCGGTATAGATATTGCGATTTCTTCAAAAACAGCTTCTATAAATGAAATAAAGAATAATATTCAAGATACAAATATAGGTATTTTAGCTACTGTTGAACAAGGACAGGGAGAAGTTTTGGTTATAGAGCTTCCTGATAATTATGAACCAAAAAAAATTATGGATTTTAGACTTCCTGCAAAAGCTATTATAGGTACTATTCAGCGAAGAAATAGAATTATAATTCCAAATGGTGCTTCACAAGTGATGGGCGGTGATAAGCTTATTATATTTACAACAAGTGCTAATATTATTAAAAAATATTTTGAGGAACTTGCATGAGATTAAACTATTTGGCATATACATTTAGTTTAGTTATGAGGTATTTTAGCTTAATGCTTTTAGTACCTATATTCGTAGCATTATACTATCACGAATATAATGCGATACATCCTTTTATAATATCAGCTGCATCAGCGATAATAATGTCATTTTTAATTAAAAGAATTGTTCCGGGAACATGCCAACTTAAGAATATTAATGATATTAAAAAATCTGAAGGTTTGACAGTAGTTTGCTTTTCGTGGATTTTTGCAGCATTGTTTGCATCCGTTCCATATTTGTTTTTTGGAATAGAACCTATTAATGCTTTGTTTGAAGCAACTTCAGGAATTACAACAACAGGCGCAACAACTTTTTCTGACTATAATTTCCCGCACGCACTTTTCTTTTGGCGTTCCTTCACTCAGTGGCTTGGTGGTATGGGAATTATTGTTTTATTCATAGCAGTACTTCCTCAGTTTGCAATAGGCGGCAGACAGATGTTCTTTGCGGAAGCTCCCGGCCCTACTGAGGAAAAATTCACTCCAAGGATAAAAAGCACTGCGGCAGCCTTATGGAAAGTATATGCGGGCTTGACTCTTGTTGAGATTATCGCTTTAAAACTGTGTGGAATGAGCGGTTTTAATTCTGTTTGTCATTCTTTTTCTTCTCTGTCAGGAGGAGGATTTTCGCCAGAAGCGGACAGTATAATCGGATATTCTCATAATATTATGTGGATAATAACCTTTTTTATGTTTTTTGCAGGCTCCAGTTTTAACTTACAATATACTGCTTGGACAAAGTTAAATCCGTTTGTGTTATTTAAAAATGAAGAATTTAGAGTATATTTCGGGTTTGTATTTGGTATTGCGCTGCTTCTTGCGATTTCGCTTTTTGCAAATATGCATTATACAGTAGGTGATAGTTTTACTCATGCATTTTTCAATATTTCATCACTTGTATCTTCAACAGGTTTCTGTAGTGCTGACTGGGCTAATTGGGATTATACAAGTAAACTTCTTCTGTTTGTAATAATGCTTTTCGGAAGCTGCGCAAGTTCAGCCGGCGGTGGCTTGAAGGTTGCAAGATGGCTCCTTATTTTCAAGATAATGAAATCTGAAATGATGAAAATTTTGCATCCTAAAGCGGTTTATAATATAAAAATCGGAAATTACTCTGTTCCTAAAGATATTTTATACCAAACTCTTATGTTTGTGTCTTTTTACTTCGCAATAATTGTACTTTCTGCCTTTTTAATTGCTGTTATTGAAAAAGATACAATGATTTCTATAGTAAGCTCGGTTGCTTCGGTTGGGAATATAGGTCCGGGATTTGGAGCAATAGGGCCTCTTGGGAATTTTTCGGAACTTCAAACCTCAACAAAAATAATTCTTATAATTGACATGTTGGCAGGGCGTCTCGAATTAATACCTTTCTTAGTACTATTTCAAAAAGATTTATGGAGTTTTAAAAAGTAGGGCCAAACCCTGTATTTGTAACATTTGTAGCCTTTCCTTCGTTTATAATCATTTGGTTTCTTATCGATCTTGTTGAAGTAGTGTTTGTATTTTCAGATTTTATAATACTTCTTCCTGCCCTCGGACAAACTATAGAATTATTAAAAGGTCTTGGTATCCAGCTTCTCGGTGGGTAGAATCCTCTAGGATAGTATCTTCCATTAGTGTCATAGAATCCTGTTGAATACGAAAAAATAGGAAGCATATTTTCATCATAAAAAGTTTGTGTATACTCGTTTAATGTTCTTTGAGAAGGTACATTTTGGATTAGTGTTGCAGGATTATCTACTTTTTTGTCATGAAAATCGTAAAGAGTATATGCATCCCCTTCTTTTTTGTATGTTCCGACACGATTTCCGTACTCATCATATACTTTAATTGAATAAGCGTATGTTTCAGAAATACATATTAAAATAGTTAATATTGTGAGAAAAATTTTGCGCATAAATTTACTCCGATATTATATTAACGACCGAGTTATAACGATTGTTCATATCTATGCTAAAATAATGTTAAAAGAGGATTAAGATTATGTCAATAAGAAAAGTTGTTAAGTATGGAGAACCTTCTCTAAGGGAACCTTCGAAAGAAGTTCACAAGGTTTCGCAAAAAATAAAAGTTTTGGTAGAAGACATGTTGGATACTATGTATGCCCAAAATGGTGTAGGGCTTGCAGCTCCGCAAGTAGGAGAAAACTATAGAATATTTGTAATAGATGTTTCAACAAATAACGAGCCGCTAAATCCAATGGTCTTTATAAATCCGAAAATTATTAAAAAGTCAGGTGCGGTTATAAGTCATGAAGGTTGCTTAAGTTTTCCGGAAGCATTTACTGATGTGAAGAGATATGCAAATGTTATGGTAAAAGCTATGGATAAAAACGGGCGTTCGTTTGTTTTAGAAGCTAAAGACGGAACGCTTTTGGCAAGATGTATCCAGCACGAGTTTGACCATCTTAACGGAATTCTTTTTATCGACCATGTTATTAATAGATTTGAAGCTGAAGCAGAACTAGAAAAACATAATCTGCCGCCGATTCAGGTAGATAAAATTTTAGAAGAACCTGATTTGGAATCTGAAATAGAAAGACTTTTGAAAGAAAAGGTTAGCCAAAAAGATGACAAACAAAATTAGTATAGTATATTTTGGAACTCCTGATATAGGACTTCCTTCTTTAGAACATTTTTATAATTCAGACAAATTTGAGGTTTTGGCTGTTGTGACTCAACCCGACAAGCCATCAGGCAGAGGACAAAAACTTGTACCCAGTCCGATAAAGAAATTTGCCATAGAACATAATTTACCTATTTTTCAACCTAAATCAATAAGAAAAGAACCAGAAATAATTGAAGCTTTAACAAAATTGCAGCCGGATTTTTTTGTAACTTTTGCCTTTGGACAAATTCTATCGCAAGAAGTTCTTGATATTCCTAAATATGAAACAATTAATCTTCATGTTTCACTTCTTCCGAAATACCGAGGAGCAAATCCTATTCAGAGAGCTATAATTAACGGTGATAGTGAAACAGGTATTTGTACCATGATAACAGAACTTGGTTTGGATTGTGGTGACATTTGTATGAAAGAGCCAATTAATATTACTCCGAATATGAACTGTGTAGAGCTTTTTGAAATTTGTGCATCACACTCTCCTGAGCTTTTAGAAAAAACTCTTATAGGAATAAAAGAAGGTACTTTAAAGCCCGAAAAACAGTGCGAAACAGGTGTCTGTTTTGCTGATAAACTTAAAAAAGAAGAGTGTCAAATAAATTGGAATAATTCAGCAAAAGATATCCATAATCTTGTAAGAGGTGTTTACAAGTGCCCTGGTGCATTTTTTATGTACCAAGACAAGATAATCAAAGTCATGGAAACAGAGCCCATTGATGAAAATATTGATGGTGGAATTGGTACTTTTGTGAGAAAATCAAAATATGGAATAGATGTAAAAACAGGCTTAGGGATTTTGCGTCTAATCAAAGTTAAACCGGAAGGAAAGGGCGAAATGCTCGCTTCGGCTTGGGCCAACGGTCTTAAATAGAAGTAAGTACATAGTATAACAATGATAAATCCAATATCAGCAATAAAACTATCAAATCAATATGCAAAAGGCAGTATAGCATCAAGAATTAAAACATCGGAAAAACTAAATAAAGATGTTTTTCAACAAATTATTCCTCTATTTGAAAAAAGAGGTAGTTGTTTTTTATCCGACTTAAAAGCACGATATGAATCTTCGATGCCCGAAAATAAATTAGTACAAGTTTTGCCTATTAAGCAAAGTGTTTATTTTGAACAAAGCGGCTATGTTATGTTAAATGATGATGTGGTTGCTGCTGATTGTTATATTCTAGGTATTGAATCCCGTAAAAAAGGTAAGAAAAATAATATCATGATAAAAAGTCTGCCTGATTTTGTTCATGAATCAACACATATTTTTGATTATTTGTTAAATCCAAAGTATTTGATGAATTTGGCAAAAATGGAAAAATTAGGCATTTATGATAAACAATATTATAAAATATATGATGAATTATTTTATAATCCAAATCATATAGGCGATTTTGGACTTAAAAATCAAGCTAACATTCTTGAACAAGCGGAAATAGAAACAAGAAAAGCATTAGAGAATATTCCATGTGAAGAAAAAATTGTATTTTTAAATTATATGAAATACAGTATGCAAACGGAATACAATGCATATGACCAAGAATACAAACTGGTTGAATATTTAAGAAAAACAAGAAATTTTGCTTCTTTAAAAAAATGCAAAAATTGCAATGATTATTATCATTTTCCGGAAAAGATAGAGATAATAAATAAACTTATTAAAGAAACTATTCAAAAAGAACGGGCAAAATAAGGAGTCAAATTCTTTTAACTTAATTTTTTTATGCGTTTTGAAACTTTATTAAAAACTTCTTCAAAGCTTTCAATCGGTACAAGTCTGTAGCCGCAATGCTCAGCAAGAGTTCCGCCCATTCCAAAAAGCTCCTCTTGAGGGTATCTTCTGCAAATTCCGGGGCGATGCTTGTGTATTTTGCATTTCTTTGTTTCTTTATCCAAGTTCTCACACTCAAAAACAAGCCCTGTTTCATCTTTATCTACAATCTTTAAAAAAGTATAGAATTCATGTTGTGTTTTTAGCTTTTCGAATTCTTCCTCTGTTTGAATAATCTCTCTATGTTTTACATAAATCTTTTGACAACAGCGTCCGCAGGCATTACAAGAGCCTTCTCGGTAGTATTTTCTTTTGAGGATATAGAGGTAAAAGAATTTTCTAAGCTTTTTAAACATTATAAACGCTTGCCTTTTGGTTCAAATTGTCTTTTGCTGAAAAAGTAGGTATATATCCAGCTTGAGGGTTAATAAACGAACGGATTCTGCTAGCTCTGTCATCAAGCTCTTCTCTAACTTTTTCGTTTAAAATCATGCAATTTTCGTACTCTAATAGAGCAAAATGGTAGTTGTTATCTTCAAAATATTTATCGCCAAATTCTTTATGACCTTTATAGCTAAGTTCATCAAAAGAAGCATCTAACTCTTTAATGACTTTCATTGTCTTTAAATATTCATTTTGATTATGTATAACAAGCGGTAATAACCTTCGCATAGCACAATATGCACCTGTATAATCTCCAAGATTTATATATGCTGATGCAAGTTTTTGTAAAACATCCAAAGATTTTGTATCTAAACAATGTGCCTGTCTTAAATATATAAGAGCTCTCATGTTTTCATTTTCTTGAAGATAAAGAGAACCTAAAAGATAGTTTATATCAAAATTTACAGGTTGATTTTTTACTGCAAATTCTAAAAATTCAATGGCAGTTTTATTATCTTTTCTGGATGTCGCCTGCCTGGCTTTTTGTAAAAATTCACTTCCAATTTGATTATATTTATCTAAACTTTGCTTGATTGCGAAATATGCATCTGATTTTTTGTTTCCTGCGCATTCCAAGTATTTTTCGTAATAGTATACTGATTGAAACTTCATTCCTCTCGTAAAGTAGGAAGTTGCTAAATTTAAACAAATACTCTCATCTTTAGGTTTATATGCATATGCACAAGCCCAATAATATATTGCTTTTTTTATGTTCTCACTTTTGTAGTTAATATTTCCTAAATAGAGATAAGAAGGGTTTGCAAATCGTTCAAGATTTATTGATTTTTCAAAAAATTCTTCTGCACTATTAATATCATTTAACTTAAGATAACATTTGCCAATTCTGTGATAAAGCTTGTAAGATATGTTGGAATTTAGCATGCTTAAATATAACTTAAGAGCGGCTTCATAATGACCTGTCGAGTAGTGGCTCTTTGCCGCTTCAAGCATTTTTTCTTCCATATTAGAGTTATCAGCTACATAATATTCAGACGATACCATAGCTTAATTCTATCATATTTATGAGTTTAAGTCATCCCATAATTTAGAATTTCCTGATAGCTCTGCTAATACATCTTCTTCGAACGGATCAACAACACCGTTTTCAAAGAGTTCGCGCATTCTGTCAAGGTGAGAAATGTCCTCAGGATTACTTGATGCAAGTTTTGTAAATTTGTTAATATCCAAATCTCTTTGAAACATTTGCATTGCATTTTGAGAAATTTCTGTTTTATCTACATAAGGGTTAGTTGAATAACCGTTTCTTTGAATGTTGCTTCTAATATTAGCGATATTCACAATATTTCCGGCATTTCCGTATTGTGAATTAAATAATAAATCCCTGTTATTGTCGTTGATATTGTTGAACATAAGCCCCCAATCTCCCCAATTATTTTCTTACATTATCATACATTTTTTTTGCTTTGTTATCGACTATTTGTATGATTTTTACTCTAAAGACTTAATGGTTGCAACTATTTTGCCAATTAATATCAAATCATTTGTTCCTTCTGCAGAGATTGTGCGGACTCTGTATTCAGGGTTGTCAGATTTGATAATTATTTCATCTATGTTTTTTGACAGGCGTTTTACAAAAAATTCGCTATTGTAACAAAAAACATAAATCTTGTTATCTTGAATTTGATCACCTGCCCAATGTTCTACAATTAGCTTATCTCCGTCTTCGATTGTCGGAGCCATACTATTGCCTGTTGCATTAATCATGGAATATAATTTGTTCTTTGAATATCCTTTAATCATTTTTGCTGCAATCGGGAGTTTATTTTTTTCGCTCGAAAAAACAATGCTTCCGCTTCCGCAGCTTGCAAAAACATCATTATAATAATCAATATATGCTATATCTTCTTTGCTTTCGCTTGATTCTAAAAACAGTTTAAGATTAAAAAACTTTTCAACTTTAAATAACTCGCTTACTGTAACTTCACTTTCATTTTTGATGCGGTTACTAACGGTTTGACGAGTGATGCCTAAGCTTTCTGCAAGCATTGACTGATTTATGGCATTTCCCGTTTTTTGAGAAATAAGAGTTATTAATTCATCTAGTTTCATATTTTACCAATATTGAAAAGTAACACTTGACATGTGTATCATATCATCTTACAATTAGATACAGATGTAAGCTTGTAATTGATATTAAAACACATGATGTTAAGAATGTCAAATGCACTTATCGCATAATTAGTTTGATTTGAGGAGATAAAAAAGAGTATGGTTTACAGATACAATGTATCATGTAGTGAGACAAGCGCGGATGGTTGGACGCCAACAGCTGTAGAGTGTTATCGATTGGGATGCAGGTGTTCTCAATGCGTAATTAATAATGTATATTTTGCAAAAAGCAGTTTTAAATGCAAGATGAAAGAAACGGTGATTGAACTTGTCAGAAAGTATGGTGTCCCGTCTGAAGATATAAGAGAGGTTTAATATGCAAAAGGAAAGCAGTATAGAAAATGGTAAAAAGGGTGGTCGTCCAAAGTATGAAAATGCAATAAAAGTTACTATTCCAGATACAGAACTTATTACTTTAACGCAGGCTCAATATAAAATTCTTTTAAAAAAGTATGGGAGTGATGTTTTAAACAAGGCAATACTGTTGTTTGAAGAATGGCTAAAGAGCAGTCCAGAGGGAATAAAATACAAAGGAAAAAATAATTATGGACACTTTCGCTCAGACGGTTGGGTAATAAATTCTGTAATAAATTAAAAAACACCCCTAAAAGTATAATTAGAGAGTGAGAAATTTGTCTGTTGTTTGTTTGTAATATGTTTTTAAACTTTTAGTATGAAAAATTGTGTAAATAAACTTCTTATAGCATTGGGTGAAACTAAAAACTTATCTCCCAACGACAAAATGGATAAATATATACAAATATCAAAGTTTAAGAAATGGTTATCAGGAATTTTGCCTGTAGAACTTTTGACTTTGAGTGTTAAAGATGTTGTGGAAATATTGGTAAAAATTAATGAAACGGGTGAATTCTACAAAACTTTTCCGGACATTATTGAAACTCCAAATTATGGTGACAAGTGGGGCAGACTTGCTAACTATATTGAAATAAACAATCGTGCTGTAGCAGAAATGCACGGTAGTTGTACTAAAAACGGTATACTTAGTTTAATAAAACTTCTTCCAGCATTGCCTCCTTCTGCAAAGAGTTGGGCAAATTGTATTATATTGTCGCAGATTTTCCCTAATATATATGGTGACGGTTATAATAAATTGCCGCATGAAGAAAATTCTATATATGGTATTAAGCTTAATGCAGGGTATAGCAAAAATATAATAAATTTTGATATTACAAACCAAATTTTACCGGAAGAGCAATTTGTTGCATTTAATAAGCTGGCTCATATCCATGGCTTAAAAACAGGATTTAGAACTGTTATTTCTGCTGACCAAATTAAAGTAGCAACAGGATTGAATCAGGATATAACTTTTGATTGGAATAATTCTGAACACGAAGAGTTGTTTATCAGAGAACATACAAAACTTGTAAAACTTGGCTTTGAAGCTATTTTTATAGATTCCGCTAAACATATTGGTGGATATGATATGGGTAATTATACAGGTGTTGGAGCTTTGCCCGAATATAAACAAATGCAGCATATTTTACACGAAATTCGTGTAAGAAGTGGATGTACAACTCTTAGTTTCGCAGGAGAAAAAAGTACAGAAGATTTTGAACGATATAAAAATTTGGGACTCACTACAGGTACTGCTTTTATTTCGCCGGATGATTATAACAAGGTAAAGTGTTGGTCAAAAAAATTAAAATATCAAAAAGACTATGCTCCGGGAGTAGAGGTCTCAAATGACAATGATATCGGCGGACGAACTTATGAGGAGAGGCTTCATAGGATTAATTCTATACTTTTCGCGTATGAATTTCCAAGTGATAAGCTGCCGAGTTTTATGCAAATGGAGGACTTGTTTCCTCTTCGATATGACACAAATACGCATCATCTAATGATGACAAATCCATCTTATTCTATAGATGGTACTCCAAAAAGCCACTGGGAAAACCTTTTTGCAAAAGAAGATGGCAGAATATATAACAAAAAGGTCGGAGAGTTATTTTCTTATGCATTGAATCTTTAAAAGGAGGTGATTATGAAAATCTCAAACTTTTTTAGGCTTGTACAGAAAAAAATAAATAAATATGATAAATACACTC
Organism: uncultured bacterium; assembly: GCA_902777605.1. Taxonomy (GTDB): domain Bacteria; phylum Cyanobacteriota; class Vampirovibrionia; order Gastranaerophilales; family Gastranaerophilaceae; genus CAG-196. The sequence goes on along the minus strand of CACYUI010000006.1, from coordinate 33,082 downwards.
ACAATCCTTTTGGGAACAGAAACGATATTCCAATTACAATTGTGTGGATAGAAAATGATGTTGAGTATAAAAAGCCTGATTTATAACATGCTTACATTTATTTTGCCAAATTTTGCCGATAAATCATCAATGTGATGAATAAGGTAAACAATAGGCTCTAAATCTTTTTCATTTAAATCAATGATTGCGCCCCAATCCGCTCTTGCGTGATGGGCTGCAATCATTCTTGCAATTTTCTTAAATCCTGCATTCATACAAATAGAAAAACCGTACTGGGAGTGTGAAATCCATTCTTTTCTAAAGTTTTCATCGTAATCTATAAGACCTGATTCGGTATCAATTGTATACTCAAAAATCTTGCCTATATCATGCAGTAAACATGCTGCTATAACTTCATCGTGGTTAACTCTTTGAAAGAAAATTGCCATATTAGCTTCAGCATATTTTACGCATTCCAAAGTATGTACCATAAGCCCGCCTATGTAGTTGTGGTGCATAAGCTTGGCAGCCGGAGATATGAGTAATTTTTCTCTGTTTGTATTGTATATTTCGAAAACAAAATTTTTCAGCTTTTCATCCTTAATTTTGTTTATGTATTCAATTAACTCGCTAAAAACGGTTTCTCTTTCTGCTTCATCTAAACCGGTTTTTGCTTCTTTAATAAGCTCAAGTGCCGAAACAAGGCAGTTGTTGTATTTTTCGTTAAATGAACCCGATACTATTCTGAGTTCATTTCCGCAACGAAACAATTTAGAGTCCATTCGATTTAATGCTTCTTCCCATAGGATACAATTTAAAAGTTCATCAGTTTTAGGGTCTTTTAATTGAAGCTTGCCCATTTTTGTACCTGCTTTGGTATCTCCAACAGAGAATGTAACAACTTCATAAATCGTTTCTGTGCTAAACATTTGTATTCCTCAAAATCAACTAATTCCAACTAAATTATATCATAAAAAAAGAACCGAGCTTTAATCATACTCGATTCTTCTGTCGTCTGTTTTGTCTAGCGCATTGCCGGTCATTCCGCCTGCCGCACCAAATGTTGCGGCATAAACTCCGTAAGCTACCGGAGTTGCGAGTCCTCCGCTCAGAGCAGAAATAATACCCAAAGCTCCTACTCCAAACAATGCACCAATGCCTACTCCTGCACTGGCTCTGCTTTTAAAAGACACAGAGTCATGGCACAATGCTTGTATAGGTGCTTCGTGTCGTTTTTTTGCTATTTTTAAATTTTTGGGCGCAATTCCCCCTGCGCTATAGTTTCGGATAGTATCTACTCTCATAATCAGTCCTCTTATTAAGACCTTTTAACACACGCATGCACTTTACTACAAAAATGCAATTTTGTCAAGTATTTTGTGTAATATTTTAACAAAATTAAACAGATGGATAATGACTGCTGTTCAATATTCAGTAAGGATTACTAATTGCCTGTTTTTGCGTTTTATTGTATATTAAATTACTGTGGAGGAACTATGTTAGGTATATTAAAAGAAAGTGTTCATATAACAAATAAATACATTATTTTGGCAACACCACTGATACTTTTTTCTTTGTTGTCTACAATTTATTTGGTATTATCAGCCGGTGGAACAAATTTGGGAATTTTTATATCGGTTATTCTGTATTTCCTAATGTTTGCGGCTTTCCTGTCCGGATGGTTTTTCATGGTCGTAAAAAGTGTAAAAAATACAGAAGAAGATGAACCAAATGGTTTAATTAAGTGTTTTACGGAAGGTGTTGGGGAATATTTTCTTTCATCAGTTGTGTGTATATTAATTTCTCTATTTGTAGGCACAATACTCTTTGTCTTTTCTACATATATTGGTTATAAGCTTATAGGAAATCCGAATGTTTCTGCGCAGGCACTGTCTTCAGCTATTGTTTCCGTAGATGCAATGAAATCATTTTTATTGTCACTTTCTTCGGAACAGTTGATGAAAATTAATTTATGGAATTTATTATTATTTGCGACTATTAGCTTTGTTTATTTTGATATTTTATTTTATCCAGCAGCATTATTTTTTAAAACAAAAAATCCTATTAAAGCTTTTTTATATTCACAAAAAGATTTGTTTAGCAGGCATTTTTTTAAGAATGCAGCATTGTATATATTTTTGTTTGTTTTGTACTTTATAATATCAATATTAGCAGTGCTTGGTGGTAAAAATATTGTTATGCACTTTTTATTTACTCTTGTAAATTTCTATTTTATGGTTTATGCAGCAGTTTTAGTGTTTAATTATTATTATTCCCACTATATGAAAATTGGCTCAAAGATAGATGAGGTTATTTAACAATTTTTGGAGAATACATATGGAATGTCTTCTTTAAAACCGTAATAATCAAAATCTAATTTAAGTTTGTAATTGTTAAGAAAATCATAAATCCCCAACACAACGGTTGAAGTCGCATCAAGCTTATCAGAGAGCTTTCTTAGTAACATATCTTGTTCTTGCGAATTAAGATAAAGCCACATATTTCTGCATAGAATAACATTATTTTTGGGGGGTAAATTGTCGATGTCATTAAAAATATTTCCTTGTGAAAAGATGATTTGATCTTTTACAAACTGTTTTGGAGAAAGAATCATGTCATTATTTGGATTGGATGACTTTTGCCAATCTACATAGTCCCATAGTGTGTAATCTAAAAACTCTTGTGCTCTTCTTTGATCATACATACTTGCCCCGCAGTGTCCAGAAGTTGCAGCATATATGTTATCCTTATCGATGTCTTTTGCTGTAATAGGAAGGAATTTTTTTGCATCCTTAGGTTTTGAGTGAAGAAATTGCATAACAAAAGAGTATGGTTCCATTCCGTTTGAGCAGGCATGATTTAGTACATTGATTTTTTCTGTATTTTTGTATTTTGTACAAAGAAAATTAATTAATTTTTTCCAGTCTATGTCATCTCTGAAAAAATATGTAGTTGTTTTAAAAATAGGAGAGCCGGCTGCATTGTGAACCCACCTGTCATTTGCTTTAAAACTTTTATTATTATATTTGTATATGTTTATTGGTGAAATGTTCATATTTATACAAAAACTGTAAAAAATATTTTTGCGAAAAGTTGATTTTCACATGTTTTTTAGAGTATATATATGGTATGAAGAAGTTTACGGGAGTATTTTTAATATTTGCTATGATGCTTATACCAAGTGTGTTTGCAATCAATACAGGCAATGTTGTTACATTGGATAAAAACGATATAGAGAAACCCGAATTTGTGACTGATACAAACACAGCAAAAGCAAATGACTCATTGCTCATTAACAGTTCTGCAGATTTAGAAAATATTATAGATCTTCAAAAAGAACATGATATGAAAGATTTGGAACTGCTGTGGAAGGCGACTGTAGAAAATAATCAAGTTATTGAATTTGCATTGAAAAAACTGGCAACTCCTGAATCTCAAAGACGCATACATTCTTCATTAATGGCAAAAACTTTATCAGCAATTGTATCAGGGGCATCTTTTATACCCAGTCTTGTAGGTAGTAATTATGGTATTCAAACAGCTGCTTTTTCTGCGGGTAGGCTTGCACAGGGGCTTTTGAATAAAAAAAATACTCCGACCGAAACTCCGCTTACTGATACAGAGCTTATTGAACTTGCAGGCATGGTAGAAGCTTTGCAAGATTCTCTGATAAGCTCATATTATAACTATAAAAATACTCTTAGTCTTTTAAAAGATACACGCTCAAAGATGATTTTGTATAGCAAAAATTATTCTAATGCTCTGGAAGGGAATGATATATTGGAAATTGCAATATCTTCCTCACTTTATGATTCAATGAGTATAAGAGAGTTTAATTTAGAGCAATCGGCAAAAAAATATCATATTCAACTTCAAAGATTAGCGGGCAAAAAAGCGGTTGATTCGTTAGAGCTTTATCAATATGATTTCAATTCTGCTTTGTATAAAAATTCATCGGATGAAAAGCCTAAAAAAGAAGATAAGAAAAAAGGGGGCAATAATGATAAAAAATAAAATTGTTATGCTGTTCCTTATTCTTGCTTTTTCTTTGCAGTATACTTATGCAGATACAAAATTGGAAGAGGTTAATTCTCCAAAGGATATTATGTATAGATTTGGTACTACTGATACACCGGAAAAGAAAGTTGATACGAGTCAACAGATAGACTTGCGAGTAGAAGATATAGAGATTAAGCCAACTATATCAACCAAGACGGATTCTGCTGTTGGTAAGACATATGCGGATTTGAGTATAAAGAGTATGGCAATGGAAGTGTCGAAGTCTTTAGAAATGGACTATGATGATATGCTTGCTGACTTATCTTTGTTATGGCAAGGAGCAGCTACTAATAGTGATACTATTAAGTTTGCAATATATAAATTATCTAACCCTGAAAAAGATAAGCCGGATGAAAGTGCTGTAAAAAAAGTGTTGTCTACAATTGCAGGTATGTCTACCTTTCTGGGAGCCGGTTCCGGTAATCCAATGCTTGCGAGTGCTGCGTTGATTGGCGGAAATACATTGGGTATTATGTCGCAAGACAACAAAGCTCTCAATTATAAATATACTCAGGTAACAGATGCAGACATGATAATTTTAGTAAGAAAAGTTGATGAATTACAGCAAAAAGTTGTAGATAGTTATTATGATTATATGACTGCAAAAAAATTATATGACATGACGACGGCTCAGGCTAAACAATGCGAAATTAATTATAGAAAAGCGCAAAATTTAAGCAAAGAGGTTGTTCTTATTACAGATACATTTTATAGAGAAGCTCTAGATGAACAAGTAAAGGCAAGGGGAAGCTTTTTTGAAAAACGCTCGCAGTTAGAACAACTTGTAGGTAAAGATATTTTTAATCAATTTGAAAAAAATGTTGATGTACGAACCAAATAGATACTGGTTTACTTTTCTTCATAAATATGGTAACTTGATTGTAATAATTGAGGAAGAGCGATGTACGAAAATAATTTAAAATATATAGATAATGAGGCTTTAAAAGCACGATTAGCAAAGATAAGTTTGGACGATTCGCGTATGAATATGTCATATTGCATGACTCCAACAAATGACTACTTGTTGATGAAAAACGATGTTCCTGTAGATGATATCAATGATCCCAGAGGAGCTATTAGAGAAATGCTTCAGACAACAATAAAGCAGAAAATGGGTGCTAAAGATATCATAATAACCTTCGGTATCGGACTGTGTTATATGTTGGATGAAGTATTCAATACATATCCATCAAAAATATTTTTATATGAACCTGATATCCAGCTTTTGCATTTTGTTCTTAATAATGTTGATATTTCAGAACATTTGTCAAGTGGAAGAGTTTTTATTACAGACAATCTAAATGAACTTTTGGCGAAATTATCAACTTCATATATTACAAAAGATAAGGTAGAAGTAGTATATCTTAAAAATTATGCAGTGGTCAAAAGTCAAGAACTTTTGGAGTTAACACAAAAAGTATATGAAACATGCAAAAGTAAAACAGTTGACATTAATACAATTACCAGATATTCAAAGACATGGTTGTTTAATTCAATAAAAAATATAATAGCTGTTAATAACGGCAATTTGTATAGATTATCCGACTTAGAAGATAAATTTGAATCTCAAACGGCATTAATTTTGGCAGCAGGTCCTTCTTTTGCTGAAAATATTGAAAAAATAAAAGCAAGCAGAGAAAAATATGTTATTTTTGCTGTTAATAAGGTTGCTCGCCTTGCAATAGCAAACGGTATTATTCCTGATTTTATAGTTGGCTTGGATGCATCTTATATCGATGATACAATTTCAGGATTTGATGATGTAATAGAAAAAATAAGTTATATTACAGATTTGCGTGCTGATCCTAAGGCTTACGATAAACCTTTTAAAAAGATTTTTGTATCGTTTGCAGAAAATGATATATTAGCGAAAAAATTAAAAGAATATAATCCTGCGATAGAAATGTATGAGTGTGGCGGATCATCTACAACCATGGCACTTGTGTCTGCTATTAAGATGGGATTTAGTAAAATTGTATTCTGTGGCTTGGACTTGGCTTTTAAAAATGATACTATTTATTCTTCTGGTGAAAAGATAGAAAGAATCTCTGAAGAAAAAATAAAAATATATGGCATGGAGAAAAATTTGAGCCATGTTGATTCTGTTACAGGGAATAAAGTTCTTACAAGTGATGACTATGCGGCATTTATTAAACACTTTGAAACTTTAATCAGAGACATGGAGTATACTGAGGTTTATAATACAACTTCTTTTGGAGCGGCTATAGAAGGTATGAAAAATACACCGTTCGAAAATATTTTCTTTATGCATACTTCAAATACAACAGCATTTATTCTTGGCGAAGTTAAGCCATTCAAGATAGAAACAGCAGCTTGGACACAAGATGAATTGGCATTAATAAATGCGGTTATTGCGCTTTTATCAAAAGGAGCATACTCTCCTGCACTAATTTCTACAATAGCAAAATCTCCTTTGTTGTATCAATATATGCAGGCTGATATTTTAAAAGTTATTCAAAGCAAAATGAACCCTGTTTTTGCAGAAGAATTTATGACTCAAGCAAAACAGGGAATTAAAGAAGTTATTGATGTGTTGCAAAAAAATAGGTTGATTTAATTATGAAAAAATTGTTATTATCACTTGCAGTTTTGTTCTTGTCGACAACGCTTAGTTATGCTGCAGAAAATGTGAAAGTATTGGCATTGGAGGCTTTTGATACAACAAATCCTTCGCGAACTATTGAGGTAAAAGTGGCTGCAGATGCAGAGCTCGGTAGATATGCACTTTATGAGAACAATATTTTACGCTGCGAAGTTATAAATGTTGTACCGCCATCAAGGGGTAAGCGCAATGCAACATTTAATGTAAAACTGTTATCAATCATTACAGAAGATTCTAGTGCCCAGATAGATGAAAATTGGATTGGCGAATATTCAAAAACAGTTTTATCCAAAGAAGAATTAAAAAATATTGATAAAGGTGATTTAGCCTTAAGCGCAACAAAATCTGTGGGAAATCTTTTTGTGAAAGGGTTTGGTCAGGGTATTTCTTTTGCGGAAGGTGTTGTTGAGAATGGCGGGAAAAAACCAATTCGTTCAGGCATAAAGAAAGTTTATAAAGATTCTCCGCTTTCATATGTTGAAAAAGGTCAAGAACTTAAGATAAATACGGGTGATATTTTTTACTTTGTGTTTAAAAAAAATAAGTAAAACATAAAGAGTGTTTTTATAAAAAAGGGTGTTTTTGAAATTGCGAAAAATCTATTAAGAGTTTTGCAAACGGCCATTTTTTGCATGCCTTTATTATAAGTTGTCAATAAAACAATGTCACTAAAAACTAAAAAAACAATCAGTAATAAATCTTTACAAAAATGGCTAACATGCAATAATATCGCTTGCATTCCAAAATTTAGCAAATATTATTATATTATGATGACACAATGTGTCGTTATAATGTAGCCGAAACAGAGGAAAATAATGGCAAAAGATGTAATAGAAATTGAAGGAAAGATTATAGAGTCGATGCCGAATGCAATGTTTAGGGTAGAACTTGAAAACGGACATGAAATTTTGGCTCATATATCCGGCAAGATCAGAAAAAATTTTATAAGGATATTACCCGGTGATAGAGTTAAAGTCGAAATGACTCCGTATGATTTAACAAAAGGCAGAATAACTTTCCGCTTAAAATAGTAAAAATATAAATAGTACACAATAAAAAGGAAAAGAAAAATGAAAACAAGAAGTTCAGTAAAACCAATGTGCGATAAGTGCAAGGTTATCAAAAGAAAAGGCAGAGTTGCCGTTATTTGTGAAAATCCAAAACACAAACAACGTCAAGGTTAATAAAGGTGGAAAGTGGAAAATGGAAAGTTGAAAGTTATTAGAGAATCTTTTAATTGAACAAAAGTGCAATTGAAATAATTTGTAAAAACTTTCCACTATCAACTATCAACTTTCAACTAAACGAGAATAAGTAGTACAAAAATAAAGGAAAAAAACATGGCAAGATTAGTAGGGGTAGATTTACCTCGTAACAAAAGATTAGAAATTGCTCTTACCTATATTTATGGAATAGGACCGGCAAGGGCAAAAAAGATTCTTGAAGTAACAGGAATTTCTCCTGATTTGAGAACAGACGATTTAACAGAATCAGATATTAAAGAGTTGAGAAACGCATTATCTGAATACAATATTGAAGGTGACTTGAGAAGAGAAGTTACAATGAATATCAAGCGTCTTCAAGAAATTAACTCTTACAGAGGAATGAGACACAAAAGAGGTCTTCCTTGCAGAGGTCAAAGAACAAAAACTAATGCAAGAACTCGCAGAGGTAAAAAGACTGCAATAGCAGGAAAGAAGAAATAATTGAACTTTGCGCAGGCTGAAGTGAGCGATAGCGAACGAAATGCCGAAGTAACGCGGAGTTGAGTGAATGATAATTTTGCGTAAGCAAAATAGAATGAACAAAAACGAAGCGTGAAGCAATAGTTCAAGGTTTAATTAATAACTAAGAACGAAATTAAATAGTAAAACATAAAGGAATAAAAAAATGGCAAGACCAAAAACTACAAAGAAAAAAGAAAAGAAGAATGTATTGCAAGGGGTTGTACATATTCAATCTACTTTTAACAATACAATAGTTACTTCTACTGACATGCAAGGTAATGCTATTGCTTGGGCAACGGCTGGTGCTTCAGGTTTTAAAGGTGCAAGAAAGGGTACTCCGTTTGCAGCACAATCTGCAGCAGAACAAGTTGCTAAAAAGTCAATAGACCAAGGTATGAAAAAAGTTGAAGTTTATATCAAAGGACCAGGTTCAGGACGCGAAACAGCTATCAGAGCAATCCAAGCTGCAGGTCTTGAAATTACTTTGATTAAGGATGTAACACCTATTCCACATAATGGGTGCCGTCCACCAAAGAAAAGACGTGTTTAGTACACTCTGTATGGATTAGAGTGGAAAGTGGAAAATGGAAAGTTGAAAGTTGTTTAAAATTTTTAATCGAACAAAAGTACACTTAAAATAGTTTATATTAACTTTCCACTTTCAACTATCAACTTTCCACTAATAAGTCGGGGCTTGAGTCCTTGCCAAGGACACAAACCATAGATGCCCGACAAAAGAAAAGGAGAAAATAATGGCAAGATACACAGGACCAACGAATAAATTGTTCAGAAATAAGAAAGTTTCTGATTTGTCAAACAGAAAACTTGTGTCTTCAATGAGACAAACAGCATCAGGTCAACATGGTGCAGACAGAAAGAAACCTTCTGAATATGCAATTCACTTAAGTGAAAAACAAAAAATCAGATTTACATATTTAGTAAGCGAAAAACAATTCGCTAAATATTATCATGAAGCTGCAAGAAAGAAAGGTGTTACCGGTACAATCTTACTTCAAATTCTTGAATCAAGATTAGATAATGTTTTATTCAGAGCAGGCTTTGGTGTAACTCGTAAGCAATCAAGACAAATCGTTAATCATGGTCACGCATTAGTTAACGGTAAAAAAGTAGATATTCCGTCATACTTAGTAAAGGCAGGAGATGTAATTACAATAAAAGCAAGAAGTAACGACTATATTAAGACAGTTATGAGTGCTATTGATTTGTCTGGTGTTCCTGCATGGATGACATTAGACAAAGATGCTTTGAAAATTACATTCGAAAGAGTTCCTCAAAGAGAAGAACTTGATCCTGAAATCAAAGAACAACTTGTTATAGAATACTACTCAAAATAACCCTAATAGGAGAGAAAAATATGGAATTAAAAATTAAAACCGTAAGTACAATGACCGGCTCAGATGGTTCACAATATGGTAAATTTACTATCGAACCATTGGAAAGAGGATTCGGTACTACTATCGGTAATGCTTTAAGAAGAGTTTTACTTTCAAGTCTTGAAGGAACAGCAGTTACTTCTTGCAGAATAGAAGGTATTACTCACGAATATACAGCAATTCCTGGTGTTTTAGAAGATGTAATTGATGTTATGTTAAATCTAAAGGGTTTAGCTATCAAGACTGATTCTAAAGAACCTCAAACATTAAGAATAGATGTAGATAAACCTGGTGCAGTTTTAGCAAGTGATATTCAACTACCTGCTGGTGTAAAGGTTGTAAATCCTGACTGGTTAATTTGTACAATTGCTGAAGGTGGTTCATTCCATGCAGACATCGTTGTTGAAACCGGTAAGGGTTATGTTGCAAATGATATTCCAAGAAATGCAAAATCAGGTACTCCTATTGATATGTTGCCAATCGATGCAACATTTATGCCTGTTAAGAGAGTAAGATATGATGTAGAAAGTGCTCGTGTTGGTGATAACATCGACTTTGATAAATTAACTCTTGAAATTTGGTCAAACGGTACTGTTGATGTAACAACTGCATTAACACAAGCAGCTGATTTATTAATCGAACACTTTGTACAAATTTCTTCTATAGCAGGAAATAACTCTCACAGAGAACTTGATGAAATCGCATCTGTATCTTCTGTACACGAAGAAGTAGAAGAAGCTGCTGCAGACGAACCATCAATTACTATTGATGAGTTGGAATTATCAGTAAGAGCATATAACTGCTTAAAAAGAGCAAGTATAAATTCTATGGCAGAACTTTTAAAGAAGTCTGAACATGATTTATTAAATATTAAAAACTTCGGCAAAAAATCTTCAGATGAAGTAATCGAAAGACTTCACCACTTCGGATTAGACTTAGCTCCAAATCCTGAATTGGATGAAAATGGAATGGTTATAGAGTCTGCCGAATAATAAAAAGTGGAAAGTGGAAAATGGAAAGTTGAAAGTTATTTTAAAATCTTTTAATTAACAAGAGTACACTTAAAATAATTTATAAAAACTTTCCACTTTCAACTATCAACTTTCCACTGGTAGAAATAAAATAGTAATATAAAAAGGAAACAGACAAATGAGACACCAAACAAAAAAACATACGCTTGGTAAAGCACAAGACCAAAGAAAGGCTTTGTTGCGTTCTCTTTGCACCGAACTTATTACTTATGGAGAAATCAAGACAACTATGGCAAGAGCAAAAGCTTTGCAACCATATGCTGAAAATGTTATCTCTATGGCTAAGAAAGGTGATTTGAACTCAAGAAGACTTGCAGGTCGTTATATTTTTGATAAAGAAATCGGACAATTTATCGACACTGCAACTGGCGAAGTGTTTGAAACTAAGCAAGAAGGTAAAAAATTAGCACCTCAAACTGTTTTGAGAAAACTATTCAGCGTAATTGGCGTTAAATATTCTTCAAGACAGGGTGGTTATACAAGAATTTTCAGACTTCCTCCAAGAAGAGGCGATGCTTCTGAAATGGCATTAATCCAATTGGTATAACCTAAAATGCGCTACACTCTAGATGTTCAGTATAGAGGTAAATACTATGCAGGTAGTCAAATTCAATTTAAAAATGGCAAGCATATAGAAGAGCCTACTATACAGGGCGAGCTGGAGAAAGCATTAAGTACATTGATAATTGGCGGAAAATCCGCTAATCATAAACAAAACCGACAGGTTAAAACAATCTTCTCCGGAAGAACCGATAAAGGTGTAAATGCACTGGGACAGGTCGTTCATTTTGATACAGATAAAGAAATTGTTGCTTCAAGCTTTATCTATCATATAAATGAAATACTTCCAAGTGATATTTCGGTTAATAACTTGAGAGTTGTCCCAAACTCTTTTCATGCTCAAAAGTCTGCAAAGGCGAGATATTACAGATATGAGTTAATTAATAGACCATATAAACAAGCATTTGACGGTGATATCTTAAGAGTAAAATATGAGTTGGATGTAGAGCGGATGCAAACTGCTTTGAACTTCCTTTTGGGCGAACATGATTTTTCAAGTTTTAAAAGTTCCGGAACGCTAAACCCAAGCAAAGTTTGTTTTATCACAAGAGCCGAAGTTGAAAAACAAGGCGATAGAGTTTTTATCCATATTGAGGGAAACCGTTTCCTTTATAATATGGTAAGGACTATAGTCGGTACGCTTCTTGAGATAGAAGGTCATAAACTCCCTGTTGAGTATATGAAGGAAGTCCTTGAAGCTCATGACCGTCGTAAAGCGGGGCAAACAGTCAGTCCGTACGGGTTGACACTTATGGAAGTAAAGTACTAAACTACAATGGAGAAATATTAAAATGGCGAATAAAACATATTCAGCAAAACCTCTTGAAGTAGAAAGAAAATGGTATCTAATCGATGCAGAAGGCGAAATTCTTGGTCGTCTAGCAGTTAGAATTGCTAATATTCTAAGAGGTAAAAATAAACCTGAATACACTCCAAATGTTGATACCGGCGATTTCGTTGTTGTTATCAATGCAGAAAAAGTGTTAGTTTCAGGTAATAAAGAAACAGATAAAATTTATTATCACCACACAGGATTTCCTGGTGGACTAAAAGCAGCTTCTGTAAAAGAAGTTCGTGAAAAAGATGCAACTAAGTTAATTGAAAAAGCTGTTAAAGGTATGTTACAACATAATACTTTAGGTGATACTCAGTTCACTAAGTTGAAAGTTTACACTGGTTCAGAGCATCCACACGCTGCTCAAAAGCCAATTTTATTAGAAAAGGAGGCTAAATAATGGCAGATTCTAAAGAAATTATGGCTACAGGCAGAAGAAAATGCGCTATTGCAGTTGTTAAGCTTGTAAAAGGCAAAGGCAGAATTTTTGTTAACGGTAAAAAGTTAGCTGACTATATCGGCAATATGCCTTCAGTAGAAATGATGATTTATAGACCGTTAGTTCTTACTGAAAATCAGGATAAATACGATGTAAGAGTAAAGGCTGTCGGTGGTGGTATCGTTGCTCAAGCTGCAGCTATCAGACATGGTATTTCAAGAGCATTACTTAAATCTAATGAAGAATATAAAAATGTTCTTAAGGCAGAAGGTTTGTTAACTCGTGATGCAAGAGTTAAAGAGCGTAAGAAATACGGTAGAAAAAGAGCTCGTAAGAGATTCCAATTCTCAAAGAGATAGGGATAAATATAAGGGAGATATTTCTAATTTCCTTAATTATTCCAAATTCAAAAAGAACTCCTCAATGGAGTTCTTTTTTTGTTAGGTTAATTTTAATCTTCCACAAATTCTATGCCTTTTGTAAAACATTCATAACTGACATTCAAAGCATTAGCTATTTTTATATAATAATGTATTGATATGCCGGAATATTCACTGGCTTCAAATTTTCTTAATGTTTCAATGTCTATGCTCAATTTTTCTGCTAATTCTTGAAGTGACATGTTTTTTTCAAATCTTATATCGTGCATATTTTTGCCTAATATTTCTAAAATGTTTCTTTCTTCCATACAATTTATCCTCAAAAATGACCTATTAGGTCAAAAAGCTTTTTCTATAATATGAAATAATTAACCATATGTCAAGGTTAGATGTTTTAGGGAAAAATATAAAAAGATATAGAAAAGCAAAAGGCTATAGGCAATTAGACCTAGCTGTGGCATTAGATGTATCAGAAGAATACATAAGTCGTGTCGAAAATGGTCTAAAATTTATTGGTCTTAGAAGATTGTTTAAGCTTGCTGATATTTTAGAAGTAAAAATTTCTGATTTGATGAATTTTGATTAGGAAGTAGGGTGCGTCGTTTTGACGCACCTTTTAATGTTATTGGTTCGGTTAAAACCAAACCCTACTTTTAAGGATTTTGCACCAAAATATATACTAATTATTTATACGAAATCAGCAGGAACTTTTTTCTTAGAAACCATCTCAATTAAAGGTTCAAGGAATGATTCTTCCCCTTCTCCTTTATTTTTTAATGATTGGTATGAAATATTTACGATTTCTTTGCATATAGGCGCGATTGGCTGCTTTTTAATTTTAGAATCTATAGCATAGCGAGCAATACAATACCTAAGTTCATTAATTTCACTGTAGGAATATTTGCAAAGTATTTTTTCAATCTCTTGTATAGCATCAGAATTGTACATAATTCCCTTGTAAATGGCAGGAATCGAGTATTTAAGATCTCCACCGACACAATCGTGGTTTCTTATTTCTATAAAGTTTCTTAGTCGCACTTCAGGGAAATATAGATTTGAGTGTAAATTCCAATCATCAATATTAGCTTCAAATCCTTCAAACCCTTTTTCCATAAATTGTTTGAAAGTAAGATTTCCGTTAATATTAACAGTATGTCCTTCTCGGTTAATAAAAATCATTGGGATATTTAATAGAATATCAACATAATTTTTAAAACTCATACCGTCTTGAAATCTGGTTGCAAAACCGCATCTTTCATTATCGGTATTAAGCCAGGCAAGTGCTCTAAAAGATTTGTAACCTGTATCGACTCCGCCTCTGATACGAGAATTTGCATACATAGCAGTTACAAAAGGCATCATCATGTTGGCGAGTCTGAACTTTCTCATTGCATCTTCTTCTGATTTGAAATCAATTCCGACTTGAATACCGGCAGTTTCTCTCATCATTACATCGGAAAGAATTCCCCACAGATAATTTGCCATCAAGTGATATCTTCGCTTCGGAAGAAGTTTTATATTTTTATAAGTTGTTTTTGGTGAGACTCCAAGATTAATAAGTTTTATTCCGAAATTATCTAAAATAGGATTAAATACGGAATCAATTTCTTCTATTCGCTTTTTTAAGTCTGCAATTTTCTCTTGAGGTTCAATGCTTAACTCTATTTGACACCCCGGCTCGAGAGTTATTGTATCGTGGAGTTTTTTAAGTCCTATAATATTTGTTTCATCAAGCAGATAATCCCAATTATCTTCTTTTGCAACCTCTCTTAAAAATTCGCATATGCCAAATTCACCATCATATGGTACAACATCTCCAGTTGATTTATGGATCGGTATGCGCTCATATTCCATACCTACCTTTTCGGTTTGTTTGCAACCTAAAATAAAATTGTCCAATAGTTGGTTGTACTCTAATTTGTCTTGTAGTTTTGTTTGGCAATAGTTCACGACGATCTCCTTCCTTTATTATACATAAATAATAATTCTTTAAAAGAGTTTTAACATTTCCCTGTTTGTACTATTATTATTACCATGGTGGATTATCTGCAAAGAGCAAAATTTTTCAGAACAAAAAAAAGACTTGGTCAAAATTTTTTAATTAATGGCGAAGTTATATCTGATATTCTTGATTATGCAAATATTTCAAAAGACGATACTGTTTTAGAGATAGGTCCTGGGGTTGGATTTGTAACGGAACAGTTGGTTAAGTATGCTAAGAAAGTTATAGCGGTAGAACTTGATGAAGAGGCTATAAAAGAGCTTGAAAAATTAGATGCCGATAATTTAGAGATAATCCACAGTGATATCCTAAAAACCGATTTATCAGAGTTAACGGATGAAAAAATAAAAGTTGTGGCAAATATTCCATACTATATTACATCACCTATTATTGCGCATCTTCTTGGTGAAATAGATGATTTGGATAACAAAAACAGGAAAAAAATAACTGATATAATTCTAATGGTGCAAGAAGAAGTTGCAAGAAGGATTGTTGCTACCCCCAAAAGTGCATCAAAACAGTACGGTTTATTGACAATTTTGTCACAATTTTGGGCAGATTGTTCTATTATTCGTCTTGTAGGAAGAAAATCTTTTTATCCTGCTCCAAAAGTAAATTCTGCACTGGTTTCTCTTAAAGTTAATGTAGAACCAAGATTAAAACTGACTGACTATGCTCATTTTAGAAAGACAATAAAATCAGCATTTTCACAAAGAAGAAAAACTTTAAAAAATTGTCTTGTAAATTCAGGATTTGATAAAACAAAAGTTACAAAAGCTATATTAAAAATGAATCTTGATGAAAATATAAGAGGAGAAAAGCTTACTATAGAAGAGTTTGGAACTCTTTCGGAATTGCTTTTGAAAAATGAGTTCTGATATTTGAACCATTCAAAATGTCTAATATACAACATATGAAGTATTTGTCAAATTGGAAAAAAGTGTTAATATATTGATGTAGGGGCATTGGAGGGTGATTAGTTGTACGCATATCGCGAACAAAGATATTATGAAGAAGAACGCAGATTACATGTCGTACCTGCGAAAAAGCGTTCTGCTGTTGTAAAGAAAAGGCTTCCTCAAAAAGCAAAGAAGAAAAAAGTCAATCCTATATTGTACCTTTTTAGATTGACTGTTACATTATCATTGCTTTCAGTGTTCATGTATTTTGTTTTTCCTACATGTTTCAATAATTTGATCAAACAATTAGTATTGCCTACTAATATTCCTATGGAAACAAAAATGCCGAGCGGTATGGCAACAAGTGTTATGCAAAAGCAGAATAAAGCTGATTTGTATAGTATTGCAAATCCTATAACAGGCTATTTAAACAACGATTTATTTCAAAATCAATTGCTTTTGACACCAACAATTGAAAAATCTCATAGTGAAGTTACTACAATGTACCAAACATCAGAAATGTCAGGTCTGAAATCTCAGATTAATAATTTGATGAAAGAGTATCCTTCAATTAAACCTGCAGTTTATGTTTGGGAATATGAAAACGGTCAATATCTTGATATTAATGGTGATACACAATATTCTGCAGCAAGTATCATAAAACTCCCTGTGTTAGTCAGAATGTTTAAATCAATTGAAGCAGGTCAAATGACAATTTATGATGAAATGATTTTGCATGATTATTATAAAGCATCAGGCTCTGGCGGGCTACAGTTTGCAATGACGGGTAAAAAATTGTCACTTGATGATTTGGCAAAAACAATGATACAAGATTCTGATAATTCTGCTACAAATATGATTATGTCTAAAATGGGCGGAATGGATGATGTTAATGTAGGTTTAAGAGATTGGGGAATTTCTAAGACTTATGTAAGAACTTGGTTGCCTGACTTGACAGGTAATAATAAAACAACTGCTCGTGATATGGCAAAAATATTGTATAACCTTGATAATCCGGGTTTTTTAAACATAAATTCAAGAGAGTATATTATTGATTATATGAGCCATGTAAAAAATAACAGATTAATCGCAGCAGGTCTTGGTGAAGGTGCGCTATTTGTTCATAAAACAGGTGATATAGGCACAATGCTAGGTGATGCAGGTATTGTATATGCCCCAAATGGTCAAAAATATATTATTGTAATTCTTGCAAATCGCCCTCATAATGCACCACAAGGTAAAGATTTTATTGTAAAAGCTTCAAATCTTATATATAAGAGTATCGTAAAATAAAATTACCAAATAGAGTCCACTGAAAAGCGGATTTTATACTGATATCCTTGATTTTTTATCCAAAAAAAACTATGATAACTATATTATGGAACAATATGTAATTTCTTTTGATGAAATTAGAGCGCTTTTGGAAGAGAAGCAATATAATGAAGAAGATATTGAAGAGTTGGAACGCGCTTTCGAATTTGCTAAAAAACTTCACTCAGGTCAATATAGGGTTTCAGAAGAGCCATATATAATTCATCCTATGGAAGTTGTTAAAATCTTAATTGGCTTGATGGCAGATAAACATACTCTTATGGCTGGCTTTTTGCATGATATTTTGGAAGATACAGATACTCAGCCTGAAGAGATAAAAGAACTTTTTGGCGAAGATGTTTTGAACCTTGTTCAGGGGGTTACAAAACTTGGAAAGTTACAGTTTAAATCAACAGAAGAGCGTCAAGCAGAAAACTTCAGACGAATGTTTATAGCAATGGCTTCCGATGTTAGAATAATATTTTTGAAACTAGCAGACAGGCTTCATAATATGAGAACTCTCAATTACATGGCGCCTGTAAAGCAGCAGAGGATAGCTCAAGAAACATTAGATATTTTTGCCCCTCTTGCTAACCGTCTTGGTGTTGGTAAAATTAAAGCAGAACTAGAAGATTTATCTTTAAAATATTTGCATCCTGATAAATATTATGAAATTGCACAGCTCGTATCTCAAAAAAAAGCAGAAAGAGATATGACGGTAAAACTTTTGATAGACAAAATTTCGCAGGATGTAAAAGCAAGTGGAATAAATGCAAAAATTACCGGCAGAGCAAAACATTACTACAGTATTTATAATAAAATGAACCGACTTAATGTCGCATTTCATGATTTATATGATATAACAGCAGTTCGTGTAATTGTTGATAGTGAAAAAGAGTGCTATGAAGTTTTGGGGCTTATTCACTCAAGATTTAAACCAATCCCCGGCAGGTTTAAAGACTATATTGCAATGCCAAAAGGGAATATGTACCAATCTTTGCATACATCTGTAATCGGACCTCGCCAAAAACCATTGGAAGTTCAGATAAGAACTTGGGAGATGCATGAAATAGCTGAATATGGTATTGCAGCGCATTGGAGATATAAAGAAAAAGGTTCGCAGAAGGCAGATTCAGCAAACGATGTAAAATTTTCTTGGATGAGAAAGTTGGTTGAATACAATAAAGACACAAAAGACGCTGCAGACTATGTGGACTCTGTAAAGCTGGATTTGTTTTCCGATCAGGTTTTTGCATTTACTCCGGGAGGAGATGTTCTTGATTTACCGCAAGGTGCAACACCTGTCGATTTTGCATATCGTATTCACTCTGATGTAGGTCATAAAACTGTTGGGGCTCTCGTAAACGGTCGTATTGCGCAACTTGATACAAAACTCAAAAACGGTGATATTGTAGAAATTATGACATCAAAAGTCGCAGCACCTCGTCTTGACTGGCTCAACTTTGTTGTTACAAAACAAGCAGCGCAGCGTATCAGAAACTGGTATAAAAAGAATAAAAGAGAAGATCATATTGAAATCGGCAAAGCAAATCTTGAACATGAACTTACAAAAACTGTGTTTGATGAATATATAAAATCAGGCGAGTTTGAAAAAGTTGCAAAACAAATGAATTATGTAAGTGTTGATGATTTGTTTGCTGCACTCGGGTACGGAGAAACAACGATTAATAAAATTGTTAATCGCCTTAAAAAGCCGCAAAAACAAGAAGGAATACACCAACACAAGCCTAGAAAAGCATCAGAAAAGGATATTATAGGTTTGGAAGGGCTTTTATATTCTTTTGCGCGTTGTTGTTCTCCAATTCCAGGAGAACCGATTGTAGGCGTTGTAACTCGTTCTAAAGGTGTAACGGTTCACAGATTAGATTGTAAAACATTAGAAAATATCCCAGTTGAAAGGCTTATGGATATTCAATGGTCTGGGAATAACATCAATAAGACTTATAGCACTACTATTCGTATTGAAACAGGCGAGCGTCTTGGAATGTTAAAGGATGTAATAGGAGTTATTTCTGATAATAATACAAATATTAATTCTGCAAATGTTAAATCAAAAGGCAAGGTTGGTATTATAGAAGTCGGTATTGAACTTGATAACATTGATACCTTAAGAAAAGTAATGAATGCTATTCAATCTATGCCTGATGTTTTGAGCGTAAAAAGAATTCAAACATCATTTAATCAAGCACCACAACAGTTTACAAAGAAAAACGGAAGTAAAAGTTCAAAAACTTCGAAACGATAAATGTCGAAAATTTATAATAAAGCTTATAAGATTTAGTTTGACATTTTTTTTCGTGCTTCTAACTCTGCTATAATTTCATCCAAACTTGGCATACTTTTAAAATATCTTTTTTCATTAAAGAAGGTTATAGATTCTTCTAAGTTTTTTCTAATATATGCAAGCAGTTTAGAATCAGCTTCATGTTCTTGCTTAATCTTTTTTAATCTGGCAGGAGTTTTAGCTCTTTGTTCTGCTATTTCGTAGTAGTTGTGTCCCTTTTCTCTAAGTTTATTGAAATATTTAACCAGTTCTTTAATTTCTTGCTCGGATACATTAATGAGCATTTCGTTATCAATTTTTTTGACATCTAAGCTGTTTGCACTTGCAAAAAGTTTTTGCGAAATACCTAAATTTAATTTCGTTTTAATTGCATCAATATATTCGCCGGTTCTTTTTTTCAAACCTTCACTTTTAGTACTTCTGTAAAATTTTAATTCATTTAATTGTCTAGTATATTTATAAATTTTTTCTGATTCAAAATGCTTAGCTTTAGCGTAGTTTTCACCAAAAATTATAATTAATTCATGTTTTATAGGGTTTGGATTTCTTGTGTCACTTTTCTTTATAAAGCGTAATTGGATATCTTCATATCCGGATTTTTGTGGTTCACTTATATAGCCGTTAAGTGTTGGAACAAATTTTGCAATGTTGTTTCTGTCCAATCTGATGTCAATATCAGGTAATTCTACAAACCCCTTTTTTAACTCACTTTTTGATGGAACATACCCTTTTTCAACCATTTTTTCAACAGGGATATTTATTGGAGATATTGCATAACCAAGGTCACTGTATTTATTTATAATATCTTCAAGAACTGTTAAGTCATAAGCATTTTTACAAAAAAATGTTCTTCTTATTTCATCACGCACATCAAAACCTGAGCGTTGTACTTTGGACCAATAGGAGTCTTCTGATTTTATTGGAGAAATACTGTTATATGCTTCATTGTAAGTAACACCTTTGCCTTCTAAGCTTTTTGCAATAGAAGATGATGCCGCAGAAAATAGGTTAGAATTCTCCTGAACTTGCATTTTTCTACTTGTTTTCTTTAGTTGGTGTAAGAAAAAGTCACCAAATTTTTGAGCTTGACCAAATGACACCATATTACACATAGGTGATGTCACTGTCGGAGATGTTTCTTTTTTTATAGTTTTTGTTTGAATTCCGCTATATATTTGAAAATTGTTTATTGGTAAAATATTCATACTGCTTCACACCTATTTGTTTATAACATTTGGTATAAAACATGTAAAATCCAAAATTTGCGCATGCTCAAGATTAATATTAAGAATTGTGAACCAGTTCTTTTTCTTTTTCTTCAATTTTATTTTCAAAACCTGTCATTTCACAAATTTGACGAGCCCATTCTTTGATAATTTCATCTTCTTCCAGTGTGTAAGAAATAGGTTTTCCTACTTTTACAGTCATATTTTTTTCAAAGAGTTTTTTTGCGTAACCTGTGAAACCACAAATTCCAACAGGTACAATATCAGCTTGAAATTTTTTAGCAAAAATTACAAAACCTTTGTGAATATTAGATATTTCAGGTTCTTTACGAATTCCTCCTTGTGGAAAAATTCCGAGTGACCAAGGTGTATTAAAAACGGCTTTAACGGTTTTAAAAGTTGCTATTTCGGGTTTTTCTCTATTTACCGCAAAAGCTCCTAAGGTGTGCACAAGGAAAAACAATAATTTTTTTGCTTTATCTTGAAAAAGCTCCTGCTTTGCCATATATGCAACATATTTCCATACGGCATAAGAAACAAATGGAGGATCAAGATATGAAACATGGTTTGCTGCATAAATTATTCTTGATGATTTTGGCACATTTTCTTTGCCTTCTATTTTAAGATTATACATGAGCTTTGATACAGGAACCACAACAAAGATTACAAAGGCTCTATAAAACAATTTTCTCCAAAAACCATAATCTTTTTCAGTTCTTTTGTTGTAATTTTTTTCTTCTTTCATACTTACACACACCCTTAATTTTATTATTCAGACAAATATTTATGACCGCTCAATACTTCAATAGCATTGCCCCACTGCTCAACCATTTCTTCTACATTGTCTGTATATGGAATGAGTTTTCCTATTCTTACAATAATTTTACCTGAAAACGGTATTCTCTTAACTTCTTCTGTGCCTTGTATGCCAATTGGAAGAATGCCGCATTTTGTACTTTTTGCAAGAGAAGCAAAGCCTTTAGATACATTACTTATGTTTCCATCCAATTGTCTTGTTCCTTGTGGAAAAATTCCTAACACCCATCCTGTTTGTGGGATGGACTTAACAGTCTTAATAGTAGAAACATGAAGTTTTTCTCTATCAACTGCGAACGCTCCAAGCCAATCAAGCCACCAACGCAAAAAAAGATTGTTAAACAACTCTTGTTTTGCCATATAAGCCACACTCTTATCCAAAACCCCGCAAACAAGAGGCGGATCTAATGTAGATAGGTGATTAGCTGCTGCTATGTATTTGTTATCTTTAGGAATATTTTCTTTTCCGTATACTTCCAGTCTATATACAAGTTTGAACCTAATCATATAAAAAATATGAGTTACTAAAAATTGGAAAAAACCTCTCCATTTATTATAGAATTTTGGTTCTCTATATGAATATTTGTTAAAATCCGTTTTTTTGCTTTCAACAGACATTTTTCGCTCCTCAAAGTCAAAAAAAATTATACCATAAAAACGGATAGTGAAATAGTAATTTTGGGTAATTTATTTGTCACGATTTTCTTTCTTATTTTTTTCTTTACTATCTTCTGGTTCTTCTTCTTCTGATTCTTCGTCTAATATATCTTTAATTGTTTTTTTGTGCTTGTTTGCATTCAATACAGATGCAACATTAGACATGGCAAGAGAATTGAGTGTAGCTCTTAGAAGAGCGCTTCTATCAACATATGGCTGATTGTAAAAGTTTTCTCCATCTTCTTCTCCTTCAGCAGGAGGAAGGTACATTGCTTCTGAACCATATTTATCTTGACTCATTTTGGCCGCGGTTCCTGATGGGTCCCCGCTTTTAAAATTGAACGACCCGCCAATCCCGTAAAATCCTGCTGCGCGATTGTCTACCACTATTATACCTCATGAACAGAAGGCAAAATTCCCCTTGAACTTTATACCCTCTTAGTTATATATAACTTCTAAAAATTTAATTTGCCAATTTGTAAAAAAATTGTTACATTTATTCAGCAACTCTGATTAAACTATTAACAGTGCAATTGTCAAGTTCATTAACAACTTCTTTTATTAATCGTTCTTGACACATTTCAGTAATAACAATAATGTCAGCAGTGTTATTTTCTGAAACTCCTCTTTGCAGTACGCTTGCAAGACTGATGTTTTTGCTTGCACAGATTGTGCCGATTTTTGCAATAACACCTATAGCATTAGGCGCAGTAATAGAAATATAATATTTGTTATATGTGTCCTCAATTTTAATAGGTGTTGCAGTTGTTTCATGGTGACATCGCATCATTGGTAACATATAATCGGTTTTTCCAAATTCAGCTTTTATAGCTAAGATATCTCCAACGACTGAACTTGCAGTAGGAAATTCTCCTGCCCCCGGACCTGATAAAACAATGCTTCCGATTGGATGACCGGTTAATTCTACTGCATTTGTAACATAATCAATGTGTGCAAGTGTTGTATTTTTTGAAACCAACATAGGGTGAACTCTTACATCTGCGTTACCATATTCATCAATTGATGCATTGGCAATAAGTTTAATTTTATATCCAAACTCATTTGCTTGCTCCATATCTTTTTGACGAACTTTTGTAATACCTTCTCTATATACATTCTCTAGTTTTATGCGCTTCTTAAATGCTATTGTTGCAAGAGTGGTAATTTTGTATGCTGCATCAAAACCTTCTACATCACCTGTTGGGTCAGTTTCTGCATATCCAAGCTTTTGCGCTTCTATTAAAACATCTTCATATGAAGCTCCATCCATATCCATTTTGGTTAAAATGTAATTTGTTGTGCCATTAAGAATTGCCTGTATTTTTGTTATATTATTGCCGGCAAGAATTGTTTTTATAGGCATAATAATTGGAATGCCGCCTGCAATGGCTGCTTCATATAAGCAAACTCTATTGTATTTTTCCGCAAGATTAAAAAGTTCTTCACCTTTTTTAGCTAATAGTTCCTTGTTTGCAGTAACGATATGCTTGCCGTTTTTTATTGCAGTAGAAATGTATTCCCAAGCGGGTTCAACACCTCCAATAAGCTCAACAACTATGTCAATATCAGGATTGTTGATGATTTCAAATGGGTTATCGGTTAATAATCCTTCGGGAAGTTTAATTGAACGCGGTTTATTAATATTTTTAACAGCTATTTTTAATATCTCAATGCCATCGTGATTTGCTAATGTTTTATAAACACCTGTTCCTACTGTTCCAAAACCTATAATACCAATTTTTAAATTTGACATATAATTCTCCTAATATTCAGGATAATTATATCAGATAAAATGTGTAATGTCACACAAGGTTATTATTTTAAATGTTTGTATTTTTCTGCCAAATCACTGTATATTTTTTCGTAGTATAATTTTGAGTCCGTTGTTTTGTAGTTAGGGTTAGACTTCTTTATAATTTGTTCTTTTTTGTTAATTGTTTCTATAAAATTGATAATTTGTTTTACATCAAAAATTCTATTATTGTTGTTATCTGTTTTTTTGAGCATATATCGAACGATTTTTTTATTTTTACCGTTTATGAGTTCATAAAGTCGTGCAGCATCTTTGTTAGAACTTGTCGGCAAAATAGATTTTGCTCTGGCTTGAGCTCTTGTATCTTTTATAGATTTGAAAATTTCTGGCAAGAAGCTTATTCTAATCTTTGTAACTTTTAATCTGTAAATATCTTCTTGTTCATTATAAGTGCGTTTTCCAAGTTTGTTCTTAATAAACTCATCTACTTCTTTTGAAAGTTTAATTTTTCTTTCTTGAGTTATATTTTTGAACTTAGGTTTTTCTATTTGTAGTGTTGTTTTAGATGCATTTTCCGGTTTTTTTGCAAAATGTTTGAACATAAATATATCTATTTTATTTAATAGGTATTTTTTAGCCCTATTAATAATTCCGTTATCGGTATAATTGTCATAAATGTGTAAAATTTTGGATTTTCTTTTTTCTTTTGGTTCAAAGAAAGGATTTTCAAGTTCCGTTTTTAGAGCATCCAGTCTTTCTTGACCTTCAGAGAGCGCAACTATTCTTTTTGTATTATTAAAGAAATAATTAGCTTTGTGTAAGTCTGTTGTTTCAATGACTGTATTTAATTCTTTTACGGAACTAACAGGCAGATCTCTATTAATAGAATTTGTAATAAATTGTTTTGCATCTTGATTGTTGTCAATTTTTGCAAAAAGTTTTTTAATTTCTGATAATTCACCGTCTTTGCTATCCTTTGCAAGCAATCTGAACTTATTTAGCGCACTGATTCTAAGCTCATAGTTTTCAGCTGTGGTTGAATTGTAAAGTTCTGCAATTAAATTTTTATTCAGGTTTTGCAAGTTAGTTTTTCTTGCAAGATAGTCGGTTGTTAAAACTTTCAAAAATTCACTGCGTTCTTTTGTATAATTTTTAACTAAAATGTTTTCCATATCACCGGCAAATTTATTTATATTTTTATGTTGCAGCAATTTTTTTATAGCAAGCATAGAATCGTATTTTTTACTGTCATATTTATCTGCCTGAATTAATGAATCTAATTTTAGAACAGCGTCTTTTCTGTCGGAATTTAACCTGAGGTAGGACTCAAATTTAGTTATATTATTAATATATTCTTGTTTGTTTTTTGAACTTAGCAAATCGATAATAGTTTGAGCCGAATTAGAAGAGCTTTTTAAAATATTTCTTTGAAGATTCAAGACAAAGTCTAAGCTTTTTGTTTCATCTGCTATGTCAAAAATCTGTTTTATATACTCAAAACTATCATTTGATTTCCTTAAAACATCAAAGTGTGCCGGTTCAGGATGCTCTATATTTTTGTATATATCGAGCAAAGGAGTAGAATCTTCCTTTAAGTTATATGGTAGGTTGTAATTTCTGAGGTTGTATTTTTTAACTAAATCTTTTAAGAAATTTAATCTTGATTGATTTGCTCCTATAATAATTTTTTCCACGGCAGATGTTGGCTGCCCGATGATATTTCCTATGTAATTGCTTGTTTCAGTAATGCTGTGCCCTGATATGCTTTTTTGTCTAGGTGCATATGTTCTAAGTGCAATTCTCTTTGACGATATATTACTGACTTTGCTAATTTGCATGTGTATTACCTTTGCTAGTATAAAATCCCTAAAAATATTTTTTGCTCATTTGTGTAAATGTAAGGACAATGTACTTCACACCAAAAATATTATATCTGAAAAAATTTTGTCTGCAAATTTAGTTTTGACTATCAGCTTTTTCAGCTAAAAAAGTAGAGATAAAAGGTATTATTATGTAATATATTGTACCAAGAATCAAAACAGGCTTAGCAATTCTTATTCCTTGAATTTGTTTTTCAAGGTTATGCTTTCCTTTATTAATATCTTGATATTTTTTTATAAAACTATTAACGGGTTTATCCAGTAATTTGTCTGCAATATACCCTGTGCCAATACATAAAGCGGTCGATATTCCTGCATTATATTCAAGAGCTTTCTTACGTTCTTGTTTTATATTTTGATTCCTTTTTATTTGGTTAATAAAAGTAGCTGTAGCCAGAGCATCTGTAATGGCAGAAATGTGCATTGGAAAATTTGTGTCTTTAAATTTATTTACAAAATTTTGAAAAGAATTTTTATTAATAACTTTAGATATTACAGACGAAGTTTTATTATGGTTATGAGATTTGAATGAAACGGAGTGAGTATTTGCAGTTTCTTTTTTATATTTATGATTTTCTTTTTTTAAATCAAATAAATTCATTATGTATGGAATACCTGCAGCTGTCATAATAGCTTTTGGAATAGCAGCAACAGTTCCAAGTCCTAATTTGAATATTTGTGTTGCAAAAATGTATCCTTTAGAATTTGTGATATCTTTTCCGCTTTCTTTAAGGGCAGTTATTGTTTTTGTATTCAAATATTTTTCAGGATTTTTATCAATTTTTTTTATACTCTTAGCAAGCGGTGTTGATAATACAAGTAATATGCCAAAACCTATAAGGCTGGAAGTTATTGATTTAGCAGATGCTAATTTTCTGTTTTCTTTGTCTGTTTTTGGTGTTAACCAAATGGATAACGGACGAATGGCAGAAAATCCAACAGTTGCACCTGCTGCAAATAAAGCACCATTATCTGCCGCAAGCTCCAATCCTTTTTTGACTATTTTGCTTGTGTAAACACTTGTGAATGAGATATCCCTGTTAGAATTTACTTTCATCTTTTTTTATTAGATAACATAAATATGACAATTGATAAAGTGGAACAAAATAATAAGTTAGAGATTTCATGCTTTTTGCTTGTTTATATAATATTATTTGCAAACGCAATAATTATGAAAGACTCTTTTGTCGCTCTCTTATCAGCATTTTGTGGTATTACATATACAATATTGGCGGGAAAAGGTTTTCCCATTTGCTATCTTATAGGAGTTGTTGGTTCTGCCTTTTATTCATACCTTTCTTTTAGAAGTGCATTATGGGGAAATCTTGTATTGTACTTGGTATATTATATACCGATGCAAATCACAGGGTTTTTTCAATGGAATAAACACCTTAAGCAAGATAAATCTGAAATTATTAAATCAAAATTAACAAATAAAGAAAGAGTAATTTTATTTTTTATAGCATTAGTCTTTACAATAATAACGAATATTTGTTTGTCCTATTTAGGTGATAAAAGTCCTATTATTGATGGCATAACAACAGTTTTTTCAATTCTTGGCATGTATTTGACAGTAAAAAGATGCTACGAGCAATGGATTGTGTGGTTTTGTGTCAATGCGCTCTCTTTTGTTATGTGGCTTAAAATTGCTATGTCAGGTGAAAGGGTTTATTCGACAGTAATTATGTGGGCTGTGTATACAATATTGGCTGTTTATTTTTATATCAAATGGAAAAAGGAGATTAGACAATGAGCTGGATATATCTTCTAATAGCGGCTATTTTTGAAGTAGGCTGGCCATTTGGACTCAAAATTGCAACTAACAGCCAGTATAAATTTTTATGGATAATTTTTGCAATAATCGCTATGGCGCTAAGCGGTATATTCTTATATTTGGCGCAAAAGCAAATTCCAATAGGTACTGCGTATGCAATTTGGACAGGTATTGGTGCCTCTTGCACTTTTCTTATAGGTGTATGTATATTCGGAGATGCACTCACTTTAATGAGAATTTTGGGAGTTTTGCTTATTGTAGCAGGAGTTGTTTGTTTAAAACTATAAATTTTTTCTTGTCATTATTATATTGTTATTTTCATCAAAACAAAGAGTGCCTTTCCAATGAGCAATTAATTTACCGTTAGAAGAAAAAATAAAACTTTCTTTATCTGAAACTTTGTATCCTGCATTTGCAATGGTTCCATCAGGTTTATATTTTGTGATTCTGCATGGATAATTTTCTGAGGATTTTTGCGTAAAGTTAATTAATCTTCCGTTTTTGTAATACCAAGAAAAAAGCGGGTCATCGTGGTATACAATTCCATAACTGCCATCAGAAAATCCAACGACTTTTCTGTCTTTTAACTCTTGTATACCAAGCATAATTGCATTTATATTTTCTTCAATATTCGTATCTATAAATTTATTTTTTATAAACTCAAAACTTATAGGATTTATCGGGGTTTCAAAAACTTCGCTGCGAGCTTGTTCTGCATTATATTCAACTTCTCCTGTAATAATTTTTGCGTTTACTGGAAATGCAAACAGGAACATAAAGACTATTAAAATAAACCGTTTCATAAAATTTATTTAACTATTTATTTGAAAAAATCAAGTATTATTGTTGCTCTTTTTTATGCTTAAAAAGATTTTTAAGATTATCAAAAGAAGTGCTGAATGTCATCATAAAGGTGTTTGTCCAAGAATTCTGCATTGGCATATCACTGCAGTATTTTGCATCATTTTTGGAAATAGAATAACTTCCTTCCAGTGTACCGATATTTGATTGGTAAGCAATCCCAAAATTTCCGCTATTTGTTCTGCTGAAATATTCTGGACCTATACTCATTTGATTCATATATCCTGCGCTCAGCGTTATATTTTTATAACTTGTTCTTGTATTAACATTTACAGTGTTAGTGTTTGCAGGTTTACCGGTTGAATAATTGCCTGTGTATTGTTCACCAATTTCAATTGATGATTGTAAATTTTTTCCATTGAAACATACTGAACTTTTAAGTCCGGCATTAATTTTCCAAGCGTCGCTCTGTTCTCCCCAAGAGTCAACATAACCTCCTTTAACAGACGGAGTTGCAGAGAATGTCCATTTGTTATTTTTTGTATTTTTGTTAAATGTATATCTTCCGCCTGTTTCGTAAATTCTTGCAAACTGATCATCAGACCATTGTATTGAAGTATTTATGCTGCCCTGTCCAATACCTTGTGTTAAAGTAATTCCTGTTGTGTAGCTTTTTTGCTTTTTATCTGTCAAAATTCCTTCTTCATCAGGGATTGAGCAACTCATTGTAGAGATGTCTTTATTCAAATCTATTGAAAAGTTTTTATAACCACCCTGCAAGCCGTAGCTTTGGTATGTGGAAGAGGGCTTGATATTGATATTTGCATTTGTTGATACTGACCAGTTATCTCTAGTATAATTTACTGATGCTCCAATGTTGTATTGGTTTTGGAATTTTTGGGGAGAAGGTTGTCCTTCTTCCGGCTCTATAGGTTTTGTTATATATTTTTCAATTTTTTCGCCGCTTAGTGAAACATTCAAATCCGGTAAATTATAATTTAAATCTAATTTGTGTGAATTTGTTATTGTAGGGTTGTTTTCCAGTTCACAGTCTTTATCTGTATAAATTCCGCTTTCTGTATAATTAACAGATAAACCAGATTGTGATTGATTTTCGTTGTCTTCTAAGGAGTATAAATTGGAATATTGAATATTTTCTAGCTGTCTAATTTGATTATCAATTGCTGCAATGTTTTGCGTATCAGTCGTGGTTTTGTTGTCTTTTAACCAAAGTTTTTGGCGTTCTTGCAAAAGCCTGTTTATTTGCGCTTTTACAAAATTTTGTTCTGTGCTGCGGTTATATATTTGTTTCTGTTCGTCTGTAGTTCCAACGCCTTTTTTGTAGCCTAATACTAAAGCATCAAGATTGGCTTCTGCTTCATTCAGTTTGTCATATTCTTTTGCAATTTCATTATATAAATTGTTGATTTTAACGCATGTATCTAAAACTTTTTGTAATTCCTTTAAGAAGTTTTCTTTTTCTTCAGATGTCATCTCTTGAGGGAATTCTATATATGCGTATTTTTGTGTTCCTGTCCAATTACCCTCTTCATTTACCCTTTCGCCTCTGCCCAAAATAGATATATCTTTTACAATAGCTCCTCTGGATTTAGCAAGTTCAATATCTTTTTTGTCTGTCAAACTTAATAACAAATCAGTATTATATTTTTCATCTAATTTAGCTTCAATGTTATTAACAAAATTACCGAAAATATTTAATTTTTCAAATTCTTGAATTTTGTTTTGTAATTCTAGTATATGTTTTTCTGACTTTTCGATTCTTTTTTGAAAAATCTTCATTGCATGAGTTTGTTTGATGTCTTTTAGTCCTTTTTTTCTTTCAGCTATTTTGTTTAAATAATTTTGGTATGCTGCCCATTCATTATCATCAAAAACATCATCGGTTTTACCATTTTTATCGACTGTGGTGTTGTATTTATCAAATATAGTCAAAGCAAGTGCATTATTTTTTAAATCTGCACGCTTTGTATTGCGGTTGATTAGTTTAAAAGCATCTTCAAATTCATTTGTTTTAAAATTGGTAATTGCCAAAACAAGACCTCGTTGTTACTCTCTTATTTCTATAAAGTTTTTTAGTAACAACGGATTTCATTAAATATATTTTTCGTTACAAATGTTAATTATTCCAAAGTTGTTGGCTCTTTTGCAGGTTCAAGTTTTTGAAACGGTTCAACATACCATTTTTTGAATTCAAAAACATCATTGTTAATCTTAAATTCTTCTTGCTTCTTAAGATCATACACTAATCCACCGACTTCTAATTGTACAGGTTCAAATTTTTTATCGCTGTTTTCTTCTGCAAAACAAAGTCCTGAAAAAATAGTTAAATAAAAACAAATAAACAGAAAATTTTTCATATTAATCCTTCCATATAGCTTTGTGGAAATGTTTTTTACCTTTTTTAATTTTCAAACCTTCTTTTAACTCGTCTTTTGTGTAAGTTTTATCCAATGTAGAAACTATGTTGTCATTAACACTTATTCCACCTTGTTGAATTAGTCTTTTTGCTTCACCGTTAGAAGCTGCAAAGCCACATTTTACAATGAGTTTAACAATGCCTATTTTTTCTTCAAATAAATCTTCTTCTGTAATTTCAGTTGTAGGCATATTGTCACTATCTCCTGAACCGCTAAATAAAGCATGAGCAGATGCTTGAGCTTTATCTGCTTCTTCTTTGCCATGAACAAGATTTGTTAACTCGTAGGCTAAAATTTCTTTTTTCTCATTTATTCTACTATCTTCCCATTTCTCCATTTCTCTAATTGTTTCCATAGAGAGGAAAGTAAGCATTTTTATACATTTCATAACATCAGCATCATCAACATTTCTCCAATACTGATAAAATTCAAATGGAGAAGTCTTATTTGGATCCAGCCACACCGCTCCTTTTGCAGTTTTCCCCATTTTTTTGCCTTCTGAATTCATAAGGAGAGTTATTGTCATTGCATATGCATCATCGCCTGTTTTCTTCCTGATAAGCTCAGTTCCGGCTAACATGTTACTCCACTGATCATCTCCGCCAAACTGCATATTGCATCCGTAGTTTTGGTGTAAATAATAAAAATCGTATGCTTGCATAATCATGTAGTTAAACTCTAAAAAGCTTAATCCCTTCTCCATTCTTTGCTTGTAGCACTCTGCTCTAAGCATGTTGTTAACTGAAAAGCAGGCACCAACTTCTCTTAAAAGTTCAATATAATTTAGCCCTAATAACCAATCCGCGTTGTTAACCATAATCGCTTTATCTTCACCAAACTCGATAAATCTTTCCATTTGCTTTTTAAAACATTCGCAGTTGTGGTCAATTGTTTCTTTAGTCATCATTGAGCGCATATCAGTTCTTCCAGAAGGATCTCCTACATGACCAGTTCCTCCGCCTATAAGTACTACAGGTTTGTTTCCTGCCATTTGAAGCCTTTTCATTAAACAAAGCGCCATAAAATGACCTACATGAAGAGAGTCTGCTGTAGGGTCAAAACCTATATAAAATCTTGCTCCACCGTTATTAATAAGTTCTTTAATTTCTTTATCATCAGTAACTTGTGCTATTAAACCTCTTTCTTGCAGCTCTTCAAATATATTCATGTTTTCTCCTTATATCTTTGATTAACATTATAATATAAATATATTTTATTTTTTCTGAAAAATATTAGGTGAGCCGTTTATGGGGTTAAAGAAATTGAAAGAGAGCATCCTATTGATTATATCTGCTCTTTCATCAAAAGAGCCTGTAACAACAATACTGCCGGATTTCAATTTATTGTCTAAAGTCTGTAAAATATTATCAGAATATGTTTTGCTAAGATATGGAAAAACATTTCTGCACATAATAACAGAATTTCCTTCATCTTTTAAATTGTTTAATTCTCCAAGCATATCACCAACATGAAATTTTACAGATTTCTTTAATTCACTAATCGGTTCATATGAGTGAGTTGGGTTAATTCCCA
The DNA here is from genome assembly GCA_902777605.1 of uncultured bacterium. Taxonomy (GTDB): domain Bacteria; phylum Cyanobacteriota; class Vampirovibrionia; order Gastranaerophilales; family Gastranaerophilaceae; genus CAG-196. Next base: position 659 of record CACYUI010000006.1, on the reverse strand, counting down.
ATTTATCATTATCTATAACTAAGGCATCTGATTGTTGTTTAAAAAAATCCCTCATAATAAATTTAGAATTATCATAATAGTCTAACTCAAAATCGGCAAGATTTAGTCTTCCTGATTTTGCAGTTTTAATCATTTCAGAATCTATGTCAGAAGCTTCTATTGGTAAATATTTATTCAATCCTGTTTTTGGTATTTTTTTTAAGAAACATATAGCTAAAGAGTATGGCTCTGAGCCATCAGAACAAGCTAATGAATGTATGTTAACATTAGCTTTTGGCAAAAAATGATGCACAATAAAATCGGTAAATTCAAGCCAATCTATGTCTTCTCTAAAAATATTCGTACTTGTCCGAATAATACTTTCTCCAAAAATGCCTTGTTGTTTAATGTTTTTGGGAGAATACCTTCTGGCACAAGTTTTAAAATTAATGTTAGAGCTATCAATTGGTAGAATATTCATATTTATATTTACTCCCATAAAAATTTTTTTTGCCAAAATATTGACATTTATTAAGAAAAACAAAATTTTTAAAATTGAATTTTACATTTCTTAACAAAAGAGGCAATTTTTAGAAACTTATATACTTTATATATATGTAAGAGATAATTAACGGAGAGCAAAAAAGATGTTATTCACAACTCAAACAGTATCAAACGAA